>CAVTFC010000018.1:0-441884 GCA_963733725.1 uncultured Candidatus Rokubacteria bacterium | reverse complement strand
GCGCGACTCTGGTGGTGGTCGATCCCTATCGCACCGGCACCGCCGAGCACGCGAATATCCACTTGGCGGTTCGACCCGGCACCGATGGCGCCCTCGCCTGCGGGGTGATGCACGTCCTCTTCGCCGAGGGCTTCGCCGACTGGGAGTATCTGCGCGCGTACACCGACGCGCCGGACGAACTGGCTCGCCACGTGGCGACGCGGACCCCCGAGTGGGCGGCGGCGATCACTGGGCTGTCGGCCGAAGCGATCACGAACTTCGCGCGGCGGTATGGGCGCACCAAGAAGAGCTTCATCCGCTGCCACCACGGCTTCAGCCGCTCGCGCAACGGCGCCGTCAATATGCACGCGGTGAGCTGCCTGCCCGCGGTTACCGGCGCGTGGCAGTACCAGGGCGGGGGAGCGCTGTACGGGCACACCGCACTTTACCCGCTCGACCGCAGCCTCATCGAGGGGCTGGACGTGGTGGACAAGTCCATTCGGGCGCTGGACCAGTCCCGCCTGGGCGCCATCCTCACCGGCGATCCCGCGGCGCTGCACGGCGGGCCCCCGGTGACGGCCATGCTGGTGCAGAACACCAATCCCGCCATGGTCTGCCCGGATCTCAACCTGGTGCATCGGGGACTGGCCCGCGAAGATCTCTTCCTCTGTGTGCACGAGCAATTCCTCACCGAGACGGCGGCTTTCGCGGACATCGTGCTGCCCGCCACCACCTTCGTGGAGCACGACGACTTCTACACCGCGAGCGGCCACACTTATTTCCAGGTGGCGAAGAAGGTGATCGAGCCGCCCGGAGAATGTCGCGAGAATCACGAGGTGATCCGCGGCCTGGCTCGGCGGCTGGGCGCCACGCATCCCGGCTTCGAGATGAGCCCGTGGGAGATCATGGACTGGACGCTCAAGCGCTCCGGCATGTGGGACGCCGAGACCAACTGGCGGAGCGGCGGCCAGGACTGCGCGCCGCCCTTCCGTACCGGGCATTTCCTCGACGGGTTCGAGACCGACGACCGCCGTTTCCACTTCAAGGCGGACTGGAAGCGCTTCGGTGGCCGCTGGGCGGAGATGCCGGTGCTCCCGGATCACTTCGACGTGATCGACGGCGCCACCGCGGCCAAGCCCTTCCGGCTGGTGGCCGCGCCAGCGCGGACCTTCCTCAACTCGACCTTCACGGAGACCCCGAGCTCGCTGCGCCGCGAGGTGCGGCCCACCGCGCTGATGAACCCGGCCGACTGCGAGGCCCTCGGCATCGCCGACGGCGAGCGGGTGACATTGGGCAACGAGCGCGGCGAGGTGATCGTGCACGCGATGGCGCGCGAGGGGCAGCAGCCGGGGGTGGTGGTGGTCGAGGGGGTCTGGCCGAACAAACACTTCGAGAATCGGCTGGGCATCAATGCGCTCACCAGCAGTGAGCCCGGCTTTCCGCACGGCGGCGCCGTCTTCCACGACACCGCGGTGTGGATCCGGAAGTCCTGAAACGCCCTCAGGTCACCTGTGCCAGCAGGAGGGCGCGCGAGAACAGCGCCTTGCCCACGCCGGTCGAAAGCAAGCGTCGCACCGGCGCACTTCCCACTACCTTCCGGCCTCGGTCCGACCCGATGAGGAGGCGCAGGGCCATGGTGGAAGCGCGACTGATCTCCCGTCGGAATGTGAGATACGCCCGGTAGTTCTCGCGCGACACGTAGTACCGGCTCACCGCCATGGACTCCGTCACGTTGTGCACCTGATGAAACCACCTCCAGGGCACGTAGATCAGGTCGCCCGCGGCAATATCCGCCGAGTAGAACACCAGATCCTCGGGAAGGTCGGAGAGCTTACCCGCGATGTACTTCTCGATCCCGTCCACGGTGACGAAGCCCGAGAACTTCGGGGTGTGATTCGTGGCCGTCGCGAGTCCGGTGCGGATGAGTCGCTGGCTGGCGCGCTTTCGCTCCCAGGTGGGCTCGGGGAACTTCCGTCCGGAAAATAGCAGCCACCGCTTGACGCCCTTGATGGTGGCGTTCCAGGTCACGGTATTGGCATTGTCGAAGTGGCAGTCGGTGGCGCTCCCCGCCCCGCCCCAGTAGAGCGGCGCCCGATTGAATGTGTTGAACCCTTCCATCGGGATCGACGCCAGCCAGTCATCGGCCAGGAAGTCCGGCACGGGAGCGATGTCGGCCAGCAGCGTGGGGTAGCGGGGATACGGGTACCATTCCGCGAGATAGAGGCCCCGAGTGGTCTGGACCTCTTCCGCAAAGATTCCGAGCGGTACCTTGACCTCCCACTGATACTGCTGGCTTCCCAGAGCGATGGGGCGGAGCACCTCCACCAAGGTGTCGGAGCCGACAACACCGGCTATGAACTCGCGGTTCCATTTTCGGTAGGCGGGCCACTGCTTGGCCAGTCCCTCGAAGACGACGGGGTGATCAGCGTAGGTGGCAACAAATTGTTCGGACGTGAGCCGGGTCCAGTCACGGAGGCGCGGAATCGGCCGGACCTCGTCGATTCGCGCGTAGTCAGGAATATCGACCAAAGAATCTGCCATTCGACGCCTCAATGATGCGCGGTTATGGGGCCATGTGGGGGCGTTCAAACTAGGCGGATTTTCGAGTTCTGTCAACTAACTAGTGGGACTGAAAGAGGGTCGGAAAGACACCAACACGGCGGGACCTGGTGCGGACGGTGAGCCGGGGCGGGAGCCCGCCGCCCGAAAGCTACTCGAAAACTACTACCCGATCGCGATGTCGAGCCAGCCCTGGGCGGTCACCAGCGCCCGTTCATCGGCGCGAATCACCACCGTGGTGGTGGCCGACTCGAATATGGCCGGTCCCTTGATCTCCTGGCCGGGAGGCAGCGTGTCCATGTCGCGGACGGGCACCTCCATCCAGCGGCCGAGATAGGCCCGGCGCGTGCGGGGCGCGGTGGCGGGTGGAGCGGCGGCGCGCGTCTCGTCCGCGGGCAGGGCGGGTAGCCGACCGACCACGGCCACCCGCGCATTGACGAGCACCACTTCCTGGCCGGGCGCGCTGTAGGTGTAGAGCGCCTCGTGCCGCGCATGAAAGCGCGCCACCACCTGCTCCATCAGGTCGGGCGCGTCCATGTCCACGCCGTCCAGCGGCACCGAGATCTCGAAGGTCTGCTCGCCGTAACGCATGTCCGCGGAGCGGCGCACCGCGATCGCGCCCGCGAAGCTGCCCAGCCGCTTCCGCCCCTCCGCCTCCAGCTCCGAAAAACGCCGCCGAAGGCGATCGGTCCCGATCTCGCGGGCCTCGCCCACATGCGTGCGCACCAGCTCGTAGCGGAGGTCGGTCGCGAGCATGCCCCAGGCCGACAGCACGGAAGCCACCCGCGGGACGACTACCCGGGTGACCTCGAGCATGCGCGCCACCTCCGTGATGTGAAGCCCCGCCGCGCCGCCGAATGACAGGAGGGCGAAGCGCCGCGGGTCCGCGCCCCGGCGCACCGAGACCAGGCGGATACCCTCCGCCATATTGGTGTTGACGACGCGGCAGATGCCCTCCGCCGCCGCCACCGTGGTCGACGCCGAGCGAGCGCGCGATGCGTCCCACCGCCGTCTCGGCGGCCGCCGCGTCGAGGCGGGCTCTCCCGCCCAGGAAGTTGGCGGGATCGAGGAGCCCCAGCACCACATTGGCGTCGGTGACGGTGGCGTCACCGCCCCCGCGCCCATAGCAGGCGGGGCCCGGCACCGCGCCCGCGCTCTCGGGGCCCACGTGCAGGATGCCGCCCACGTCCACCGTCGCGATGGAGCCGCCGCCCGCTCCCAGCGTGTGAATGTCGATGCTCGGCAGCGCCACCTTGCTGCCGCCCACCGCCTTGTCGCCGGTGAGATGCGGCTCGCCGCCCTCCAGCAGCGCGATGTCCGTGCTGGTTCCCCCCATGTCGAAGGTGATGAGATTGCCCTCGCCGATCACCCGAGAACAGTGCCCGCTTCCCGCGATGCCGCCCGCCGGCCCCGACAATACGGCTCCGGCAGCCAGGCGAACCGAGTCCTCGATGGTGGCGACACCGCCATGCGACTGCATGATGAGGACGCGGCCGGCATAGCCGGCCGCCGCCAGCCGCTTCTCGAGGCGGCCGAGATAGCCCGCGAGCACCGGCCCCACATAGGCGTTGACCACGGTGGTGCCGAAGCGCTCGTACTCCTTGATCTGCGGCAGCACCTCCGAAGAGAGAGAAACGTAGGCCGCCGGCAGCAAACGCGCGAGCAGCCGGCGCGTGGCCTGCTCGTGCCGCCCGTCCCGGTAGGAATGGAGGTAGCAGACGGCGACCGACTCGACCTTGGCCCCGGCCAGCTTGCGCACGGCAGACTCGACCGAGCGCTTGTCCAGAGGGGTTTCGACGGTGCCGTCGAAGCGGATGCGCTCGCGCACGTCGAGCCGCCGCGCTCGCGGCACCAGCGGGATGGGAGGCGGCATGCGCAGGTTGTAGCGGTCGTCCTTGAGCCCCTCGCGCATCTCGACGATGTCCCGGTGACCAGCGGTGGTGAGCATGCCCACGGTGGCGCCCTTCCGCTCCAGCAGGGCATTGGTGGCCACCGTGGTCCCGTGCACGACCAGCTCGGTACGGGCCAACAAGGCGCCCGCGTCGAGCCCGAGCTCGGCGGCGAGGAGACCGAGGCCGTCGAGCACGCCGACGGAGGGATCGGACGGCGTGGACGCGGACTTCGCGAGCGTGGTGCGGCCGTGCTCGTCCACCGAGACCAGATCGGTGAACGTCCCGCCGACGTCGATGCCGATGCGGAGGGGCATGCTCACGCCCTCCCATTGCGGCGGGGCTTCGAAGCCTTGAGCTTGGTGACGAGGCCGTTCTCGCGGTCGCGGGCGCGGGCGGCGGGATCGCGGCGGCGCGGGTCGCCATAGCCGCCGCCGCCGGCGGACTCCACCAGGAACACGGTGCCGGGGAGCACGGGCACCCCCACCTCCTTGGTCTTGAGGAAGCGGGTGCGGCCGCGCACGAGCATCCGGTAACGGTGGGGAAGTCCGTCCTTCCCGCCGAGGATGCCGTACGAGGGATGGCGGACCCCATCGCCCGCGGTATTGGCGCGGCCCTCCTCGGTGGTCTCGACTTTCAGGGTGAGAAGAGACCCGACGCCCCCGCGATAGCGTCCATCGCCGGGAGAATCGGGACGGAACTCGTGGCGCGCGAAGAAAAGTGGGAAGCGCGTCTCCGCCACCTCCACGCTCCCGAACTTGATGCCGCCCGCGGCCTGACCCTCGCCCGCGGTCTCCCAGCCGTCGCCGGCCGCGCAGGCTCCGCCGCCGCCCCGCGCGTGGAAGAGGTGCCAGATGAAGGGGCGCTTGGTGCGCGGGTTCACCCCCGAGATGGCGATGCGGAAGCGCCGCGACCAGCCCGCCAGCACGCGCTCCGGGCAGCTCTTGGCCAGCGCCTTGATCACCGCTTCCGCGATCTCCTGGGCGCAGTGGTTGGTGGCCAGCGTCACCGGCGCCGGTGAGAACGGCCACACCACGCTGCCCTGACGCGCCTTGACCGTGACCGGCCGAAATGTCCCCTCGTTCTTGGGCGTGCGCGGGTCGATGAGGTAGGCCAGCGCCATGTGGACGGCGGAGATCGTATTCGGGTAGGACGAGTTCACGAAGCCGATGACCTGGTCGTGGCTCTTCGTCAGGTCCACCACGAGGGAGTCGCCCTTCTTCGTCACGGTGGCGCGGATGGCGATGTCCTCGATGCCGTGCCCGTCATCGTCGAGCACCGCCTCTCCGCGGAACACTCCATCCTTCCACTGCCCGATACAGGCTCGGGCCTGGCGCTCGGATCCGTCCAGGATCTCGCCCACCGCCGCCAGGACAGTGGGAAGCCCGTACTCCTCGATGAGGCGCAGGGTGCGGCGCTCGCCCACGCGCGTGGAGCCGATCATGGCGTTGAGGTCGCCCTTGAAGTCGCGCGGATGCCGCACGTTGAGCGCGACGGTCTCGAGCACGTCGTCGCGCAGGGCTCCCGCGTCGTAGAGCTTCAGCGGCGGGATGCGCACGCCTTCCTGCCAGATCTCGGTGGCGCCGGGGTTATAGGTGCCGTGGGTGGCGCCGCCGATGTCGTGCTGGTGCGCGCGATTGATGGACCAGAAGACCAGTTGCCCCTCCCAGAACACCGGCAAGAGCACGGTGAGGTCGGGCAGATGGTTGTTGCCGTGATAGGGGTCGTTCAGCAGAAACAGGTCGCCGGGCCGGATGCGCCCGCCGAAGTACTCCGCCACCGACTGCACCGCCCACGGGAGCGCCCCCACGTGAATGGGCACGTGCTCGGCCTGGGCGGCGAGCCGTCCCCGGCCGTCGAACATCGCGGTGGAAAAGTCGCG
Organism: uncultured Candidatus Rokubacteria bacterium; assembly: GCA_963733725.1. Classification (GTDB taxonomy): domain Bacteria; phylum Methylomirabilota; class Methylomirabilia; order Rokubacteriales; family CSP1-6; genus DASRWT01. The sequence goes on along the minus strand of CAVTFC010000018.1, from coordinate 435,575 downwards.
GCTCGAGTTGAGGATCTGGGAGTAGGCGGTGCGGAGCATGGCCTCGCCCATCTCGTGGACGATGGCTTCGAGCCGGTGCTGGATCACGGACACGGTGATGGGGTCGGGTTTCATGCAGCCAATCTACATCGAGAACGGCGTCCAAGCATACCGGCGCCGCTCACCGCGCCTTGCGGAGCGACTCCCAGAGCCGGGCGGGCGTGATGGGCACCCGGGTGATCTCCGCCCCGCGGTCGGCCAGCGCGTCCTCCACCGCATTGGCGATGGCGGCCGGCGGGGCGATGATGCCGCTTTCTCCCACGCCCTTGATGCCCAGCTCGTTCCGCGTGGATGGGAATGACACCGCGATCGACTCGAGCGCGGGCAGGTCGGCCGCCATGGGCATGGCGTAGTCCATGAAGCTCCCGGTGAGGAGCTGACCTTCGGCATCATGCACCAGCTCTTCGCACAGCGCGGTGCCGATGCCCTGGGCGATTCCGCCCTGGAGCTGGCCCTCGACCACGAGGGGATTGATGGCTCGCCCGCAATCATGAAGCGCGAGATAGCGGAGGATGCGCACCTTGCCGGTCTCCGTGTCTACCTCCAGCGCGCAGGCATGCGCGCCGAACGCGAAGGTGACGGACTCGGGCGAGAAGTATCCGCAGACTTGTAGTCCCGGCTGGCCCTCGCGGACGAGCGCTTTGTTCCGCACCGCCGCCCGCGCTACCTCGCCCAGCGGCAGGCCCCGCTGGGGCACCCCGGCCACATGCACGCGGCCCCCCGCGAGCACCACGTCCGCGGGCGCGCATTCGAGCATCTCGGCCGCGACTCGCCGCGCCTTCTCCGCGACTTCCCGCGACGACTTCGCTACCGCGGGGCCCGCGTTGGCGGCCACCCGGCTGCCGCCGGTGCCATTGCCGAAGGGCAGCATGGCGGTATCACCCGCGACCACGGTGACCCGGGCGAGCTCCACGCCCAGCTCGGCGGCGGCGATCTGCGCCATGGTGGTCTCGTGGGCCTGCCCCTGCGAGGAGACGCCGATGATGACCTGCACATTGCCGGCCACGTCCACGCGCACGTCCGCGCCCTCGAAGGGACCAACGCCGGTGCCCTGGACATAGCAGCCGAGGCCGATCCCGATGGGAGTGGCACTTCCTCGCCGCTCCGCCTGCCGCTTTCGCCAGTCCGCGTAGTCGAAGGCCTCCAGCAGCCGCTCGAACGAGGCGGGAAAATCCGCCGGGTCATAGGACACCGGGGTGCCGTCGCGATAGACGAGCCCGGTGCGGTACGGCATCTCGGCGGGGCGGACGAAATTGCGCCGGCGGATCTCCGCGGGATCAAGGCCCAGGCGCCGCGCCGCCCGGTCGATGAGCCGCTCCATCACGAAGGCCGCTTCCGGGCGGCCCGAGCCGCGATACGCGCCCCCGAAGAGCGTGTGGGTGACCACGTTCTTGCCCGAGGCGCCGATATGCGGCACGCGGTATGGCCCGGGCAGATGGTTGATGGTATTGCGCGTGATGACCTCGCCGAGCGGAAGATAGGCCCCGTGGTCGCGGGCGAACGCCGTCTCGATGGCCACGATGCGCCCTTCACCGTCCACTCCGAGTCGGGCACGGTGCCGCTGGCCCCGATCCGGCGAGCCGCTGAGGAAATGCTCCCGCCGTGACTCCGTCCATCTGAGCGGGCGCCCGAGCCGGCGCGCGGCCGCCGCCAGGACGATATCCTCGGCATAGGTATGGCCCTTGATCCCGAAGCCGCCACCGGAATCGGTGCAGACGATCCGCACGCGCTCCTCGGGAATCTCGAGCGCCCCCGCGATGGCGCCGCGAAGCCCATACGGCGTCTGGCTGGGAATCCAGATTGTGAATCGGCCGTCCGGGCCGTCTGGCACGATCAGGATCCCGCGCGGCTCCAGCGGCGCCCCGGCGACTCGAGCCAGGTCCAGCTCCGCCTCGACCACCACGTGAGCCTTCGCGAGCGCGGCCGCCGGCTCCCCGACCTGGGCGGTAGACGGCCCGGCGACATTGTCCGGCCACCCTTCGAATACCTTCGGCGCTCCCGTCGCGCTCGCGGCGGCAAGCCCTGCCGCCGCCGGCAGGGGCGCGTAGTCGACCGTGACCGCCTCCGCGGCATCGGCGGCGAGATACGGCGCCTCGGCGAGAACCACGGCAACGACCTCGCCGGTATGACGGACCATCGGGTCCGCGAACACCGACTGGGGTGCGCTCCGGAAGGAGGCGGGCGACGGGGTGGCGGCGGGGATGGGTCGCTTGCACTCGGGCAAGTCGGCGGCGGTGAAGACCGCGACCACCCCCGGCATGCCGCGCGCCGCCGCGGTGTCGATTCGCTCCACCCGGGCGTGCGCATACGGGCTCCTGACGAAGGCCGCGTGGAGACAACCGGGGACGCGCAGGTCGTCCACATAGCGCCCCCGGCCGGTGATGAATCGCTGGTCTTCCTTGCGGAGGTCGGGGCGGCCGAAGGGCGTGGGCATCGCGGAGACGGAGTATACCGCAGCCGATGCTAAGATACTGACATGTCGCCGATTCCGGAGCGCAGCGCCCGCTTCATGGCGGCCTTTCGCGAGCGAATCCTCGTGCTCGACGGGGCCATGGGCACCATGATCCAGGCGAACAACCTCACCGCCGCGGACTTCGGCGGTCCAAGTCTCGAAGGCTGCAACGAGAACCTCAACCTCACCCGCCCGGACGTGATCCAGGCCATCCACGAGGCCTACCTCGACGCCGGTGCCGACCTCATCTCGACCAATTCTTTCGGATGTGCGCCATATGTCCTTGCCGAATATGACCTGTCTGACAAGGTGTTCGAGATAGCAACTGCCGCTGCCCGCATTGCCCGTACCGCGGCCGACGGGCGCTCGACACCGGAGCGTCCCCGCTTCGTGGTGGGCGCGATGGGCCCCGGCACGCGCACCATCACGGTCACCGGCGGCGTCACCTTCGAAGAGGTGCGCGATGGCTACTACGTCCAGGCCAAGGGCCTGATCGCGGGAGGTGCTGACGCGCTATTGCTGGAAACCTGCCAGGACACGCTCAACGTAAAAGCGGCGGCCATCGGCGTGCGCCGTGCCTTGACCGAGTCCGGGCTCGACCTCCCCTTCATGGTGAGCGGCACCATCGAGCCCATGGGGACCATGCTGGCGGGACAAGGAGTAGACGCCCTCTACGCCTCGGTGGAGCACCTCGATCTCTTCTCGATCGGACTCAACTGCGCCACCGGCCCCGAGTTCATGACCGATCACCTGCGCACGCTCTCGGGTCTGGCCACCTGTCAGGTCACCGTCTACCCGAACGCCGGCCTGCCCGACGAGCTCGGCCACTACGAAGAAACGCCGGACAGCCTCGCGCTGAAGATGCGGCGCTTCGTGGACGAGGGCTGGGTGAATCTGGTGGGGGGCTGCTGCGGAACCACTCCCGCGCATACGCGCGCTCTGGCCCGGCTAGTGCAGGGGAAGGCGCCGCGCCGGCCCGCGGAGGGCCTGGCCGCGGCGGTGAGCGGCATCGAGGTCGTCTACCCCGGCGACGACAATCGCCCGCTCCTGGTGGGCGAGCGCACCAATGTGATCGGGTCCCGGAAGTTCAAGGACCTGATCGTGGAGGACAAGTTCGAGGAGGCGGCCGAGGTCGGGCGCGCCCAGGTGCGGGGCGGCGGCCAGGTGCTGGACGTCTGCCTCGCCAACCCCGATCGGGACGAGAACACCGACATGCTGCGCTTCCTCGACCGGCTCACGCGGAAGGTCAAGGCTCCGCTCATGATCGACTCGACGGACGCGGCGGTGATCGAGAAAGCGCTCCGGATGTGCCAGGGCAAGGCCATCGTGAACTCGATCAACCTCGAGGACGGCGAGGAGCGCTTCGACAAGGTGGTGCCGCTGCTGAGAACCTACGGCGCCGCGGTGGTGGTGGGCTGCATCGACGAGGACAAGCAGCAGGGGATGGCCGTAACACGTGAGCGTAAGCTCAAAGTAGCCGAGCGCTCGTTCGCGCTGCTCACCGGGAAATACGGACTCCCGGCCCGGGATCTCATCTTCGACCCGCTGGTCTTCCCGGTGGGCACCGGCGACGCGAACTATGTGGGCTCGGCGGTGGAGACCATCGAAGGGCTGCGCGCGATCAAGCAGCGCTTCCCGGAGTGCCGGACCATCCTGGGCATCTCGAACGTCTCCTTCGGGCTCCCCGCCGCCGGCCGCGAGGTTCTCAACGCGGTCTTCCTCTACCACTGCACCAAGGCGGGCCTCGACTACGCGATCGTGAACACCGAGCGCCTGGAGAGGTACGCCTCCATTCCCGAAGAGGAGCGCCGGCTGTCCGAGGACCTCATCTGGATGCGGGGAACGGATCCGGTGGCCACCTTCGCCGCCTACTTCCGCGGCAAGAAGAAAGAGCCCCGGTTGGTGGGAGCGGCGCTGCCGCTGGACGAGCGCCTGGCCCGCTATATCGTGGAGGGTTCTCGCGACGGGCTGGTGGAGGACCTCGAGATCAAGCGCCGCGAGGCGGCCCCGCTGGACATCATCAACGGCCCCCTGATGAAGGGCATGGAAGAGGTGGGGCGGCTCTTCAACGACAACCAGCTCATCGTGGCCGAGGTGCTCCAGTCCGCGGAAGCCATGAAGGCGGCGGTGGGTCACCTCGAGCAATTCATGGAGCGAGCGGAGAGCGCCACGCGCGGCAGCATCGTGCTCGCCACCGTGAAGGGCGACGTGCACGATATCGGCAAGAATCTGGTCGAGATCATCTGGAAGAATAACGGCTACCGGATCATCAACCTGGGTATCAAGGTGCCCCCCGAGGATCTGATCGCCGCGTATCACTCACACAAGCCCGACGCCTTCGGGCTGTCCGGGCTCCTCGTGAAGTCCGCCCAGCAAATGGTGCTCACCGCGCAGGATCTCCGCGCGGCCGGCATCGACATCCCGCTCTTCGTCGGCGGCGCGGCGCTCACCCGGAAGTTCACCGCCACGCGCATCGCGCCCGAGTACCCCGGCGCCACCATCTACGCCAAGGACGCCATGGACGGGCTGGACCTGGCCAATCGCCTCTTCGGCGCCACGACCCGGGAGGCGCTCCTCGCCGGAATCGTCGAGCAGCAGGCGGCGCTCCGGGCGGGGGACGAGGCGCCGGCCGCCGCGGCCGGTGCCGCCGAGGCTCGGCCGGCGCGCTCCTCGGTCTCCCGCACCGTCTCGATCCCGCGGCCGCCCGACCTCGATCTCCACGTGCTGCGCGACGTGCCACTCACCCACGTCTATCCGTATCTCAACCTCCAGATGCTGCTGGGCAAGCACCTGGGCCTCAAGGGCGCGGTGTCTCGCCTCCTGGAGGAGGGCGACGTCAAGACGGTGGAGCTACGCGCCATGGTGCAGGGGCTCCAGGACGAGGCAGCCGCCCGGGGTCTCATCCGTGCCGACGGCCTCTATCGCTTCTACGAGGCCAATGCCTCGGGCAACCGGCTCTACCTCTACGAGGGCGGGCGCGAGATCGCTCACTTCGACTTTCCCCGCCAGCAGGCGGGCGAGCGCCTCTGTCTCACCGACTACGTGCGCGAGGTGGACCGCGGCGAGCGCGACTACGTCGCCATCTTCGCGGTGACCTGCGGCGCCGGCATTCGCGCCCAGGCGGAGCAGTGGAAGAACGAGGGCCAGTACCTCCGCTCCCATGCGCTCCAGGCCCTGGCCATCGAGTGCGCGGAGGCTTTCGCGGAGATGCTCCATGCGCGACTTCGTACCCAGTGGGGTTTCCCGGATTCCCCGGATCTCACCATGGCCGAGCGGCTCAAGGCGCGCTATCAAGGCCTGCGCGTGTCCCCAGGATATCCCGCTTGCCCCGAGCTCACCGACCAGCGAATCATCTTCTCCCTGCTGGGGCCGGAGCGCATCGGGTTGACCCTCACCGAGGGGTGCATGATGGATCCCGAGGCCTCGGTATCGGCCATCGTCTTCCACCACCCCGAGGCGAAATACTTCAAGGCCGACGAGGGCGCCGCGTCGGACTGATGCTGGCGACCGCGGCCGAGGGCCTCAGCCCGCGCTTCCTCTCGCTCCTGTCCCAGGAAGATCTGGCCTCGCTGCGCGTCCTCGACGTGGGCTGCGGCGCGGGTCGGGTGGCGCTCGCGCTGGCATCGGTCTCTCGCTGGGTGGTCGGGCTCGATCGGGAGGCCGATCTGGTCGCGGAAGCCGGCGGGCGGGCGGAGCGTGCCGGACTCACCAATGCCGAGTTCCATGTGGCCGACGTCGAGAAGGAGGAGTATCACTCCTGGGCTCCCGGCCTCGTCACCGCCCACCTCTGCGCCTCCGACGCCATCATCGAGCGGTCGGCCCGCGCGCTTCCATCTCGAGGCTGCCTCGCCATGGTGGCCTTTCACGTGGACCAGTGGCGCGAGACCGGCAAGGTGTCGCGCTTTGCCTATGACGAGGCCCGCATGCGCTCCGTGCTCGAGCGCGTTGGCTTCTCGGTGGAAGCCCTCGAGGTGGACCAGTCGGTGCAGCGCTTCGGCTCGGTGGAGGAGGCCCTCGCGGCAGCGGTGGGATTGCAGGAGCGCTGGCGCGCCGACGGGCGCTGGTTCCGCTATATCCAGTTTCTCGAGTCGGGCGGGCGCACGCTGACCCGCAGCCATCTCATCGTGAAGGCGCGCCGGCCATGATGGCGGCGATGGCGCTCACCGAGGCAATCAAGGCGCAGGCGCTCGCGCTGGGGTTCGATCTCGTGGCGGTGGGGTCCGCCGATCCCCCCGAGCATGCGGATAGCTTTCGCCGCTGGGTCGAGGCGGGGCATGCGGGCACCATGGGGTATCTCGAGCGGCGCCTGCCCGAGCGCGTGGATCCGCGGCGCGTGCTCGCCGACGCGCGCTCGGTCGTCACGGTGGCGCTCAACTATTTTCAAGGGGAGCCGGAGGATGCGACCTGGAAGCCCGTGGCCCGCTATGCCTGGGGCCGCGACTATCACGACGTGATGACGCCGCGGCTCGAGGCCCTTGCTCGCTATGTCGGCGAGGCGGCGGGGGCGAGCGGCAAGTGCTACGTGGACACCGGCCCGCTTCTCGAGCGCGACCTCGCCGCGCGCGCCGGGCTGGGCTGGGTAGGCAAGAACACCATGTTGCTGAATCCGTCGCTAGGCTCCTGGTTCTTCATCGGCGTGCTCCTGACCTCCGCGGAGCTCGTCCACGGCGGGCCCCTGCCGGACCGCTGTGGGACTTGCCGCGCCTGCCTCGACGCCTGTCCCACCGACGCCTTCACCGCGCCCTATGTGCTCGACGCGCGCCGCTGCATCTCCTATCTGACCATCGAGCACCGCGGCGCTATCGAGCCCGCGCTGGCGGCCCGGATGGGCGAGTGGCAATTCGGTTGCGACATCTGCCAGGACGTCTGCCCGTGGAACCGCCGGGCGCCAGTCACCCGGGAGGCGGCCTTCCGGCCCACGGCGCCCTATCCGGGCGCGGCCGCCGTGGCCGGCATGGACGACGAGGCGTTTCGGGCGCGCTTTGCGGGCACGCCGCTCACGCGGCCGAAGGCCCAGGGCATGCGGCGCAATGCCGAGATCGCGCTGGACAATGCCGGCCACGGGCGGGCCGGCTCGCCGCGCCTCGATCCGACGTGATCGGCGCCGTCACCGTCTTCTGCGGCTCCAGCGACCGGGTGGACGCCAAGTACTTCGAGGCGGCGCGCGAGCTGGGCGAAAAGATCGCGCGCCGGCGCTGGCAGCTCGTCTATGGGGGCGGTGGGCTGGGCCTCATGGGGGCGCTCGCCCGCGCGGTGCTCGGCGCCGGCGGCGAGGTGGTCGGCGTCATTCCCCAGGCCCTGCACGATCTCGGGGTGGGGGAGGCCACGGTGACCGAGCTCATGGTCACCGAGGGCCTGCGCGAGCGGAAGGCCATCATGGACACGCGCGGCGATGCCTTCGTGGCCCTTCCCGGCGGGCTCGGCACGCTCGAGGAAATCCTCGAGGTCATGGCGCTCAAGCAGCTCGGCTATCACCGGAAGCCCATCGCCGTCCTGGACCTCGACGGCTTCTATCAGCCCCTGTGGAGTCAGATCCAGCGGGGCATCGACACGGGCTTCATCAAGCCGGAGTATCTCGACCTCTGGTATCCAGCCCCCGACGTGGACGCGCTGCTCCGGTATCTCGAGGGGTATGCTCCCCACGGCTATGGCGCCAAGTGGCCCTGACCTCGAAAGCCCGTGCTACAATTTCGACGCCCAGGAGGATATACATGGCCATTCTCAAGGTCGCCCGTCTCGGTCATCCCGTGCTGCGCCAGGTGGCCGAGCCCATTGACGTCGACGCCATCCGCTCGCCCGAGACCCAGCGGCTCGTGGATGACCTGATCGAGACCATGCGCGAGTACAACGGAGCCGGCCTCGCCGCCACCCAGGTGCATGTGCTCAAGCAGGTCTGCGTCATCGAGGTGAAGGACAATCCTCGCTATCCCGACGCGGATGCCATCCCGCTTACCGTCCTCATCAATCCGGTAGTGACGCCACTCGCGGCCGAGATGGAGGAGGGCTGGGAAGGCTGCCTCTCGGTTCCCGACATGCGCGGTGTCGTCCCGCGCTACACGGCGGTGCGCCTCGAAGCCTATGACCGCGAGGGCAACCGGATCGACGTGGTCGCCAAGGAGTTCTTCGCGCGCGTGATCCAGCACGAGACCGATCACCTCCGGGGGCTGGTCTATCTCGATCGCATGAAGGACCTCTCGACCCTCACCCACCTGGCGGAGTGGAACAAGTACTGGATGGGGGTCGAGGAGCAGGACGACTAGAGCGTGCGGCGCGTGGTGGCGGTGGTGAAGGACCTCTTCTTCGTGGCCCGCATCCGGGAGACGGCGAAGCTGGTCGGCACCCCGCTGGGCTTCGCGCGCAGCCCCGAGGAGCTGGCCGCCGCGCTCGAGGGCGATCCGCCCGGCCTCGTGATCATGGACCTCACCACCCCGGGCTGGGATCACGGGGCGCTGCTCGATACCGTGGCCGCCAAGGCCCCGGGCGTCTCGGTGCTGGGATACACCACGCATGTTCTCGCGCGCCAGACCCAGCCGCTCCACGACCGCTGCGATCGCGTGGTCACCAAGGAAACCCTGACCCAGGAGCTCCCGCAAATACTCCGCGAGGGAGCGCCCGCATGACGCCACAGGACTTCGTGGGGGCGCTCGACCGCGAGAACCAGGCCCTGCTCCGGCGGCTGGATCCGGAGGCCACGCTCAAGCCCGAGGTCGAGGGCAGCCTCACCGTGCTCAATCTCCTGAAGGTCGCGCTCAAGAACGAGGTCGAGGCCACCGAGATCGCCGCGCGCTGGCTGGTGCGGACCGACGACGTGGACGTCAAGCTGGCCTTCGCCCGGCAGGCCGGGGATGAGGCCAAGCACTACCGGCTCATCGCGGACCGGCTGAAGGAGCTGGGCTTCGACGCCACCGGATTCGATCCCCTCGCCAAGGGCTATGGCCCGCTCTTCCAGTACCTCGACTCGCTGGAGACCACGGTGGAGCGCGTGGCGGCGGGCCAGTTCACCCGCGAGGCTATCGCGGTGGTGAAGAACCGCCAGTTCATCGAGTTCTGCGAGCGGGCAGGGGACGGCGCGACGGCCACGCTCTATCGGGACATCATCGAGCCGGACGAGCGCTTCCACCACGAGCTGGGCCGGCGGTTGCTGCTCCGCTTCGCCACCAGCCCGGAGGCGCAGGAGGCCGCCCGCCGCGCGGCTGCGCGGACGCTCTCGCTCGCGGAGGAGCTCCAGACGGCGGCGCTCCGGACCGCGGGCATCCACCACGCCCCGGGGTGCTGATGGAAGCGGATCCGTCGCTCACCGCTTGGGCCACCGAGGTCGAGCGTCCCGACGCCGACATCAGCCTCTCCCGCGCCGCCCTGGCGCTCTCCCGCATGGAGTACCCCGAGCTCGACGCGGGGCGGTATCTGCGCCGGCTGGATGGGCTGGCGGAGGAGGTCGCGAGGAGTCCGGGCGCGGGAAGCCCGCTGGAACGGCTGCACCGACTGCGCGAGTACCTCTTCGCCGAGCAGGGTTTCAAGGGCAATCGCGATGACTACTTCGACCCGCGGAACAGCTTTCTCTCCGACGTGCTGGACCGCAGGGTGGGCATTCCGATCTCGCTGTCCCTCGTCCTCATCGAGGTGGGAAAGCGGCTCGACCTTCCCATGGAGGGCATCGGGCTGCCCGGCCACTTCATCACCGGCGTGAGGCTGGACGCCTCGCCGATCCTGCTCGATCCGTTCCACGGCGGGGCCATCCTCACTCCGGAAAGCTGCCGGGAGGTGGTGTCGCGCGCCCTGGGCAAGCGGGTCCGGCTCACGGAGGCGTCCTTCGTGCCGGTGGGCGGGCGCCAGTTCCTCACGCGGATGCTCGCCAACCTCAAGGCCACCTACTGGCGCCGGGAGGACTGGCCCCGGGCGGTCGCGGTGAGCGATCGGATCCTGGTCCTCGACCCCGCCTCCGGAGTCGAGCGCCGCGACCGCGGCATCGCGCTGGCCAAGGCCGGCGACTACCGGCGGGGCCTCGCGGACTGGGAACGGTACGTCACGGAGTTCCCCGACGCTTCCGACAATGCCGAGATGCGCGGGCATCTCCGGCGCGTCCGCCAGAAGCTCTCCGAGCTGAACTGAGGCCTCCGATGCGCGTCCGCGGCGGCCCCAATATCTTCGGCTTCTCGGTCGGCATTCTCATGCTCGATACGCACTTCCCCCGCATTCCCGGGGACATGGGCAATGCCGGCACCTTCGACTTCCCCGTGCGCTACCACCGGGTGGACGGCGCCTCCCCCGACAAGGTGGTGCGGGGCGGCCAGCGGGCGCTCCTGCCCTCCTTCATCGAGGGCGCGCGCTTTCTCGAGCGCGAGGGCGTGCGGGCGATCACCACCAACTGCGGCTTCCTCGCCAAGTTCCAGGGAGAGGTGGCGGCGGCGGTGTCGGTGCCCGTCTTCACGTCGAGCCTGATGCTGGTGCCGCTGGTGCACCGCATGCTGCCGCCCGGCCGCGCGGTGGGCATCATGACGGTGGACGCCTCGTCGCTCCGACCCGAGCACTATGCCGGGGCGGGGATTGGCGCCGAGATCCCTACCGTGGTGGCCGGGCTCGAGACGGAAAAGGAGTTCACGCGCGTGATGCTCGACAACCTCCTCGAGCTGGACGTGGAGGCCGCGCGGCAGGAGCATCTTACGGTGGCGCGGCGGCTGGTGGAGGCGCATCCGGAGATTGGCGCCCTCGTGCTCGAATGCACCAATATGCCGCCCTACCGCGCGGATATCCAGCACGCCACCGGGCTGCCCGTCTTCGACATCACCACCCTGGTCCGGATGGTGCACGACGCCGTGCGAGACGGGCTGCCGCCCCGGCCCGCATGACCCCCATGCCAACATGTTTTGACAGGAGGCTCATCCCGATGCGCAAGAAGGCACTGTCCATACTCGGAGCGCTCGCATTCCTCGCCGCGTCGGTCCTGCCCGCCCCCGCGCAGCAGTCCCTCACGTGGACGGCGGGGGCAGTAGGCGGCGGCTGGTACACCATCTCCGGCGGCATGGCGGAGCTGATGCGCGAGAAGGCCGGACTCAATATCAAGGTGGTCCCGGGCGGCGGCACCCAGAACCCGGTACTGGTGCAGGCCGGCGAAGCAGAGATCGGCATGGGCCTGCCGCCGCTGCTCGGCGCGGCGCTTCGCGGCGAGGACCCGTATCCCGGCAAGGCGATGCCGGACCTTCGAGCCATCGCCGGCAATATGAGCCTCAACACCTTTCACTTCTACGTCGCCAATGACTCGCCCTACGCCAAGATGAGCCTGGAGGAGATCATCAAGGGCAAGAAGCCCATCCGTCTCGCCATCTCCAAGCCGGGCTCGTCTGACGTGTGGGTGTTCGAAAAGGTGATGGTGCATTACGGCCTTTGCTCGGGCGCGAAGATCGAGGACTGCTACAAGGCCTGGGAGGCGGCGGGCGCCAAGTTCTTCCGCGGCTCCTACTCCGAGCAGGCGGGCGCCTTCAAGGACCGCAACGTGGACGGGACCTTCACCTTCCTCGCGCTGCCCGGCGCTTCCATCACCGAGGCCTCGGTGGGCCGCGATCTCAAGCTCCTGGCCTTCCCCAAGCCCCTGCTCGAGTACCTCGGCAAGTTCGGCTTGGGCGAGGGCGTGATTCCTGCCGGCACCTATCCCAAGGCGGCCAACGGGAGTGAGCCGGTGGTCTCGGCCACCATGGGCACCACCATCACGGTGTCGACCAAGATGTCCAATGACACCGCCTACACCCTGGCCAAGACGCTCAACGAGAACGCGGACCGGGTGCGGAAGATCCACGGCAGCCTCGCCGACTACGAGCCCTCCAAGGGCCATCTCTTCCTGGGTGTGGCGCTGCATCCCGGTGCCGAGCGCTATTACAAGGAAAAGGGCTGGCTGAAGTAGCGAGCCGACGCGGAGCCCCCCTCGGTAGCGCGTGAACGGCCGACGCACCTTCATCACAACCCTCGCGGTGGCGACTGCCGGCGCGCCGGCCGCCGCCTGGGCGCAGCCGTCGGGGCAAATGTATCGAATCGGCTGGCTTGCCCCGGCGGCAAACCTCGACAATATGGATGCCTTCCGGGCCGGCCTCCGCGCCCTCGGCCTCGTGGAGGGGACCAATCTCACCATCGAGCCGCGGTACGCCGGCGGCGCGTCCGAAGGCTTGGCGATCGCGGCTGCCGATCTCGTGCGCCGCAATCCTGCTGTCATCGTGACGGACGGGAGCGCGGCGGCGGCGGCCGCCAAGCAGGCGACCGCCACGATCCCCATCGTCTTCGTCAGCGGCGACCCCGTGGGAATGGGTCTGATTCCCCGCCTGTCGCAGCCTGGCGGCAACATGACCGGCCTCGCCATCATGACCGAGCTCAACGTCAAACGGCTGGAGCTCCTCCGGGAATTGATTCCACGAGCGTCTCGACTCGGTGTCCTCTACGAGCCAAGACAGCGCGCGCACATGGTCCCTCCGCTGGAGGCGGGCGCACGTTCACTGGGTTTCCAGCTCGTGCGTCTGGAGGCCGGCGGCGCCGATGACATCGACGCCGCCTTTTCGTCGGCCGTCCGCGAGCGTGTTGCTGTCGTCATGCCGGTGGCCTCCGCCCTCTTCCACGCGGAGAAACAGCGGCTGGTCAGGCTTGCCGCCAAGCATCGGCTTCCGACTATCTACGAGAATCGAGCGTTTTCCGAAGCCGGAGGGCTCATGTCCTACGGACCGGATATTCAGGACATCTTCCGGCGTGCCGCGACCTTCGTGGAGAGGATCCTGAAAGGACGCAAGCCCGCCGACCTGCCGGTCGAGCAGCCCACCAAGTTCGAGCTGGTCGTCAACCTCAAGGCCGCGAAGGCGCTCGGGCTCACGATCCCGCAATCGCTGCTCCTGCGGGCGGACCGGGTGATTCCGTGACTGGCCGGCAGTACCGCTTCGCACGGGAGATCGCAGCATCAGAACGCTGACGGGCCCCGTCAAGTGGTCGCTGGGAGCCTACGCGAGCCTCGCCTCGCTATTTCACCTCTATACTGCCGGCTACGGAGTCTTCGAGCCGCGCATCCAGCGCTCGATGCACCTCCTCTTCCTCGTTCCGCTCGTCTTCCTGGCCTTCCCGTGCAACAAGAAGTCGCCCCGGCACCGGCCCAGCGGGCCGGACTGGATCTGGGCCAGCATCTCCTGGCTCGCCAGCGCGTATCTCATCTGGGACCATAGCCGCCTGGATCACCGCTGGGAGGGCGCCTCGCCGGTGCTCCCCGTCGAGGTCGTGCTGGGCTCGATGATGGCGGTCCTCATCATCGAGGGATGCCGGCGCTCGCTGTCCCCCTGGATGGCGCTGACCATCTCGTTGTCTTTGGTCTACCTCGCCACCAGCCAGTGGGTCCCGGGCCTCTTCAACTTCAAGGGCTACACCTTTCCCCGCATGGTCGAGTTCGTCTATCTCGCGGGCGACGAGGGGATGTACGGCTTTCTCACCGGGATCTCCGCGAACATTCTCTTCATCTACGTCCTCTTCGCCTCGGTCGATGATGCGGGCGGGCGTCGGGGAGTGGGTGATCGACGTCGCGGTGGGCCTGGCCGGCTGGGCCCGCGGCGGGCCCGCCAAGATCGCGGTGATCGGCTCCGCGCTGTTCGGAACCATCTCGGGCTCGACGGTGGCCAATGTCTACGCCACCGGCTCCTTCACCATCCCGCTGATGAAGAAGGGCGGCTACTCGGCCAAGAACGCCGCCGCCATCGAGGCCATCGCGGGCACCGGGGGCCAGATCATGCCGCCGGTCATGGGCGCGGGCGTCTTCATCATGGCGGAGATCACCGGCATCTCGTACTTCGACATCATCAAGGCCGCCGCCATCCCGGCCCTCCTCTACTACATCGGGCTCTTCGCCATGGTCCACTTCCTCGCCCTCCGCTACGGCGTGCAGTCGGTGCCACTGAGCGAGCGGCCCTCGTGGCGGCCTGTCCTCCGGCGGGGCTACTTCGCGCTGCCCTTCGTGATGATCGTCTATCTGCTCGCCCAGGGATATTCGCCCACGGGCGCCGCCTTCTACACCATCGTCGTCACCTTCATCCTGTCCTTCTTCGACCGCGCCACCTGGATGACCCCGGGCAAGTGCTGGGACGCCCTCGTGGAGGCCGCGTTCGGCGCCGCCACCATCGCGGTGGCCCTGGCGGGCTCGGGCATGATCGTGGGGGTGCTCACGCGCACCGGCGCCGCGCTGGCCTTCGGCGGCACCGTGGTGAACTGGGCCGGGGGCATTCTGCTCGTCGCCATGGTCCTGGTGTTCCTGGTGGTCTCGGTGCTCGGGACCGGCATCCCCACCACCGCCGCCTATGTGATCGCGGTGACGGTGGGCGCGGCGGCGCTGGGAAATCTCGGCGTGAGCCTCCTCGCCGCCCACCTGTTCGTCTTCTACTACGCCGTGCTCTCGGATCTCACGCCGCCCGACGCCGTCACCGCTTTCGCCGCCGCCAATATCGCGGGAGCGGACATGTTCGCCACCGGCATCGAGGCTTTCCGCCTCGGCATCGCGGGCTTCCTGGTGCCCTTCGCCTTCGTCTTCCACCCCGAGCTCCTGCTCAAGGGCGACTGGGGCCAGATCATCCTCATGTCCGGCTTCGCCGCGGTATCCGCCACCGCCCTGGCCTCGATGGTGGTGGGGCATGGCTGGGGCCCGCTCGGCTGGGGACTACGGGGCATCTGCCTCGTCGCGGCATCCATGCTGGTGATGCGGACGCTCGCCTTCCAGGTCGCCGGGCTCGTCCGTCTATGCCGCCGTCCTCGGCTGGGGCGCCTGGAGCCGCCGCGGCGAGCGCTCCGCCGTCACGGCCGCCTGAGGCGGTCGAGCAGCACCGCGTCCGCGGGCGGAAACTCGTAGCGGCCGAGCTCGGCCGGCGCCACCCACGCCATCTCCTGACCCTCCAGCGAGCGAGGCTCGCCCTTGGATGTCGCAGCGGAAGAATTCGATCCGGACATGCTTGTCCGGGTAGTGCCACTCGACGATCTCCACCGGCTCCCCCACGATCGCCGCCACGCCCAGCTCCTCGCGGAGCTCGCGGGCGAGCGCCTCGCGATCGGCCTCTCCGGGCATCGCCTTGCCGCCCGGGAACTCCCAGAAGCCGGCCAGGTGCGAACCCGGCGGGCGCCGGGTGATGAGGATCTTGCCCTCGCGCTCGATCACCGCGGCCACGACCGCGATGGCGCGGATCGGGTCCACCGGGATCCATCAGGGGCGCCGGCGCCTGCGCGGGGCGGTAGCGGGGTAGCTCAGGCAGAACCCGCGCATGGGACAGGGCCGGCAGCGAGGCGCCCGCGCGGTGCACCAGGTGGCGCCGAAGTCCATCAGCGCCTGATTCCAGTCATAGGCGCGTCCGGCGGGAAGCACCGCCGCGGAGAGATCCCACATGGTCTTCTGCCCGCGCAACCTGGCCAGCCGCCGCGGCCCGAGCAGGATGCGGCCCAGCACCCGGCGCACATTGGTGTCCACGACACAGGCGTCGCGGCCGAAGGCGAAGGAGAGCACCGCCCCCGCGGTATAGCGGCCGATGCCGCGCATGCTCCGGAGCGCGGCAGCATCGTCGGGGAGCCGCCCTCCGTACCGTGCGAGCGTCTCCCGGGCCATGCCCTGGAGGTTCACCGGCCGGGCATTGTAGCCCAGCGGATACCAGGTCCGGGTCACATCC
Organism: uncultured Candidatus Rokubacteria bacterium; assembly: GCA_963733725.1. Classification (GTDB taxonomy): domain Bacteria; phylum Methylomirabilota; class Methylomirabilia; order Rokubacteriales; family CSP1-6; genus DASRWT01. The sequence goes on along the minus strand of CAVTFC010000018.1, from coordinate 419,426 downwards.
GCGGTGTCGGCCTGAGCGAGAAGGGCAAGGGTGGGATAGCGGCCGAGGAACTCGTGATACTTGGGGATGACCCGATCGACCTGGGTCTGCTGCAGCATGATCTCCGACACGAGGATGTGATACGGATCGCGCGTCTCGCGCCAGGGCAGGGGACGCCGATGCCGCGCATACCACGCCAGGAGCCCGCGCTGGAAGCGGCGGCGAAGAGCGGGGGCGACGCGTATCGGCGCGGGCACGGCGGCATTCTGACGGACTCCGCGCAGGGCCGCAAGTTGACTTCCTCTCTGCCGCCGACAACAATGACGTCATGCCCCATGCCGTCGCTCGCCGAGCAGTATCGCGCCGTCCGTGAGGCGCGCCGGGCTTCGCGATCGCTCCGACTCGGCAAGGCCGAGGTGGAAGGGCGGGACCGGGCGAGCTTTCTCCAGGGCATGCTGAGCAATGACGTGAAGGCGCTCGCCCCCGGCCAGGGCTGCGCGGCCGCCTTCCTCGATGCCCACGGCAAGGTCATGGCGCTGCTACGCGTGTATGCGCTCGCCGACCGCCTGCTGCTCGAGCTGCCGCCCCGCCTCACCGAGAAGACCTTGCAGCTGCTCGACAAGTACCTCATCTCGGAGAAGGTCTCGTTCGAGCCCATGGACGAGGCGTACGCGGTGCTCTCCTTGCAGGGGCCACGGGCGCAGTCGCTGCTGGAGGGACTCGCCGGCGGTCCGATGCCCGCAGAGCCGCACGCGCACGCCGAGATGGCCCTCGGCGGCATCAAGGCGCGGGTGATACAACGCTCCGAATTCGGCCCCGGGCCGGGCTTCTTCCTCTGGGTCGCACCCGACGACTCTCCGGCGCTCACGCGGGTCGCTGCTCGAGGCCGGCGCGCGTGCCCGTGACGACGAGGCGGCCGAGGTCCTCCGCGTGGAGGGCGGCGAGCCCGTTTTCGGAGTAGACGTGGACGAGACGGTGCTGCTGCCGGAGCTCCGCCGCGAGGACCTCATCAGCTATACCAAGGGTTGCTATATCGGCCAGGAGCTGGTGGCGCGGGTGAAGTACCGCGGGCATGTCAACCGCGCGCTCGCCGGGCTGCGCCTCGAGGGCGAGACCGTGCCTGGGCCGGGAACCCCCGTCATGGCGGACGGCAAGGAGATCGGCCGCGTCACGTCATCCGCACGCTCCCTCGCGCTCGGCGTCCCCATCGCCCTGGGCTATCTCCGGCGCGAGCACCTCGAGCCGGGCGCTCCGGTGGCCGTCGGCGCCGGCGCGCCGCTCATCCCCGCGCGGGTCGCCGCGCTCCCGTTCGTCTAGATCAGCCGGAAAACGCTCCGTGACCGAGAACCGCCTCGCCCGCGAGACCAGTCCGTATCTCCTCCAGCACGCCCACAACCCGGTGGACTGGTATCCCGTGGGGCCAGGAAGCCTTCGAGCGCGCGCGCCGCGAGGACCGTCCGCTGCTGCTCTCCGTCGGCTACTCCGCCTGTCACTGGTGCCATGTGATGGAGCGCGAGTCGTTCGAGAACCCCGCCATTGCCGGCCTCATGAACGAGCTCTTCGTGAACGTGAAGGTGGACCGCGAGGAGCGCCCCGACGTGGACCAGATCTACATGCAGGCGGTCCAGGCGCTCACCGGTCACGGCGGCTGGCCCATGACGGTATTCCTCACCCCGGAGGGCGTGCCCTTCTACGGCGGCACCTACTTCCCGCCGGAGGAGCGCCACGGCATGCCTGCCTTTCCGCGCGTGCTGCAGGGCGTGGCCGAGGCCTATCGCTCGCGCCGCGGCGACGTGGCGGAGTCGGGAAAGCAGCTCCTCGAGCAGATGCGCCAGAGCGAGGGGCTCCGGGCCTCCGCCACCGTCCTGACGGACGACATCTTGTTCAACGCCTTCCAGGGCGTCTCCCAGCACTTCGACGAGCGGGAGGGCGGCACGTCCGGCGCGCCCAAGTTCCCCCAGCCCATGATCTGGGACTCGGTGCTCCGCTTCTGGGCGCGCAGCAAGAACCCGCGCGCGCTGGACATGGTGCGCCTCACCCTCACCCGCATGGCCCGGGGCGGCATGTACGATCAGCTCGGGCGGCGGCTTTCACCGCTACTCGGTGGACGCCCAGTGGCTGGTGCCGCACTTCGAGAAGATGCTCTATGACAATGCGCAGCTCGCCCGCCTCTACCTCCACGCCTGGCTCGCCACCGGCGATGGAGAGTACCGGCGCATCACCGAGGAGACGCTCGACTACGTGCTGCGCGAGATGACGCATCCCGAGGGCGGATTCTTCTCCGCCCAGGACGCGGACTCCGAAGGCGTGGAGGGCAAGTTCTTCGTCTGGACCCCCGAGGAGATCCGGGCGCTGATCCCGGAGACGGAGACGGCGGAGGCGGCGCTCGCCTTCTGGGGCGTGGCGGCCGGGCCGAACTTCGAAGGCCACAGCATCCTGCACGTGCCGCGCGCCGCCCGCCGAGGTGGCGGAGAGCCTCGGGCATCTCGGTCGAGCGCCTCGCCGAGCATATCGTCCGCGCCCGCGGGATCCTCCTCGCGATCCGCGAGAAGCGGGTGCACCCCGGCCTCGACAACAAGGTGCTCGCTGGCTGGAATGGGCTCATGCTCACCGCCTTCGCGGAGGCGGGACGCGCCCTGGGACGGGCGGACTATCTCGCCGCCGCCACGCGTAGCGCTGACTTTCTCACCTCCCAGATGATCGTGGGCGGCCGCCTCCATCGCTCCTGGAAGGACGGCCGGTCGCATATTCTCGGCTATCTCGAGGACCACGCGATGGTCGGCGCGGGGCTGCTCGACGCCTACGAAGCGACCTTCGACCGGCGCTGGCTGGACCACTCGCGCGCGCTCGCCGAAGACGCGCTGCGGCTCTACTGGGACGAGGCGAAGGAGGCGTTCTTCGATACTGGGTCCGATCAAGAAGCCCTCGTCGTCCGGCCCCGGAGCCTCTTCGACAATGCGGTGCCGAGCGGCACCTCGGTGACCATCGAGTGGCTGCTCCGACTAGCCGCGCACCTGGGCGAGGAGCGTTACGAGCGCCAGGCGCTCCGCGCGCTGCGGCCCATGGCGGATCTCATGCGGCGGTATCCCACGGGCTTCGGGCGTTACCTCGCCGCGCTGGACTTCCACCTGGGGCCGGTGCCCGAGATCGCGCTGGTCTGGCCGGCCGGCGCGGGCGGTGAGACCGCCGCGGACCAGTTGATGCCCGGCTGTTGACCCGGCTGTTGACCGAGGTCTTCGGCCGCTATCTCCCGAACCGCGTGGTCGCGGGAGCCGCGGAGGGCAGCAACGGACGCCTCGGCGCTGCCGCTCCTCACCGGCAAGCGGGCGGAGGCCGGCCGACCCACCGGCTTACCTTTGCCGGAAGTATGTCTGCCAGGCCCCCACGTCGGACCCGGATGCGCTCGCCCGCCAGCTTGACGGTGGGGTATAATCCAGCAGCGACGCGGGGGGAGGTTTCCTGAGAACCGGGTGCGGCCCGGGACCCCTCGAACCTGATCTGGATAATCCCAGCGAAGGGAACGCGGCGCGATCGTCGCACTCCGACCGCACCCGTTGAGGTGCGGTTTTTTGCTTTCGGGGATGCGATGACCGTCAACGTGAATGGCCAGCCGATGGACTTGCCGGACGGGCTCACCGTCGATGGCCTGCTCGGCCACCTCAAGGTCCGCCGCGAGTTCACCGCGGTGGCGCTCAACCGCGAGGTGTGGCCGCGCGATCGGTTCGCCGACACCGTGCTCAAGGACGGAGACAAGGTCGAGATCGTGCGCCCGATGGGAGGAGGATAACGCCATGTACGACACGTCACTGTGGCTCGGGGGCAAGGAGTTCAAGTCCCGGCTCATCGTGGGCACGGGCAAGTATCCCTCGTTCGAGAACATGCGCGAGGCGATCGAGGCATCCGGCGCGGAGATCGTCACCGTGGCGGTCCGCCGCGTAAGCCTGCCGGGGCAGGGGGAATCGCTGCTCGACTATATCGACACCAAGCGCTACACCCTCTTGCCCAATACCGCGGGCTGCTACACCGCGGATGAGGCGGTGCGCACCTGCTATCTCGCCCGCGAGGCCGGCCTCGGCACGCTGGTCAAGCTGGAGGTCATCGGCGACTCGCGCACGCTCTTCCCCGACACGCTGGGGCTGCTCGAGGCCACGAAGACGCTCGCCCGCGAGGGCTTCAGCGTCCTGCCCTATACGAATGACGATCCCGTCACCTGCAAGAAGCTCGAGGACGCGGGCGCCGCGGCGGTCATGCCGCTGGGGGCGCCCATCGGCTCCGGGCTGGGCATCCGCAACCCGTACAACCTCAAGCTCATCCTCGAGGCGGTGACGGTGCCGGTGATCGTGGACGCGGGCGTGGGCACCGCGTCCGATGCCGCCATCGCCATGGAGCTGGGCTGCGACGGCGTCCTCATGAATACCGCCATCGCCGGCGCCAAGGACCCCGTGGCCATGGCCACCGCCATGCGACTCGCGGTGGAGGCGGGACGGCTCGCCTTCAAGGCCGGACGCATCGGCAAGAAGCTCTACGCCACCGCCTCCTCGCCCATCGAGGGGGTGCCCGACTGGAGCACGAGCTGAGCGAGAGCCTCGGTTTCGCGCTGCTCCTCGTGACCGACCGTCAGCAGTCCACGAGGCCGCTGCCCGAGGTGGTGGCGGAGTGCCTCGAGGCGAGGGCTCCGCGCCGTGCAGCTCCGCGAGAAGGACCTTACCGTTCGCCCGCTGCTCGAGCTGGCTACCTCGCTCCGCGAGTCCACCCGACGCCGTCAGGCGCGCCTGCTTCATCAATGACCGCGCAGACGTGGCCCTGGCGGTGGAGGCGGACGGCGTGCAGCGGACCCACCAGTCATTGCCGGTTTCCGTCATGCGCGCGGTCGGCGGTCCCCGGTTCATCGTGGGCGCCTCCGTTCACTCCGTCGAGGAGGCGCGGACCGCAGCCACCGAGGGCGCGGACTTCATCGTCTTCGGTCCGATCTGCGACACACCCTCCAAGCGGCCCTTTGGTCCCGCCTCAAGGCCTCGAGGCGCTGCGCCGGGTGACTGCCGCCGTCGCGACACCGGTGCTCGCCATCGGCGGGATCAGCGCCGCACGCGTCCGGGACGTGCTCGCGGCCGGCGCCGTCGGGGTAGGGGTGATCTCTGCCATCCTGGCCGCCCCGCGGCCCGCGGAGGCTACGCGGTCCTTCCTCGACGCCCTGGGCCGCGCGTGATGGTAGCCGCGCGCACCCGGGCCTCGCCCTTGCGACCGCCCCTTCCCACCAATCGAAAGGACGCGACATGACCACCGCCGCCGCCTTGAAGCAGAGCATCTGCGAAGCCATCGACCGCAATGCCGACAAGATCATCGAGATCGGCGAGACCATACGCCGGCATCCCGAGCTCGGCTTCAAGGAGTTCAAGACCGCGCGGCTGGTCGAGGAGACGCTGAGCGGGCTGGGACTCTCGCCCAAGGGGGGACTGGCGATCACCGGCGTGCGCGCCGAGGCGCGGGGCGCCAAGGACGGTCCCACCTTCGCCCTGCTCGGCGAGCTGGACGGCCTCGTCGTGGCCGGGCACCCGGTGGCCGATCCGCAAACCGGCGCGGCGCATGCGTGCGGCCACAACGCGCAAGTTGCGGGCCTGCTCGGCGCGGCCATGGGTCTGATCGGGGCCAAGGCCTTCGAGCACCTGGCCGGGCGCGTCGTCTTCTTCGCGGTACCCGCCGAGGAATACGGAGACGTCGAGTGGCGGGTGCAGCAGGCGCGGGAGGGCCGGCTCGAGTTCCTCGGCGGCAAGCCGGAGCTGCTCCGCCTCGGGCACTTCGACGACGTGGATCTCGCCATGATGATCCACACGACGTCCCAGCCGGAGATGAAGAAGGCGGGCGTCTCCGCCTCCAACAATGGCTGCATCGTGAAGACCGTGCGGTACATCGGCCGCGCGTCGCACGCCGGCGGAGCGCCGCACCTCGGGGTCAACGCGCTCTACGCCGCCAGTATCGGGCTGGCCGCGATCAACGCCATCCGCGAGACCTTCCGCGACGAGGACTCCATTCGCGTCCATCCCATCATCACGCATGGCGGCAGCCAGGTGAACGTGATCCCCGGCGAGGTACGCATCGAGACCTATGTGCGCGGCAAGACGGTGGACGCCATCCTCGACGCCAATGTCCGCGTGGACCGCGCGCTGCGCGCGGGCGCGCTGGCGCTGGGCGCCCAGGTCGAGATCGAGACCCTGCCGGGCTATCTGCCGCTCTTCAATCACCTGGGCATGGCCGACCGCTTCGCGGTGAATGCGAAGGCGCTCCTCGGCGAGGACCAGGTGACGCGGACCGGGCACCGGAGCGGCTCCACCGACATGGGCGACATCTCCCACCTCATGCCGACCTTGCATCCGTATATGGGCGGGGCCCAGGGCAGCGGGCACGGCGCCGACTACGGTATCGCCGACCCCCGGCTCGCCTATCTCGAGCCGGCCAAGCAGCTGGCGCTGATGGCGGTGGACATGCTGTACGGCGATGCGGAAGGCGCGCGGGAGGTGCTCCGCGCGGAGAAGCCGCGCCTGACGAAGGAAGCCTATCTCGCCTTCCAGCGCAAGATCGCGAGGACCGAGCTCTTCGACGGCGCCAAGGCCTGAGCGGCCGAGCCAGCCTTTCTCTCAGAAGCGAAGCAGCAGGAGGTAGGTGACGGTCACCGACAGATTGGTGGCCGCGTGCGCCAGGATTCCCGGCAGCAGGCTCCGCGTCCGCTCGTACGCGACCGCCCAGAGCAACCCCGAGATGAGCACCGAGATGAACCCGGTCGGCCCATAGCCATGGGCGATGGCGAAGATGCAGGCGCTCGCCATGGCGGCCAGCGGGGGGCCGGTTTGCGTGCGCAGCGTGCCGTAGAGGAGGCCGCGAAAGGTGAGCTCCTCGACGAAGGGTGTCCAGACGACGGTGTCCAGAGTGCCCAGCACGACCTGCCAGGGCGGGTCCCAGAGTAGGTCTTCCGGTAGCCCGTCCGCCCAGTGCGTCTCCACGCCGAGCGCGTTCGCGAGCGCGCCCATCCCGGCCTCCGCAGCGCCGCCGACCCCGGCGAGCACCATGGCCGCACCGAGGAGCCAGCCCAGGCGGCCCCAGGGCAGCCCCAGGCCGAAGGCGGCGCGAAACGATTCGCCGCGCGCGCGATGATAAGCGATGGTCCAGAGGATGACCGGGAGCCCGGCCGCGAACGACGCGACGCGGAGGAGCCCCCGGGAGTCGGGCAAAAGGAACAGAACCACGAGCGTGAGGCCCAGCAGCCCGAGCACGCCGCGCACCACGAGAGCATAGCCGTCGGCGAATCCCCAGGTGGGCGGCAGGGGGGCGGCGGCCAGTCGTGGGATGCTGCCGCGCGCCCGCGCCACCACGAGCAGCGCGATCGTGAGCGCGATGAGCGCCAGCTCGGTCGCGGTCAGACCCAGCCAGCGGCCGAGGAGGCCACGGCCCCGGGCCACGATGTCGGCGTGGGCGCGCTCCGCGGTCGGGAGATCGCCCGCCTTGCGCGCGAGCCGCGCCACCAGGGTGTCGGTGAACCAGTTCTGGGGCAGGGTGCCGCGAATGCGGGCGATCAGCGCGGCGGCTTCTTGCTGAGTCAGTGGCTGCGGGGAGTACGCCGCCACCACCGCTTCGTCGGCCTGCTCGTCATCGGGCGCCGGCTCGCCCGCCTCGGCCTGCAGGATGGCATGGTAGAGCGCGGCGGCCTCGGAATCCACCGCCTCGAGCAGCTCGTCGTACCAGCGCAGCGCCTCCGCCACCGGATTGTCGGAGCCCGCCAGCCCCGCGTAGAGCCATCGCTCCCAGGCCGGCGCCGAGCGGAGCGCGTCGCGGACGTCGAGGTCGCGCGTGACCAGCCGCTCGAGGGACTCCGCCGGCTGTTCGAGCTGATCGAGCGGTGAATCCCGCCAGGGCGCGGCGTAGAGCGAAACCAGGACCACGGCGACGACGGTGCAGAGCGTGGTGAGCCAGGGCGAAAAGTAGCGTGCGGAACGCGGAGGCGGGGGGACCGGAACCTCTTCCGCCGAAGGGCCGATCATGCGCGGGCAGTATAGCATCGGGGGCGCTCAGCATCCGGACGGCCCCGGGGTCCGCATCTGGTATGGTCCAGGGCATGTACGGCAAGTCCGCCGCGGAGTTCCCGGGGCGCATCGTCTGTCTCTCGTCCGAGCACGTCGAGATCTGCTACGCGCTGGGCGCGGGGGACCGCGTGGTGGGCGTGCCCGGCACCGCGGAGCGCCCGCCCGAGGCGCGGAACAAGCCCCACGTAGGCGGCTTCACCACGTTTCGCACCGACCGCATCGTCCAGCTCGAGCCCGAGCTCGTGCTGGCGTTCTCGGATCTCCAGGCCGACGTCACCGCCGAGCTCCTGCGCGCCGGCCTCACCGTGCTGTGTACCAATCAGCGCTCGGTGGACGACATCTTTCAGGCCATCCTGATGGTCGGAGGCGCTCTGGGGCTGGTCGATCGCGCGCGCGCCCTCGTGCTCGACATGCGAGACGAGATCCGGCAGGTGCGCGAGTACTCGAGCGTGTGGCCCGATCGTCCTCGCATCTACTTCGAGGAGTGGCCGGATCCCCCCATTGCCGGCATTCGGTGGGTGTCCGAGATCATCGAGCTCGCGGGCGGCCGCGACATCTTCCCCGAGCTGCGTCGCGAGGCCTCCGCGCGCGGGCGGGTGGTGGATCTCGCCGAGGTCACCCGCCGCGATCCGCAGATCATCCTCGCCTCATGGTGTGGCAAGCCCGTGGACGTCGCGGCCATCCGGGCGCGCCCCGGCTGGGAGGCAATGAGCGCCGTGAGGGACGGCGAGATCCACCCGCTCGACGGGGCTGATATCCTGAGTCCAGGGCCCGCGGTGCTGGGCGGGCTCCGGCAGATCCACGAGATCGTTCAGGCTTTCCAGGCGAGGTCGGGCGGACCCTGAGGGACCCTCGAGTAAAGTCTCGCCGAACCGATCGGAAGTGCCTGGAAATCTGGACCTCCCGTTTTGTCGGTGACTGAATCCGTGTGCGCCAACTTGGCGTCACAAAAAGTGAAAGAGCCCACCGGGGCGAGTGCTAGGATGTGTTCCTCCTCGCAGCCCCACGGAGACATGAATGCTGGCGCATCCTGAACGGTTTTTTGCAGACAGGTTCGGCCTGAGCGCGTCCGTCATGGAGCGCCTGCTCGGGTCGACTCTGGCCCGTCGGGTCGATCATGCGGACCTCTATCTCGAGTACCGGATCAGCGAGGAGCTCGTTCTCGAGGAGGGCGCCGTCAAGAAGGCCTCCCGTCACGTGAGCCAGGGGGCGGGGTTGCGGGCCCAGTCCGGCGAGCGGACGGGTTATGCCCATACCGACGACCTCGCCCTCCCCAATCTGGAGGAGGCCGCGCGACAGGCCCGCGCCATCGCCGACGGCGCCGGCGAGTCGGCGGTGGTGCCGGTGACGGCCGGCGCGCGACCGCACAACCTCTACACGCCTCGCCGAGCCGCCGATCGCCGCCGACGTCCACAGAAAGGTCGAGCTCCTCAAGCAGGTCGATGCCGCCGCGCGCGCCGCGGATCCGCGGGTCAAGCAGGTCATCGCGAGCCTCGGCAGCGAGGACGTGGTCGTCCTGATCGCCGGGCCGGCGGGCTGGACCATGGGCGATGTCCGGCCGCTCACGCGGCTGAGCGTCACCGTGATCGCGGAGGAGAACGGCAAGCGGGAGATCGGGGGCTATGGCGGGGGCGGCCGGGTGGCCTTCGACTGGTTCCTCGAGAACTCGCGCTGGAAGCACTTCACCTCGGAGGCGGTGCGCCAGGCCGTGCTCAAGCTGGGCGCGGTGGAGGCTCCCGCGGGCACCATGACCGTGGTGCTGGGACCGGGCTGGCCGGGCATTCTCCTGCACGAGGCGGTGGGCCATGGCCTCGAGGGCGACTTCAACCGCAAGGGCACCTCGGCCTTCTCCGGGAAGCTCGGCCAGAAGGTGGCCTCCGAGCTCGTCACCGTGGTGGACGACGGCACCATGGCCAATCGCCGCGGCTCGCTCAACGTGGACGACGAGGGCGTGCCGACCCGCTCGAATGTCCTCATCGAGAACGGCGTGCTGCGCGCCTACATGCAGGACCGGCTCAATGCGCGGCTCATGGGGGAGGCGCCCACCGGCAATGGCCGGCGCGAGTCCTACGCGCACCCGCCCATGCCCCGCATGACCAATACTTTCATGCTGGCCGGCCAGGACGATCCCGAGGAGATCATCCGCTCCGTGGACCACGGCCTCTACGCCGTCAACTTCGGCGGCGGGCAGGTGGATATCACGAGCGGCAAGTTCGTCTTCTCGGCCAGCGAGGCCTATCTCATCGAGGGCGGCCGCGTGACGGCGCCGGTCAAGGGCGCCACCCTCATCGGGAATGGACCCGACGCGCTGACCCGCGTGAGCCGGGTGGGACATGATCTCAAGATGGACGAGGGCGTGGGGACCTGCGGCAAGGAAGGCCAGTCGGTGCCGGTAGGCGTGGGGCTGCCCACCATTCGCATCGACGGCATCACCGTCGGCGGCACCCAGGTATGACGGGCGCCCTGCTCGATCTCCTCGCCGACGTGCTCGAGGGGGCGAGGAAGAAGGGCGCCACCGAGGCCGACGCCTATGTGGGGGAGGACCAGTCGTTCTCGGCGCAGGTCCGCATGGGGCAGGTGGACACGGTGAAGCACGCGCGCGACCAGCACCTCGCCCTGCGTGTGTTCGTGGGCCGGTCCGCCGCCGCCGCTTCCACCTCCGATCTCTCGCGCGAGTCCCTGGTGCGCCTGGTGGACGAGGCGGTGACCCTGGCGCGCATCACCGCGCCCGACCCGCTTTCCGGGCTGCCGGACGCCGCCGCCCTGGCCCGCGCGGTGCCCGATCTCCACCTGGACGATCCCACCGGCCATGACCTCGCGCCCGAGGCCAAGATCGAGCTGGCGCGGCGCTGCGAGCAAGCCGCGCTGGCCTTCGACCCGCGCATCACCAACTCGGAGGGCGGGGACTTCTCGGACGGTCACGCGCGCTACGCCTACGCGACGTCGCACGGCTTCGCGGGCGAGTACCGGACCTCGTCCTTCAGCCTCTCCACCTCGCCGCTCGCCACCGAGAACGGCGAGATGCAGCGGGATGGCTGGTACCACATCACCCGGCGGCGCGCGGGCCTGGACTCGCCGGAAGAGGTCGGGCAGACGGCCGCCCGGCGCGCGCTGCGCCGGCTGGGCGCCCGGCGCGTCAAGACCGCAGAAGTGCCCGTCATCTTCGACGCGCAGATGGCGGCGACGCTGGTCCGTCACCTCGCGGGGGCGGCGGCGGGGCCCGCGCTCTATCGCGGAGCGAGTCTTCCTCATGAACCGCCTCGGCCAGTCCATCGCCGCGCCCTCGATCACCATCGTGGACGACGGCACCGTGCCGGGCGCGCTCGGCTCGCGTCCATTCGACGGCGAAGGATTGCCCGTCCAGCGAACCGTGCTGGTGGACAAGGGCGTGCTCGCCTCCTATCTCCTCGACAGCTACTGTGGCCGCAAGCTGGGACTGCCGTCCACGCATCACGCCGCCCGCGACGGCAGCGGGGTGAGCGTGTCGACGACCAACCTGTACCTCGCCGCCGGCGAGACCTCGCCGGAGGCGCTCATCCGCGGCGTGAAGAACGGGCTCTACGTCACCGAGCTCATCGGCTTCGGCGTCAACGGGGTCACCGGCGACTACTCGCGCGGCGCCGTCGGATACTGGATCGAGAACGGCGAGCTCGCCTATCCGGTGGAGGAGATCACGGTGGCCGGCAATCTCCTCGACATGTTCCAGGCGCTGGAGGGGGTCGGCAACGACCTCGTCTTCCGGGATCGCACCGCGGCGCCCACCCTCCTCATCGGTCGCATGGTCGTGGCGGGCGCGTGATCGTCGACAGCCACTGCCACCTGCACGACGCGGCCTTCGCGGACACGCGGGGCATGCTCGTCGCGCGCGATGGCCTCGGACGTATGGGGTGTGGTCGCGGTGGGCTGCGATCCCGCCACCAATGCCCGCACCCTGGCGGTGGCCGATGGCCATCGCAAATCGGTGTGGGCCGCGCTGGGCTTCCATCCGGAGTGGGAGGCGCTCACCGACGCGGACCTCGAGCAGGTAGAGGCCCAGGTCGCCGAGCATCACGCGCGCATCGTCGCGGTGGGCGAGATCGGGCTCCCCTGGTACAACCTCCCCGCCGCTGCCGACGCGGCGGGGCTCATCGCCCGGGGCCGCGCGCGCCTCGACCGGCTGCTCCGGCTCGCCGCCCGCTTCGACCTGCCGGTGGTGCTGCACGCGCCCCACGGTGCCGCCGCCGACGCGCTGGACGCCCTGGGCAAGGCCGGCGTGGAGCGCGCGGTCTTCCACTGGCACAAGGCGCCGATGGACGTGACGCGCGCCATCGTGGACGCGGGCCACTTCGTCTCCGTGACGCCCGAGGTGGTGTACCGCGAGCGCGACCGCGAGCTGGTGGAGGCGGTGCCCCTCGACTCGCTCCTCGTGGAAAGCGACGGCCCGTGGCAATACGGGGGCGAGTTCGAGAGCGAGCCCTCGGGGCCCTGGGTGGCCGCGCGCGTGGCGGAAGAGGTGGCCAAGATCAAGCGCCTTCCCGTCGACGAGACGATGTACCGGCTGTCCGTGAATGTCTGCCGGCTCTTCGACCTCGTCTGGGCCTAGCGAGCGTTTCTCCGTCCGCGTCGGCGCCCTCGCCGTCGCCGGTGTCCTGCACCTGCCTCCCTCGCGTCCCGCCCCGTGCGTGGTCGCGTGCCACGGCCTGGGCGCGTCCAAGGACAGCGACAAGTACCTGCTCCTCGGCCGGATGATGCCGGAGGCGGGCTTCGCGCTCGCGCGCTTCGACTTCCGCGGGGCGGGGGAATCCGGCGGCTCCTACCGTGACGCCACCATCGCCACTCGCATCGCCGATCTCGAGGCGGTGCTCGAGCGCCTGGCCGCCCACCCCGCGCTGTCCGGCCGCGTTCGGTCTGCTCGGCTCTAGCCTGGGTGGCTTCGTCGCGCTGCACGCCGCCCATCGGGGCCGGGCGCGGGGCGCGCCGGTGGTGGTAACCTGGAACGCGCCGGCGGTGCTCCGCGACCTGGAGGCGCGTGAGATGTCCGAGGCCACCGGGCTGGGCCCCGCCCTGGTCGCGGAAGTCGAGAGCCGGCGGCAACGCGGAAGCGCCGGCGGGTGTGAGCCATCTCCTCGTGATACAGGGCGAGGCGGACGAGGTGGTGCCGCCCGCGCACGGGCCAGGCGCTCTACGACCGCGCGCGCGAGCCCCGGGCATTGCATTGGATTCCGGGAGCCGATCACCGATTGACCGAGCTGCGCCATCGAACGCGATGCCGTCGAGCGAAGCCGAGGCTGGATGAGCCAGCACCTGGGGGAAAGTGAGCCGCGATGATCAACCAGAAGCGCTTGACGGAAGAGTTCCTCGAGCTGACCGCCATCCCGAGCCTGTCCCGGCAGGAGGGCCAGATCGCGCGGCGGCTCGAGTCCATCCTCAAGAACATGGGCGCCAGCGTGGAGGTGGACGACGCCGGCGAGAAAGTGGGCGGGAATACCGGCAATATCCTCGCGCGCTTCACGGGGACGGACGCGGCCGCCGCCCCATTCCTCCTGTCCGGTCACATGGACACCGTGGGCCCGGCCAGCCAGGTCCGCACCGTCATCGAGGGCGACATCATCCACACCGACCACACGAGCGTGCTGGGCGGCGACGACAAGGCCGGGCTGGTGGCCATCCTCGAGGCCATCCGAGTGCTCCGCGAGCGCCGGCTGCCCCACGGGGACCTCGAGGTCGTCATCACGATCTGCGAGGAGACGGGCCTGCTCGGCGCCAAGCACTTCGACACGAGCCGCCTCCGGGCGCGACGTGGCCTGGTCCTCGACGTGGACGGGGTGAACGAGCTGGTGACGCGGGCGCCGGCCGCCAACCGGCTGTCCTTCACCGTCCATGGGCTCGAGGCGCATGCAGGCATCTGTCCCGAGCGCGGGATCAGCGCCATCCAGGTGGCAAGCGAGGCCATCGCCGGCATGCGACTGGGACGAGTGGACGCCGAGACCACCGCCAACCTGGGTGTCATCCAGGGCGGGCTTGCGACCAATATCGTGCCGAGCCAGGTGGTGGTCCGCGGGGAGACGCGGAGCATCTCCGAGGCCAAGCTCCAGGCCCAGACCGAGCACATGCGCGCGCGGTTCGAGGAGGCGGTGGCGCGCCATGCCGTCACGCCTGGAGGGCCGCGAGCACCGGGCCCGGGTCGAGGCGCAAGGTCGAGCGCCAGTACGAGCGCCTGGACATCGCCGACGCCGCCGCCATAGTCCGGCTCGTCACGGCGGCGGCCCGCACGCTGGGACGCAAGCCTGTCCCACGCGCAGCACCGGGGGCGGCTCGGACGCCAATGTCTTCATGGCCCGCGGGCTCGAAGTGGCCAATCTCGCCTGCGGCATGCGCGACATCCACACCGTGAACGAGTGGGTGGACGTCAAGGACCTGGTGGCCACCGCCGAGCTGGTGCTGGAGACCATCCGCGCCAATGCCCGCACGGCAGGCCCCGGGTTCTGACGCAGCGGCTGAGCCGCGGTTCCTTGCGGGCCCCGTCGGAGCCCCCGTGCGATATCCTGGTGCCCCCCGCGGTCAGCGGGGAGGTTTCGAGCCCAGGAGGCAAAGTCATGCGCGAATTGATCGTGGTAGGCTTCCTCTGCTGGTCTCCCTGCGTCACGTTCCCGTCGGCTCTGGCTCGCCGCGGGCCCTCGGTGACCCCGATCCCGCCAGCCAGGTCCCGGCCCAGCTGCCATCGCCCGCGCCACCTCCCGCCGCGCTGGGGCCTGGGCTCGGAACGCCCAATCCCTTCTGCAACACTCGGGAATCCGGGCTCGACGCGTTCCAGCCCGGCGTCGCGAACCCACTGAACAATCCCCATCCGATGCTGCCCTGGGGCGACGGCCAGATCGGCGGCGAGCGCTATGGGCAGGTGATCCGCTACTGGGAGCAGCAGCCCGCAGACGGTGTACAGCATCGTGCTCGTACCGATCGCCCAGGAAGAGGCCAAGCCGGAAGCCGAGCCGCAGAGCCAGCCGGGAACGCCGACTCAGGCGGCGCTCGAGGCCAGGAAGCAACTCGATCCTCGGGACGTGACCGTACCGGGCTCGTGGATCGCCGAGACCACGCGCGGCTATGTCCATATGCCTCGCTGGGCGCTCCAGGATATCGGCGGCGGGCGTCACCAGTGGGTGCTCGTCGGCGCGTGGTTCCAGCCCAAGTAAGTGACTGACCTCGTCCAGGAGCGGATCGGGGACCTCGTCCTCGATCACGCTCCGGCACGAGGCGCCGCCCGCCCGCAGCCGCTCCTTCTCGTGCACGGCATGAACGGCGGAAGCTGGTACCTCGAGAATTACTTGAAGGCTGCCGCCGTCGATGGCTGGGATGCCTGGGCGGTCAATCTCCGCGGCCACTGGGGCAGCCGCCCCGTCCCCGACCTCGGCCGGGTCTCGGTGCTCGACTATGTGGAGGACGTGCGCGACTGCCTTCGCGCGCTGGGCCCCGCCGCCGTGCTGGGCCACTCCATGGGCGGCCTGGTCGCCCAGAAGATCGCGGAGGAGGGGGCGATCACGGCGGCGATCTTTCTCACCAGCGCCCCGCCCCGCGGCATCGTCGTGCTGCGCTGGGGCGTGCTCTCCCGCATGTGGCGATACGCGCCGGCGATATTCGGCAGCCGGCCCTTCCAGCCCGGCCCGGACGATGCTGCCGCCCTCATCGCCAATGGCCTCTCCCGCGCGACCCAGGAAGAGCTCTATCCAAAGCTGGTTCCGGAGTCGGGCCGCGCCGCGCGCGAGCTGGCGCTGGGCTCGGTGGCAGTGGACGCGAGCCGGGTGCGCTGTCCGACGCTGGTGGTCGGGGCCGAGCACGACGCCATCACCCCCGCCGCGATACAGCGGAAGATCGCCGCGAAGTACGGCGCCACCTACCTGGAGGCGGCGGGGCACGCGCACATGCTCATGGTCGAGGACGGCTGGGAAGGCCCCTTCAAGGCCATCCTGACCTGGCTCGACGGCGCTTCTATCCGCTAACGCGCAGTCAATGACGCCGCGGTAGGGCGGACCTGGGCGGCGGCTGTATCGCCCGCCGTCTTGCCGAACACCGAACCCGACATGAGACCGGACCCGCCCGCGTAGTTGTGATAGAAGAGCCCGCCCACCAGCTCGCCCGCGGCGTAGAGGCCCGGGATGGGCAGGTCGGCGGTGTCGAGCACTTCCGCCCGCGTGTTCACGCGAAGCCCTCCGAAGGTGAAAGTGATGCCGCAGGTCACCGCGAAGCCCAGATAGGGCGGCGTGTCGATCGGTATCGCCCAGTTCGACTTGGGGGGCGTGATGCCGCGCGTGGTTTTGCCGTCGAGCACGGCGGGGTTGAATTCGCCGGGCTGGCAGGCCGCGTTGAACTCCTTGACGGTGCGCACCAGCCCCTCGACGTCGATGTCGAGCTGACGCGCGAGATCCTCGATGGTCGCGGCCTCGCCCTTGGTGACCTGGCGGATCCGGTACTCCTCACGAAGTATCTCGACGGTCTTCTGGTCGAAGATCTGGAAGGCCAGCCGTTGCGGCTGGCGGATGATCTCGCGCCCGTACTTGGCATAGGTATAGTTCCGGAGGTCGGCGCCCTCGTCCACGAAGCGCGCGCCGTGCACGTTGACGATGAGGCCGAGCGGGTAGGAGTGCTTCTGGAACATGTCGCCCACGCGGCGGTCCCCGAAGGGCGGCGCGCCCGCATCCCAGGCCACCGCATGGCAGGACGACCAGTGGCCGTAGGCCTGAGCGCCGATGTCGAGCGCCATGCGGATGCCCTCGCCGGTATTGTGGCGGGTGCCGCGCACCTTGGCGAGGTCCCAGTCCGGGCCGAGGTAGCGCGTGCGCCACTCCGGATTCGCCTCGAAGCCGCCCGCCGCGATCACGACCGCCCGGGCCGAGAGATCCACGAGACCGGCCGGCGTGCGCACCTGCACCCCCGTCACCCGTCCCGTCCGGTCCTGGATCAGGCGGTGCGCGGCATGCGAGTAGCGCACCTCGATGCCGGCGGCCTCCGCGCGGTCCAGGAGCATCTGCACCAGGCCCGGGCCACCGCCCACCGCCTCCACATTGAGCCCGCCCCAGAAGCGATGCTTGCCGGCCACCTTGTAGGATTGCCGGCCGTGCATGAGGATCCAGCGAATGCCGCGCTCGCGCATCCACGCCACCGTGGCGCGGGAGCGGCGAATCAGATGCTCGGAGAGGTCGGTGTCGGTGAGCCCCTCCGTGACGCGCTGGAGATCCTCGCGGAACTGGGACTCCGGGTAGGCCGGAACCTCGATGGCCGCCGCCTCCTCGTCTGAGAGATCGGTGAGGATATCTCGGCGAAGATCCGCCAGTCCCTCGTGAGCAAAGCGAAAACCGCCGGCGGTGAAGAACGAGTTGCCGCCGCGCTCGTGCTCCGGCGCCTTCTCGAGGACGAGAACCGAGGCCCCGCCCTCGCGCGCGGCCAGCGCGGCGCAGAGGGCGGCATTGCCACAGCCAATGACGATGACGTCGGGGTTCATGGGCTCAAGCGCTCCCGCGCGGGGCAACGAGGATGACGAGGCCAAGGGCGATCCGGTACCATCCGAAGCCGACGAAGGTGTGGGTCTGCACGAAGCGCAGAAGCCAGCGGACGGTGACGAGGGCGGCGAGGGCAGAGACGCCCGTGCCCAGCAGCACCAGGCCCCAGCTGGTCGCCACCGGATCGGGATGCCGCATCGCGTGCAGCGCCTCGTAGCCGCCGGCGGCGAGCAAGGTGGGGACGCCCAGCAGGAAGGAGAACTCCGTCGCCGCGGGCCGCGCGAGCCCCAAGCCGAGCGCGACAAGGATAGTGGCGCCGGAGCGCGAGGTGCCGGGGAATACGGCGGCCAGTAGCTGCGCGAGCCCTACCGCGGCAGCGATGCCCCAGGTGACCTCCCCGCGCAAAGGCTTGCCGCGCAGCCAGCGCTCCACAAACAGGATGACGATACCGCCGATGAGAGTGGCCCACGCCAGGGGCGCGGCTTCCCGGGGTAGCGTGATCCCTAGCCACCGGGCGGCGAGCCCGCCCGCCGCGGTGATGACGAAGGCCACGACGAGCTTGAGGACGAAGCTCCGCGTCGCGGGCTCATGGCGTCGCGCGACCAGCTCGCGCAGCCGCGTGGAGAAGGCCGCCGCCACCGCCAGCGCGGCGCCCGATTGGATCACCACGTTGAAGAGGTCGGACTGGCGCGGCAGCAACCCCGTGTTCTCCACCAGGAGCAGATGGCCGGTCGAGGAGACCGGGAGGAATTCCGTGATGCCCTCAATGATCCCCAGGGCGATCACGGCGGCCCAGTCGGGCACCGGCGTGGCTATCCGGCGATTTCCTCGCCCCCGTCCACCCCGATCACATTGCCGGTGACCCAATGGGTGTCGGGGTGCGAGAGCACGACGATGGCGCGGGCCACGTCATCCGTGGTCGTCATGCGCCGGCTCGGGTTCCGCTCGATGGCCTTCCGCGAGAACTCGTCGTAGTTGGGGATCTTCTTGGCCGCCGGGGTCGCCGTCACGCCCGCTCGAATCGAGTTGGCGGTGATCCGGCGGGGGGCGAGCTCGGCGGCGAGCTGTCGGATATTGGACTCCAGCGCCGCCTTGGCCGCCGACACCGGGCCATAGAAGGGGAGCACGCGGGTGCTGCCCGAGGACGTCATGGCGAAGACACGGCCGCCCTCGCCCATGAGCCCGCGACCCACCACCTCCTGCGTCCAGTAGATGAGGCTATGGGCCATCACGTCGAGGGTCATGTCCATCTGAGCCTTGGACACCGCTTCCTTCATGGGATCGGCGATGAAGAGCTTGAGGGTGCCGAAGGCCAGGGAGTGCAGGAGCACGCGCAGCGCGCCCAGCTCGGCGCGCTCTCGGAGAATGCGCTCCATCTCGGTGGCCACCTCCACCCGCTTCTCGTCGTCGGCGGCGTTGACGTTGAAGAAGTGGGCGTCCCGCCCCATGGCGCGGATTTCCCCCACGATGCGCTCGACATTGGGCAGGGTCGCGCGACGGTCGAGGTGCACGCCGAAGACGTTGAGCCCGGCGCGCGCCAGCGCGAGGCTGGTGGCCTCGCCGAAGCCGGACGACGCGCCGAGAACGAGGGCCCAGCCGGACAGCCGGACGGGCTCGACGTTGGGAGGGGCCATGTCGGCGGTCATTCTAACACCACACGCCGCCGTGCTACCATTGAGCGCCATGGCGAAGACCGCCGGCATCGTCCTCATCGGCAACGAAATCCTGTCCGGCAAGATCGCCGACGCCAATGCCGCGTACCTGTGCCGCGAGCTGCGCGCGCTGGGCGTGGAGGTGCGCCGCATCTCGGTGATTCCCGACGAGGTCGACCTCATCGCGGCGGAGGTGCGGGAGCAGAGCGCTGCCCACGACGTGGTGTTCACTTCGGGCGGTGTGGGGCCCACCCACGACGACGTGACCATGGAGGGCGTGGCGCGAGCGGTGGGGAGCCGGGTGATTCGCCACCCGAGCCTGGTCGCGCTGCTCGAGGGCTACTACAAGGGCCAGCTCAACGAGGCGCGGCTCCGCCTGGCCGAGGTGCCGGAGGGAGCCGAGCTGGTCGCCGACGGCTCCCTGATGTTCCCCGCCGTCACCGTGCGGAACGTCTACATCCTCCCCGGCGTCCCCGAGATCTTCCGCCAGAAGTTCGACGCTCTTCGCGAGCGGTTCCGGGAAACGCCGTTCCACCTGATCAGCGTGTTCGTCAATATCGGGGAGGGAACGCTGGCCGACCATCTCAATGCGCTGATCGTCCGCCATCCCGACCTGCTCCTCGGCTCGTACCCGGAGTTTTCCAATCCCGAGTACAAAGTGAAGGTCACCTTCGAGTCCAAGGACCGGACCCTCGTGGAGCGCGCCGTGGAGGAGCTGCTGGCCGCGCTGCCACCGGGGGCCCTGGTGAGAATGCAGCGCTAGCACGCGGTGAGTCTCACCGCCAAGGTCGTGCTCGGAGTGGCCCTCGTCGCCGGCGTGCTCTTTTGCTCCGGTCTCGGTGGCGCCCCCTTCGTCGATCCTCCCGAAGGCTTCCACGCGGCGATCGCGTGGGAGATGCTCCGCCACGGCGACTGGATCACGCCGCACCTCAACGGGGTGCGGTACTTCGACAAGCCGCCGCTGCTCTACTGGCTGATGGCGGGCGCCTTCCGCGCGCTGGGGCCGGGGGAGGCGGCGGGGCGCCTGGGCTCGGCGCTGCCCGCCCTGGGGGTCGCCGCGCTCACCGCATGGCTGGGCATGCGGCTGGGCGGCGCGCGCGTGGGGCTGATTGCCGGCCTCGTGGTGGCCGCCAATCTCGAGCTCTTCCTCTTCGCGCGCCTGGTCAAGCCTGATCTCCTCCTCGTTCTCTGCATCCTCGTCGCCTTCGCGGGCTTCCTCGACGCGTATCTGCGACGAGAGGAGGGGCGCGACGGGCGCTGGGGTCTCCTGATCTTCTATGCCGCGCTGGGGGCCACGGTGCTCGCCAAGGATCTTCTGGGCGCGGTGGGGCCGCTGGTGACAATCGCCCTCTTCTTTGCCGTCACCCGTGAGCGAAACCTCGCCCGCCGCTGGATCCCATGGGCGGGCGTGCTCCTCTTCCTCGCCATCGCGGTGCCCTGGTACGCCCTGGTGGAGGCGGACAACCCTGGATTCCTCTGGTACACGGTGGTGGACAACCACCTCCTCAACCTGGCGGGCCATCGTGCGTTCCCCGACGAGGATGTCCCGCTTTCCGCGCTGGAGTTCCTCGCCGTGACGGCCATCGGGTTCTTGCCCTGGTGCCTGGCGGCGCCCTGGGCGCTCTGGCGGAGGTTGCGCGGCCCCTGGCCGACGGCGGAGGCCCGCGCCTGGCTGCTGCTCGCCCTCTGGGCGACGGGCTCGCTGGCCGTCGTCACCCTCTCGCCTTTCAAGCTGCCCCACTACGGGCTCCCCGCCTTCCCCGCCCTCGCCCTTCTCGTCGCCAAGCTCTGGGACGAGGTGCTGGAAGGCGTGCCGGGGGCGCCGTCCCCACGCACTCTCCTGGTGCCCCCGCTCCTCCTGTTCGCCGCCGCCGCCGCCGCCGCGACTCTGGCCTGGGCAGGCTATCTCGTGCTGCCGGTGGAAGCCTTGCCCAGCGCTGACCTCGCCACCCGAAACGTGGCCGCCCGGGGCGCGGATCTTCCCTTCATGACGGGGGAGCAGCTGGCGCCGCTCTTCCGGTCTCTGGCTGCGGTGTTCGGCCTGGGAGCGCTGGTGGTGGCCCTGGGGCTCGCGCTGCGCCGGCCGGCCGTCGGCCTGGGCGCTCTCCTGGCCGCCATGCTTGCCTTCCTGCCGTTCTCCGCCGAGGGCTTCGCGCTCTTCGCCCGCAGTCGGTCGGTGCGGATGCTGAGCGACGCCGTGGCCCTGCGCGCCGCGCCCGGGGACCTCCTCGCCCACGAGGGCGCGCTGGAAAATAGCGGCTCGTGGCTCCTCACCCTCGACCCGCCTGGACGGGCGCCGGCCCGGCTAGGGGTGAAGGTGGTCAATGGGCTCGTCTCCAACCTCGCCTTCGGCGCCACCTTCCCCGAGGCTCGGGATACTTTCTGGGACCTGGACCGGCTCGCCGGCGCCTGGCGGGGCGACCGCCGCATCTTCCTTCTCTCGGCATCCAGCCAGGAGCGAAGCGTGACGCGCAGGTTACCCCCGGACCGCGTGCACCTGCTCCTCGAGGCGGGCGGGCGGCGCCTCTACTCGAATCGGCCCTGACCGGGATACCATGTGAGCGTGAGCGGCGCGCCCTACCGTCTCAAGGACGATCCCTACTCGAGCCACTCGCTCATCCTGTCCCGGCTCGGCGCCGGGCGGGGCCGCCGAGCTCTCGACGTCGGCGCCGCCGACGGCTTCCTCGCCGCCGAGCTGTCCGCACGCGACTGGAAGGTCACCGCCCTCGAGCGCGATCCCGCCCAGGCCGCGCGGGCGGCGGCGCGCTGCGAGCAGGCCATCGTGGTGGACCTGGAGCGCGAGACGCCGGCGCTGGCGGGACTCTACGACGCCGTCATCTACGGCGATGTCATCGAGCATCTCTCGGATCCCCAGCGGGTCATGCGCGACCTCAATCGCCACCTGGCGCCCGGGGCGGTGGTCATCGTCTCCGTGCCCAACGTGGCGCACCTCTCGGTGCGGCTCTCGCTGCTCTTCGGGCGCTTCGAGTACCGGGATCGCGGGATCCTCGACCGCACCCACCTCCGGTTCTTCACCCGGCGTACCTTCGTGGATTTCCTCGGCCGGGCCGGGCTCGCGGTCCGCGAGCTGGTGGTGACGCCGGCCCCGCTGCCGCTGGTGGTGCCTGCGCGCTTTCATGGGCCCTGGCTGGACGCGCTCCATTGGTTCTCCGCGGGGACGGCGCGCGCCTGGCCCCGTGGGCTCGCCTATCAGTTCGTGGCGGTGTGCGCGGACGCGCGGGCGGGGGGCGCCAGGTGACCTCGCCCTCCGCGGCGCCGAAGGCGCCGAAGGCCCCAAAGGTAGTGGTCGTGATGCCAGCCTACAATGCGGGCCGGACGCTGCGGCTCACCTACGAGGAGCTGCCCAAGGAGTCGGTGAATCTGGTCATCCTGGTGGACGATGGCTCCACCGACAAGACGCTGGAGGTCGCGCGCGAGCTGGGTCTCGAGATTTTCGTCCACGACCGGAACTATGGCTATGGGGCCAACCAGAAGACCTGCTACACGGAGGCGCTGCGCGCCGGCGCCGACATCGTGGTGATGGTGCATCCCGACTACCAGTACGATCCCACGCTGGTGCCGAAGATCATCGAGCCGCTTACGAGCGGGGACGCCGACCTCGTGCTCGGCTCGCGCCTCAAGGGCGGCTCGGCGGTGCAGCAGGGAATGCCGTGGTGGAAGTACGTGGCCAACCGCTTTCTCACCTGGGTGGAGAACCGCGCCTTCGGGCTGGCAATGTCCGAGTACCACACCGGCTACCGCGCCTTCAGCCGAGAGGTGCTGGAAACGGTGAACTTCCGGATGAATTCTGACGGCTTCGTCTTCGACCAGGAAATCGTGTCGCAGACGGTGTCGGGGGGCTTTCGGCTCGCGGAGATCGCCGTCCCCGTGCGGTATTTCCCCGAGGCCTCCTCCGCCTCCTTCCTGGACTCCTGCGTCTACGGCACCAAGATTCTCTGGGTGGTCACCCGCTACCTGCTGCATCGCTCGGGACTGAAGCGTTCCCGGCGCCTGGAGAGCATTCGCCGCCGGTACACGCGTCTCGGCACGGACACCGAGGGCGCGGGCCCCCATTGAAGTTGCGCCCCCACCTACTCCTGCGCCGGCACTGACTCCGCCGCCGGCGGCGACGGCGGCAGGCTCTCCGAGACCACCACCCGATCGCGACCTTCGCGCTTGGCCCGGTACAGCGCCACGTCGGCGGCGTGCAGGAGGGCATCGCCCGCGCCGGCATGCTCGGGGAAGGCGGCGACGCCCAGCGAGATGGTGACGGGCCCCAGGGGCGCTCCGCGATGGACGATGCGGAGGCGATGGGCGGCCTCGCGCAGGTCCTCCGCGCGGCGCACCGCATCCTTGGCCGCGGCACCCGGCAGCACGATGGCGAACTCCTCGCCGCCGATCCGGCAAGGCACGTCCTCCACGCGAACGTGGCTGCGCAAGAGCCGCCCCAGCTCGGCCAGGAGCGCGTCCCCCGCGTCATGCCCCTGGTCGTCGTTGAAGCGCTTGAAATTGTCCACGTCGATCGTGATGACGGACAGGGGCAGGTGATTCCGCTGAGCCCGGCGCAGCTCGCGCTCCAGCGTCTCCTCCATGTAGCGCCGGTTGAACAGGCTGGTGAGGTGGTCGCGCACCGATTGGGTGCGCAGCCGCTCGCGCAGGGCCAGGTTGGCGAGGGAGAGGCCCAGCTTGTCCGCCGCCGAGCCCGCCACGCGCTGCGCTTCCGCGCTGAAGGAGGGCGCCCCCGGGGAGCGGGAGAGATAGAGCACCCCTACCGCCTCGCCCTGCGCCACCAGCGGGATGCAGAGGTAGGCGCCGGGCAGGGGAGCCGCCAGGTGGGCGCAGACGAGCGCGTCGGCGCTCTCTTCCACCACGTGGATCCGACCGCGGCGAAGCGCCCAGCAATCGGCGGGGGCGAACACCGTCTCGCCGCCGGCCCCGCCCTCGCCCCAGCTCACCACCGACTCCACGAGGTTGCGGGAGGAGTTGATGACATGCAGCGCGCCCGCGCCCCCGGGGAAGAGCCCCTCCAGCGAGCGGCGCACCACGCCGTACACCTCGGGCAGGGTGAGACAGGCGTCCAGCAGATCGCCCATCTCCTTGAGCTGCTGCTCGGTCTGGAGCAGGGTCACCAGACGGTCGGACGCCTGCTTGCGGTCGGTGATGTCGACGATGGTGCCCTCGAAGTGCGGGTCGGCGGTATCCGCCATGTACACCGCGCTCATGAGCACCCAGACCGCCTCGCCGGTCCGCCGCTTGAGCGGCACCTCCACGTCCGTGATGGCCTCGCCGCCCAGGAGCCGCTGAAGGAGGCGCGACATCGCCTCCCGGTCGGTATGCAGATCCGCGGCATTGCGGCCGCGCGCGTCCTCGGGACTGCGGTAGCCCAGCATGCGCGCGAAGGACTGATTGCACTCCAGCAGCACACCTTCACGGTTGGTGCGGAAGATGCCGGACTGGCTGCGGTCGAAGAGCAGGCGGTAGCGCTCCTCGGCGGCCTTGAGCTCGGCCTCGGCGGCGCGGCGGCGGCCCAGGTCCATGCGGATGAGAAGCCCGGCGAACCCGATGAGGGCGATGGCGGAAAAGCAGCCCAGTCCCACGATGAGGAGCGCGTTACGCCGGCTGTACACCGCATTGTCCGCGCGGTCGACGAGGAGGCGGTGCTCCTCCGCCTTCATGCGGAAGATCAGGGTGCGGATCTCGTCCATGGTCGACTGGCCCTGCTCGAGCAGCGCCTGCACGTCAACGCCGCCTTGGCTGTCGCGCTCCCGCTCGGAGATGCTCTGGGCCACCAGGGCCAGCTTGCGCGCGATGAGGGGCTCCAGGAGGTCCAGCCGCTGCCGCTGGGCGGGGTTGCCGTCGGTGAGACGGCGCGCGTTCGCGATCTCCTGGCGCACGCTGTCGCGCGCCGCCCGATACGGCTCGAGGTAGTGGTCAGCCCCCGAGATGAGGAAGCCGCGCTCGCCCGTCTCCACGTCGATGATGCGCGCCAGGATGCTCTCCAGCGTCTGGAGCGTCTGGTAGGTCTCCTCCACTCGCTGCGCGTTCTGGGTGAGCTCGCCGAGACTCTTGAAGGAGGCCCAGGCGATGAGGACCAGGAGGGCCAGCGCGATGGAGAAGCCGACCGCGATCTTGTGGCCGAGCGTGAAGCTCATGCCCGCGCCCGCGCGGCGGCGACGCGCGCGAGGTAGCCGGCGCGGCTCTGGGCATAGCACACCGCGGGGATGCCCGACACCACCGCCGGGCCTTCATGCACCAGCCCGATCTTTTCCATCACCGCCCGCGACCCGTGATTGTCCGGCCGCGCCACCGCCACCACTCGGGGCAGCGCCAGAGTCTCGAATCCATGGCTCAGCGCGCGACCCGCCGCCTCCGAGGCGAAGCCGCGACCCCAGTGGCGCTGCTCGAGGGCGTACAGGACCTCGACATCGGGCGGCGCGCCCTCCGGCCCGAGCTGGAGATAGTTGAGCCCGCACTGGCCGATGACCTCACCCGTTTGCCGGTCGGTGACGGCCCAGACGCCCCAGCCATGCGCCTCCCAGTGCTCGGCGAAGCGCTGGAGCGACCGCGCGGAGCGGGCGCGCGCGGCCTCGCCATACCAGGGGCCATCGCCGAGCCAGCGTGTCACCTCGGGGTCGGCATAGAGACGGGCATGCGCCTCGGCGTCTCCGGCGCCGAAGGGGCGAAGCACGAGACGATCGGTGGCCAGCGCCGTCATCGGGGGCGCCGGCATCGCCGCGGAGCCCACGCGCCAGCCGAGATAGGCCACGCCGAGGACAAGCGCGCCCACCACCAGGGATGTCCCCACGTCGGAGAGGTCCGCCATCCACTTCAGCGTGGTGCTCGAGAGCCCCACGAAGGCCAACCCCACCACGGGGATGACCGGAGCGCCGCAGCCCATCACGGTGCATGCGCTGGTCGAGAGCCCGAGCACGCCCGACAGCGCCCCCAGCACCCCGCCGCTCCTTCCAACGCGACGGAGCGTCGACGGCCCCGCGGTCTCCCGACGATGGGCCCAGAGGGCGAAATAGGTGGCGACGATGAGGGCCAGCACCCCGAAGCGAGCCAGATCACCCACGGTCACCGCGAAGCCCCACTCCACGCCGAAGATTCCGTCGGCGGAGAACCAGAAGAGCGCGATGTCCCAGAGTCTCCCGAGCTTCTCGATCGGCGACGGCTGCGGCGCCGCCAGGTAGTCGGGGAGCCGCTTGAGCCAGGGGTTGAAGGTGAAGAAGTCGACGGGCTTTCGGGCCAGCGACAGCACCAGGGGCGGCACCAGGATATCGAGGAGAAAGACCCCCAGAGCCACGGCGATGAAGAGACGCCAGCGCGCGCCGACGGCGGCGAGCACGCCGCGGAGCGCCGTGCTGAAGGGACGCGATATCCGAGCGACCATCGGCAATCCCGATCCTGGGAGCTCCTCTCCACGCTACGCGGCTGATTATAAAGGGGAGGAGGGGGCCAGGCCGAAGGAATTGGGGCTGACGCGTCGCGGTAGCACGCTCGGCATATCTCTTGACTGCATAGGCGGCGCTCGCGTATACGGCTGCTAACCTCTCAGATGACGATTCAGGCCCTCAACGAAGGAGGATCCCATGGCTCCTGAAGTCAATCGACGCGATTTCCTTGCCCAGCTGGGCATCACCGTCGGCACCGCCGCCGCCGGGGTCAGCGCGACCGCCGCCGCGGTGGGCGCGATTCCCGTGCCCCTACTGGGCGCTCGGGCTGCCCATGCCCAGGGGCCGGTGAAGGGCAATGTCCCGGACACGCCGTACAAGATCGGTCACATGACCTTCTTCACCGGCGCCGCCGCGGTGCTGGGTGAACCCTCCTACAAGGGCCATATCCTCGCCGCCGAGGAGATCAATGCGACCGGCGGCCTGCTGGGAAAGCGGAAGATCGAGACGCTCAAGGCCGATGAGAACGCGGGCACCGACGCCAACGTGAAGGAGATGCGTCGAATGAAGCTGTCGGAGAAGGTCGATCTCTTCACCGGGGTCATCTCCAGCGGCAATACGCCCGCGCTGGGGCCCGTCGCCGAGGAGCTCAAGCTCCTCACGATCTTCGTGGACGGCTGCACCGACTTCCTGTTCGACAAGGCGGTGCCGAATCCGCACTACATCTTCCGCATCACCAATATGCAGTCGGCAGACGGCGTCACCTGTGCCATCGCCACCGCGATGACCTGGCCCAAGGTCAAGCGCATCGCCCATATCCACCCCGACTACTCCTATGGGCGCAACGCCTTCGACCACTTCAATATCGTGATGAAGAAGATGGTGCCGGGAGCCCAGGTGGTGTCGGAAGGCTGGCCCAAGCTCGGGACCACCGACTTCACCTCCCACATCACCAAGACCATCGCCGCCAAGCCGGACCTCCTGGTGTCGTCGGTGTGGGGCGGCGACTACGTCGCCATGTACAAGCAGGCGCTGCGCTACGACCTCTTCAAGAAAATGAAATTCGCCAGCACCATCGCCTTCGGGGTGGCCCCGCACGCCATCGGCAAGGATCATCCGGAGGGCGCGATCGCGGGGGTGCACTCCAACTACTACTTCAACTACCCGCCCAACGGCCGCTGGCCGTACAATGACACCTTCGTGAAGAAGTACTACGACCGCTGGAAGGAGTATCCGAACTTCCAGTCGGAGGGCGCGTACACGACCCTGTACATGCTCAAGACCGCGGTGGAGCGCGCCAACAAGCTGGCGGGCGGATGGCCCGACGACGATGCCATCATCGGCCAGCTCGAGGGCCTGATGCACCCCGGCCCGGCGGGCTACGTCTATATCCGGCCGGACAATCACCAGGGCTACAAGGACGCGATGACCGGGTTCAGCATGAACCATCCGGACTATCCGTTCCAGATCCTCGATCCCAATCGGGTCATCACCATCCCGATCCGCAATATCACGGCGCCTCCCGGCTGGCCCAAGGGCGAGCCGACCTCGACCTATACCTGGATCGACAAGACCTGGCCCCAGGTCAAGGCCTAGGGCTACACCGGAATTCGAGAGGCGGCGGGTGCCGGTGCCCGCCGCCTCCTCGGTCCTTCCGCGTCCCCCATGCCTTCCGTGAGCCGGTGGCTTGCCACGCTGCTCGGCCCCTTCGCTCTCGCTGCCGCGCCCGCCGAAGCGGGCCACGAATTGCCGTTCTATCCCTCGTTCTATCCGCAGGAGATCCGCGTCGAGGCGCTGGAGCCGGGTCCCGCCGCCGCCCAGCTCCGGTCGGGCACGCTCCACGCCTATCTCGGCTCGGATCCGTTCGGAGGCGGACGCCTGCCCGCCAATGTCAGCGCGGTCGAGTCGCTCGGGGCATTCCGTCGTCGTCACCGTGAACCCGGCGGCGCCGGCGGGGCGCGCCCGCGAGAGCCGCTGCGAGACCGCCCATCGCGCCGCCCGGTCGCTGGGCGCCGCGCCGGGCTTCGTGGCGCATCCGTATCCGATCACACCCTTCCACCGGGACTTCCTCGAGCACTTCGACCTGATCCAGGCGCGCCGGGCGGAGCTGACCGGAGCGAGAGAGCTGCCCGGCGCTCCCCTCCGCTTGCGCGCCAAGGGCGCTCTGGCGCGCCGGCTCGTCGGTCCGCGCGCGGTCGCGGAGGGCGGGCCGTGGGACGCGCTCGTCGAGGAGGTCGAGCCCGGAGAGCCCCTGGTCTCGAACGGGTGGCTGGCGCCTCCCTGGCTCAAGTCCGGCTGGGCGCATGCGCATCGGCTGCTGGCCCCGGGCGTGACCGACGCCGCCGCGCGCAAGGAGGCCGACCTCCTGTTCCAGCGCCTCGCATCCGGCGCGTTGTCGGAGCGGGCCGAAGCGGCGGAGACCGGCCGGCGCCTGGTGGCGCGGCTCCTCGCCGAGTGCGAGCGCATGCCGGTGGGCTATGCGGTGCGGCGCGAGGCGTACAGCGCGGAGTTCTCGCAGGGCATCGAGAACGTGGCGCATGACTCGCAGGCCGGTCTCGCCTCGCACATCTTCGTGCGCACGGCCAAGCTCAAGGATTTTCCGTGGAATGGGTGGTTGCGTGTCGGCATCTCCGGCCGTGCCCAGGCGGCGTGGAATCCGCTGGGCGGCTTCAGCGATCCGGTGGGGCGTTTCCTCTGGACCGCGCTGGGCGATCCCGCGCTGCTGCCGGCGCCCGCCGCGGAGGGCTGGATCGCCAACCGCCTCACCCTGCCGCCGGGGGCGGTGGAGACGGCCGCGGCGATTCCGGTGCCGGAGGATACGCTTACGCCGGAAGCGGGCACCGGACTCCTTCGTGAAGTCGGGAAGGGCCGGACGGCGCGCACGCGCGTGACCTATCGCGTCTGGACCTCCGCCTTCCACGACAACTCGCGCATGACCGCGGCGGACATTGCCTACGCGTATGGCGTGGCCGCGCGCTGGGGCGGGAGCCGGCCCGGCGGGGGCGGGGACCACGATGCCGGGCTAGAAGCCGCCACCGCTCTCACGCGGGGGGAGCTGGTGGGCTTTCGCGTGCTGCGCGTGGAGAACGAGGTGCGGAAGTACAGCGACGTGACCTTCACCTATATCGTCCCGGTGGTGGAGGTGTACCTGGCCACCGCGTCCGGCGACGCCGAGACGCTGGCCGCGCACGCCCCGCCCTGGAGCGCGGTGCCGTGGCCCCTCCTGGCGCTCATGGAGGAAGCGTCGCGCCGGGGAGTGGGCGCCTTCTCGGCGGCGGAGGCCCGGCGGCGCGGCGTCCGCTGGCTCGATCTCGCGCGTGACCCGCGCGCCCGCACCCAGCTCGACGTCATCGCCGCCGAGCTCGGCGCGCAGGGGCATGTCCCACCCGCGCTGAAGCGCTTCGTGAACGCGGACGAGGCGCAGACGCGCTGGGCCTCCCTGCGCGCCTTCGCCCAGAAGCGCGGCCACTACCTCGTCACCAATGGGCCCTATCAGCTCGACAAGTGGACGGAGACGGCGGCGGTCCTCTCGGTGTTCCGCGACTTCACCTATCCGCTCGGCGTGGGGAGCTTCGATCGGTTCGCCCTCCCGCATCGCGCCTACGTCGCGCGGGTGACCGCGCTGGCGGATCGCCTGGAAATCGAGGCGGACGTCGAGCGCGTGGAGAAGTTCCTCCGCGACTGGCGCCTGGTACGCGAGCCCCTGGCCCCGCTGCCCGCCAGCGGCGACCGCCCGGAGATTCCCGTCTGCCGCTACGTTGTCCTCGCGGCCGGCGGCGAGGTGGCGGCCGCCGGCACCACCTCGGAGGTGGTGAATAGCCGCCTGGTGATCCGGCCCGGCCGCCTCAAGCCGGGGACCTACACGGTGCTGCTCGCGCTGGCGCTCGGCGACAACTGGGTGAATCCCGAGGTCGCGGTGACGAAGTATCGGGTTGACCCCGCCCCCTGAGCCCAGGCAGAGTATCGGCCCAATGGATACGCTGATCGTCCACGCGCTGAACGCGCTGCTCTACGCGTCGGTGATGTTCCTCATCGCCGGCGGGCTCTCCCTCATCTACGGCGTCATGCGCATCGTCAATCTCGCCCACGGCAATCTCTACGCCTTCGGCGCCTACGTGGCCGCGTGGGCGGCGGGCATCATCATCGGCCACCTGCCCATCGGTCTTGGCTACCTGGCCCTCGCCGCGGGCGCGGTGGCGGCGGCGGGACTGGGCGCCGTGCTCGAGCCCACGCTCCTGCGCCCGCTCTACCGGCGCGCGGAGGAGTATCAACTCCTCATCACCTTCGGCCTCCTCCTCATCCTCGAGGATCTCATGCGCCTCATCTGGGGTCCGTATCCGCTCTCGGTGAGCGCGCTCTACGAGTCGATGGGGAGCCTGACCGTGGGCGAGACCATTTATCCGACCTACAATATCGCCATCATCGTGGTGGGCGGAATCGCCGCCGCCGGGCTCTGGGCTTTCGTCTATCGCACGCAATTCGGCGTGGTGCTCCGCGCTACCTCCCAGAACATGCGCATGGCCTCCGCGCTGGGCGTCAACGTCAACCGCGTCTACGTGCAGGCCTTCACGCTGGGCTGCTTCATGGCCGGGCTCGCGGGGGCCATCGTGGTTCCCCAGCAGGGCGCGGTGCTCGGCATGGGGGTGGACGCCCTCATCCTCGCCTTCGTGGTGGTGGTGATCGGCGGGCTGGGCAGTCTCGAGGGTGCGCTGGTGGGCGCCCTCCTCGTGGGCGTGGTGCGCGAGGCCGGCATCACCTTCTTCCCGGAAATCGAGCTGGCCGTGCTCTATCTCATGGCCGCGGTGGTGCTCCTCGTCCGGCCGGCCGGACTCTTCGGGCGCGCATGAATCCCCTCGGCGCCCGACCTCGGGACCTCCTTGCCGTCGGCCTTCCCGCGGTGGCGGTCCTCATCGTCATGCCCTTCGTGGCCACGCCTTACCAGACGGTGCTGCTCTCCTATGGCCTCGTCTACGCGATCGCCGCGCTCGGCTTCAACCTGCTGCTGGGCTATACCGGCCTCCTGTCCTTCGGCCACTGCGCCTATTTCGGGGTGGGGGCTTATGCCGTCGCCTTCATGGTGAAGTACTTCAAGTGGTCGTCCATGGAGCTCTTCGTCCTCGGCGGGGTGCTTGCCTCCGCCTTCGTATCGTTGATCTTCGGCTTCCTCTGCGTCCGCTACACCCGCATCTTCTTCGGCATTCTCACCATGGCGCTGTCCCAGGTCCTGTGGAGCCTCGCCTTCAAGTTCTTCTGGTTCACCGGCGGGTCCGACGGGCTGCGGGTGCCCACCCCGACTCTCCTGGGCGGCGTCTGGGCGCAGGGGCCGGGGAGCGACAAGTTCGACTTCCTCTCGCACCGCTACTACTTCTACGTCCTCGCCCTGTTCGTGGCCGCGGTGGTGCTGATGTGGCTCATCGTGCACTCGCCCTTCGGCAAGGCGCTCCAGGCCATCCGGGACAACGAGACCCGGGCCGAGTTCGTGGGCGTGCAGGTGAGGCGCTATCGGCTCGTGGCCTTCGTGGTGTCCGGGATCTATACCGGACTGGCGGGCGCCCTCTGGGTACCGCTCAACGGCCTCACCACCCCCGACATCCTCCACTGGACATTCTCGGGCAAGATCGTCTTTTTCACCGTGCTGGGAGGCTTCCAGACCTTTGCCGGCCCCATCATCGGCGCCATCGCCTTCAACTATCTCGAGGTCTACGCGGTCGGGCATACCGTGTACTGGCAGCTCGTGCTGGGGGTGGTGCTGGTGACCCTGGTGCTCGTCCTGCCCGCGGGCATCGTGGGCACTCTCCTGCGGTGGCTGCCGCGGCGGCGGGGGTCGGCGGCATGAGCCTGCTCGAGACGCGCCAGCTCGCCAAATCTTTCGGCGAGACCCATGCGGTCAATCACGTAGACTTCCGCGTCAACAAGGGCGAGGTGCTCGCCCTCATCGGCTCCAACGGGGCGGGCAAGACCACTCTGGTGAACCTGGTCAGCGGCCTCATCCCGCCGGACTCGGGCACCATCGAGTTCCAGGGCGCCGACATCACGCGCGCGTCCGTGCATCAGAAGATCGGCGCCGGCATCGCGCGGAGCTTCCAGCTCGTGAACCTCTTCGACCAGCTCTCGAGCGCGGACAATATCGCGCTGTCCATCTTCTCGCGGGAAGGCAAGACGCGCCGGCTCTTCTCTCTCGCCGACTCGGATGCGGCGGTGCGCGACGAGGCCTACGCCGTGCTGAAGCAGTTCGGCCTCGATGGGAAGGCGGCGGTGCCGGCGGGCGGGCTCTCCCAGGGCGAGCGCAAGCTCCTGGACATTGCCGTGGCCTATGCGCTCCGGCCGTCCCTCCTCTTCCTCGACGAGCCCACCAGCGGGGTGAGCACGCGGGAGAAGGCGCCCATCATGGACATCATCTCCGGCATCGTGCGCTCGGGCCACATCACCGCGGTCATCATCGAGCACGACATGGACGTGGTCTTCCGATACTGCGAGCGCATCGTGGCCATGCACGGGGGCAAGATTCTCGCCGATGGGAGCCCGGACGAGATCCGGGCCAACGCGGAAGTCACCGCCAACCTGCTCGGCACCCAGGCGCCCGGCTGATGCTGGAGATCGAGGGCGTCAACACCTTCCGCGGCCCGGCCCACGTGCTCCGGGACGTCCTCCTGCGCGTGGGCGACGCGGAGTCGGTGTGCCTGGTGGGACGGAACGGCGCCGGCAAGACCACCACCATCGACAGCATCATGGGGCTCCTGCCCATGCGCAGCGGCCGCATCCGGCTGGGCAACCAGGACGTGACGCGGCTGCCCGCCCACCGCCGGGCTCTCCTCGGGATCGGCTACTCGCCGGAGGACGCGGGCATCTTCCCGGATCTCACGGTGGCGGAGAACTTCCGGATCAGTCAGTCGCTGGCCCGGTCGGGCGGGCGGCCCGTCGACGCCACCGGACCCGAGGGCATCGACGCGCGCGTCTTCGCCCTCTTCCCGGAGGTGCAGGGGTTCCTCCAGCGCCGCGGGCTCTTCCTGTCCGGGGGGCAGAAGAAGATGGTGGCCATCTCACGCGCGCTGACGCTCTCGCCCACCATCCTGCTCCTCGACGAGCCATTCGAGGGGCTGGCGCCGGTGGTGGTGAGCCGCTTCATCGAAGCGGTGAAGCAGATCAAGGCCATGGGCATCTCGCTGCTCATCGCCGAGTCCAACCTGGCGTCGGCATCCCGGGTGGCCGACCGCCTGTACGCGATCGACCGCGGCGAGATCATCTTCGAGGGAAGTCCCCAGGGCGTCTTCGCCAACGATGAGGTGATGAAGACGCTACGCGGCTAGCAGGCTGCTGAAAAACTCGACATTGGATGGCGGGTCAGCATGAGAGTTCGGCTACGATGCGCGTAACCCCTCACGAGGAGGCGCGCATGCGCGGTGACGACGAGCAGCAGGCCTCGGTGTGGAGCTACATCCCCCTGGAGCAGCGGATCCCGGCCGACCACCCCCTGCGGTGGATGCGGGCGATGGTCGACGAGGTGCTGCGGGAGCTGTCGCCGCAGTTCAGCCGGCTGTACGCGACGGTCGGCCGGCCCTCGATCGCCCCGGAGCGCCTGCTGCGCGCCCTGCTGCTGCAGGTGCTCTACAGCGTGCGGAGCGAGCGGTTGCTCATGGAGCAGCTCGACTACAACCTGCTCTTTCGCTGGTTCGTCGGGCTCAGCGCCGATGACCCGATCTGGGACGCCACCGTGTTCACCAAGAACCGGCTGCGGTTGCTCGAGGGGGACATCGCCCGGGCCTTCTTCGACCGGATCGTGGCCGAAGCCCGGTAGCGCGGGCTGCTCTCGGATGAACATTTCACCGTCGACGGCACGCTCATCGAGGCGTGGGCCAGCCTGAAGAGCTTCAAGCCGAAGGGCACGCCCCCCACCCCGCCGCCCGATGACCCGGGCAATCCCACCGTGAACTTCCACGGCGAACGGCGCGGCAACGCGACCCATGCCTCCACGACCGATCCCGAGGCCCGGCTCTTTCGCAAGGGCAACGCCCACGAGGCCAAGCTCTACTACCAGGGGCACGTGCTGATGGAGAATCGCCAGGGGCTGGCCGTGGACGGCAGCCTGACGCCCGCCACCGGCTTCGCGGAACTCCGCGCCCTCGCGGTCGGCGCAGGCTTCGGCCGGCGGCGCGCCGGCGAGGACGTGGGAGGCGTGGTGCAGCACCATGCGCCACTCGCCCCCCTGCCGCTCGAAGACATTGGTGGCCACCAGCGCGGTCACCGCGATATTCCCCCGAAGCTCCGACAGGATATTCTCCGCGCAGGTGATCCATGCGGTATCGCCGGTCACCCGCGCCTGCACGTCGCCCAGGCTGAAGCGCATCTCGCCGCTGCCCTTGAAGATGGCCTCCCAGGACTGTCGCACCGCCTCCCAGCCTTCGAGCAGCGGCCAGCCCGGATGCACGCAGCGCACGTGCTCGGCGTGCGCCCAGACGCGGTCCATCTCCGCGAGGTCCAGCGCCTCGAAGGCGCGGTAGAAGCGGGCGTTGGCCTCCTCGGCCTCGGTCGCCTCGTCATCGGGAGTCATGTCGGGCATGAGACGATTGCCCGTCCGCCCATGCGCGAGACGGGGAGCCGCTCCAGGCTCGCGCCGGGGCAGGGGCCCTCGACGCAAAGGCCGGTCTCGGGCGTGAACACCGCGCCGTGCCGGGAGCAGACGAGGTGGCGGCCGTCCTCGCCGACGAAGCCGTCGCGGTTGAGATCGAGTGGCGTGCCGGCGTGGGGACAGCGATTGACGTAGGCGTGAAGGACGCCCGCGACGTTCACGACGAAGCCGTCCAGCGGCCCGTCCGGGCGATGGAGCCGGAAGCGGGCGGTCTGGCCCGGCGCGAGCGCATCGTCGTCCAGGCTCCACGTGGTGGCGGCGGCGTGCACGCTCCCGTTTTATCAGAAGGCCCGAGCGCGTTCAATTCGCCGTGATAGGATGACGCGGTATGGCCGCACCCGATACGCTCGCGTCGTCAGGTCTTGCCGTCGACGCGCGGGACCTCACCAAGACCTTCCGCTCGGGCTGGCTGCGCCCGCGCCGCACCGAGGCCCTCCGCGGCGCGAGCCTCCAGGTGCCGCGCGGCGCGATCTTCGGCCTGCTCGGTCCCAACGGAGCGGGCAAGACCACGCTCCTGTCCATCCTCGCCACCCTCCTCATTCCCGACGGTGGCAGCGCCCGCGTGCTGGGCTACGATGTGGTGCGAGAGGCACGCGAGGTGCGCCGGCGGCTCAACATGGCGAGCGGCAACGCGTCCTTCGTGTGGAGCCTGCGCCCGCCGGAGGTGCTCGCCTTCTACGGCCGGCTCTACGGCCTCCACGGTCGCGCCCTGCGCCAGCGCGTGGACGAGCTCATCGAGCTCTGCGAGCTGGGCACGCACCGGACCACCGAGTACAACGAGCTGTCCACCGGGCTCAAGCAGCGCCTCGCCTTCGCCAAGGCGCTCCTCAACCGGCCCGAGGTGCTCTTTCTGGACGAGCCCACGCTGGGGCTCGACCCCGACGTCTCGGTCCGCATCCGGGCGCAGATCGCGCGGCTGCGGAGTGAGCTGGGTACCACCATCATCCTCACCACCCACTACATGCGCGAGGCGGAGGAGCTCTGCGACGAGATCGCCTTCATCAAGGGCGGGCGCATCCTGGCCCGAGGCGCGGCCGACGCGCTGAAGCGCCAGATCCGCATCGGCGAGGTGGTGAGCCTGCGCCTCGATCCCGCCCAGCCGGCCGGGCTCGCCGAGCTGTCCGGGGTACTGGCAGTGCGGCGGCGGGGCGACGCGGTGGAGGTGACCGTGGACACGGTGGAGAAGCGGCTGCCCGAGCTTCTGCGCTGGCTCCACGCGCAGGGGGTGGAGGTGCGGGACTGCCGCGTGCGCGAGGCCGATCTCGAAGAGGTGTTCGTTGAGCTCGCTCGCTGACGCGCGCCCGGCGGTCCGCCCGCCCGCCCGAGAGCCCGAAGGACTCGTGCAGGAATGGGTGCGCACCTGGGCCTTTGCCCACCGCAACCTCATCATGGCGCGCCGGAACGTCTTCTTCCTCTTCGAGCTGACGTTCTGGCCCGGCGTGGCCATGCTCTCCCATGGTCTCCTCACCCGCTTCCTCGATCTCACACCCCAGATGACCGCCTTCATCCTCGCGGGCACGGTGGCGCTCTCCACGGTACAGGTGTGCCAGCTCGACGTCGCCTACGCGGTGCTGTTCGACATCTGGTCCAAATCCATGAAGCACCAGTTCCTGGCCCCGGTGTCCATCCGCCACCTGGCCGTGGGCGCCTGGCTGGTGGGGGTGGGTCGTGGTCTGGTGGTGTTCGCCCTCATGGCGGCCATCGGCAGCAGCGCCTTCGGTTTCGACTTCCTCGGGGCGGGACCGGCGAGCCTGGCCGTCTTCCTTGCCGGGTGCTTCCTGTCCTCGCTCATCATCGGGCTCTTCGTCTGCGCTCTGATCATCCTGTTCGGCACCCGGGCCGAGTCCTCCGCGTGGGCGGCGGTGAACTTCCTCGTCATGCTGGCCGGCATCTATTACCCGGTTTCCGTGCTGCCCGCGTGGGCCCAGACGGTGTCGGCCTTCATCCCGCTCACGTATTTCCTGGACGCGTTCCGCGCGGGCTATGGGTTCGAGCCCGCCTTCGCCCATCCCGCCATCCTGGGCTTCGCGCTGTCCGGCCTTTACCTGGCGCTCGCGCACTGGGCGCTCGCCGCCGCCATCACGCGGTCGCGCCGCACTGGCCTCCTCCTCAAGCTTTCGGAGTGACACCGTGACCGACAACGCCAGCGCCATCCGTACCGAGGTGTCCCGGCCCGCCCCCGAGATCGTGAAGGGCTACCAGGAGCTCCCCACCACCGCGGTCTCCGACTTCCTCGCCCTGGACAGTGTGATGCGTCACGCGATTCATCCCCTGTGGGGCCCGCCCCCGCGCATCGCCGGCCCCGCCTTCACCGTGCGCACCGCGAAGCATGACAACCTCATGATGCACGCCGCCATCTACCTGGCCCAGCCCGGCGACATCATCGTGGTGGAGGCGGGCGACGAGGAGATGGCGGTGGCGGGCGGCAATGTCTGCGCCATCGCCCAGCGACGGGGCGTGGCGGGCTTCGTGATCGACGGGGTGATCCGGGACGTCGGTGAGTCCCGCGACCGGAGCTTCCCGCTCTTCGCCCGTGGCCGCTCGCCCATCCCCGCCGGCAAGAAGGGGCCGGGCCACATCAATGCGCCCATCCGCTGCGGCGGGGTGGCGGTGAGCCCCGGCGACATGGTGGTGGCCGACGAGGAGGGCATCGTGGTGATCCCGGCCGCACGCGCGGCCGAGATTCTCGCCAAGGCCACCACCAAGGCCGCCGCGGATGCCGCCACGAGCCTCGACGACTGGGAGAAGAAGCACCGCGCCGGCGTGGACGCCGCGCTCAAGGCGGGCGGCTTCCGGGGGTGATGGACTCCCCCCTCGCCGTCATCTTGCTCGGCCTCCTGTTCGGAGTCCAGCACGCCACCGACGCGGATCACGTGGTGGCGGTGGCGACCATCGTGAGCCGTACCCGGCGCTTCGGGATGGGGGCTTTCATCGGCGCCCTCTGGGGCGCCGGCCATACCTTGACCATCGCGGTGGTCGGCACGCTCATCATCATCTTCCGCGTCACGATGCCGCCCGCCCTTGGCCTGACCATGGAGCTGGCGGTGGCGGTGATGCTCGTGGTCCTGGGCGTCATGCGCATTGCCGGCGCGCTTCGTGGGGCGGGGGATGTCTCCGCGGAGCACCTCGCCACCCAGCACACGCACGACGCCCGGCCGGCCTTTCACAGCCATGCCCACGCCCACGGCGACGTCGTGCATCGCCATCCACACGTGCATCCCTCGGAGCGACTCCCCGGCGCCCTGCGCGAGCTGGGACCCGCCCAGGCCGCGCGCTCGGTGCTGGTGGGGGTCGTGCACGGGCTCGCGGGGAGCGCCACGGTGGCCCTGCTCGCCCTGGCTACCATCACGGACCCGTACCTGGCGGTAGGGTATCTGCTCGTGTTCGGGGTGGGAACCATAGTCGGGATGACCACCATCACCGCGCTGCTCGCCCTGCCCTTCTCGACCGGCGCGATGGCGCTACTGGGCTGGCAGCGAAAGCTGGCGCTGGGGACGGGACTGCTCTCGCTGGGGTTCGGGCTCTACTTCGCCGCGCAGATCGGCTTCGTGGACGGCTTGTTTCTCGGCCACCCGGTCTGGTCCCCCAGATAGCGGGGGTCGGTCAGCGGCCGAGGAACTTCCTCACGCTCCGTGCGATCCCGTCCGCGTCGAGGCCGTGCTTGGCGTAGAGGCCTTTGAGATCACCCGATTCACCGAAGCCCGTCACGCCCAGCCGCTTGACCGGCGTGGGCATGGCCTCGGAGAGCAGCTCGGCCACCGCGCCGCCCAGCCCGCCGTTGATGCTGTGGTCCTCGACGGTGACGACCCGGCCGGTCTTGCCCGCCGAGCGCAGGATGGTCTCCTCGTCCAGGGGCTTGATGGTGGCGACGTTGAGCACCTCCGCCCGGATCCCGTCCGCCTCCAGCCGCTTGGCCGCTTCCAGCGCATTCCACAGCGGGCCGCCGGTGGCGAGCAGGCTCACGTCCGTGCCGGGGCGGAGCACCTCGGCGCGGCCGAACTGGAAGCGAAAGCCGTCGCCGTGGACGGGCTCGAGGTTCTGGCGCGTGAGTCGGAGGTACACCGGCCCCTGATGCTCCACTGCCCACGCCACCGCCTGCTTCGTCTCCAGCTCGTCGGCGGGCTGGACGATGGGGATATTGGGCAGCGAGCGGATGCAGGCGATGTCCTCCAGGCCCATCTGCGTATAGCCGTCCTCGCCGATCGCCACGCCCACATGGGTGCCCACGAGCTTGACCGGCGCCTGGGAGTACGCCACCGACACCCGGATCGTCTCGAAGCGGCCGACCAGGAAGCAGGCGAAGGAGCAGGCGAAGGGAATGCGGCCGGAGAGCGCCAGCCCCGCCGCCACGCCGATCATGTTGGACTCCGCGATCCCGAGATTGAAGGCGCGGCCCGGATAGGTCTTGGCGAACTTCGCGGTCATGGTGGACTTCGAGAGATCGGCGTCGAGCGTGACGATCCGCTCGTCGCGGGCCCCGAGATCGATGAGGGCTTCGCCGAAGGCGGCGCGGGAGGCCTTGGCGGGCATCACTTCTTCTCCATGGTGGCGAGATCCTGAAGGATGGGCGCGGCCCAGGCCGGCGGCGTGCCGCCCTCGGCGGGGAGCCCCAGGATTTCTCTGATGGCACGGATCGCTTCACCCGGGGTGGGGGACTTGCCGTGCCACTCGGGGTTGTCCTCCATGAAGGAGACACCCTTGCCCTTGACCGTGTGGGCCACGATGAAGGTGGGCTTGCCCGGGAGCGCCTCCGCCTGATCCAGCGCCTTGTCGATCTGGGCCAGGTCGTGGCCGTCGATCTCGATCACCGGCCAGCCGAACGACTTCCACTTGTCGATCACCGGATCGAGGTCGAGGATCTTCTTGACGTGGTCGTCGAGCTGGATGCCGTTCCGGTCGAGGATCACGCAGAGGTTGTCGACGTGATGGTCGGGCGCCCCGAGCTTGGGCGCGGACATCGCCGCCTCCCAGACCTGTCCTTCCTGGATCTCGCCGTCCCCGAGGATGCAGTACACGCGCGAGGACTTGCCGGCGAGCTTGAGTCCGAGCGCCATACCCTCCGCCATGGACAGCCCCTGGCCCAGGGAGCCGGTGGCGGCCTCGATGCCGGGCAGGGCCACGCGGTCCGGGTGCCCCTGGAGTGGACTCCCGAGCTTACGGAGAGTCAGGAGCAGGCTCTCGGGGAAGAAGCCGGCCTTGGCCATGCAGGCGTACTGCGCGGGCACGCAGTGCCCCTTGGAAAGCACGAGCCGGTCGCGGTCGTCCCACGTGGGCCGCTTGGGGTCATAGCGCATGCGGTTCTCGTACAGCACGGTGAGGATGTCGATCACGGACA
Organism: uncultured Candidatus Rokubacteria bacterium; assembly: GCA_963733725.1. Lineage (GTDB taxonomy): Bacteria > Methylomirabilota > Methylomirabilia > Rokubacteriales > CSP1-6 > DASRWT01. The sequence goes on along the minus strand of CAVTFC010000018.1, from coordinate 378,898 downwards.
GCGAGCCGCCGGGGTGTCCGGAGCCCGCGTGGGTGAGCATGTGAATGATGCGGACGCGGCTCTCGCGCGCGCTCTCGCGCAGCCGCCCGACGTCGGGATTCGCCATCAGTTCACTCCTCCTGTGCTGCCCGGATCATACGGGACGCTCCCGGGGCGGCGCAAGCGAAGCCCGCGCGACGGGAGCGCCGTCAGGGCTTGGTGGGATAGCCCTGCGCCATCCAGCCCGGCAGCCCTTCGTCGAGGATGAGCATGTTGCGAAAGCCGGCGGAGTAGAGGATGCGGAAGGCCCCCCGGGCCAGCTCGTGGGGGCACGCTCAGTAGACGAGGACGAAGTCCTGACGCGAGACCTCGTCGAGCCGCCGCGGCAGCTCGCGAAGGGGAAGGTTCCGCGCGCCGGCGATATGGCGCTCCTCGAACTGCTCGCGCTCACGCACGTCGACGAAGGTCACCGCCTTCTTGAGGTCGACGAGGGCCTTCGCCTCCGCCACCGACATGAAGCGCTCGGGCACGGGCGGATCGCCGGCGGGCGCGGCGCCCACCCCGAGCAGCGCCAGGCCCACCATGCCCGCCAGCGCCACGCGTGAGATCCGGGCGCGCGGGATCACTGGAACAGCTCCACCCATACCCGCGCGCCCGGCTCGATGTCGCCCCTCTCCTCCTCGATCACGATGAAGCAATTGGCCTGCGCCATGGAGGAGAGGATCCCGGAGCCCTGAGGCCCCGTGGTGCACACCTCCCAGCGCTCCCCCGTGTAGGCGAGGATGCCGCGCTTGAACTCGCGCCGTCCCGGCCGCTTGCGCATGCGCTCGGTGGCCACCGCGTGGAACTGGGGCGGGAAGAGCTCGCGGCGGCCCCCCAGCTTCCAGAGCGCGGGGCGGACGAAGAGGTTGAAGGTGAGCATGGAGGCCACCGGATTGCCGGGCAGCCCGAAGAAGTGGGCGGCGCCGATGCGCCCGAACGCGAGGGGGCGACCCGGCTGCATCGCGACCTGCCAGAAGGCGATGCCGCCGGCCTCCTGCAGCACCGCCTTCACCAGATCGTGGTCTCCCACCGAGACGCCGCCCGAGGAGAGCACGATGTCCGCCGAGCGCGCGGCCTCGGTGAGTCGTGCGTGCAGCGCGTCGTGGAGGTCGGGGACGATGCCGTAGTCGGTGACACTCCCGCCCGCCGCCTCCACCAATCCCTGGAGCGAGAACCGGTTGGAGTCGAAGATCTGACCCGGCTTGCGCGGATCGCCGGGCTCGGCCACCTCGTCACCGGTGGACAGCACCGCCACGCGCGGGCGCTGGCGCACGAGGACTTGCGGCAGGCCGAGCGAAGCGGCGACACCCAGCTCCTGCGGCCGCAGCACGGACCCCGCGGCGAGGATGACGCTGCCCGCACACACGTCCTCACCGCGGCGGCGGGTATTGGCGCCGGGCTCGATGGACGGGACCCGCACGCGCCGGCCCCGCCGCTCGACCACCTCCTGTGGATACACCGTATCGGCGCCGGCGGGCATGGGCGCGCCCGTCATGATGCGCAGGGCCTGTCCGGGCCCGATGGCGCCCGGGAAGACGGCGCCCGCGGCGAGCTCGCCCACCACCTCGAGATCCAGGCGGCCGCCGGCCCGCACCTCCGCGTGAGCCACCGCATACCCATCCACGGCGGAATTGTCGGTGGGCGGCACGTCGATGGTCGCGCGCACGTCCTCCGCGAGCACCCGCCCCAGCGCGGAGGTCAGGGGCAAGATCTCCGGCGGCGACACCCGATCCACCTGGGCGAGCACGAGCGCCTGGGCGTCTTTGACGGGAATCAATGCGGCGGCCGGCATCATGCGGGGAGGCACCTCGTGCGCGCTTCGGGAAGCATGGCGGCATTATACCCGTGCGCTAGCTCGCCCCGCCCCGGTGCTATGATTCAACGCGCGATGGCCGACGCGCCTCCCGAGCCGTTCCTCGCCGTCGGTGACCCGATGAGCGATGTGCCGCCGCCGATCGCCAGCCTCTCCGAGCCCCCCCGGCCGGCTTCTGGCGGCGCGCGCTCGCGGTGGGGCTCGACTTCCTCTTCATCGTCTTCTGCCTCTTCGCGGCCAACGCAGCGATCCGGGTCCTCTGGGGCAACGCCGGTCACGACGCCCGCGTCTTCCGCGCCGCCTCGACCGCCTTCATGATCGCGTTCCCGGTGCTCTATGCCGTGCTCTTCCACTGGCTGTGGGGACAGACCATGGGCAAGATGATCGTCGGCGCGCGCGTGGTCGCCCGGGATGGCGGCCGCCTGTCGGGGCGGCGCGCGGTACTTCGTATGCTCGGATGGGTGCTGTCGGCGCTGACCTTGGGCCTCGGCTTCCTGGTGCCGGCGCTGCGGCGCGACAAGCGCAGCCTCGCCGATCTGGTGGCGGGCACCCGGGTCGAGCGGATCTGATCAGGCCTCGATGGCGCTGCCGCTCCCGCTCCGCAACCGGCTCGCCGATCTCATTCTCGACGCCGTCCACGACGCCGGCGCACGCCAGGCGCTGGCCGCGGTGGCTGCCGTATGCGCCGATCCCCGCGCCCCCGAGGCGGCGGCACTGCCGCCGCGCTTCCCCGCCGACCTCTTCGAGTCCGGTGCCGGCGGACTCGCGGTGCGGAGCGGGTTCGTCGCCCACGCGCAGGAGTTCTGCGACCGCGCGCGCGCGGGCTGGGACGTGGTTCGCGCGCGTCCTCTGGAGCCCGCCCATGCGACGCTGGCGTCCGCGCTCGCGGTGGCGGCCGCCTTCTTCGACGCCGGCCTCTTCTTCGAGGTCCACGAGCTGCTCGAGCCCCACTGGTTTCGCGCCCAGGGCGCCGAGCGCGAGCGGCTCCAGGGATTGATCCAGGTCGCGGTAGGATTTCAGCACCTGGCCAACGGCAACCTCCGGGGCGCCGTGCTCCTGCTCCACGAGGGGGGCGCGCGGCTCCCGGGCGAGCGTCTCGCCGGACTCGAGCTGAATGCCTTCGCCGCCGCCGCGCAAGGCTGCGGAAGGGCCGCCGCCGCGCTGGATCCCGCCGAGGCCAGAGCGGCGGCGCGATTCGACTGGACCACCGTGCCGGGCTTTCCGCGCGCGGCGGGGGCTGCCTGATGTCGCGGATCTTCCTGGTCGGGGATCCCGCCGAGATCGCGCGGCGCCGCAAGGGGGTGGCGGCGGGCCGCTTCGTGGAGGCATGGCCCGATCTGCACGCGCGGGGCGACGTCTGGGTCGGCGAGGCGTCGAAGACCCTGCTGGATGCGCCCGGCGACCCGCTGCCGGCGCGCCTCTCGGTGGACGGCACGCAGGTTCCCGTCTACTACGGCCCCCGCCTGTGCGACCTCGACTCGCTGCCCGGCGAGGAGTCGGTCCGCTCGCGCGTGCTTTCCGCTCACGGGATCGCGGCGGCGTGGATCACGCTCGACGCCGCCGGCGCGCGCGCGCAATACCAGCCGCAGTCGCCGGAGGAGCCGGTGTTTTTCCTCCGGCGGCCGGGCGGCAGTGCCGCGCACCTCTGGCGGCTCTTTCGCAGCCGCGAGGAAGCGGTGACGTACATGCGGGAGTACTACGGGCGCGACCCCGACGCCGGGGCATGGGCCGGGTCCCTGCCGGCGGCGAGCTGGGACGATCTCATGGAGCGGTACGCTTCGAAGCACTGACCCGCGCATTCCACCATTCAAGGGAGCCAGCGATGGATCTGGGCCTCAAGGACAAGACGGCGGTGGTGACGGGCGGCAGCAAGGGAATCGGCCGCGCGGCCGCGCGGAGCCTGGCCGCGGAGGGCGCGCGCGTGCTCATCGCGGCGCGCGAGGCGTCGACCCTCGCCGGCGCGGCGCGCGAGATCGAGGCCGAAACGGGCCGGCGCGTGGAGACGGTTCCCGTGGATCTCTCCACGCTGGAAGGCGTGCGCGCGCTCTCCGCGGAGGCGCTGCGGCGGCTGGGCCGGATCGATATCCTCGTCAACAATGCGGGCGCCATCAAGGGGGGAGACTTCCTCACCACGCCGGACGAGGAATGGCTGCGGGGATGGAGCCTCAAGCTCCTCGGCTATATCCGCATGGCGCGCGAGACCTTGCCGCAAATGCAGCGGCAGGGGAGCGGCCGCATCATCAATGTCGTCGGCGCGGCGGCGCGCAATCCGGCCGCCACCTACATGATGGGCGGCACCGCCAATGCGGCCCTCATCAACTTTACGAAGGCGCTCGCCGATCTCGCCGCCAAGGACGGCATTCTCGTCACCGGTGTGTCGCCGGGCCCGGTAAAAACGGAGCGATGGGAAACGCTGCTGCGGCAGCAGGCAGACGCCGCGGGACAGGATGTGTTCACATTTGAGAAAGCACGGTCCGCGGAGTTGCCTCTGGGCCGCATCGCGCTACCTGAAGAGGTGGGCGATCTGATCTGTTTTCTCGCCTCCGCGCGGGCAACGTTCTTGACCGGAATTACGATCACGGTGGATGGCGGCATCACTCGCGGCGTTTACTTGTGACTTCGGCGTGCTCGAAAACGCGTCGTAACCTCGTGAAATAGGGAACATTCTGGGCTGAGAATTCGCTTGACAGCCCATAGGTCGATCACTAGGGTATGGCAACCGTTGGGCGGCTCGGTCCGCGAGTCCCACTGGCGGGGTACCAATTCGAAGCGGTGCACCACACGCCGCCGGTGAGCCGGGAGAGCGACTACTCGGTCCAGGATGCGGCAGGAGGATCGCAATGCCCGCTAAGCTCTTTGTCGGCAATCTCTCCTTCCAGGCGACCGAGGAGGACCTGCGCGAGCTGTTCCAGCAGGCCGGGGTGGTCGAATCCGTCCGTATCGTGACCGACCAGTTCACCGGTCGGCCTCGCGGGTTCGGATTCGTGGAAATGGCCTCCAAGGAGGAGTCCTCCAAGGCCATAGAAATGCTCAATGGGCGGCTGTTCCGCGATCGGAACCTGGTGGTGGACGAGGCTCGACCCCAGCCCCAGCGCGGGGCCGGCGGGCCGCGACCCGACCGCAGCGGCGCACGGCCGGGGGGCGCCGGGGGCGGAGGCGGCTGGCGCCGCTAGGCCTGGGCCCAGCCCCAGCATTCGGGGGCCCCGGGGCAGACTCGCCCGGGGCCTTTTTCGCGAGGTGGTATACTCAACACATGGAGACTGTATGAACCGGCCGGGCGTACCAGCACCGGGGTTCGTCAAGCGCATCGGACCCGTCGTGGACACCCGGCGAGAGACGGTATTTCAAGAGCTCCAGACCGTGGAGCTCGTGAATCGGCTCAAGTCGGGTCCGGACGGAACCGGGATGCCGTTTGGCTGGACGGTGAATCCGTTCCGCGGCTGCGAGATCGGCTGCACCTACTGCTACGCGCGGCCCACCCACGAGTATCTCGGCCATGCGGATCCCGAGGAGTTCGAGTCGCGGGTCTACGTCAAGCGCGCCGACCCGGGCCGACTCCTCGACGCCCTTCGCCGCGCGCGGGCCAGCGGCCAGGAGGTCGCCATCGGGACCGCGACCGATCCCTATCAGCCGGCCGAGGGACGCTTCCGAGTCACCCGCGATGTGCTTCGCGCGGTGGCGCAGGTGCGCGGGTTGCGGGTGGGAATCACCACCAAGGGGGTCTCGGTCACCCGCGACCTGGAGCTCCTCCAGGAAATCGCGGCCGGCTCCGAGCTGACCGTGAACGTCTCCCTCATCAGCCTCGACGCCGAGCTGCTGCGGCTGGTCGAACCCCGGGCGGCGCGGCCCGATCTGCGGATCGGCGCCCTCCGCACGCTTGCCTCGGCGGGCATCGCCGCGCGTCTCTTCCTCATGCCCATCCTGCCCTTCATCACCGACGGCGAGCACGGGCTGCGCGATCTCCTCCGCCTCGCGCGCGAGGCGGGCGCGTGCGAGGCGGTGTGGAACGTGCTCTTCCTCCGCGGCAGCGCGCGCGGCTTCTACCTGGATTTCGTCAAGCGCGAGTTCCCATGGCTCTCGGGCCGCTACGAGGCGCTCTACGCGCGGGGCACGCGGGCGGAGGCCGAGTACCGCGACGGCGTCGAGCGCCTGGTCGAGCGGCTCGCCCAGGAGAGCGGCCTGGCCGGGATCACCCGCGAGGACCGGATTCGCCGTGAGGCGCCCGCTCGCCCGAGCCAGCTCGAGCTGGTGTGGTGACGGGAAAGGCTACCCCTCCAGGTCCAGCGAGTCCTGCGCGGGGGCTTCGGGCGCCCCGCCTCCGTCCTCGCTCACCGCAGTGAGCCCCTCCCGTTCCGCGAAGGGCAGGAACTTCGCGGCGAGCTCGCGGAGCTTGGCGAGGTAGTAGGCGGTGTTCTCATCCGGGGCGGCCGGATCCCAGGCCGCCGCCAGCTTCGCCGCCTCGTTGACCTTCACGCGGGCGGTGGCGCCCGTCACGTAGTACGAAACCTGGTCCCCGGCCTGATAGGGCCGCTCCGCGCGGAGTGCCAGCTCGTAGGCGGCGCCCGCATTGCGCTTGCCCGCGGCGAGCTTTTCGCGGTAGGCGGCCGGCGACTCCTGTAGCGTCTCCGTCTTCATGAAGAGACGCACCGGCACGCGGCGAGCGGTGAAATCCTCCTCCCAGCGGCGCACCAGAGCGGGAATCTCCGCGCGGCGACCGGTGAGGAGCAGCCGGAACATCTCCTCCATCCAGCGGCGCTGGAAGAGCTCGATGCCGCGCGAGCGAAGCCCCGAGCCCTTGATGAGGAGCTTGCCGCTTCCATCGAGGAGCACGTAGTTCTTCATCTTGTAGCTGAACATGGCGGGGTAGCGCCCGGCCAGCTCGAGCTGGATGCCCTCGGGCAGCGCCTGGCCCAGAGCGGCCAGGAGGGCGTCCTCGTCGCCGGGCCCCGCCACCGGCGCTGCCGCCACGAAGTACAGCCCGTCGGTATCCACCTCGATCACGGTGGCCCCGAGGGTCTCGAGCCGGTCCACCAGGCTCAGCACGAGTCGGCGCCCCTCGGCGGTGATCCGGTTGGCGGCGTCGAAGTCATTCCAGTGGGAGAACCCGGTGCCGAGGTAGCCGTAGAAGGAGTTAATGAAGATCTTGAAGGTCTGCTGGAGCGCGTTGAGCAACAGCCGGTCGGCGGGCGCCTCCGCCTCGCGCGCGAGCCGCTTGGCGGCGATCCGGAACTCGCGGAGGTCCCGCAGCATGGTGCTGAAGATGCCGAGCCGGTCGGACGCGGGCGCGAGACCCTGGGTCAGCATCAGCGAGGGGTAGAGCGAGGTCACGTCCACGTGGAGCACGTCCTTCGCCACGCCCTGGCGGTACACGGCGGTGTGGCCGCCCGCCACCCCGCGCCCCGCCCCCGCGCGCGGGACCGCATGGCCGCGGTGGAGATACTCGCGCAGGAGGAGCGCGTCGATCTTGGTCGCATTGCCCCGCAGCACCACCGACTCGTAGTCGAAGGGCAGGGCCTGAGCCTGCACGAAGTAGGGCGGCGAGAGGATGCCGGACAGCGCCAGCGTCTCCAGCACGTCGTCCCGGGCATAGGCCATGAGGCGCGCCGGGTCTTCCCTGAAGATACGCGGGATGTCTTCGGGCGGGAGATAGGTGCGATCCGGCGCCGCCACCCCGAAGTGCCGGGCCATGTCCTTCAGCCCGTAGGAGTCCAGGTCGCGCGCGGCCACGTCGTAGAGCTGGCCCAGCATCCAGGTGTCCACGATGTGGCGCCCGGCGACGCCGTAGCGCCGGTAGGCGATGCTGCGTTCCGCCACCTGCATGCGGGACGGGTGGCCCCGCAGGGGAGAGCCGTCCCGCCCCCAGGCGAGCGGCACGCGGTGCCGCCGGGCGCGAGCCTCGAGGTACTCGAGATCGAAGCGGAAGATATTGTGGCCCTCGAGCACATCGGGGTCGCGCTCCGCGATGAGGCGCGTGCACTCGCGCAGGAGCGCCGCCTCGTTCATCTCCCCGCCCGAGAGGACCCGGCTCCAGCCGGTGGAGTCGGCCATCGCGATGGCGATGATGCGGTCGGCCTCGCGGGCGGCATTGGGAAACTCGAATCCCGGCGCGGTGAGCACCTCGATGTCCACCGCCATGCGGAGGACGTCGGTGAGCGCCATGCCGCGGAACGAGGTGCGGCCGGTGCGCAGGAGGTGCTGGTGCACCGGATCGGACAGGAAGAGGTAGGGCCCCTGCGGATCCCCCGACGTCCGGCCGGTGAGCTTGCGTAGATGGTCGCGCGCGCGCTCCGCCGCGCTCCAGGCCGGGAAGGCCGCGAGCCAGCGGTAGGCGCCGTCGCCCTCGAGCGGCGTCACGTCCACGTCGCCCTTGAAGCCGCCGAGGAGATCCGGGTCGTCGAGCAGGAGGAAGGGACGGAAGGGCTCCTCGGTGATCACCACCTGGCCCTCGCGGCGGGCATAGGCCCGCACCGTGCTCTCGTCGGGGACGAAGGCGAGCAGGCCGGGCGTCTCGTCCCGGCCGAATAGCAGGGGATTGCCGTAGAAGGGGAGCGGGATCGCGGTCAATTCAGCATGCCCAGGTGACGCTGCAGGCGCTCGATTTCCCGTCGCGCGATGGCGTAGCGCGGCTCGATGCCCAGGGCCTGGCGCAGCTCGGCAATTGCCTCCCGGAGCCGGTTCTGCTTCACGTAGACCCGGGCGAGGTTGAAATAGGGGAAGTGCCGGGGCTCGTAGCGGGACGCGGCCTTGGCGCGCTCGAGCCAGACCACCGCCTCGTCGTGCCGCCCCAGCTCGATGAGGTAAGCGCCGATGTCGTTATAGGGATTGCCGAAGGAGGGATCCACGCTGATGGCGACCTTGCACTCGGCGATCGCGTCCTCGTGGCGACCCTGGAAGGACAGCGCCCAACCCAGGAAGGTATGGGCCTCGGCGGTGGGGCGGGCGGCGATGGAGCGCCGATAGCTCTCCACCGCCTCGTCGAGCCGGCCGGCCATCTGGTGCGCGTAGCCCGCCTCGAAGTGGGTCTGCGCGGGGTCGCGATCATCCTGGCCTTCCACGGACGGATTCTACCGCACCTCCGTGGGACTGGCGGGCGCGGAACGCTTGCCGTATGATCCCGCGGTATGAGAAACGTCATCGCGCTCACCGTGATCGTCGCCGCGCTCGCCGTCGGCTGCGCTGGCCCCACGCGCGTCACCTATCCCAACGTGACACCGGACAAGCCGGAGAACATCTCCGCCACCGTCACGCGTCCCGCGGGGACGGGGCCGTTTCCGGCGGTGGTGCTCATGCACGGCTGCGGCGGCGTGTCGCCGCAGCTCGAGCGCTGGGCCCGCTGGCTGGCGGATCGCGGCTACGTCGGTATGGTGGTCGACAGCTTTGGGCCGCGCAAGGTGAAGCGGGACTGCGCCCCCGAGGCGCCGGACGACATCCCCATCACCGCGCGGCTCGACGACGCCTTCGGCGCCCTGCGCTGGCTCCAGGCGCAGCCCTGGGTGCGCGGCGACCGGGTGGGCGCGGTGGGCTTTTCCCAGGGCGGCGCCTTTGCCATGTCCGTCGTCAACGGGCCCAGCCTGGAGCGCGCGGCCCGCCGGGGGGTGAAGATCCCCGATCCCGGATTCGCCGCCGGCGTGGGCGTCTATCCGGGCGGCTGCAAGTCGCTGATTCCCCAGCTCGCGGTGAAGCCCCTCCTCGTCCTCATCGGCGCCGCCGACGACTGGACCCTCCCCGAGTTCTGCCAGCAGATGGTGGACTCCATGAAGTCCCGCGGGGCCGATGCCCGCATCGTGCTCTATCCGGGGGCCTACCACTACTTCGACGTCGAGGGCCAGAAGCTCGAAGTGCTCGACTATGTCGGGAACGACAATAAGCCGGGCGGCCGGGGGGCCACCGTCGGGTATCAGCCGGAAGCCGCGTCGGGCGCGTATCGCGAGGTCGAGGTCTTCTTCGGCCAGCACCTCAAGCGCTGACCGGGCCGCGCCGCGCACGACTCCGTGATGAGTGAGCCCCTTGCCAAGCAGGATGTCCGCGAGCGGGTCTGGCGCGCGCTGGAGATCCACGGCGCCGCTCGTTTTCCCGGCGCCAAGGGCCGCATCCCCAACTTCGCGGGGGCGGAGGCCGCCGCCCTGCACGTCTCCTCGCTGCCCGAGTGGAAGCGCGCCCGCGTGGTGAAGGCGAATCCCGACGCCCCCCAGCTCGCGCTGCGCCGGATGGCGCTGCGCGAGGGCAAGCTTGTCTACATGGCGGTGCCGCGGCTCCGCGGCGAGCGGCCCTTCGTGGCACTGGACCCCGCCCGCCTGGGCGCGGTGGGATCGAAGGCCGCCACCATCAAGGGCGCCGCCGTGCACGGGCGGGGGGTGACGCTCGACGAGATGCTCCCCATCGACCTCATCATCTGCGGATCGGTGGCGGTGAACGGGCGCGGGACACGGCTGGGCAAGGGCGGCGGCTACTCCGATCTCGAGTACGGCATGCTCCGCGAGCGCGGCCTGGTGGGCGAGGAGACCTGTATCCTTACCACCGCGCACCCGCTGCAGATCGTTCCCCACGAGCTGCCATCGCTCCCGCACGACATCACCCTGACCTATATCGTCACGTCCGCGGGGCCGCTCCGCTGCGCAACCGCGAAGCCGCGGCCCCGCGGCATCTACTGGGACTGCCTCGACGAGGACCGGATCGCGGCAATTCCGGTGCTCGGCGAGCTCAAGCGGGCGCGCGCGGCGCGCTGAGGGGAGCACATGGATCTCGGGCTCAAGGGCAAGGTGGCCTTCGTGGCGGCGGCGAGCAAGGGTATGGGCAAGGCATGCGCGCTGGGCCTCGCCGGAGAAGGGGCGCGGGTCCTCATGTGCGCGCGCGGGGAGGCCGCGTTGAAGGACGCGGCGGCGGAGGTGAAGCAGAAGACCGGCGCCGAAGTGCTCGCGGTGCCCGCCGATCTCTCCCGCGCCGAGGACTGCGCGCGGGCGGTGGCGCGCGCGCGCGAGGTCTGGGGCGGCGTGGACGTCCTCGTGGCCAACGTGGGCGGGCCGCCGCCGGGCCCCTTCGAGAAGATGACCGACGCCCAGTGGATGCAGGCCTTCGAGCAGGTCCACCTGTCCACCGTCCGGCTCATCCGCGACGTCCTGCCCGGGATGAAGGCCAAGAAGTGGGGCCGCATCCTGGCCATCCAGTCCACCTCGGTGAAGCAGCCGGTGGACGGGCTCGTGCTGTCCAACGGGATCCGGCCGGGCGTGGCGGGCCTCTTCAAGACCCTCGCGGTGGAGCTGGCCAAGGACGGCATCACGGTGAACCTGGTCTTGCCCGGCCGCATCATGACCGACCGCTTCCTGGATCACCAGAAGGAGCGGGCCGACTCCGGTGGCCGCACGCTCGACGCGCAGATCGCCCTGTCCGGGATGGACATCCCCATGGCGCGTGTCGGCACCCCCGAGGAATTCGCCAACATGGTGGTGTTCCTGGCCTCCGCGCGCGCCTCCTACGTGACGGGCACCGCGGTGCAGGTGGACGGGGGACTCATCCGGAGCAACGTCTAGGCCGTTGATCGTCGCGTTCTGGCACGCGCTCAAGGGCTTCCGCCGGGACACCGGGCTCTTCCTCGCCGCCGGCCTGGCGTTCTACTTCCTCGTCTGCCTGGTCCCGATGCTGTTCCTCTTCGTGTCGATATCGGGCTATCTCCTGAGCAGCGAGGCGGCCACCTCCGCCATCCTGGGCCAACTCTCCCAGATCGTCCCCGTCTACAAGAAGGAGCTCTCGGAGACCCTCTCCCGCATGATCGCCGCCCGGCAGATGTCCGGCGTGCTGGGATCCGTCATCCTCCTCTTCTTCTCCATCCAGCTCTTCGCCTGCCTGCGCATGGTGATGAGCGTCGTCTTCGAGGAGCGGAAGGGGCGCGGCTTCTTCCACGGGATGCTCTGGGACGTGGTGATGCTGATGGTACTCGGCGTCCTCTTCGTCGCGAGCATGTTCATCACCGATCTCTTCTTCTGGCTCCGCACCTTCGTGCTCGCCCCCGCCCACATGCCGCGCCAGTGGATGCGCTGGATATTCGTGGCGCTCGCGGTGGCCTTCAGCACCGGGCTCTACTTCGTCATCTACCGCTACTTCCCCACGCGCCGCCCCCGCTTCGGCGCCGCGCTGGCGGGGGCCCTCCTCGCCAGCATCCTCTGGGAGATGGCCAAGCAGCTCTTCCGCTGGTACATCCTCTCCCTCGGGGTGTACGACCAGATTTACGGCCCCCTGGGCTTCCTGGTCGCGCTGACCATGTTCGTCTACTACTCCGGCATCGTCATGGTGCTGGGGGCCGAGTACGTGGCGGCCCTGGAAGCGCGCTGGCGCCAGGGCCACTACCTCTGATAGGTTGATCCGGCCATGGCCGACAGCGCCGTCCTGCCGCTCGAGGGAGTTCGCGTTCTCGAACTCGCCCACCTGATCGCCGGACCCGTCTGCGGCATGTATCTCGCCGACATGGGCGCCGACGTGATCAAGGTGGAGGCGCGCGACGCGCCCGACGCGGGGCGGGACATCTACCGGCTCTATCGGGGCGGGGAAGGCGTGCTTCACCTGACCGTGAACCGCAACAAGCGCGGGCTGGGCGTGGATCTCCGGAGCGACGGGGGGCGCGCGGTGTTCCGGCGGCTCGCCGCCAACGCCGACGTGGTGATCGAGGCCTACCGCGGCGGCGTTGCGGAGCGGCTGGGCATCGACTGGGACTCCCTGGCCCCCCTCAACCCCCGCCTCATCTATTGCTCCATCTCGGCCTTCGGGCCCCGCGGCCCCTGGCGCGAGAAGCCGGGACTCGACTCCCTGGCCCAGGCCCTCGGCGGCTTCATGGCCATCACCGGCGAGCGCGACGGCGGCCCCGTCCTCGGGGGTGCGCCGGTGGCGGACACCCTCGGCGCGCTCCTCGCCATCCAGGGCATCCTCACCGCGCTCATCGCGCGCGGGCGCACCGGGCGCGGGCAGCGCGTGGACGCCTCCCTCATCGACGGCATGCTGCTCGCCCATACCGCGCGGCTCAGCGTCTTCCACGAGACCGGCGAGTCGCCGGGTCGGTGGGGGAGCGGGCATCCGGAGATCACGCCGTACCGCGCCTTCGCGGCCAAGGACGCCTGGCTCTTCGTGGCGGTGTGGGTGGACCGCCTCTGGCGGCCCTTCTGCGACGCCATCGGCCGGCCGGACCTCGCGGACGAGCGCCGCTTCGCCGCGCGCGCCGATCGGCTCAAGAATCGCGCCCAGCTCGACGCGATCCTGGAGGACGTGTTCGGGAGGCGGACGGTGGCGGAATGGATGGACATCCTCGAGCGCGCGGACGTGCTCTGCGCGCCGATCAACGACTACGCGGACCTCGTGCGCCATCCGCAGGTGATGGCCTCGGGAATGATCGTGGAGCAGGACCATCCGCGGGCGGGACGCTTCAAGACCATCGCCACCCCGGTGAAGCTGGGCGACACGCCCGGGTCAATCAGGACGCCGGCCCCCAGGCTGGGCGAGCATACACGGGAGATACTCCGGGAGTCCGGATTCACGCCGGTCGAGATCGATGCGCTCGCGGCATCGGGGACGATCCACATCACTCAAGGAGACGCGGTCCATGATGCTACAGGATAAGGTCGTGGTGGTGACGGGCGCGGCGCGCGGGATCGGCCGGGAGATCGCGCTGCTCATGGCACGGCACGGCGCGGCGGTGGTCGTGAACGACTACGGCGGAGCCGCCGACGGGATCGGCGGGGCGTCCGCCCCCGCCGACGAGGTCGTGGGCGAGATCAAGAATCTGGGCGGGCGCGCCGCGGCCTCCTACGACTCGGTAGCCTCCTTCGAGGGCGGGAAGCGCATCGTCCAGGCCGCGCTCGACAGTTTCGGGGCGGTGGACGTGGTGGTGAACAACGCCGGCATCCTCCGGGACCGCATGATCTTCAACATGACGGAGGAGGAGTGGGACGCCGTCATCGACACCCACCTCAAGGGCTGCTTCGCGGTGACCCGCGCCGCCGTTCCCCACATGCGCGAGAAGAAGTGGGGGCGTGTCATCAATATGACCTCCACCTCCGGGCTGGTGGGCAATATCGGGCAGGCCAACTACGCGGCGGCCAAGCTCGGCATCGTGGGCTTCACCAAGGTGGTGGCGCTGGACATGGCGCGCTACAACGTCACCGCGAACTGCATCTCGCCCTTCGCGTGGACCCGCATGATCGGGACCATCCCCACCGAGACCGAGGCCCAGAAGGCGCGCGTGGAGAAGATCAAGAAGATGGGACCGGAGCATATCGCGCCGGTAGCGGTGTTCCTCGCCTCGGAATCGGCCAAGGAGGTCACCGGCCAGGTGATCGGCGTGCGGGGCAAGGAGGTCATGATCTTCTCCCACATGCGCCCCATGATGCGCGTCCACAACGACCTGGGCTGGACCCCCGAGCGGCTCGCCGAGATGTTCCCGGGCACGCTGCGCCACCACCTGGCGCCGCTCGACACCTCCGGCCAGTACTTCAACTACGACCCACTGGTCTAGCGTCGAGGAACACGCGGAGTCCCCCGCCGGTCGGATGGGGTGATCGAGTCGTGGAGAGACGCGCGTTTGTTTCGGGCTCGCTCGCCCTCGTAGGCGGGCCGCGCGCGGCGGGGGCGCAGGGCCCGGCCGCACGCATCGGGTTCCTGGGGCCTGACGATGAGCCGAGATTCTCGGAGATTGCCTCGGGGCTCAAACAGGGACTCCGGGAGCACGGGTACCGAGAAGGCACGATCCACGTCGTCGAGGGTCGCGCGCGGCGCGGGGAGGAGGCGGGCGCAGGGGCCACCGTGCGAGCGCTCGTCGAGCAACGTGTCACGGTGCTCTTCGTGATCGGATCCGCTTTGGCGCGGCTTGCGCATGCCACCGCGCCGCAGCTCCCCATCGTCTTCATCACGCCCGGTGATCCGGTGGCGGCGGGGCTGGTGGCGAGTTTCGCCCGTCCCGGACGGAACATGACCGCCATGATGTTCGAGTATCCCGAACTGTCCGGCAAGCGATTGGAGTTGCTCCGTGAACTGGCGCCGCGGGTCCGGCGGGTCCTCGTCCTGTATGACTCGCGTGACGCCTCACCTCGGCAGGGAGTCGCGGCGGCCCGCGCGGCGGCCACCGCGCTGGGAATCACGCTGGTGGAGCGCGAGGTCCAGAACGCGGAGGAGATCACCCGCGGCTTGAAGGGCCTGGACGCGGCCGATGCATTGCTCGGCATCCCCGGTGGAGTCACGTCCGGTCACTACGAGAGGATGATTGGGGCGGCGAACTCGAAGCGGCTCCCCAGTATCTTCCACACGCAGACGCGGAGTACCCGCGACGCCTTGCTGACGTATGGGGCGAGCGATGTTGACGTCGCTTGGCAGGCCGCACGCATGCTGGACAAGATCCTCAAGGGGACAAATGCCGGCGACCTGCCGGTGGAACGTCCGACAAAGTTGACGCTCGGCATCAACGTCAAGACCGCCAAGGCGCTCGGCCTGACGATCCCGCCGGCGCTCCTGCTGCAGGCGGATCAGGTGATCGAGTGACTGACTCATCCCCGGGCGCAGATCAACCGCCTACTGATGACGCTCAATGGGCCGCACTGATGTTCGCCGCGCTCGGATATACCGCCCTCCCGCGCATCTCGGCCGACAGGGCGTCGGCCTTCCAGGCGCTCCACCAGTGGCTCGACTCCTGGCGGGGGATCGGCGATCTCGAGCGCGGGATGCACCAGCAGGGCTTCGATCTTCACCTTGTCCGGGAAGGCGACGAGGGCTGGCGGGCAACCTTCTTCGGGAGCGGGAGAGTGCACTCCCTCCCCGCGGCCACCGGGACGGCCTGGGAGAAGACGCCCTGGCTCGCTGTCCAGCGGGCCGCGGCGCGGACGCTCGACAAGAAGGAGCGCGCCGATGACAAGATGGAACGCGCCAAATGGTCGACTGGGGGGCGGCTCACGGCGCAGGCCGCGCCATCGCGTGACACCCACACGGAGGACCTCTTGATGAGCATCGGGCGGGCAACCAAGATCGCGGCGGGCATCTTGTTCATCCTGGCAGTGGTCGGCGTCAATTCACCGGTGTTGCTGGTCCCGCTTGGACTGGCGGTGTGGGTCCTCGGCGAGGCCGCGTGATCGATAGGGGCTACTACGCCATCGTGAGCGATGCGGAGATTCAGGAGGCCGCCCAAAAGCTCACGGGCACAATTCCGGGCACAGATGCGCGGTCTGCGGCGATACTGGCCGAGGTGGGGATTATCAAATCAGGTCGTTAGGCGTCACCATTTCGGCGGTGGCCGGGGCGCTGCTCGCCCTGGCCACGGTGTCGGCGCCGGCGCGCGCGGCCGATCCCACGCTCCTCGTCACCCTCGGCGAAGTCACCGACACCTCCGCCGTGCTCTGGGCTCGCGCCCCCGCGCCGGGCCAGGTTGCGGCGCGCTACGCGCCGGACGCGGGCGAGGGGAGCGCGGCGCCCCGGCTGGTCGAGGCCGTGGCGGAGCCGGCGCGCGATCACACCGTCAAGCTCCGGCTCGAGTCCCTCCGAGCCGGCACACGGTATCGCTACACGGTCGCCCAGGGGACGGTCGCAGTGGACGGCGAGTTCGTGAGCGCGCCCGCGCCGGGGAGCGCGGCGCCCGTGCGGCTCGGGTGGAGCGGAGATCTCGGGAGCCGCGGCAATTGCCGGCACGTGACCGCCGGCTATCCCATCTTTCGCGCCCTGGCCCAGCAACGCCTGGATCTCTTCCTCTTCGTGGGAGATACCGTCTACGCCGATCAGATCTGCTCGGCCCCGGACCGCAGACCCGGCTCCGACTTCCGCGCCGGCACCCTCGGGGAGTTCTGGACCAAGCACCGCTACAACCGGGCCGACCCGGACGTGCAGGTGTTCTCCCGCCAGACCGCCGTCTACGCCATCTGGGACGACCACGACGTGAAAAATGACTTCGCCGGCCCCAGCGAGCCCCTCATGCCGGTGGGGCGGCAGGCCTTTCTCGACTACTTCCCCATCGTGCCCCCGGCGGAAGAACCGGGACGCCTCTACCGGCGCTTCCGCTGGGGGAGCGTGCTAGAGGTTTTTATCCTGGATACCCGGCAGTACCGGAGCCGCAACACCGACCCGGACGGTCCCGACAAGACCATGCTCGGGACCGAGCAGAAGCGCTGGCTTCGCGAGGCCGTGACCGCGTCCAGCGCCACCTGGAAGGTGGTGGTGACGAGCGTGTCGCTGTCCATTCCCACCGGACGGGCGGCGCGCGACTCATGGACCAATGCCAATTTTTTCGGCTTCCCCGAGCCGGGCGCCGGCTTCGCCACAGAGCGAGACGCCATGCTCGACGCCTTCCGGAGCGCGGGCGTCCGCAACCTGGTCTTTCTCACCGCCGACGTCCATCACGCCGAGATCCTGAGGCATCAGCCCACGGAGACCTGGGCCTTCCACGAGTTCGCGGCGGGGCCGCTGGCCGCCTTCCACGGGATCTCTCGGCCGGTGGACCAGGGGCTGAACCCGCAAACCCTCTTTGCGCTGGGCGGCATCGAGAACTTCGGCGTGATCGAGCTGGACGCCGGCTTCCTCACGGTGCGCATCATCGACGTCAACGGCACCGTGCGCTTCCTGCACACCATCCCCGCCACGCCCTGACTCAGGCGCCCGAGTCCCATCGCCCTCCGAGCAGGAGCACGGCCACGGCGCCCAGGCTCACGAGCGCGCCCGCCCACTCCGCCACCCCCGGCCGGTGGTGCAGCACCAGCTCCGCGCCGGCCGACCTGGGCAGCTCCACCTCGAGAAGGCCCAGCTCGCCCTGCCGCGTCGGCACACTTCCGACCGGCGTCCGCGCCCGCCATGACGGCGACCACGCGATTCCCGTGGACACCCAGCCTCCCTCCGGGCTCGGCACGAAAGCGAAGTAGCGATCGGGGCCGATCTTCTCGGGCAGGGGACGGGGCGTGGCGCTCGTGAAGACCAGGAACGGCCCCACGCGGGCCGGGAAGCCCCACTCCGGATCCGCGGTCAGGAAGCGAAGGCTGGGCGCATCCTCGTCCAGCGCCACTACCGCGGTCACGCGCAGCCGCGCGGCCAGTCGCGAGAACTCGCCGGGCCGCTGGCGCGCGAGCGCACGGCCGAACACGCTCACGCCGTCGAGCCGCTCGGCCAGCATCCGGACGGGCGCGGTCAGCGCACCGGGACCGTCGGCGAGACCGCGGTAGAAGAAGCCCGCCACCGGCGAGGGATGGGTGAAGGTCCCGCCGACCATGTCGCGCCCCGCCACCACCGGGGTGAGGCTCGTGACGTGAGAATGCGCCCGCCACCAGTCCCGGCCGAACTCGAGCGGCACGCTCGAGCGCAGGAAGAGCACCCGGCCCCGGGGCGCCCGGCCGAGCAGATCCCAGAGGGCCTCCAGGCGGTTGCCGCGAATGACCTCGTGGGACGTCGGCCAGTCCCGCGCCCGCGGCCACAGCGAGACCGAGGGCTCTTGCGAGCCCGGCGGCGCGCCGGCAAGGAAGACACCCGCCGCGAGCCCGAGCACCACCGCGATCCCCGCCGCGGCCCACGGCGGACTCCACTGATAGCGAGTGACACCCGCCCGCACGAGTCCCGCGAGCGCGGCGGAGCCGCCCAGGATCAAGGCGAGCAGGCAGCCGTCCACGAGCCGATCGGCGGGGAGCCAGAGCACGCCCACCCACTCACTCACCACGGCATCGGCCACCGTCACGAGAAGGAGCGCGGGGACCAGCGCCTGCAGCCAGAGGAGCGCCCGCGGGAGACGGATGCCGAGCGCCAGGCCCACGCCTCCCGCGGCATTGACGGCCAGCAGGACCAGCAGCAAGGGCCGGCGCGCGAAGACCGAGGCCAGCGCGGCGGGGGACGCCTCCCCCCAGGCCAGTGGCAGCGCCATGGGCGGCCCCATCACGAGATGCGCCACGAGCGGCAGGAGCCAGAACGCGGCGATCCCGAGGCCCGCGCTGAGCACCAGCGTGGTCTCGCGCCACCACGCGCGCCACCCGCCCGGGGCGCAGAGGCCGGCGAGCGGCACCAGCAGCAAGGCGGCCGGCAGGTGAGCGGGATGCGCGAGGGCCACCGCGGCCACCAGGAGCGCGGGCCGGACTCGCGGCCGGCCCGTATCCTCCAGCCAGGGCAAGAGCGCGAGCGCGAGCAGCGGCAGGAGGCCCCAGCCCAGCCGCGCGGCCACGAGCCCCCAGCGCAGGCCCTCCTCGATTCCGCTCCGCGAATCCGCCGAGATGGTCAGCGCGAGGAAGGCACCGGGCAGCGCGAGCCAGCCATTCCCCAGCACCCGGCCGAGCAGGCAATACACGCTCGCGCCCGGCAGCAGGAAGACCAGCCAGACGAGACCGAGATAGATCGCGCCCGGGCTCAGGAAGCCGAGCGCGACGTAGTGGACGGCCGCGCCGAGATAGGAGAAGGCCGGCGGATAGTACTGAAGCTCCGGATAGCCCGCCCACCAGCCGGCATTCCAGTGCCAGGGCGCCGGACCCAGGGTGATGGCGTGAATGAGTCGGTAGAGCTGCCCGGGATGGTCGTCGCCGCCGGGGACGCCTCGACCCAGCGCCATCCATCCCCACGCGACGGCGTAAGCGGCGAGCGGGATCGCCGGAACGAGCAGGCGGAGGAGCACGATTGAGCGCGATCATACCAGCGTCCGTCTCATTGACATTCGTTTCTTCCGAGTGTTAAGTAGTGGAAATCGTGGCGCAGGGATCGGTGATCGCGTCAGCGGCCATGCCGCGATCGTGCAGCTACTTTCGGGGCTCAAATCCCCTACCGATGGAGAGGCCATTGGACAGGTTGAAGGGACTCAAGTGCCGGGAGTGCGGGCGCTGCTATCCGTCCTCACCCACCCACGTCTGTGAGTACTGCTTCGGTCCCCTCGAGGTCGACTACGACCATGCCGCGATCCGCGCGCGCGCGAGCCGCGCCCGCGTCGAGGCCGGTCCCCGGAGCATCTGGCGCTACGCGGATTTCCTGCCCGTCGAGCTCGAGGACGGCGCGTCGCCCCCGGTGGGGTCCGCGGTGGGCTTCACGCCCCTGGTGCGCGCCCGCAATCTCGGGGAAGAATGGGGCGTCCGGGAGCTGTACATCAAGAACGACGGGGTCTGCCATCCGACCTGTTCCTTCAAGGATCGAGTGGTCTCGATGGCGGTGGCCAAGGCCATCGAATTCGGCTTCGATACCCTGGCCTGCGCTTCCACCGGGAACCTGGCCAACTCGGTGGCGGCGCATGCCGCCGAGGCGCGGCTCAAGGCCTATGTCTTCATCCCCGTGGACCTCGAGCAGGGGAAGGTCACCGCGACACTCGTCTACGACCCGACCCTCGTGGCGGTGCAGGGGACCTACGACGAGGTCAACCGGCTCTGCTCCGAGATCGCGGACAAGTACCGGTGGGCCTTCACCAATATCAACCTGCGGCCGTACTACGGTGAGGGCTCCAAGACGGTCGGTTACGAGATCGCGGAACAGCTCGGCTGGCGGGCGCCCGCCCACGTGGTGGTGCCCTGCGCCGGCGGCTCGCTCCTCACCAAGGTCGCCAAGGCCTTCGAGGAGTGGCGGAGCCTCGGCCTCATCCCCGCCGGCCACACCCGCGTGCATGCGGCCCAGGCGGCGGGGTGCGGTCCCATCGTCACCATGATCAAGAACGATACGGATGTGCTCGTGCCCGTGCGGCCCGATACCATCGCCAAGTCTTTGGCCATCGGCAATCCCGCCGACGGCTACTATGCCTACCGTGCCGTCAAGGACTCGGGCGGATACGGCGAGCACGCCACCGATGAGGAGATCATCGAGGGCATGCAGCTTCTCGCCCGCACCGAGGGCATTTTCGCCGAGACCGCGGGCGGCGTGACGGTGGCGGCGACGCGGAAGCTCCTCGAGGCCGGCCGTATCCCGCGCGACGAGCCGCTCGTCCTTTGCATCACCGGCAACGGGCTCAAGACGCCGGACGTGCTCCACGACCGGCTGTCCGTCGCCGTCACCATCCGGCCCTCGCTCTCGGTATTCGACCAGGCGCTGGCCGACCTCAAGTCGAAGGGGGAATTCTAATGGCCGTGCCCGTCCGCATTCCAACGCCGCTCCGCACCGTGACCAAGGGGGCCGCCGAGGTCCAGGCCGCCGGTGACACCGTGTCCGACGTCATCGAGGACCTCGAGCGCCAGTTCCCGGGGCTGCGTGACCGGCTCATGGACGAGGGCGGCGAGCTGCGCCGCTTCATCAATATCTACGTCAACGAGGAGGACATCCGCTTCCTCGAGGGCGCCAAGACCGCGCTCAAGGCCGGCGACTCCGTGTCCATCGTGCCCGCCATCGCGGGGGGCCGGTAGGGCGCATCATGATCGGGATCTCGCAGCGGGTGCAGGGGTTCACGGAATCCGTCATCCGCGAGATGACGCGCGTGAACAACCAGTACGACGGCATCAACCTCGCCCAGGGCATGCCCAATTTCCCGCCGCCGCGCGAGCTGGTGGAGGCGGCGCACCGGGCGCTGGATGGCGACTTCCACCAGTACGCGATCACCTGGGGGGCGCCGCGGCTCCGGCGCGCCATCGCGGACAAGTATCAGCGCTTCTATCGGATGTCGGTGGACCCGGAGCGCCACGTCACCGTCTGCTGCGGCTCCACCGAGACCATGCTCGCCACCCTCCTCGCCGTGCTCAACCCGGGCGACGAAGTGATCATTTTCGAGCCCTTCTACGAGAACTACGGGCCGGGCTGCATCATCGCAGGCGCCAAGCCCATCTGGGTGCCGCTGGAGCCGCCCGACTTCGGCTTCGACCCCGACCGGCTCGCCCGCGCCGTCACGCCCCGCACCCGCGCCATCGTCTTCAATAGCCCCAACAATCCCTCGGGAAAGGTCTTCTCCCGGGCCGAGCTCCAGCAGATCGCGGACGTCTGCCTCAAGCACGATCTCCTCGCCATCACCGACGAGATCTACGAGCACATCGTCTACGACGGCGCCGGGCACACCCCCATCGCGACCCTGCCCGGGATGGCCGACCGCACGGTCACCATCTCCGGGATCTCGAAGTCCTACTCGGTAACCGGCTGGCGCGTGGGGTACGCCGTCGCGAGCCCCGAGCTGTCGCTGGGCATCCGGCGCGCCCACGACTTCATCACGGTGGGCGCGCCGCATCCCTTGCAGGAGGCCGCCGTCACCGCGCTGGAGTTTCCCGACGCGTACTACACCTATCTGCGGGAAAGCTATCAGGCGCGCCGCGATCTCCTCTTCGAGCAGGTGGAGGCGGCGGGGTTCATCGCCTGGAAGCCGCGGGGGGCCTACTACATCCTCACCGAGGCCGCCCACTTCATGAAGCGTTACGACTGCCCGGACGACACCGCCTTCGCCATGCACCTCATCAAGGAGGTCGGCGTCGCCACCGTGCCCGGCTCGTCCTTCTACGCCCATGCCGAGCTGGGCCGGACCAAGATCCGGTTCTGCTTCCCCAAGACGGACGACATGCTCATCGAGGCGGGCCGCCGGCTCCAGAAGCTCGCGCGGTGACCCTGCGCGAATCAGCCCGCGCGGTCTTCGAGGCCGCGCTCCGGGCCGGTGACGTCGGCCCGCTCGTCCACCGCGCGCTCGAAGGGCTGGACCTGTCCCCCCGCGGACGCGTCCTCGTCGTCGGGGCGGGCAAGGCGTCGGGCGCCATGGCGGCGGCGGCCGAGGAAGCGCTCGGCGACCGCGTCGCGGACGGCGTGGTGGCGGTCAAGGATGGACACTTGGCGCCGGTGCGCCGGGTGCGGCTCCTCGAGGCGGGGCATCCCGTCCCGGACGAGCGCGGCGCCGAGGCGGCGCGCGCCATCCGCGAGCTGGCCTCCACCGCGGCCGCGGACGACCTGGTGCTCGTCCTCATCTCCGGCGGCGGCTCGGCGCTCACCCCCGCGCCGGCACCGCCGATCACGCTCCCGGAGAAGCAGGCGCTCACTCGGCTCCTCCTGCGCGCCGGCGCCACGATCAACCAGCTCAACGCGGTGAGGAAGCACGCCTCGACTCTCAAGGGCGGGCAGCTCGCGCGCGCGGCGGCGCCCGCGCGGGTCGAGGCCCTGCTCCTCTCCGATGTCATCGGCGATCCCCTCGACGTGATCGCGTCCGGCCCCACCGCTCCCGACGACTCCACCTTCGCGGAAGCCATGGGAATCTTGGGCCGATTCGACCTCCGGGAGCAGGTGGCTCCATCCATCGTGTCGCGTCTCCAGCGCGGGATGCAGGGAGAGATCCCCGAGACGCCCAAGCCGGGTGACGCGCTCTTCGGGCGCGTCCACAATCGCGTGATCGGCAACAATGCCCTGGTGGTCGACGCGGCGGCGGCGGCGGCTCGGACGCTCGAGCTCACGCCGCATGTCCTGACACGCACTCTCGAAGGCGAGGCGCGGGAAGTGGGCCGGCGCTTCGCGGCCATGGCGCGCGATATCCGGGAAGGGCGCGGGCCGGTGGCGCCCCCGTGCTGCGTGATCGCGGGCGGCGAGACCACGGTGACGGTCCGCGGCCAGGGCAGCGGTGGCCGCTGTCAGGAATTTGTCCTGGCCGCGGCGATCGAGATGGAGGGGCTGTCCGGCGCGGCCGTGCTCGCGGCGGGAACCGATGGCAGCGACGGACCGACCACCGCGGCGGGGGCCGTTGCCGACGGCGAGAGCGCGGGCCGGGCGCGCGTCGCCGGGGTGGATCTTGCCGCGCGCCTGGCCGACAACGACTCGTACCCGGCGCTCCAGGCTCTCGGCGATCTCCTGGTCACCGGCCCGACCAATACCAATCTGCTCGATCTCTACCTCGTCGTGGTGCTCGACGCGCCCTAGCGCGAGTGCCTTCCGCGGAGGCGATTCGCTCTTAGTGCGCGAGATTGCGTTTCCGTTACGCAGAAACCCACCGGGTTATCCACTGGTGAGTCACAGGATCGGTGGACAGTCCGCTCCGGCCGACTGCCCAATGCGCTGTGCTATCCTACCCGGCGTATGTCGCGAACAAATCTCCTTGATCTCCTTCCCGACGAGCTCGAATCGCTGGCCGAATCGCTCGGTGTCCCGCGCTATCGCGGCCGTCAGCTCGCCGGGTGGCTCTACTCCCGGGGCGTCACCGACCTCGGGGCCATGACCGACCTGCCGCGTGACTTTCGAGGGGCCCTGGAAGAGCGCGCCGAGATCGCGGTACCGGAGCTGGAACGGGCCACGCCCTCCCAGGATGGCAGCGAGAAGCTCGTGGTCCGCCTCGCCGACGGCGCCCGCATCCAGTCCGTGCTCATGCCCGACGAGGACCGCCTGACCCTGTGTCTCTCCTCTCAGGTCGGCTGCGGCTTCGGCTGCACCTTCTGCTTCACCGGAACCATGGGCCTGGGCCGCGACCTGACGGTGGGGGAGATCACGGGACAGGTGCTGGTGGCGCGGGCGCGGCTTCGCGCGGGGGCGCGCATCACGCATGTGGTGTACATGGGCATGGGTGAGCCCCTCGCCAACTATGCCGCCACCGTGAAGTCCCTCCGGATCCTCACCGATCCGCGCGGCTTCGGGCTATCCCCACGACGGATCACGGTGTCCACGGTGGGGCTGGCGGCGGGGATCGAGAAGCTCGCCAAGGAGGACCTGCGGGTCAACCTGGCCATCTCGCTTCACGCCACCACCAACGAGACGCGCGACCGGCTGATGCCGGTGAACCGTGGCTTCCCCATCGAGGCGCTGCTGGCGGCGTGCAAGCGCTTCCCGCTGCCGATGCGCCAGCGCATGACCTTCGAGTACGTGCTCCTCGACGGGATCAACGACTCGCCTCAGGACGCCAAGCGCCTGATCAAGCTCCTGAACGGCCTCCGGGCCAAGGTGAACCTCATCCCGTTCAATGACTGGGAGAGCTCGGACTTCGCCCGGCCGCCGATGGCGCGCATCCTGGGCTTCCAGGCCATCCTGCTGGAGAACGGGATCACCGCCACGGTGCGCTGGAGCAAGGGGGAGGACATCGGGGCCGCCTGCGGCCAGCTCAACGAGCAGGTGGCGGGGTGAGCCTGCCCGTCACGGTGGCGTTCCCCACCCTCGGCTGCCGGCTCAACCAGGTCGACTCCCACGAGATGGCGGCCCTCATGGACGCGCGCGGCTTCCGCGCGGTCGCCGCCCGAGGCGGCCGCCCAGATCTACGTGGTGAATACCTGCACGGTGACCGGGCGCGCCGACCTGTCGGACCGGCGGCTGGTCCGACGCGTGAGGCGGGAGCATCCCGAGGCCTTGGTCGTGGTGACCGGCTGCTATGCCCAGACCGACCCCGAGGCGGTGGCGCGCCTCGGTGGGGTGGACCTGGTGATCGGCAATGGGGAAAAGCACCGGCTGCCGGAGCTGCTCGCCGAGCTGCTCGCGCGGCGCGGGAGCGCCACCGGCCCGCCGCCCGTCCACGTGGCGCCCATTCGCGAGGCTCACATGGTGCCCTTTGCGCCCTTCTCGCGGGTGGCGCGTCGCACGCGCGCCTTCGTCAAGGTGCAGGACGGTTGCCAGCACCGCTGCGCCTTCTGCATCGTGCCGGCCGCGCGCGGGCCGAGCCGCAGCCAGGAGCCCGACGCCGTCCTCGAGCAGGCGCGCCGCCTGGTCGACGCCGGGCACGGCGAGATCACCCTCACCGGCGTGGATCTGGGGCATTACGGCCATGACCTCGTCCCGCGGACCAGCCTGGCCGCGTTGCTCCGTGACCTTGCCGAGGTCCCCGGACTCCGCTGGCTGCGGCTGTCCTCGGTGCTCCCCGCCTACTTCACTCCCGAGCTCATCGAGGCGGTGACCGGGCTCGCCGTGGTGGCGCCACATCTCCACGTCCCGCTCCAGAGCGGGAGCGACCGCATCCTGCGCCGGATGCGCCGGCCGTACACGGCGCGGATGTATCGGGCGCTGGCCGAGCGCCTGCTCGCGGCCATCCCGGATCTGGCGCTGGGGTCGGATGTGATCGTGGGCCACCCCGGCGAGGACCACGCCGACTTCGCGGCCACGCTGGACCTGGTCCGCGCGCTCCCCTTCGCCTATCTCCACGTCTTCTCGTACTCGGACCGGCGCGGCACCGAGGCCGCGCGGCTCCCCGGCCGCGTGGACTCGCTCACCGCGAAGGAGCGCAGCGTGGCCCTGCGGCGGCTCGCGTCGGACAAGGGACTCGAGTTCCGGCGCCGCCTGCTCGGCCGGACGCGGGACGTGCTGGTGCTCGAGGCGCCGGATCGCGCCACCGGGCTCCGCGCCGGCCTCACCGCCAACTATGTCGAGGTGCTTTTCTCGGGGCCGGCCGGGCTCGGCCGGCGCTTTGTCCCCGTCCGCGTCACGGAGTGCGGCCGCGAGCGGACGCTCGGGAGTCTCGCCGCGGTGCCGGCATGAGCGCGCGAACCAGCGCGAAGGGGAGCGCCGCCTCCAGCGGACCCGCCCTCGGCGTCATCGGCGGCAGCGGGCTCTACGAGATGGGCGGGCTCACCGACCTGCGCTGGACCCGGGTCCGCACGCCGTTCGGGGATCCGTCCGACGCCTATTGCGTGGGCCGCTTCGGCGACCGGCGGGTCATCTTCCTTCCGCGCCACGGACGCGGACATCGGCTCACCCCCTCCGAGCTGAACTACCGCGCCAATATCTGGGGGCTCAAGCATCTCGGCGCCCAGGCGGTGATCTCGGTGTCGGCGGTGGGCAGCATGCGGGAAGACATTCGCCCCCTGGACCTCGTCATCCCCGATCAGTTCTTCGACCATACGCGGCGCCGCGTCTCGACCTTCTTCGGCGACGGCATGGTCGGCCACGTGGGCATGGCGCATCCGGTCTGCGCGGATCTGGGCGACGTCCTCGAGGGGGCCGGGCGCGAGGCTGGCGCCACCGTGCATCGGGGCGGCACCTATATCTGCATCGAGGGCCCCCAGTTCTCGACCAAGGGGGAGTCCGAGATCTACCGGCGGTGGGGAGTCGCCGTGATCGGCATGACCAATATGCCGGAGGCCAAGCTCGCCCGTGAGGCCGAGCTCTGCTATGCCACCGTGGCCCTGGTCACCGACTACGACGTCTGGCATCCCGAGCACGACGCGGTGACGGTGGAAGCGGTGATCGCCAACCTCCTGAAGAACGTGGCGACCGCCAAGGACCTGCTCCGTCGCGCGATTCCTCGCGTGAAGGGCGGCGCCTGCCGCACGGGGTGCGGCGAGGCGCTCCGCTCCGCCATCATCACGGATCGGCGGGCCATCCCGTCACGCGCCCGCAAGCGGCTCGAGCTTCTCGTCGGCCGTCATCTCCCCCCGCCGTGCGGAGGCGCGCCCGTGGCTGACCGAAGGCGCCACGCGGCCGGAACGGATGGGCATGGTGACCTGGACGTCGTCGCCATCGGCAATGCGCTGGTCGACGTCCTCAGCCACGCGACCGAGCAGTTCGTCCACGCCCAGGGCGCGCCCAAGGGAACCATGCGGCTCGTGGACGAGGCCCGGGCGCATGCGCTCTACGAGTCCATGGGACCCGCCATCGAGATCTCGGGGGGCTCCGCCGCCAACACCATAGTGGGTGTGACCTCCTTCGGCGGACGCGCCCATTACATGGGCAAGGTCCGGGACGATCAGCTCGGCGCGGTGTTCGCCCACGACCTCCGCTCGACCGGAGTGGGATACACGACGCCGCCCGCCACGGGCGGGCCGTCCACGGGACGCTGCCTCATCCTCATCACGCCCGATGCCCAGCGGACCATGCATACCTACCTCGGCGCCTCGGTGCATCTCGGGCGCAGCGACCTGGACGAAGGCGTGATCGCGCGCGGGAGGATCCTGTACCTCGAGGGCTATCTCTTCGACCCACCGGCGGCCCAGGAGGCCTTCAGGCTCGCCGCCGGCATCGCGCATGCGGCCGGGCGCAAGGTGTCACTCACCCTCTCCGATCCCTTCTGCGTGGACCGGCATCGCGCGGCCTTCCTCGAGCTGGTCGAGCATCACGTGGACGTGCTCTTTGCCAACGAGGTGGAGATCTGCGCCCTCTACCAGACGCCCGCCTTCGACACGGCGCTGCAGCGGGTACGCGGTCACTGCGAGGTGGCCGCGCTCACGCGAGGGGCGCGGGGCTCGATCGTCGTCGGCGGCCAGGACGTGCACGTCGTCGACGCCCATCCGGTCGACAAGCTGGTGGATACCACCGGCGCCGGAGATCTCTACGCGGCCGGATTCCTGTTCGGGCTGAGTCGCGGCCTCGACCTGGCGACGTGCGGCCGGCTCGGATCGCTGGCGGCGGCCGAGGTCATCTCGCATGTCGGCGCCCGTCCCATGCTGCCCCTGGCCCAGCTCGCCGGGTCCCTCGCCGGCTAGGTCCATGGACGCGCCCCTCGCGGACAAGTACGCGCGGTTGGTCGGTCTCCTCCGGGAGATGGAGCGCGTGGTGGTCGCCTTCTCGGGCGGGGTGGACTCCACCGTGCTCGCGCGCGCGGCCGGAGACGCGCTCGGGGACCGCGCGCTCCTGGCCACCGCGGATTCCGAGACCTATCCCGCCTCCGAGCTGGGCGAGGCCCGCCGCCTCGCGGCGCATATCGGACTTCCCCACGTGATCGTGCAGACGCAGGAGCTCCAGCGACCCGAGTACGCGGCCAATGCCCCGAACCGTTGCTTCTTCTGCAAGGACGAGCTCTTCAGCCGGCTCGACGCGGTGGCCCGGGAGCACGGCGGCATGCCGATCGTCTACGGCGCCATCATGGACGATCTGGGAGACCACCGGCCGGGCATGGAGGCGGCGAAGGTCCGAGGGGTCCGGGCGCCGCTCATCGAGGCCGAGCTCTGGAAGCGCGAGGTGCGGGAGATCGGCCGCGCGCTCGGCCTGCCCAACTGGGACAAGCCCGCCTTCGCCTGCCTGTCCTCGCGCTTCCAGTACGGCGATCCCATCACGCCCGAGAAGCTTCGCCAGGTGGACGCCGCCGAAGCCTTTCTCCGTGAGCAGGGATTCCGGCAGTTCCGCGTCCGCCATCACGAGCGCCTGGCCCGGATCGAGCTGCCCCTAGAAGAGATGCCGCGGCTCTGGGAAGGGGACCGCCACGCCGCCATTGTCCGGCGCTTCCGCGAGCTGGGCTATCACTTCGTGACGGTGGATCTCCAGGGCTTTCGCAGCGGCAGCGCCAACGAGGCTCTGCGGTGGATCGCGAAAAAGTAAGGGCGCTGCTCGACGAGGTCGCGCGCGGCGCACTGTCGCCCGAGCGCGCGCTCGCCCGGCTGCGCGATTTGCCGGTGGACGATCTGGGGTTCGCGCGGGTGGATCTCCATCGCTCGCTCCGCCACGGCGCGCCGGAAGCCGTCTTTTGCCAGGGCAAGACCGCGGCACAGGTGGTCGCAATCCTCACCTCGCTGGCCCAGTCCCACGACAATATCCTCGCCACCCGCGCCGAGCCTCATGTGCTCGACGCCATTGCCGCCAGCGGCCTCCCGCACCGACTGCACGCGGACGCCCGGGTGGCGGTGGTCAAGCCCGTCGCGCAGGATGGGCTGGGGCTCGTCATCGTGATGAGCGCCGGTACCGCGGACCGGCCGGTGGCGGAGGAAGCAGCGGTGGTCGCCGAGGCCCTGGGCAATCGCGTGGAGCGCCTTCACGACTGCGGGGTGGCCGGGCTGCACCGGCTCGTCCCGCACCTCGATCGGCTCCACGAGGCCAATGCCCTGGTGGTGGTGGCGGGGATGGAAGGGGCGCTGCCCAGCGTGGTGGCGGGACTGGTGGACCGGCCGGTGATCGCGGTGCCCACCAGCATCGGCTACGGCGCCTCCTTCGGCGGTATCGCCGCGCTCCTGGCCATGCTCAACTCCTGCGCCCCCGGAATCTCCGTGGTCAATATCGACAACGGCTACGGCGCCGCCGTCCAGGCCAGCCAGATCAATCACCTCGTGGCCAAGGTCCGCTGAGCCCGTGCGCCTCGCCTACTTCGACTGCCCCAGCGGCGCCGCCGGTGACATGATTCTCGGCGCCCTCGTGGACGCGGGGCTCGCCTGGGAGGATCTGCGCGCCGATCTCGACCGCCTCGCGCTTCCGGGCTACGCGCTCGAGCGGCGCGAGGTGATGAAGGGCGCTTTCCGGGCCACCAAGGTGGAAGTCCGCGTGGCGGAGCAGGCGCATGGCCACGATGGGGGCCACGTGGGCCCGGCGCCGGAGCAAGCGCACGCGCATCAGCACCCGCATCGCACGCTGCCCGTTATCCGCGAGCTCATCGCCGGGAGCACCCTGCCGGATCCCGTGAAGGTCAATGCGATCCGCATCTTTGCACGCCTGGCCGAGGCCGAGGGTCGGGTGCACGGGGCCTCGCCGGACACCGTGCAGTTCCACGACGTGGGCGCGGTGGACGCCATCGTGGACATCGTGGGCGCCTGTGTCGGGCTCCATCGCCTCGGCATCGATGCCGTCCACTGCTCGGCACTTCCCATCGGCGGCGGCATGGTGAACGGGCCCCATGGGCGGATCCCGGTGCCGGCGCCGGGCACGGCCGAGCTGCTCAAGGGCTTCCCCGTGGTGGACACCGGTGTCCAGCGCGAGCTCGTCACGCCCACCGGCGCCGCGATCCTCACCACTCTAGCGGCCGCCGCGGGCCGCATGCCGCCCATGACGGTGTCGGCGGTCGGCTACGGGGCGGGGACCATGGAGCTCGAGACGCCCAATGTGATCCGGCTCTTCGTGGGCGAGTCCTCCGCCCCGGCGCCCACGACCGCTCCGCCGGGCGAGACGGAGACCGTGGTCCAGGTCGAGACCACGGTGGACGACATGTCGCCCCAGCTCTATGACCCGCTCATGGAGCGCCTCTTCGCCGCGGGGGCGCTGGATGTCTACCTCACGCCGGTGATCATGAAGAAGAGCCGGCCCGGGGTCGTGCTGGTGGCGCTGTGCTCGCCCGCGCTGGCCCCCGCGCTGGCGCGGGTCCTCTTCGAGGAGTCCACCACCATCGGCGTGCGCTGGACGGTCTATCAGCGGGCCCGGCTACCGCGCGAGATGGTGACGCTTCCGACCAGCCTCGGCGCGGTGACCTTCAAGGTCTCCCGTCTGGACGGGCAGGTGATCACCGTGACCCCGGAATTCGATGAGATCCGGCGCCTAGCGCAGGACAAGGGGCTATCGGTTCGCGAGGCGCTGGAACGAGTCGCGCGCCGAGGGGCGGCGGCTCCTCGGCTGACGCGCCCGAAGGCGGGTTCGGCCCTTGACATCCTGGGGGGCCGGGACTAGTCTCGGAGGCGTTTTCCCCGGCCTCGGACCCTCACTGTCGAGGCGTCGTTCATGCATCGAGTCCTCCAGGAGGTAGCGCGGTGAAAAACAAAGTCACGGTCACGATCAACGGCGTGAGCCACTCCCACGAGGTGGAGCCCCGGCTGCTCCTCGTCCACTTCATCCGCGAGCTGGCCGGCCTCACCGGGACCCATGTCGGGTGCGACACCAGCCAGTGCGGCGCATGTACCATCCACCTGAACGGCCAGGCGGTGAAGTCGTGCACCCTCCTCGCCGTGCAGGCGGACGGCGCCAAGATCACGACCATCGAGGGGATGGCGAAGGACGGCAAGCTCCACCCGATCCAGGAAGGCGTTCTGGGAGAAGCACGGCCTTCAGTGCGGCTTCTGCACGCCCGGCATGATCATGTCGGCGGCCCAGCTCCTCCAGCGCTACCCCAAGCCCACCGAGACCGACATCCGCCACCAGCTGGAAGGCAACCTCTGCCGCTGCACCGGCTATCACAATATCGTGAAGGCCATCCAGTACGCCGCCGAGAACATGGCGAAGCGGTAGGGGGAGGCCGACCATGGCGACGGCAAAGCTGCTGGGTGCGAGCATCAAGCGCCGCGAGGATCCCCGCTTCATCACCGGCAAGGGCAACTACACCGACGACCTCAAGCTTCCCGGCATGACCTATGCCGCCTTCGTGCGCAGCCCGCACGCGAACGCGAAGATCCGCAAGATCGACATCGCCAAGGCCAAGGCCTTCCCCGGCGTGGTGGCGATCTTCACCGGCAAGGACATGACGGGCGTCAACTCGCTGCCCTGCGGGTGGCTGCTCCCCGAGCTCAAGGTTCCCGCCGCACATGCCGCTGGCCGGAGACGCCGCCCGCTACGTGGGCGATCCGGTGGCCATCGTGATCGCGGAGACGCAGTCCGCGGCGCGCGACGCCGCCGACCTCGTGGACGTGGACTGGGGCGTCCTGCCCTCGGTGACGAACACGGAGCGCGCCGCCCAATCGGGCTCGGCCCAGGTCCACGAGGTGGCGCCCGGCAATGTCGCCTTCAAGTGGCAGATCGGCGACGCCGCCGAGACCGACGCCGCCTTCAAGAAGGCGGACGTGGTGGTGAAGAAGCGCATCGTGAACCAGCGCCTCGTGGCCAATGCCATGGAGCCGCGCGCCTGCGTGGCGCGGTACGAGGATTCCACCGGCGATCTCACCCTCTGGGTGACCTCGCAGAACCCGCACGTGCACCGGCTGCTCATGACCGCCTTCGTGCTCGGCATCCCGGAGCACAAGGTGCGCGTCATCGCCCCCGACGTGGGCGGCGGGTTCGGCTCCAAGATCTTCCTCTACAACGAGGAGACGGTGTGCTCCTGGGCCACTCGCCAGATCAAGCGGCCCATCCGCTGGACCTCGGACCGGCGGGAGGCCTTCCTCACCGACGCCCACGGGCGGGATCACGTGACCGACGCCGAGGTGGCGCTCTCGCGCGACGGCAAGATGCTGGGCCTGCGCGTGAAGACCACCGCGAACCTGGGCGCGTATCTGTCCACCTTCGCGCCCGCGGTGCCGACCTATCTCTACGGGACGCTCCTCAACGGCGTCTACACCTTCGGGGCCATTCACTGTGAGGTCACCGGGGTCTTCACGAATACGACGCCGGTGGACGCCTACCGGGGCGCCGGACGGCCGGAAGCCTGCTATCTGCTCGAGCGGATGGTCGATGCGTGCGCGGCCGCGCTCAAGATGGATCCGGTGGAGATCCGGCGGAAGAACTTCATTCCGAAGTTCGACAACGGCTACCAGACCAAGGTCGCGCTCAGCTACGACAGCGGCAACTACGGCGGAGCCCTCGACCGGCTGCTCCAGATGCTCGACTACAAGAAGCTCCGGGCCGAGCAGGCGGAGGGGCGGGCCAAGGGGCGGCTCATCGGGGTGGGTTTCTCCACCTATATCGAGGCATGCAGCATCGCGCCCTCCAAGGTGGTCGGCTCGCTGGGCGCCCAGGCCGGGCTCTGGGAGTCGGGCAAGGTGCGCGTGCATCCCACCGGAAAGGTGTCGGTGTTCACGGGCTCACACTCGCACGGTCAGGGGCACGAGACGACCTTCGCCCAGCTGGTGGCGCACCATCTCGGCATCCCCATGGACGACGTGGACATCATCCACGGCGACACCGGAATCGTGCCGTTCGGCATGGGCACCTACGGCAGCCGCTCGGCCTCCGTGGGCGGCACCGCCATCGTCATGTCCATCAACAAGATCAAGGAGAAGGGCAAGAAGATCGCCGCCCATCTCCTGGAAGCCTCGCCGCAGGACATCGAGTACGCCAATGGCCAGTTCCAGGTGAAGGGCTCGCCCCAGAAGGCGGTGCCCTTCGGCCAGGTGGCGCTCACCGCCTACGTGCCGCACAACTATCCCGAGGGCCTCGAGCCCGGGCTCGAGGAGACGTCCTTCTACGATCCCGCCAACTTCTGCTTCCCGTTCGGGGCGCACGCCTGCGTGGTCGAGGTGGATCCGGACACCGGCAACGTCAAGATCCTCCGCTACGTGGCGGTGGACGATGTCGGCAATGTCATCAACCCCATGATCGTGGACGGGATGGTGCACGGCGGTATCGCCCAGGGCGTGGGGCAAGCCCTCTGGGAAGGCGCCGTCTACGACGGCGAGTCCGGCCAGCTCGTCTCGGGCACCATGATGGACTATGCGCTACCCAAGGCGGACATGCTGCCGCTCTACGAGACCGACCGCACCGAGACGCCGACGCCGGTGAATATCCTCGGCATCAAGGGCGCGGGAGAAACGGGCACCATCGCGGCCACCCCCGCGGTCGTCAACGCCGTCGTGGACGCCCTTGGCGGCCTCGGCGTGGACCACATCGAAACGATGCCGCTCACGGCCGAGCGTGTCTGGAAGACCATCCAGGCCGCCCGAGCGAAGAAGTAAGGGGGACGCGCGCATGTATCCAGCCCAGTTCGACTACCACACCCCCGGCTCGATCAAGGAAGCGCTCGATCTGCTGGGCAAGCACAAGGACGACGCCAAGCTCCTGGCCGGCGGGCACAGCCTGCTGCCGGCGATGAAGTTCCGGCTGGCCCGGCCCGCGCATCTGGTCGACCTCCGGAAAGTCCCGGGCTCTCGGGGATCAAGGAGGAGGGCGGCACCCTCGTCATCGGCGCCATGACCACGCACTATGCCGTCGAGTCGTCGGCGGCGGTGAAGTCCAAGTGCGGGGTCCTCGCGCAGACGGCCGCGCTGATCGGCGATCCCATGGTGCGAAACATGGGGACCATCGGCGGCAGCCTGGCCCATGCCGATCCCGCCGCCGACTATCCGGCTACCGCCATCGCGGTGGGCGCCGAGCTGGTGGCGGAAGGGCCGAAGGGCAAGCGCACGATCAAGGTGGACGACTTCTTCAAGGGCCTCATGACCACGGCGGTGGGCGCGGACGAGATCCTCACCGAGGTGCGCGTGCCCGCGCTGGCCGCCAACCAGTCGCGCGGCCTACATGAAGTTCCCGCATCCCGCGTCCCGCTTCGCGGTGGTGGGAGTGGCGGCGGTGCTCACGATCGAGGGCGGCAAGTGCACCAAGGCCTCCATCGGCATCACGGGGGCGGGGACCCATGCCGTGCGGGCCAAGGGCGTGGAGGGCGCGCTGGCCGGCAAGACGCTGGACGCGGCGAGCATCGCCGCGGCGGCGGACAAGGCGCCCGACGGCGTGGATGTCCAGGCCGACCTCCAGGGCTCGGTGGACTACAAGAAGCATCTCCTCAAGGTCTTCGCCAAGCGCGCGATCGAGGCGGCCGTCGCGGCGAAGAAGTAGCTCCGGCCTTGCGTCTATCGGCCCCGCGGAGCATCCCCTCCGCGGGGCCTTTGCTTTTGCCGAGGACGCGCGGGGGAGGCGGCCAGTGATCGCCGGGGTGGTGCTCGCCGCCGGGCTCTCCCGGCGCATGGGGCGGCGCAAGCTCCTCCTCGATCTGGGCGGCCAGCCGGTGATCCGCCGCGCCGTCGAGGCCGTGGCCGGATGGGGCGTCGACGAGATCGTGGTGGTGGTGCCGCCCGATCATGCCGACCTCGCCGCCGCACTCGCGGGCATCCGCCATCGTCTCGCGGTGAACCCGGCGCCCGAGACCGGACAGGCCGGCTCCGTGGTGGCCGGCATCGCGTCGCTCGGCCCCGCCGTGCGGGCTGCTCTCATCGCGCTGGGTGACCAGCCGGCGGTGCCGCGCGCGGTGCCGGTGGAGCTGCTCACCGCGTACAAGACAACGGCGCGGGCCATCATCGCCCCACGTTACCGGGACGGCCGCGGCAATCCCGTCCTCTTCGACGTCTCTGTCTTTCCCGAGCTGCTGCGTCTCACCGGCGACGCCGGCGCGCGCGCCGTCATCGATTCCGACCCGAATCGCGTCGCGCTGGTGTCGTTCGACCTGCCGATGCCTCCGGACATCGACACGCCGGACGACTACGAGACCCTCCGAGGCCGGCTCTAGCCGGTGTACACTAGGGACCCATGAGAGAAGAGATCAAAAAAATCGGCGACTTGATGGAGAAGGCCGACTACGTCACCGATCCCGCCATCGCTACCTCCGTGCATCTAGCGATGACCCTCCGGAAGCCCCTCCTCATCGAAGGGCATGCCGGGGTTGGAAAGACCGAAGTCGCGAAGGTCATGGCGCGGATGCTCGACACGCGGCTCATTCGCCTCCAGTGCTACGAGGGACTGGATGCCGCGCAGGCGCTCTACGAGTGGAACTATCCGAAGCAGATCCTCCACATCAAGCTGCAGGAGCGCTCGGACCGGCCCACCGGGGAGAAGGAGCACGAGATCTTCTCGGAGGAGTTCCTCATCCGCCGGCCGCTGCTCCAGGCCATCACGCCAGCCCCCAAGCCGCCCGTTCTCCTCATCGATGAAATCGACCGTGCTGACGAGGAGTTCGAGGCATTCCTTCTAGAAGTCCTTTCAGACTATCAGGTCACCATTCCCGAGATCGGGACCATCAAGGCGGTGGAGCCGCCCTATGTGATCCTCACCTCGAACCGGATCCGCGAGCTGTCCGACGCGCTTCGCCGGCGTTGCCTCTACCTCTGGGTGGACTACCCGGGTTTCGAGAAGGAAGTCCGGATCGTGACCCGGAAGGTGCCCGGGGTGAACCAGAAGCTGGCCCGAGAGATCTCGAAGTTCATGGAGAGCCTGCGCACGGTCAGACTCGCGAAGTTACCCGGCGTCGCGGAGACGCTCGACTGGGCGCAGGCGCTGTCCTCGCTTCATGCGGACCATCTCGACGAGGAGCTCGTGCTCGAGACACTGGGCTGCGTCCTCAAGGATCCCGACGACATCAAGCGCGTCCGCAAGGAGCTGGCGGGCTCCGGAATGAAGCGCTTCGTGGCCGCCGAGGGGTAGACGCCCGGTGGCGCCGGCGGTGGTGGCGCGGGATCTCATGACCCAGACCCTCGCCTTCGGGCGTATCCTGCGCGCCGCGGGGGTGGTGAGCACCACGTCCGAGGTGCTCGACGGGGTGCGCGCGCTCGAGGCGGTGGATCTCCTGGATCGTCACGAGGTCTACCTCGCCCTGCGCGCGGTATTCGTCACCCGCAAGGAAGAGTTGCCCGACTTTCGACCGCTGCTTCGAAGCCTTCTGGAAGTACCGCTCGGAGGAGGGGCAGGGGCTGGACGGACTCATCCAGGCCATCGAGCCGCCGCGACCCGAAGACGACAGCATCCCGGGCTCGGTGGAAGGACCCGGGAAGAAACAGGTGGAGATCGCACTGGAGGGCTGGGAAGAAGAAGGCGACGACGAGGGCGATCCGCTGGAAGTGCCCGGGGTGAGCGCCCAGGAAGTCCTCATGGACCAGGACTTCTCCTCCTTTCCCGCCGACCAGCTCGATGAGGTGGCGCGAGTCACCGTGCTCATCGCCAAGCGGCTGGCCCGCCGGATGAGCCGGCGCCGGCGCCCGGTGAAGCGGGGCGGGGTGGTGGACCTGCGCCGGAGCATCCGGGCCAATATGATGAAGGGGGAGATCATCGAGCTGCGCCGGCGCGAGCGGCGGCGGAAGAAGATCCGCCTGGTCCTGCTCGCCGATGTGTCCGGCTCCATGGATCTCTACAGCCGCTTCCTGCTCCTGTTCCTCTATGCCCTGCAGAACGCTTTCGGACGGGTCGAGACCTTCACCTTCGCCACGCGACTCACGCGCATCACCGAGCATCTCAAGGGGGCCTCCTACAAGCAGGCCCTCCGCCAGCTCGCCGCCGTCCGGGACTGGTCCGGGGGCACGCGGATCGGGGAGTCGCTCCGGGACTTCAATCGGACCTGGGGACATCTGGTGGATCGCCGCACCATCGTGATCGTACTCTCCGACGGCTGGGATACCGGGGAGCCGGAGGAGCTCGCCACCGAGATGCTGACGCTCAAGCGCAAGGCGGGGCGGGTGATCTGGCTGAATCCGCTGCTCGGCAACCCGTCGTACGAGCCGCTCACGCGCGGCATGGCGGCCGCCCTGCCGCTGGTCGACCACTTCGCCGCCGCGCACAATCTCGCCAGCCTCCGGGACCTCGCCGGTCACCTGAGACTGGCCTAGTGGAGAGGCGCCTGTGAGCAAGTCCGAGCTCTTCGACAACCTCGACCAGCTCCGCCGGTCCGAGGGCAAGGTCGCGCTGGCGACTCTGGTGAACACGCGGGGCACCACGCCGCGCAAGGAAGGCGCCCAGATGCTGGTGGGCGACGGGGGCCGCGTCCTGGGCTCGGTGACCATCGGCGGCTGCGTGGACGCCCAGGTGATCGAGGAGTCCACCAATGTCCTGGGCGCGAATCGCCCGCGGCTGCTCGAGCTGGATCTGGGCGACGAGGAGGCCTGGGAGATCGGGCTCACCTGCGGAGGCACCATCGAGGTGTTCATGGAGCCGGTCACGCTGGACAAGCCGGGCGACGCCACGCTCGCCTTGTACGCGCGCGCGCACGCGCACGCAGACGCGGGCGGCCGGGCCGCCATCGTCACCCGGCTCGACGAGGCGGGCAATGGCGCCAAGCTCCTCGTCCTCGACACCGGCGTCATCGAGGGCACCTTCGGCGACCCGATCCTCGACACGCGTTTCGTGGCGGAGGCGACCCAGGCCAGCGGCGCGGGCACGTCGAAGACCGTTCTGGTGGAGGGCATCCGCGCCTTCATCGAGGTGCTGATCCCCCAGGCCATCCTCGCCATGATCGGGGCGAGCCACGTGGCCATGCCGCTGGTGACGCTCGCGCGCACGCTCGCCTTCCGCACCATCGTGATCGACGGCCGCCCGCTCTTCGCGACGCGCGAGCGGTTTCCCGACGTGGACGATCTCCGCATCGGCATTCCCTCGGAGCTGGTCCGGGACATCCCGCTCATCGCCAGCACCGCCCTCGTGCTGGTCGCCCACGACTACAAATACGACGTGCCGGTGCTCAAGCATGCCCTCGCCACCCCGGTCGGCTATATCGGGCTCCTGGGCTCCAGCCGCCGCGGCGCCGCGATCCTCAACCTGCTCAGGGAAGACGGGGTACCCGAGGATCAGCTCGGCCGCGTGCGCGTCCCCATCGGCCTCGACCTGGGCGCCCAGTCCGCGCCCGAGATCGCGCTGGCCGTGCTCGCCGAGGTGCTCGCCGTGCAGCGGAAGGCCACCGGGATGCCCATCAGCGAAAAGGTCCGGCGGGGGCTCAAGTGAAGGCGCTTGCGCTGCGCCACGGCGGGCTGGCCGCCGGCGCGCTGGCCGGCCGCATCGCCTGCCACGATATCCGCGACGCGGGCGGCAAGATCGTGGTGCGCAAGGGACAGACCCTCGACGCCGCGTCGGCGGCGCTGACCCTGGCGGCGTCGTGGGACGAGATTCACGTCCTCGAGCTCGAGCCCGGGGACGTCCACGAGGAGCCGGCGGGGGCGCGCATCGCCCAGGCCGCGGCGGGCGAGGGCGTGGAGGTGCGCGGTTATACCGGCGGGCAGTGGACGCTCGCCGCCGCGCGGCGCGGTCTCGTTCGCGTGCGCGACACGGCGCTCGCGGAGACCAATGCCCAGCCCGGCGTGGCCGTCTTCACGCTCTGGGATCTCCAGCCGGTGGACGCGGGCGAGGTGGTGGCCAAGGCCAAGGTCACGCCGCTGGCCATCGGCGAGCACACCGTGAAGCAGGTCGAGGGCAGCGCCTGGGGCGCGCGCGGCCTGGTCACCGTGCGTGGCTTTGCGCCCCGCACCATCGGCGCGGTGTCGCGCGAGAGCCTCGAGCCCAAGCAGCGGGCGCGCTTCGAGTCGGCGCTGCAGGAAAAGGTCGACTGGTTCGGGTCGCGCCTGCTGCCGGTGCGCTACTCGGGCGGCGACGCGGCCGCGGTGGCGGCGGACATCGAGGCCGTGATGCGCGAGGGGCCGATCTCGTGATCATGGCCGGCGCCAGCGCGCTGGATCCGCTCGATCCCGTCTTCCTTGGCATCGAGCGCGCGGGCGGGCGCATGGAGCGCCACGGCGTGCCCGCGCATCCGGGGAGCCTCCTCTTCCTGGCCTGGATCGGCGAGCGGCCCGTGCTGGGCATGCCCACCTGCGGGATGTTCTCCCAGGCCACCACGTTCGATCTCGTGCTCCCGCGCCTCCTCGCCGGCGAGCGTCTCGACCATGGAGCGCTCGCCGCGCTGGGCCAGGGCGGGCTCATGTCGGCGGAGAGCGCCTGGCGCTTTCCGCCGTACCGGAAGAACGCGGCCCGCGGAGAGCTGGACGGATGAGCGCGGTGCAATACAGCGACGTCATCCGCGAGCGCTTCCGCCGCCCGCGCTACCGCGGCCGGCTGCCGAATCCCGACGCCGCCTTCGAGGACGTGAACCCGCTGTGCGGGGATCGGATCCGCATCGAGTGCCGGCTCGCGGACGGGCGCCTGGCCGAGGCCATGCACCACGGCGATAGCTGCGCCATCTGCGCCGCGTCCGCCGACGTCCTGATCGAGCTGGCCCGGGGCCGCCCGGTGGCGGAGGTCGCCCGCCTCGGCGCCGCCGACGTCCTCGAGCGGCTGCAGGCCGATATCCGACCCACGCGGATGAAGTGCGTGACGCTGCCCATCACCGTACTCCAGGGCGCGCTCGAGGGCAGGGAGGTGGCGCGATGACGCTCGGCGAGCAGTGCCGCGGAGACTTCCCCATCCTGTCCCGGCTGATCAATGGCCGGCCCCTCGTCTATCTGGACTCGGGCGCGTCCAGCCAGAAGCCGCGTCAGGTGCTGGACGCGATGCGCGCCTTCTACGAGCAGAGCAATGCCAACGTGCACCGGTCCATCCATACGCTCGGCGAGGAAGCGACCGAGGCGTACGAGGCCGCGCGCGACGCGGTGCGGGGCTTCGTCGGCGCGCGGGGACGCGAGGAGATCATCTTCACCCGCGGCACCACCGAGGGCGTGAACATCATCGCCCAGGCCATCGGCCGGACGCTCAAGCCCGGCGACGAGATCATCGTCAGCGAGATGGAGCATCACTCCAATCTCATCCCCTGGCAGATGGTGTGCCGGGACCGGGGCGCGCTGCTCCGCGCCATTCCCCTCCAGGACGGCGCCTATCTGGACATGGCCGCCTATGCGCGCCTCCTCGGCCCGCGGACCCGGATGGTGGCGGTGACGCATATCTCGAACGTGCTCGGCACCATCAACCCGGTGGCGGAGATCGCGCGCCAGGCCCATGCGGCGGGCGCGCAGGTGCTTCTGGACGGCGCCCAGGCGGCCCCGCATCTCCGGCTCGACCTGGCCGCGCTGGGCTGCGATTTCTACGTCTTCTCCGGCCACAAGATGCTGGGGCCCACCGGCATCGGCGTGCTCTACGGCCGCCGCGAGGTGCTCGAGGCCACCGAGCCCGCCCTGGGCGGCAGCGAGATGATCAAGGAGGTCTGGATCGACCACGCCCAGTGGAATGACCTGCCGTGGCGCTTCGAGCCCGGCACGCCGCCCATCGCGGAGGCGGTGGGGCTGCACGCCGCCGTGGACTATCTGGACAAGCTCGGCATGGACCGCGTGGGCGCGCACGAGCGCGAGCTCACCGGTCGCTGCCTGGACGCGCTCGCCGCCATCCACGGGGTGACAATCTACGGGCCGCGCAATCCCGAGCTGAAGGGCGCGGTGGTGGCGTTCAACGTGGCCGGCATCCATCCCCATGACGGCGCCGCGCTGCTCGATCAGTCGGGGGTGGCGGTGCGCGCTGGACATCACTGCGCGCAGCCCCTGGCCAAGCGTCTCGGCATCGCGGGCGCGCTGCGCGCGAGCTTCTCCGTCTACAATACGGCCGCCGACGTGGAACGCCTCGCCGAGGCGGTGGCCCGCCTCAACACCGAGCTCTGATGGCGGGCCCCCCGGCCGCCGCCACTCTGATCTTCATCGGGGGCCGCGTCCACACCGTCAACGCCGAGGACGACGTCGTCTCCGCGCTCGCGGTGGCGGGCGAGCGCATCCTGGCCGTGGGAAGCGATGCCGATGCGCTGGCCTATCGCTCACCGGGCACCGAGGTGGTGGAGCTGCGCGGCCGCTCGCTGCTGCCGGGCTTCATCGACGCGCATTGCCACTTCCCGAGCCTGGGCCTGTCCATGACCGCCATCGACTGCAAGGCCCCCGGCATGCAGTCCATCGAGGCGCTCCAGAAGGCGGTGCGAGAGCGCGCCGCCACCCAGCCCGCCGGCACCTGGATCCGCGGGCGTGGCTACGATCAGTCACGGCTGGTGGAGCGGCGGCATCCCAATCGGCTGGACTGGGACGCGGTGGCGCCCGAGCATCCCGTGATCTTCACGCGCACCTGCGGCCACATCGCGTCGGTGTCGGGCCGCGCGCTGGAGCGGGCGGGGCTCGGCGACGGCACGCCCGATCCGCCGGGCGGCCGCCACGATCGCGCGGACGGCCGGCTCCTCGGTGTGGCCTACGAGACCGCGCAAACCCCGCTCCAGATGGCCGCGCTCCCCACGGAGGCGGAGTATCGCGAGGGGCTGCTCCGCGCGGATGAGGCCTATCTCGCCGCCGGCGCCACCAGCGTGCACGACGCCGGCGGCCTCGTGGGTCCGGCCTTCGCGCCCTGCCAGGCCCTGGTCGAGGCGCGCCGCCTCCACGTGCGGCTCTACGCCTTCGCCACCGTGAACAGCCGCCAGCACCCGTTGATGGGGCTCCTGGCCAGCGGCATCCGCACCGGGCTCGGCGACGCGCGGCTCAAGGTGGGCGCCTTCAAGGTGATGACGGACGGCTCCTCGAGCGGTCCCACCGCGGCCACCCGCGAGCCCTACCACTCCGATTGCCAGGACTCCGGCATCCTCTACTGGAGCCAGGACGACCTCGACGACCTGCTCGGCCGGGCGCACCGCGCGGGCTTCCAGTGCACGGTGCATGCGGTGGGCGATCGCGCCATTCTCCAGACCCTGGACGCCCTCGCCCGCGCGCAGCGCGAGGCGCCCCGCGCGGGGCTGCGCCATCGCATCGAGCACTGCGGCATTTGCCCGCCCGATCTCCGCGCCCGCGTCCGCGCGCAGGGCATCGTGCCCGCCATGCAGCCGGCGTTCTTCTGGGAGTTCGGCGACGGCTATATCCGCAACTACGGGCGCGAACGCGCCGACACCATGTTCCCGGCCCGGAGCCTCATCGCGGCCGGCGTGCCGGTGGCGGGGAGCTCGGACGCACCGGTGACCCACCACGCGCCGCTGTTCGGGATCGAGCAGGCGCTGACCCGGGCCACCATGGACGGTGACGTCTGCGGCCCAGGGGAACGGGTGGATCTCGCCACCGCGATCCGCATGCACACGTGGAACGGCGCGCACGCGGCCTTCGAGGAGCGGGACAAGGGCAGCCTCGAGCCCGGCAAGCTCGCCGACCTGGTGCTGCTCGGTGAGGACCTGACCCGCGTGCCCACCGCCCGCCTCCGCCACGTGGAAGTGGCGATGACCGTGGTGGGCGGAGAGATCGTCTACCAGGCGTGACGCCCGACGATCACCCGCGCCCCACCGACGCCTTCACGTCGCCCCGTTTCGGCCAGATCGCCACCTTCATGCGGCTGCCGCATGTCGCCTCGCCGGCCGGGCTCGATGTAGCGCTCTATGGCATCCCCTTCGACGGCGGCTGCTCGTATCGCCCGGGGGCCCGGTTCGGCCCGCGCCACATTCGCGAGCACTCCTCGCTCCTTCGCCCCTGGAACTCCTCCCTGCGTGTCCATCCCTTCGAGCGGCTGCGCGTGGCCGACTGCGGCGACGTGGACATCGTGCCGATCTCCATCGAGGGCACCTTCGCCGCCATCGAGCGCACGCTGACCCCGGCGGTGGAGGGGGGCGCGGCGCCGCTGATCGCCGGTGGCGACCACACCATCACCCTGGCCGTCCTGCGCGTGCTGGCGCGGCGCCACGGACGCTTGGGGCTCATCCACTTCGACGCGCATCCCGATACGTGGGACCGTTACTTCGGCTTGCCCTACTACCACGGCAGCACCTTCCGGCGCGCGGTGGAAGAGGGCCTGATCGACGGGACGCGCTCCATCCAGGTGGGCATCCGCGGGCCGCTCTACGGGCCCGAGGACTTCGACTTCCAGGCCGCCCACGGCTTCGAGGTGATCCGGATCGAGGACGTGAAGGAGCGCGGCGTGGCCTGGGTGGCGGAGCGCCTCGCCCGGCTGGCGGGCGGGCCCGTCTACTGCTCATTCGACATCGACGCGGTGGATCCCGCCTATGCGCCCGGCACCGGAACGCCGGAGGTGGGCGGGCTGAGCGCCTACGAGGCCCTCGCCCTCGTCCGCTCGCTCCAGCCCATCGACCTGCGCGGCGCCGACGTGGTGGAGGTCTCGCCGCCCTACGACGGGCCCGGCGCCATCACCGGGCTCCTCGCCGCCAATCTTCTCTACGAGCTCCTCTCCGTCATCGCGCTCCGCCGTTAGCCCCCGGCCCGCCCGCGGCGGCCCCGCATGCTATCATGCGGGCGTGGAGTCAGCCATGCGTCGGGCTCCGCTCGCCACGCTCCTCTTCCTCGTCGTTTTCCTTATCGTCGGGATCACGTCGGACCTCGTCGCCGCGCCCGCCCCGGTCGCGGTCATCGAGATGGAAGGCGCGATCACGCCGGTGACGGTGCGGCTGGTCTCCGCCGCGGTTGAGCGAGCCCAGGCGGAGCGCGTCCAGGCCCTCGTCATCCAGCTCGACACGCCGGGGGGCCTCGAGCGCTCGATGCGCTCCATCGTGCAGTCGATCCTCAACTCCGAGGTGCCGGTGATCGTCTACGTGGCGCCCACGGGCGGGCGGGCCGCCTCCGCGGGGGTGTTCATCACCATGGCCGCGCACGTGGCCGCCATGGCGCCCGCCACCAATATCGGCGCGGCACATCCGGTAGCGGTGGGCGGCGGCGCGCCGGACAAGGAGATGATGAAGAAGATCGAGAACGACGCGGCCGCCTTCGCGCGCACCATCGCCGCGGAGCGGGGTCGCAACGCGGAGTGGGCGGAGAAGGCGGTGCGTTCGTCGGTGTCGGTGACCGAGCGCGAGGCGGTGAAGCTGAAGATCGTGGACCTCGTGGCCGACAATCTGACCGACCTCCTGGCCAAGATCGACGGGCGAACGGTCAAGACGGCGAAGGGGACGGTGACCCTCCAGACCAAGGACGCACCGATCAAGAAGATCGAGATCAAGTTCCGCGACCGGTTCCTCGCGCTGATCTCCGATCCGAATATCGCCTACATCCTCATGATGGTCGGGATGCTGGGGATCTTCTTCGAGCTCTCCAATCC
The DNA here is from genome assembly GCA_963733725.1 of uncultured Candidatus Rokubacteria bacterium. GTDB lineage: Bacteria > Methylomirabilota > Methylomirabilia > Rokubacteriales > CSP1-6 > DASRWT01. Next base: position 334,254 of record CAVTFC010000018.1, on the reverse strand, counting down.
GGGCGTCATCTTGCCCGGCGTCCTGGGCGGCATCAGCCTCATCCTGGCCTTCTTCGCCTTCCAGAGCCTGCCCATCAACTGGGCGGGACTGCTCCTGATCCTCTTCGGCGTGGTCCTGCTCATCGCGGAGATCAAGGTGGTGAGCCACGGGGTCCTCACCATCGGGGGCGTGGTGGCCATGCTGCTGGGCTCCATGATGCTCTTCGATGCGCCGGAGGCCGGCGGGCTTCTCCGCGTCTCCTGGTTCGTGATCGTGCCCGCGGTGGCCTCCACGGCGGGCATGGTGGTCGTGGGCCTGACCTTCGGAATGCGGGCGCTCTACCGCAAGCCCACCACCGGCGAGAGCGGGATGGTCGGCGAGATCGGGGTCGTCAGGACACCGCTGACGCCGGAGGGCCAGGTGCTGGTGCATGGCGAGCTGTGGAAGGCAATCGCCCAGAACGGGCCGGCGGCGGTCGGCGAAAAAGTCGAGGTCGTCGGGGTGGACGGGCTCACCCTCACCGTGGTCAAGGCAGTCGACCGGCGCTGAGCGCCGAGAGGGAGACGGGCATGGGTGGCTTCGAGATGAGCATCGGCTTGATCCTGGTCCTGATCGTCGGCGTTTTCGTGATCGGGTCCTCCGTCCGCATCCTGCGCGAGTACGAGCGGGGGGTGATCTTCCGGTTCGGTCGCCGCGCCAACGCGGTGCTGAACCCCGGCGGAGACGGCTCGGGGCCGGGACTGGTGCTCCTGCTGCCCTTCGTGGACAAGATGGTCAAGGTGAGCCTCCGCACCATCACTATGGACGTGCCGCCCCAGGACGTGATCACACGTGACAACGTCTCGGTGAAGGTCAACGCGGTCATCTTCTTCCGCGTGCTGGACTCGGCCAAGGCGGTGATCAGCGTCGAGGACTACCTCTACGCGACGTCCCAGATCGCCCAGACCACGCTACGCAGTGTGCTGGGCCAGCAAGAGCTGGACGATCTCCTCTCCTCGCGGGACAAGATCAACCAGGAGCTGACGCGCATCATCGACGAGCACACCAATCCCTGGGGCATCAAGGTGGCGGCGGTGGAGGTGAAGAACGTGGACCTGCCCCAGGATATGCAGCGCGCCATGTCCAAGCAGGCCGAGGCCGAGCGCGAGCGCCGCGCCAAGGTCATCAACGCGGACGGCGAGTTCCAGGCCGCCGCCAAGCTCTCCGAGGCGGCCGACGTCCTCTCCCGGTTCCCCATCGCCATCCAGCTCCGCTACCTCCAGACGATGCGCGAGATCGCCTCCGAGCGGAACACCACGACGTTCTTCCCGGTGCCGGTGGATCTCCTGGGCTCGCTCCGGAACGTGCTCGGGACGGGGGACGGCCAGGGCGCCGCCAAGAGCTGACGGGGATGCGAGCATCGCTTGTCGCGTGGGGTCACCCCGAGTAGAATACGGTGGTCGTGACGGGGGGTTAGCTCAGTTGGGAGAGCGCGGCGTTCGCAACGCCGAGGTCGAGGGTTCGACTCCCTTACCCTCCACCATTCCAAGACGCAGCGAAGGCCGGGAGCGGAGCGCGCTCCCGGCCTTCGTGCCCATGATCATCGAATTCGGCAACGACCACGAAGCCCTGACCGCCTGAGACCAGAGACCCCGGAGGACATCATGGCTCGCATTCGACGCATCCTGCATCCCACGGACTTCTCGTCCGCCTCGCGCCCGGCCCTCAAGCGGGCGCTGGAACTGGCCCGGACCAGCCGGGCGCAGCTCATCATCGCGCATGTCATCGAGCCGACCGTGCCCATGGTCGGCGAGGGGTATATCCCGCCCCAAACCTACGAGGCCATCGAGGCCTCCGCCCGCGCCTACGCCAAGCGGGGACTCGACAAGCTCGTGAAACAGGCGCGCAAGGCCGGCGTGCGCGCCACTACGCGCGTGCTGGAGGGGACGGCGCACGAGCGCATCGTGCGGGCGGCCCGGGGTCTGCGCGCGGACCTCATCGTCATGGGCACTCATGGCCGCGCCGGCCTGGCGCGCCTCATCCTCGGCAGCGTGGCCGGGCGGGTCATCGCGCTGGCTCCTTGCCCCGTGATGACGGTCCGGGGAAAGTAGCGGGGCGTTCGGCCCGCACGTGACCGACCCCGATCCGCGCTGGGGCAAGACTCCCGGCCCGCCCACCGTCAGCAAGTTCCTGGAGGGTCCGCAACCTCGGCGCTTCGAAACCTGGAGCGCGCTGGAGATTTTCCGCGAACTGGTGCGCGGCTTCCGGGCGCTGCACTTCATCGGGCCGTGCGTCACCGTGTTCGGCTCGGCGCGCTTCGGCGAGGACCACAAGTACTATGCGCTCGCCCGTGAAGTGGGGGCCGGGCTCGCCCGAGCGGGGTTCACGGTAATGACGGGCGGGGGACCGGGCATCATGGAGGCGGCCAATCGCGGGGCCAAGGACGTGGGCGGCCGGTCCGTCGGCTGCAATATCGAGCTACCGCGGGAGCAGCAGCCGAATCCCTATCTGGATCGCTGGATCACCTTCCGCCACTTCTTCGTGCGGAAGGTCATGCTGATCAAGTATTCCTACGCGTTCATCGCGCTGCCGGGCGGCTTCGGAACCATGGACGAGATCTTCGAGACCGCCACCCTGATCCAGACCGGGAAGATCCAGCAGTTTCCCGTGATCCTGATGGGAAGTGACTACTGGCAGCCGCTCATCGCCTTCCTGCGCGAGCGGCTGGTCGCGGAGCGCACCATCGAGCCGGTGGACCTGGAGCGAATCACGGTGACGGATTCGCCCGAGGAGGCGGTGGAAACGGTCACCCGGGTGGGGATGGACCGCTTCGGCCTCAAATACGGGCTGCCACCTCGCCGGCGCTGGCTACTGGGAGAGTGAGGCCGACGAGAGGGATCAGGCGCGCTTGGCGGCGGAGGCGGGCTTGGCGGCACGCCCGGCCTTGGCCGGACACATCTTGTGCATCCACACCGAGCCGAGCTTGACGTGATTGCCGTTACGGTGGATTCGCAGCTTGCACTTCGGACAGGTACCCATCAGTATCTCCTTTCGCCGCCCACGCGGGCGACAGCACGGAAGTATACACCGACCCAGGGGGATCTGTGAGCGCCGACTGCGTATTCTGCCGCATCGTGGCCCGCCAGACACCCGCCGATATCGAGTACGAGGACGATGAGGTCCTCGCCTTCAAGGACATCTACCCCAAGGCTCCGCTCCACCTCTTGATCATCCCCAGGCGGCACATCGAGTCGCTGGCCCGGCTGGGCCCCGGGGACACTGCCGTGATGGGACGCTGCATCCAGACCGCACGGCTTCTGGGAGAGCGCGCGGGCTATGGCGAGCGCGGCTATCGCGTCTCCTGCAATGTGGGGCCCGAGGGGGGGCAGGTCGTCTACCACGTGCACTTCCATCTGACGGCGGGCCGGAGGAAGTGATCCGCGTTCGGGGGCTGCGCAAGCAGTATCCGGGCGGCCCGGTCGCTCTCGACGGCGTGGATCTCGACATCGCCGAGGGCGAGCTCGTGGCCCTGATCGGACCGAGCGGCGCCGGGAAATCCACGCTCCTGCGCTGCCTGAACGGCTTCGTCAGGCCCACGGCCGGCGAGGTCGAGGTCGGGGGCGCGAGCGTCACGGGTGCCACGGGAGAGCGCCTCCGCCTGATCCGTGCCGGCATCGGTTTCGTCTTCCAGCAGTTCAACCTGCAACGCCGCCTCTCCGTGCGCGAGAACGTGCTGATCGGCGGGCTCGCGCGCGCCTCCCAGCTACGCTCGCTCCTCGGCCTGTTTCCCGCCACCGAGCTGGCGCGCGCCCGCGCCGCCCTCGCTCGAGTTGGGCTCGACGGACTGGACGACCGGCGTGTGGACACACTCTCGGGAGGGCAACAGCAGCGGGTCGCGATCGCCCGGGTGCTCATCCAGGAGCCCCGGGTCGTCCTGGCCGATGAGCCCATGGCGAGCCTCGATCCCGCGCTGTCGGAATCTGTCCTCGCGCAGCTCCAGCGCATCTCGGACGAAGACGGCATCACGGTGGTGACCTCGCTGCACGTCCTCGACCTCGCGCGCCGGTACAGCCGCCGCGTGATCGGCCTGCGCGGCGGCCGCGTGGCCTATGACGGCTCGCCCCAGGACCTCACCGAGGCGGCGGCGCGACGCATCTTCGCCGATACCGCGGCCTGATGCGCCGGGCCCGCTGGGCGGGCTGGATTGCCATTGCCGGGCTCTTCGTCTGGTCGGCGGCCGCGACCGAGCTCTCGGCCGGCCGGTTGGTCGAGGGGATCCCGTACATGCTGGACTTCCTCCGGCGCATGGTTCCGCCGGACGTGTCCGTCCTCTCCCAGGCGCTCACGGGCGCGCTGCAGACATTCCAGATCGCGGTGGTGGGAACGGGCATCGCCGCCCTTCTCGCGCTGCCGATGGGCTTCGCGGCGGCGCGCAATGTCGCTCCGCCCTGGCTCTTCTACGGAGCGCGCTCCATCCTGAACGTATTTCGCGCAGTGGACACTCTCGTCTACGCGCTCTTCTTCGTCGCGGCGGTGGGACTGGGACCTTTCCCCGGTGTGCTCGCGGTGGTGGCCTATACGGCAACCGTGCTGGCCAAGCTCTATTCGGAAGCGATCGAGGCCATTGACCCGGGCCCGGTGGAGGCGGTAGAGGCGACCGGGGCGACGCGGCTACAGGTGCTGCGCTGGGGCATCCTGCCTCAGCTTGTTCCCCAGTTCCTGTCCTTCACTCTGTACCGCTTCGAGACCAATATCCGGGCGGCGGCGATCCTCGGCTTCGTGGGGGCAGGAGGCATCGGCTTTTACATCCAGACCTATCTACGCATGCTGAACTACCCGGCCGCGTCCACCGTGCTCCTCGTGCTGATCGGGCTGGTCATGGCGGTGGACTTCGCCTCCTCGCGACTGCGCGCCCGTCTCGTCTAGCGAAACAAAAGGGCTCCAGGGGGTTGCCCCCCTGGAGCCCGGTGGATCAGGCTAGTTCAGCGATTTACTTCATCAGGTCCATGGCGGCCCGAGCCTTCTCGGATGCCACACCAGAATTACCAGCCTTGCACGCCGCCTCGGCCTCACGAACCAGCGAGGTCGCACGGGAGAAGTCGGCCCGAGGAGCGTTGCCATCCTGCCCGCGGGGCGCGTTCACATCCTGGGTCCGGGGCGCGTTGACATCCTGCGTCCGCGGCGCGTTCACATCCTGGGTACGAGGCGCGTGCACGTCCTGGTCCGCGGCGCGTTACATCCTGTCGGGCCTGACGCCTGCGCGGGCGCGTTGACGTCCTGGGTCCGGGGGGCGTTCACTCCTGGGTCCGGGGCGCGTTGACGTCCTGCGTCCGCGGCGCGTTCACATCCTGGGTGCGAGGAGCCTGCACGCCCTGGCTACGGGGCGCGTTGACGTCCTGCGTCCGGGGCGCGTTCACATCCTGGGTCCGTTGACGTCCTGGTACGAGGAGCCTTCACGTCCTGGCTACGGGGCGCGTTCACGTCCTGCGTCCGGGGCGCGTTGACATCCTGGGTCCGCGGCGCGTTCACGTCCTGCGTCCGCGGCGCGTTCACATCCTGGGTGCGAGGAGCCTGCACGCCCTGGCTACGGGGCGCGTTGACGTCCTGCGTCCGGGGGGCGTTCACATCCTGGGTCCGGGGCGCGTTGACATCCTGCGTCCGCGGCGCGTTCACATCCTGGGTACGAGGAGCCTGCACGCCCTGGCTACGGGGCGCGTTGACGTCCTGCGTCCGGGGGGGGGGGCGCGTTGACATCCTGCGTCCGCGGCGCATTACATCCTGGGTACGAGGAGCCTGCACGCCCTGGCTACGGGGCGCGTTGACATCCTGCGTCCGGGGGGCGTTCACATCCTGGGTCCGGGGCGCGTTGACATCCTGCGTCCGCGGCGCGTTCACATCCTGGGTGCGAGGAGCCTGCACGCCCTGGCTCGCGATCTTCCGGGGCGCGTTGACATCCTGCGTCCGGGGCGCATTCACATCCTGGGTCCGGGGCGCGTTGACATCCTGCGTCCGCGGCGCGTTCACATCCTGGGTACGAGGAGCCTGCACGCCCTGGCTGCGGGGCGCGTTGACATCCTGCGTCCGCGGCGCGTTCACATCCTGGGTGCGAGCACCCGCCAGCGAGCGAGGCGCCTGCACTTCCTGCCCAACCCGCGGGGCATTGACATCCTGGGTCCGCGGCGCGTTCACATCCTGCGTCCGCGCACCGGCCAGCGACCGCGGCGCATTGACTTCCTGCGTACGCGCCTGGCGCTGCTCGATCATCGACTTCGCCTGAGCCACTTCCGGCGGGCAGCTCGTCTGAGCCGAGCTCACCGACGCCGACAGCGACGCCATGAACACCACACTGGTCACGGTCGCCAACAGCTTCTTCATTTGCGTCCCTTCCTTTCGAACTTGGTTAACTGCCGCTACCATCCTGCTTCCACCGCCGTCGCTTCGATTCCTTGGCCCCTGGCAATCGACTACGGACCTGCCTTGACCTCGCAGGGAGATAATGCAGATGCGGTGCCAGAGCGCCACCGTGGAAGAATCCAATATGCATCCACTACTTACGCTTCCCCTTTGAGGGAAGCCGCCGAGGCTGAGGGGCTTTCTGCCCGACCACGCCCCGGGGGTCCGTTGCCAATCTGCCGAGGAGGACGGGGACGACCCTCCGGCCGTCCTTGTCGTGAATCCAGGTACTTGTGATGATACTCCCGTCCTGCTAGGCTTCACCAACATGACCGGCGCCCGGATGGTGAGATTGTGCAGCTCAGTCGTGGCGCTGGCAGCCTCCTCCTCCTGAGCGGATGCGCCGGCACTCTACCCGGCCTCCGGCCGGAACGCGCCTACGGGCCCGTCCCGCGAAGTGCTCACCAACGGGCTCCGCGTCATCATCCAGGAACACCCGCCAGCGACGTGGTCGCGCTGCACCTCTGGGTGGGCGTCGGAGGCCGGGACGAAGCACCCGCCGAGCGCGGCTTCTCCCACTTCGCGGAGCACATGCTCTTCAAGGGCACCGAGCACCGCGCTCCGGGATTCGTGGACCGCGAGATCGAGAGCGTGGGTGGCCGGACCAATGCGGGGACGTCGTGGGACTACACCTTCTACTACATCCTCCTCCCGGCCTCTCAGACCGTGAAGGGCATCGAGATCCTGTCCGACATGGTCTTCAACTCGGCGTTCGACGAGCGCGAGCTCGCCCGCGAGCGGGAGGTGGTGTTCGAGGAGATCCGGCTCGGCGAGGACAATCCGCGCAGCTACCTGGGCCGACGGCTCTACGAGCTGACCTTTCGCGGAGACACCTATGGCTATCCCGTTCTCGGCGACCGGGACATGCTGCGAGCGTCAGCCGGGAGACGCTCCGAGGCTACTACGCGCGCCACTACGTCCCGGACAACATGACGCTGGTGGTGGTGGCGCGGTCCGGCCGGACGAGGTTCGCGCCGCGGTGGCCCGTACATTCGCGGCCCCTCCCGCGCGGGGTTACCGCCGCCGGTCCCTCCCTCGCCCCGCCCGCTTGACGAGAGCTATCGCGAGGTGCGCCCGCGCCCCGAGCGGCAGAGCTCGATCGGGTTGGCCTGGCTCGCACCGCCGCCTCGGCGAGCGCGACATGTTCGCCATGGATCTCCTGGCGCATATACTGGCGGCTCCGCGTCGTCCCGGCTCAACCAGTCCCTGCGCGAGCGGCTGCGCCTCGTCACCTCGATCAGGGCCAGCTACTCGGCGCTGCAGGCGAGCGGGCGTGCTCAGCGTTACCGCGCTCTGCGAGCCGACGACGTCGAGAAGGTGGAAGCGACGGTGCTGGCCGAGGTGAAGCGGATCCAGGACGAAGGCGTGAGCCAGGCCGAGCGCGACCGCGCGGTCACCGCGGCCGAGAGCCAGCACGCCTTCGCGACCGAGACCGCCGAGGGGCGCGCCTATGCCTACGGCTTCGCCGAGACGCTCTGGACGCTCGAGGGCGAGCTCCGCTACTTGGACGGGATCCGCGGGGTGACGCCCGAGCAGATCCGGGAGGCGGCCCGCCGATATCTGAGCGCTGCGAACGCGCGGCTCGTCCTGACCCCCGGGACCGCGCGCGACGATCAGGCACCTTGTGGCCGGCGCGCTCCTCGCCGGTCTCTCCTTCGCCGGCCCCGCGCGGCGGCCGAGCCCGGGTCTTGCGCGAGCGTCTCCCCGGCGGGCTCATCGTGCTCGCGCAGGAGAATCCGAGCGCGCCGGCGGTGGCCGTCTCCGTGCTGGTCCGCGTGGGCCGCGCTGGGAGCGTGAAGACAATGCCGGCATCACGAATCTGCTGCAGCAGGTGCTCGTCAAGGGCACCCCGAGCCGCTCCGCGTTGGACATCGCGGAGGCTGCCGAGGCCGTGGGGCAGCCTGAGCGCGTCGGGAGACACCGACTCCGCCGAGATCCGAGGAACGGCCTTCGCGGCACTGGAGTCGCTCCTCGCCCTGATCGCGGACGTGACCCTTCGTCCCGCGCTGCCCACCCGGAGATCGACGCTGAGCGCCGGGTGGTGCCGAGTGCGATCAAGACGCGGCCGACCAGCCCTTTCCGCTCGCCTATGACACGCTCATGGGCCGCCTTTACGGCCCCACCCATATCGCGCCCGGTCCTGGGACGGACGGCCGCGGTGGCGCGCCTGGACCGGGCCGGCTCTCGAGCACTATCGCACCTCTACCGGGCGGGACGGACCGTCGTCTCCGTGAGCGGACACGTCTCCCGCCCGAAGCGGTGGCTGAGGTCGCCGGCTCTTCGCGGAGCGCCCGCCGGGAGAGGGAGACGTGAGAGCGCCTCGGGCCCCCCGTCAGTCCCCCGGGCGCTTGGTCACCCATCCCGCCGCCCAGGCCCAGATGCTCGCGGCTTTCTGGCCCGCCATCGCCCACCGAGACTACGCCGCGGTGAAGGTTCTGAGGTCGCGCTCGGCGGCGGCATGGCCGGTCGCCTCTTCAGCGAGCTCCGTGACAAGCAGGGTCTGGCCTACTCGACCGGCGCGCTCTACCCGCCCGCGTCCAGCCCGGTCTTCCTCGCCTTCCTCGGCACCGCGCCGGCCAACGCGGGAAAGGCCGAGGACGGTATGCGAGCGCGAGTTCGAGCGGTTCCGCGGCGAGCGGGTGTCCGAAGAGCTCGATCGCGCCAAAGCGTACCTCCTCGGACAGTTCGCCCTCGACCGCCGGACCAATGCCCGCCTCGCCTGGTACGCGGCATTCTATGAAGCGGCCGGAGTCGGCCACGATTTCGCGGACCGTTACGTTCGCGCGATCGAAGCCGTCTCGGGCGATGATGTGCTGCGCGTGGCCAAGCCTACCTGGCCTCGCCCACGGTGGTGAGCTCGAGCCTGTGCCGCGCTGATCGCGACCGAGCTCCTGCCGCTCGGAAGGACCGCAGGCCATGTTTCCGCTCAAAGTCGATGTTCCCGACCTATTCGACGCCTTTCGTTACCGTCGGTCTGATCGCCGTCAATGTGCTCATCTTCCTCTACCAGGCATCGCTCCAGGGCATGGCCTCGGCGGAAGGCTCCGTGCCGCGCAGCCTTTATCCTCGAGTTCGGGCTGGTGCCCTGCCGGCTCACGGGGCATTGCGTGCCCCCCGGGGGGGTCCTCCACCGATCGTGTCCATGTTCACCTCGATGTTCCTCCACGGAGGCCTCTTCCACGTCGCCGGCAACATGCTCTACCTCTGGATCTTCGGTAACAATGTCGAGGACACCCTGGGGCATGCCCGGTTCCTGATCTTCTATCTGCTCACGGCGTGGCCGCTGCGCTCGTACAGACGCCGTCGGTCCGGAGTCGCGGTCCCGATGATCGGGGCCAGTGGGGCTGTCTCCGGCGTGCTCGGCGCTTATCTGTTGCTCTTTCCGCAGGCCAGGGTCCTGACTCTGATCGTCTTCGGCTTTTTCTTTCGCATCATCCGGATCCCGGCCGTCGTCGTGCTCGGCTTCTGGTTCGTCGTACAGTCCCTGAATGGCTTCGTGACCGGGAGTCACCGCGTCGCAGCGAGTCCGCCGGGGGCTGGGTGGCGTGGTTTGCCCATATCGGCGGCTTCGTGGTGGGCATGGCGCTTCTCTTTGTGCTCCGCCCGCCCCGCGACCCGCGGAACCCTGACTAGTTCTGTCTCGGCAGCGATTTCCGCTATACTGTACGCGCTCCCCAGGTACCGGCGCGGCCCCGACCGCGACCCTCCAGCGCGAGGAGACCGAGATGAAGGCTGTCATCATGGCCGGCGGCTTTGGCACCCGTCTCCGACCGCTGACTACTCACGTGCCCAAGCCGCTCGTGCCAGTCGGCAATGTGCCCATCATGGAGCATACCGTCCGCTTCCTGAAACGCCACGGATTCACCGATCTGGTGGTCCTCCTCTATTTCCTGCCCGAGACCATCTCGTCTATTTCGGAGATGGCAGCCGCTGGGATGTGCGCATGACCTATGCGACGCCCGCCGCCGACCTGGGCACCGCCGGCGCCGTCAGCTTCGCGGCCGGGGATCTGACGAGCCAGTACTCGTGATCTCCGGCGACGTCCTCACCGACTTCGACCTCGCGGCCGCGGGCCTTCCACCGCGAGGGGCCGCCGAAGCGACCATGGTGCTCACGCGCGTGGAGATGCCGCTCGCCTACGGCATCGTCATCACGGACGAGGACGGACGGATCGTTCGCTTTCTCGAGAAGCCTTCCTGGGGCGAGGTCTTCAGCGACACGATCAATACCGGCATCTACATTCTCGACCCCTCCGTGTTGGGTGTCATCCCGGCCGGCCGGCCGTACGATTTCAGCAAGGAGCTGTTCCCCACGCTCCTGGCTTCGGGCCGCTCTCTCTACGGCCATGTCGCCGAGGGCTACTGGCGCGACGTAGGCGATCTCACCGAGTACCGGGTCGCGCATCTCGATCTCCTTCAGGGCGCGTCGGGGTGGACATCCCCGGGAGCGGCACGGAGGCGCGGGGCTACACGGTCTGGCTCGGCGAGGGCGCCCGGGTGGACTTTCCGCAAAGCTCTCGGGCTCCGTGATTGTCGGCCCCGGCGCCCAGATGGCGCCGGGCGCCCAGGTCGGCAACTCGGTCATCGGCGGCGGTCCCGATTGCCGCCGGCGCGGACATCCAGGGCAGCGTGCTCTGGGACGGTGTCGACTGGGCGCGGGCGCGGTGATGAAGGAGGCCATCGGGCGCGGGCCGATCGGCGCCGACGCCTTCATGGCCGAAGGTGTGGTCATCGCGGACTACGCCAAGATCGGCGAAGGCAACGGTCAAGGCCAATGTCAAGGTCTGGCCTTACAAGGAAGTCGAGGACGGCGCCACCCTTGCCATGAGCCTGGTGTGGGCCGAGCGCTGGAGCCGCTCGCTCTTCGGCCGTACGGCGTTTCGGGCCTGGCGAACATCGAGCTGTCGCCAGAATTCGCGGCCAAGCTCGGCGCGGCTTTCGGGGCGACGGTGGGACGCGCCGGATCATGATCACGAGCCGCGACCATCACAAGGCGTCCCGGATGATCAACCGGGCTTTGATGTCGGGTCTCCTCTCGGTGGGCGTGGAGGTGCAGGATCTGGGGGTGGCGCCAGTGCCGGTGGTGCGCTACCAGATCGCGGCGCTGGGGCTGGCCGGCGGCATCCATGTGCGCAAGTCCCCCGTACGATCCCCAGCTGACCGACATCAAGTTCTTCGACGCTCGCGGGCTGGAGTTCGCTCCGGATCGCGAGAAGTCGATGGAACGGCTCTTCTTCATGGAGGACTTCGACCGGGCGCCCATGGACGAGATGGGGTGCTGTCCTTCCCCACGCGGGGACCGACCGCTACCGCGACGGCCTGCTCAAATCCGTCGACCCCGAGGTCATAGCGCGCGGGGCTGAGGATGGTGCTCGACTACGCCTTCGGCGCCGCCTCGTCGATCTTCCCCGGGGTGTTGGGGGCGCTGGGCGTCGAGGTCATCTCCCTGAATGCCTACCTCGACGAGACGCGCATCTCGAAGACGACCGACGAGTTTGAGCGTTCCCTGACCCAGCTCTCCAACATCGTGCGGACGCTGGGGGCGGATCTGGGCGTGCTCCTCGACACGGGGGCGGAGAGGTCTTCCTGGTGGACGAGAAGGGAGACATCCTCCCCGGCGATCTCGCCCTCGCGCTGATCTCCCTCCTCGTCATGCGCACGCGTCCCCCCGGTCGGATCGTGGTCCCCGTTACCGCCTCGCGACCCTCGAACGGATCGCCGAGGAGCACGGCTTCCAGATCACGCGTTCCCGGGGCACGTCGCGCGCGCTCACCGAAGCCGCGCTGGCTGAGGACGTGGCGCTGGTGGGTGAGGAGCTCGGCGGTGTGATCTTCCCGCCTTCCACCCCGCCTTCGATGGCATGTCCGCCGTGGTCCACATCCTCGAGATGATGGCGCGCCTGGACGTGCGCGCTCCATCAGCTGACCCGCGCGGTTCCGGAGAGCCACATCGTGCGTCTCGAGGTGCCGTGCCCGGACGAGCGCAAGGGGACCGTGATGCGACGACTCATGGAGGCGACCAAGGGCAGGACGTGGAGCTTATCGAGGGCGTACGCGTCCGGTGGGGCGAGGACTGGGTGGCGGCGATCCCCGATGCGGACCGGGCGACCTTTCACGTCGTCGCGGAAGCGGCGGACAAGGATCGGGCCCGGCGCCTCGCGGACGAATTTCGCGAAAGATCACGGGCTGGCGCCGGACCCTGGATGAGCGCCACGCAGGTCTCCCGCCGGCAGAAGGCGAGGGCTCGACGTGGCGCTGGTCGAGCGCGGGCTCGCGCCCAGCGCGCGAGAAGGCGGCGCGGCTCATCCTCGCCGGGCGCTGTGCTCGTGGACGGCCGGCGCGTGGACAAAGCGGGCACCCTCGTGGCCCCGGGCGCGCATCGAGACCGCGGCGCGCCCGCGCTTCGTGAGCCGCGGCGGGGACAAGCTCGCCCATGCGCTGGCCGCTTTGGCGTGTCGAGCCCGCGGGCCGGGTCTGCGTCGACGTCGGGGCCTCCACCGGCGGGTTCACGCACTGCCTGCTGGAGGGGGCGCCGCGCGGTCTACGCGGTGGACGTGGGCGCAGGGCCAGCTGGACGCGCGCCTCCGCGCCGACCGCGCGTGGTGGTGATGGAGAAGACCAATGCGCGCGAGCTGTCGCCGGCGGCCTTCCCGGAGCCGCCGAGCCTGGCCACCGTGGACGTCTCCTTCATCTCGCTCGAGAAGGTGCTGCCCGCCGTGTTCGGGGTGCTGACCGCGACGGCGAGGCGGTGGTGCTGGTGAAGCCGCAGTTCGAGGTCGGCAAGGGCCAGGTCGGAAAGGGCGGCGTGGTGCGGGATCCCGTGCATCACCGGAGGTGCTCGCGCGGTGGCGCGTGTGTGCGCACGGGCTGGCACGCGCGGGGGTCACCGCCTCGCCGCTGAAGGGCCCCAAGGGCAATCGCGAGTTCTTCCTGCACCTGGGGCCGGGTCGCGGCCGGACCTCGCCGCCCGCATCGACGGCTCGTCACCCGGCCGCGGGGAGTCGCCGCCGTGAAGCGCATCGGCATCGTCGCCAAGACCGACCGCGACGAGGCGCGCACGGTGCTGCCCCGACTCCTCGACTGGTGCGCCCGCGCGGGCTCAGCCCGGTGCTCGAGAAGGAGACGGCCGGGCTCTGCCCGCAGCGACGCGCCGACGGTCGCGCACCAAGCCCGAGCTGCCCGGCCAGGTGGACCTCCTGCTCGTTCTCGGCGGAGACGGCACGCTGCTCTCCATGGCGCGGCTGGTGGGCGATCTCAACGTGCCCATCCTCGGCGTGAACCTCGGCGGGCTCGGCTTCCTCACCGCGCTGACCGCGGACGAGCTCTTCCCGGCGCTGGAGGCGTTGCTGCGGGACGAGCTTGTCGTCGAGGAGCGGATGATGCTGGGCGCGCGGATCTCGCGCCAGGGGGAGCGGCTGAGCGAGTACGCCGCGCTCAACGACGTCGTCATCACCAAGTCGGCCATGAGCCGCATCATCAACCTCGAGGTCTCGGTGGCGGGCGAGTTCGCCACCGCGTACCGGGCCGACGGGCTGATCGTCTCCACGCCCACCGGCTCCACCGCCTACTGCCTGTCGGCGGGCGGGCCCATCGTGTTCCCCACCATGGACGCGGTGGTGCTCACGCCGATCTGCTCGCACACGCTCACCAACCGGCCCATCGTGCTCCCCGCCCGCGAGCGCATCGACGTCACCCTGCTCTCGGACCAGGACGTGATGCTCACGCTGGACGGCCAGGTGGGCTTCGCCCTGCGCCGCGGCGACACCGTGGAGATCCACCGGGCGGCCGCGCGGATCCGGCTCCTCCGCTTCCCCCAGAAGCACTTCTTCTCCGTCCTGCGGACCAAGCTCAAGTGGGGCGAGCGCTAGCGGCGCCCACGAGCGTCTCCGGCCGGATACGGCTGGTCCCCGGGGCCGGCCTCGACGTACCATGGCCGAGTCGCCATGCTGATCGAGCTCCGGCTCCGGAATCTCGCGGTGATCGAGGAAGTGACGGTGCCCTTCGGCCCCGGACTCAACGCCCTCACCGGCGAGACGGGGGCCGGCAAATCCATCGTGGTGGACGCCATTCTCCTCGTCATGGGCGCCCGCGCCCAGCTTGATCTCATCCGCTCCGGCGCCGACAGCGCGGTCATCGAGGCGCGTCTTCGAGCTGCCGCCCGGCCATCCCGCCGCAGACGCGCTGGACGCCGCGGGCCACCCCGCCACCGACGGCACCCTGGTGATCAAGCGCGAGATCTCCCGCGCCGGACGCCACCGGGTCTTCGTCAATGACTCGCCGGCCACGGTGGCGCTGCTGGAGCGGCTGGGCGAGTCGCTGGTGGAGCTGCACGGCCAGCACGAGCACCAGCGCCTGATGGAGCCCGCCCGCCAGCTCGACCTCCTCGACCGCTTCGCCGGACGCCGAGGAGGCCCGCGACCGCGTGGGCGCGCTGGTGCGGGAGTGGGAGACCGCGCGCGCCGAGCTCGCCCGGGTGCGCGACGAGGCCCGGGAGGGCGCGCGCCAGCAGGATCTCTACCGCTTCCAGCTCTCCGAGATCGACGCCCTCGCCCTCCGCGACGGCGAGGAGGACGAGCTCCGCGGAGAGCGCCGGCGCCTTCAGCACGCGGAGCGCATCGCCTCGGGGCTGGCCGAGGTCACCGCCCTCCTCTACGACGACGCCCAGTCGGCCGCGGCGCGGCTCCGCGGGCGGGAGCCCTGCTGCGCGAGCTGGCGGGCTTCGACCCCGAGTTGGGCGCGCCGGCGGAAGCGCTCGGGGGGCCGAGGCCTATCTCGAGGACGCCATCGGCCGCGCGCGCGCCCTGCGCGACCGCGCGCCCTTCGATCCCGACCGGCTCGGCGAGATCGACGACCGCCTCGACGCCATCGGGAAGCTGAAGCGGAAGTACGGCGACTCCGTGGAGGCCATCGCCGCCTATCGCGCGCGGATCGCATCCACCCTCCATCAGATAGACCGGCACGACGAAGTGGTCGCGGAGCTGGAGGCGCGGATGGCGCGGGCGGCGAGAGGCGGCGGGAGAGGCGGCGCGCTGGCGCTCGCGGACACTCGGACGCGCCGCCGCGCGCCGTCTCGAGCGTCTGATCCAGACCGAGCTGCGCGGTCTCGGGATGGAGCATGCGCGCTTCCGGGTGGCGCTGCGCCGCGAGCCCGCCGGCGAGGGCGAGCTCGGCGCAGGACCCGGCCGGTGGCGGGTGGGGCGGCGAGGCGCGGACACGGCCGAGTTCCTCTTCTCCGCCAATCCCGGGGAAGACCCGCGGTCGCTGGCCAAGGTGGTCTCGGGGGGCGAGCTCTCGCGCACCATGCTGGCGGTGCAGCACGGTGCTCTCGGCCGCGGCCGACGACGTGCCCACCATGGTCTTCGACGAGGTGGACGCCGGCATCGGCGGCCGCGTGGCGGAGGTCGTGGGCCAGAAGCTCGCCCAGACCGCCCGCGGGCGGCAGGTGCTCTGCGTCACCCATCTCGCCCCCATCGCGGTCTATGCGGCGCAGCATTTGCTGGTGGAAAAAAAGGCGGGGCGGGGGGTCACGCGGACCACGGTATCGCCGCTGGCGGCAGCGGCCCGCATCGAGGAGCTGGCGCGCATGCTCGGGCGGCGAGCGGGTCACCGACGCCACCCGGCGCGCCGCCCGCGAGCTATTCCGGACCGCCCAGCGTGAGGGCCCCCGGAACTGATGGTGTAAGATAACCGCGAGATGCTGAGCATGATATTCCGCACCGTCTTCGGCACCAAGCACGAGCGCGACGCCAAGCGCATGCGCCCGGTGGTGGCCGAGATCAACGCCCTCGAGCCCTCGCTGAAGGACCTCCCCGACGCCGCGCTGCGCGCGCGCACCGACGAGTTCCGCAAGCGCGTGGCCGACAACGAGCCCGTGGACGATCTTCTGGTGGAGGCCTTCGCGGTGTGCCGGGAGGCCGCGCGGCGCACGGTCGGCATGCGCCACTTCGACACGCAGCTCATGGGCGGGATGGTGCTGCACTCCGGCAAGATCGCCGAGATGGCCACCGGCGAGGGCAAGACGCTGGTGGCCACGCTGCCCGCGTACCTCAACGCGCTGCCCGGGCTCGGCACCCATATCGTCACCGTGAACGACTATCTGGCGCGCCGCGATGCCCAGTGGATGGGGCCCATCTATCACGCGCTGGGGCTCTCGGTGGGCGTCATCCAGCACGAGATGTCGTATCTCTACGACCCGGCCCATCTCCAGCCGGACATCCGGCTCGCCTCCCTGCGGCCTTGCTCGCGGCGGGAGGCGTACCGGGCCGACATCACCTACGGCACCAACAACGAGTTCGGCTTCGACTACCTGCGCGACAATATGCGCTTCTCGCTGGAGGAGATGGTGCAGCGGGAGCATCACTACGCCATCGTGGACGAGGTGGACTCCATCCTCATCGACGAGGCGCGAACGCCGCTCATCATCTCGGGCCCCGCCGAGGGCTCCACCGACAAGTACTACAAGATCGACCGCATCATCCCCAAGCTCAGCCGCGCCGCCACCATCGTCGAGGGCAAGCTCTCCGAGATCGAGGCCACCGCCGACGGCGACTACATCGTCGACGAGAAGGCGCGGGCGGTGTCCCTCACGGAGCAGGGGATCTCGCGGTGCGAGAAGCTGCTCTCGGTGGAGAACATCTACGACCCCGCCCAGATGGAGGTGCTGCACCACATCCACCAGGGGCTCAAGGCCCACGCCCTGTTCAAGAAGGACGTGGACTACGTGGTGAAGGACGGGCAGGTGGTGATCGTGGACGAGTTCACCGGGCGCATGATGCCCGGCCGGCGCTGGTCGGATGGGCTGCACCAGGCTGTGGAGGCCAAGGAAGGCGTCAAGATCGAGTCAGAGAATCAGACACTTGCGACCATCACCCTCCAGAACTACTTCCGCATGTACGACAAGCTCGCGGGCATGACGGGAACGGCCGCCACGGAGGCGGAGGAGTTCGCGAAGATCTACGAGCTCGACGTCACCGTGGTGCCGACCAACCGCGCCCTCCTCCGCGTGAATCACCCCGACGTGGTGTACAAGACGGCGCGCGAGAAGTTCGAGGCGGCGTCGAACGAGATCGCGGAGCTCCATGCCAAGGGCCAGCCGGTCCTGGTGGGCACGGTGTCCATCGACATCTCCGAGCACCTCTCCAAGCTGCTCAAGAAGCGCGGCATCCCGCATCAGGTGCTCAACGCCAAGTACCACGAGCGGGAGGCCGAGATCGTGGCCCAGGCGGGCCGCGAGAAGGCCGTCACCATCGCCACCAACATGGCCGGCCGCGGCACCGACATCCTGCTCGGCGGCAACCCGGACTCCCTGACCAACGAGCTCATCCGGAAGAAAGGGCTCGATCCCGCCACCGCGCCGCCCGAGGCCCGGGAGGCGGCCCGCAAGGAGGCCCGCAAGGTCACCGAGCCGGAGCACGAGCGCGTGGTGTCCCTGGGCGGCCTGCACATCCTCGGGACCGAGCGCCACGAGTCGCGCCGCATCGACAATCAGCTCCGCGGCCGCTCCGGCCGGCAGGGTGACCCCGGATCCTCGCGCTTCTACCTCTCCCTCGAGGACGATCTCCTCCGCATCTTCGGGTCCGAGCGCATCCAGCGCATCATGGACCGTCTCGGCATGGAGGAAGGCGAGCCCATCGAGCACAGCATGGTGACCCGCGCCATCGGCACCGCGCAGAAGCGCGTGGAAACGCGGAACTTCGAGATCCGTAAGCACCTCCTCGAGTACGACGACGTCATGAACAAGCAGCGCGAGATCATCTACGGAATGCGCCGCGAGATTCTCGAGGGCGAAAGTCAGGAAGAGACGGTGCTGGAGTGGATGGGCGAGGTGGCGGCGGCTCTGGTGAGCCGCTATGCCCCCGAGGACGCCCATCCCGAGGCCTGGGACGTGGCCGCGCTGAACGAGGGCCTCTTCCGCCAGTTCGACTTCCGCCTCCCCGCCGATCTCGACGTCGCCGAGATGGGCTCGCAGGAGGCGCTGGTGACGGAGGTCACCGAGCTCGCCGAGAAGGCCTACCGCGAGCGCGAGAGCCAGCTCGGGCCCGAGATGTTCCACCGTCTCGAGCGCTGGATCATGCTGGGGCTGCGGTGGGAGGACGGCGAGTTCCGGGGCATCGACCAGCTCTGGAAGGACCACCTCCTCAGCATGGACCATCTCAAGGAGGGCATCGGCCTCCGCGGCTATGGCCAGCGCGACCCGCTGACCGAGTACAAGAAGGAAGCCTTCGAGATGTTCCAGGAGATGGTGGACCACCTCAAGGAAATCGTCCTGGAACAGCTCTTCAAGGTGCGCATGGTCCGGGAGGAGGCGGCGCCCATCCGCGTCGCCGCCGCGCCGCCGCCGCGCTGGCAGGAGCGCCACGGCGGGACAGCCGACATCGCGCCCGCGCGCTCCGCCGCTGCCGGTGAGCCCCGCCTGCCTTCGGGAGCCAAGGTCGGAAGAAATGACCCGTGCCCGTGCGGCTCGGGCAAGAAGTACAAGAAGTGCCACGCCCTGAACGGCGCCTGAGGCCTCCCGCCGACATCTGGTAGCGCTTCCCGCCCGACCCCCCACGTGTGGGGTTTTTTTCTTGGTTGGTCCCTGGGGCGTGTGGTAACAGTAAGTAGCCCCTGCGGGCGCAGCCATGCGGCTCGAACAGATCGTTCTCCACGGTTTCAAGTCGTTCGCCGACCGGACGGAAGTGCGCGTCCTCCCCGGCATCACCTGCATCGTCGGTCCCAATGGCTGCGGCAAGTCCAACGTGGCCGACGCGATCCGGTGGGCGCTGGGCGAGCAAAGCCCCAAGACCCTGCGCGGCCAGAAGATGGAAGACGTCATCTTCCACGGCGCCGCCTCGCGCAAGTCCATCGGTCTGGCGGAGGTCACGCTGCAGTTCGGCAATGATGGGACCCTCGGGGTGCCGTGGAGCGAAGTGGCGGTGGCGCGCCGGCTCTACCGGACGGGCGACAGCGAGTACCTTCTCAACAAGTCGGTGTGCCGGCTTCGCGACATCCAGGATCTCTTCGCGGGCACGGGCGTCAATCCCAAGGCCTATGCCCTCATGGATCAGGAGCGGCTCAACCACGTCCTCACCGCCAAGCCGTGGGAGCGGCGGGTCTTCATCGAGGAGGCGGCAGGCATCGCGCGCTACAAGCAGCAGCGCGGCGAGGCCCAGGGCAAGCTCGACGCCACCCGGCAGAATCTCCAGCGGGTGCGCGATGTGATGGAAGAGGTGCGCCGGCAGCTCGGCTCCCTGGAGCGGCAGGCGAGGAAGGCCCAGCAGTACAAGGCGCTGCATCAGGAAAAGCAGGCGCTGGGGCTCGCCATGCTGGCGGCGGACTTCGCCACCCTGGCCGCGCGCCACGAACAGCTCGCCCGCGAGATGGAGTCCCTGCGAAGGGACGGAGTGCAGCGAGAAGTCCAGATCGCGGCGCTCTCGGCCCGCCAGGCCACCCACAGCGCGGTCATCCAGGAAACCGAGTTCCGCCTCAACGACCTGCGGCAGTACGTCCAGAAGATGCAGGGCGAGGCCGAGCGGCTCATCGAGCGCCGCGAGCAGCTCAACATCCAGATTCGCGAGCTCGACGAGGAGACCGCGCGGCTGGGCGCCGAGATGGCCGCGGTCACCGAGCGCCGGGGCGCGCTCGAGGCCGAGCGGCTAGACAAGATCCGCGAGCTCGCCGACAGCCGCGAGCGCCACGGCGAGTGGCTCGCCCGGCTCGGCGCGCTCGAGACGCGGGTGGAGTCGGGCCGCCGCGAGCTCGAGGAGCGACGTCGGCGGCTGGATGCCCTGCGGCTGGAGCAGGTGGGGGCGGGCGGGCGGCGAGCCGAGCTCACGCGTGAGGACGCCGAGCTGCGCGAGCGCGGGCTCAATCGCGAGCATGCCCTCGCGCGCCTCGGCGCGGAATCCGCGCGGGCCCAGGCCGAGGCCGATGCCCTCGCGGCCCGGCGCCGGCGGCTCGAGGAACACCGGCGCGCGGCGGGCCAGCAGCTCTCCCTCCTGGAATCGGAGCGCCGCCAGGTGCAAGCCGATCGCGAGGCCGCCGAGGCTGCGCGCGAGGGCGCGCAGCGGTGGCTCGCCGAGCGGCGGCTGGCCCTGGCCGCCAAGGAAAGCCAGCTCCAGGGTCTCGAACAGCTCGAGCGCGACCGCGAGGGCTATGGGGCGGGCGTGCGCGCCGTGTTTTCGGCCGGCAGCGGCATCGCCGGCGTGGTGGGCACCGTGGCCGATCTGCTCGAAGTCCCGTCCGGCCTCGAGGCCGCGGTGGAGAGCGTGCTCGGCGAACGCCTGCAGTGGGTGGTGGTGGAGCGCTTCGAGCATGCGCGCGCCGCCCTGGGCTATCTCGAGCGGGAAGGGGCGGGCCCGGCGACCTTTCTCCCCTTGGAGACGCTCCCCAGCAATGGCTCCACCCCGGAAGACTCCGCCGACGTGCGCTGGGCGTCCCGGCTCATCGCTGGACCCCGGCCGGGTCTCCTTGGCTATCTGCTCGGCCATGTGGGCGTGGTGGACCATCTCGATCAGGCTGAGCGGCTATGGCGGCGGAACGGGGTGGTCGCCACCTATGTCACCCCCGCGGGCGAGGTGCTCTATCCGAACGGCCGGCTCACCGGCGGTCGGCGCGACGGCGACCGGGAGGCTCAGGACCACTCGATCCTTCGCCGCAAGCGCGCCATCCGCCAGCTACGTGACGAGGTGGCGACCACCACGGCCGAGGTCGAGCGCGCGCGGACGAGCCTCGAGGCGCTGGAAACCCAGCTCGGCGCGCTACGTACCCAGGAGAGCGGCCTCACCACCTCGGTGCAGAGCCAGGAGGCGGTGCGCCTCACCGGCGACAAGGACCTCGAAGCCGCCCAGCGCGAGGCGGAGCGGCTGGCCCGCCATCTCGACACGGTGCGCGTCGAGCAGGCGCAGATCCAGGCCGAGCACGAGGAGACCGCGCGCCGCCTGCACGAGGTGGCCGCCGCGCTGGCGAGCGTGCGCGAGCGCGAGGCGCGTCTCGAGCACGAGCTCGGCGCCATGCGCGCCGACGTCGATGCCGCCGAACAGATCCAGGCGGGGCTGGCGGAGGAGATCGGCGACTGCCGGGTGCAGGTGGCGGCGGTGGCCGAGCGCGTGGAGGGATTCGGGCGGGACATCGAGCGGCTCGAGGAGCTGGAGCGCGAGTCTGCCCTGCGGCTCGAGCAGTCGGCGCTGCGCCGCACGCAGCTCGCCGAGCGGCGCACCGAGCTCTCCGGCGAGGCCGGACGGGCCGACGCGCGGGCCCGCGACGCGGTGGTGGACCGCGACCGGCTGGAAGGTGAGGTGCGCGCCACCTCCGAGGTCCACCAGGCCCAGCTCGCCGAGCGCCAGATCATCGACACCGAGTTGCGCGCGGCGGAAACCGACCGGCACCGGCTCATCGCGCGCGTGCACGATCTCGAGCTGCAGGATACCGAGGGCCGGGTGCGGCGCGAAGAGATGCTGGGCGAGGCGCGGCGCAGCCACGGAGTGGATGGCGCGGAGTCGCTCCTGGCCGCCCACGACTCCGCGCGCGAAGGGACGGAGCTGCGAGCCCGGCACGGTGAGCTGGTGCAGAAGCTCGAGGCCATGGGCGCCGTCAATCTCGTCGCCGACGAGGAATATCGGGAGCTGGAGGAACGGTTGGGCTTCCTCCGCACGCAGTACGACGACCTCACCGGGTCCATCAAGGACCTCGAGAAGGCACTGCGGGGAATGACCCGCACCGCGCAGGAGCGTTTCCAGGAAGCCTTCGCGGAGGTCAACCGGCACTTCGGTGACATCTTCTCGCGCCTGTTCGAGGGCGGGCGGGCCGAGCTCCGCATGGTCGAGCCGGAGGAAGGCGATGACGACCCGCTGGAGCTGGGGGTGGAACTCATGGCCCAGCCGCGCGGCAAGCGGCTCCAGGCGGTGAGCCTGATGTCGGGCGGGGAAAAGGCGCTGACCGGCCTCGCCCTGCTCTTCGCGATCTTCTACTTCCGGCCCAGCCCGTTCTGCGTGCTCGACGAGGTGGACGCGCCGCTTGACGACGCCAATATCCACCGTTTCCTGCGCGTCCTGCGCGAGCTGGTATCCCGGACGCAGTTCGTGGTGATCACCCACAACCGAAAGACCATGGAAGCCGCCGACGTCCTGTACGGCGTGACCATGGAGGAGCCGGGGCTCTCGCGACTGGTCTCCGTCCAGCTCGCCGACTCGTAACTTCGCTCCCACGTTGACTGTTCCGCCTCGCAGGGCATAGAGTATCGGTAGGTCCCCGCGTCCATGGGCTCTCTGGGAAGCTACCTCCGCGAGCTGCGCACTGCCAAGGGCATGTCCCTGGAGGAGGTTTCGCGCGCCACCCGGGTGGGCCGGGCCCACCTCGAAGCGCTCGAGGTGGAGGAGCTGAGCGCGCTTCCCGCTCCGGTATTCGTCAAGGGCTTCATCCGCGCCTACTGCGAGTTCCTCCAGGCCAATCCGGCCGAAGCGCTGGGTCGCTATCAGGCGCTCACCGGTGAGCGCGCCCCCGGGACCCCGCCCTCGTCACCGGAGCCTCTGGCCGCCGGGCTGGGCCGGGGGCCGGTATTCGTCAGCGTGATTCTCCTCGCGGTCCTGGGCGCGGCGCTCTTTCTGCTCAACTCCGGGCTCCGTGGCGATTCCCCCCGCCCACCGCGACCGCAGGCGGCGGCGCCGAGCGCCCCCGCCGCCTCCGAGCCGCCGGCCGCCCCGGCGGCGCCGGCGGCCTTGCCCGCCGCCCCAGCGGACAAGGTCGAGCCCGTGGCCGCCGCGGCCCCGAGCGCGGCGCCGGCAGTTCCGGTGGCGGCGGCCGCGCCACCGGCCCCGGCGCCCGCGCGCGGCCCGCAGCGCCTCGTCGTGAGGGCGATCGAGCCCACCTGGGTACGCGTCCAGATGGACGGGGATCGCTCGGTCGAGGAGCTGCTGCCCGCCGGCGCCACTCGGGAATGGAGCGCGGAGAAACGCTTCACCCTCACGGTGGGCAATGCGGCCGGCGTCACCCTCGAGCTCAACGGGCGCACGCTGCCGCCGCTGGGCGCGCCGGGCGCGGTGATCCGCGAGCTCGCGCTCCCGTGAGCCTCTTCGGCGCACTCGCCGACCGCTTCAAGGATGGTCTCCGGCGGTCCCGCCAGCTCCTCGACGATGGCCTCGACACGCTCCTTTCCGTGGGCCGCACCGTGGACGAGGCTTTGCTCGAGGAGCTCGAGGAAATGCTCGTCACCGCCGACGTCGGCGCCGCCACCGCGGCGGAGTTCGTGGACCAGATCCGCGGCGAGGCGAAGCGTGGCCGGGTGAGCACCGCCCAGGACGTGCGGTCCTTGCTCCGCCGGCTCTTCGAGGAGACTCTGGCGCCGGCGGCAGCCTCGCTGAATCTCTCCGGCCGGCCCGCCGTCATCCTCATGCTCGGTGTGAACGGGGCCGGCAAGACGACCACCACCGGCAAGCTCGCGGCCGCCCTGCGCGCTCAGGGCAAGGACGTGGTTCTTGCCGCCGCGGATACGTTTCGCGCCGCCGCCATCGAGCAGCTCGAGGAGTGGGGACGCCGGGCGGAGGCGCCGGTGATACGGCAAGCCGCCGGCGCCGACCCGGCCGCGGTGGTCTTCGACGCCGTCAAGGCGGCGACCGCGCGTGGCGCGGACGTGCTTCTCGTGGACACCGCGGGACGACTGCACACCAAGACCAACCTCATGGACGAGCTCGTCAAGCTCAAGCGGGTGATCGAGCGCCAGCTGCCGGGAGCGCCGCAGGAGAGTCTGATGGTGCTGGAAGCGCCGACCGGACAGAACGGACTGGCGCAGGCCAAGCTCTTCCACGAGGCGGTGGGCCTGACCGGGTTGGTCCTCACCAAGCTCGACGGCACCGCCAAGGGCGGCATCGTGGTGCGGATCTGGCGGGAATTGGGCGTGCCCATCAAGCTGGTCGGCGTGGGCGAGAAGATCGAGGACCTCCAGCCCTTCGACGCGAAGGCGTTCGCCGCCGCGCTGCTCCCCGACTCGTGAGCGCTGACGACCCGGAGGACCTTGCGTTCATGCGGCGCGCGCTCGCGCTCGCAGAGCGGGGCCGGGGACTGACCTCGCCGAATCCGATGGTGGGCGCGGTGCTGGTCCGAGACGGCCAGGTGGTCGGGGAGGGCTTTCACGCCGAGGCGGGCGGGCCGCATGCCGAGATCATGGCGCTGGCGGCGGCGGGTGAGCGGGCGCGGGGCGCCACCCTCTACGTCACGCTGGAACCGTGCAATCACCATGGCCGGACCCCGCCCTGCACCCGGGCCATCCGGAACGCCGGGGTGGCGCGGGTCGTGGCGGGCGCGGTGGATCCCAATCCCCACGTGACGGGCGGGGGCGCCGGTGTCCTGCGCGCGGCCGGCCTCGAGGTCACGGTCGGCGCGCGGGGCGACGAGGTGCGCGCCCAAAGCCGGGCCTTCTTCACCGCCATGCGCCGAGGGCGGCCTCACGTCACGCTGAAGTCGGCGATGACCCTCGACGGCAAGATCGCGGCACAGGACGGGACTTCGCGCTGGATCACGGGAGCCGAGGCGCGCGCAGAAGCGCACCGCCTCCGGAGCGAGAGCGACGCCGTCGTCGTCGGGATCGGCACCGCGCTGGCGGACAATCCCGCGCTGGACGTGAGGCTCGAGGCGCCGTGGCCCCGCGAGCCCTGGCGCGTGGTGGTGGACAGCCAGGCCCGGCTGCCGGCCCGCGCCCGCGTGATCGGCGCGGGACGACCCGAGCGGGCCATCGTCGCCGTCACCGACACGGCGCCACCCGAGCGAGTGGCGGCGCTGGAAGCCGCTGGCGCCACCGTGATGGCCTGCAAGAGCGCCCAGGGGCGCGTGGATCTCGCCGACCTGGCCGCCCGCCTCTTCGCGCTCGACGTGATCGCGATGCTGGTGGAGGGCGGGGCGGAGCTGAACGCCGGCTTTCTCGAGGCGGGGCTGGTCGACCGGGTCGCCATCTTCCTGGCCCCCAAGCTTCTCGGCGGCGCCACCGCGCCCACGCCCGTCGGCGGGCCGGGGCGAAGCCTGAGCCAGGCGCTACGCCTCGCCCGCCCCACCGTGCGCCCCCTCGGCGACGACTGGCTCGTCGAAGCCGACGTGGCCGCCGACGCGGCCGCTTCCGACGACGGGGCCTGAGCATGTTCACCGGCATCGTGGAGGAGATGGGCCGCGTGGCGAGCCGCGCGGGGAGCCGGCTCGTTCTCGAGGCGCGCGCCGCGCTCGAGGGGACGGTGCTCGGCTCGAGCGTGGCCGTCAACGGCGTCTGCCTCACCGTGGTGGGACGCGAGGGCGGGCGCCTGGCCTTCGACGTGGGACCGGAGACCTATGCGGTGAGCGCGCTCGGGGATCTCGCCCCCGGCGACCGCGTGAACCTCGAGCGGCCACTGCGCCTGGGCGACTTCGTGGGCGGCCACCTGGTGCAGGGGCACGTGGACGGGATCGGGGTGGTGGCCTCGGCGGAGCGGGCGGCGGACACCGCCCGGATCAGGATAGAATGGCAGGACGGGCGGCTGGCCCCGTACCTGATCCCGAAAGGCTCGGTGGCGGTGGACGGGGTGAGCCTCACGGTGGCGGCGCTGGACGACCGCGCGTTCGAGATCATGGTGATCCCGCATACGCTGGCGGTGACGACGCTGGGGACGGCCCGGCAGGGACGCCGGGTGAACCTGGAGACGGACATGATCGGCAAGTACGTGATTCGCGCCCTCGGGCCGGGGATGGCGGGGGCCGTCGGAGGAACGCAATCGTGACGAGCGACCGCACGGACGCCGGCGTCGGGGCGTTCTCCACCATCGAGGAAGCCATCGAGGAGATCCGGGCGGGCCGGATGCTGGTGGTGGTGGACGACGAGGATCGCGAGAACGAGGGTGACCTCCTCATGGCCGCCGACCGGATCACCCCCGAGGCGGTGAACTTCATGGCCCGCTACGGCCGCGGGCTCATCTGCGTGCCCATGCTGGGCGAGCGCCTCGATGATCTCGAGATCGGCTTGATGGTGCGCGACAACACGGAGCCGCACGGCACCGCCTTCACCACCACGGTGGACGCCCGCCGCGGCGTCACCACCGGCATCTCCGCCTACGATCGCGCCATCACCATCCGCACCCTCGTCGACCCCGCTTCGCGCCCCGAGGATCTCAATCGCCCCGGCCACATCTTCCCGCTCCGCGCGCTGCCGGGCGGCGTGCTCCGCCGCGCCGGCCACACCGAGGCTGCGGTTGACCTCGCGCGCCTGGCCGGCTCGGCCCCGATGGGGGTGATCTGCGAGGTGCTGGACGAAGAGGGCGGCATGGCGCGGCTGCCCGAGCTCTTCAAGCTCGCCCGCACCCACGGGCTCCAGGTCATCACCATCAAGGACCTCATCGAGTACCGGATGCAGAAGGAGAAGCTCGTGCGGCGGGCGGCGGAGACGCGGCTGCCCACCGAGTTCGGCGAGTTCACCTGCATCGCCTACGAGACCACGGTGGACGATCGGGTGCCGGTGGCCCTCATCATGGGGGACATCAGCACCGACGCCCCCGTGCTCATGCGCGTGCACTCCGAGTGTCTCACCGGCGACGTGTTCGGCTCCGAACGCTGCGACTGCGGCTCCCAGCTGCACCGCGCGCTGGCCATCATCGCCCGGGAGGGCCGCGGCGTCCTCGTGTACATGCGCCAGGAAGGGCGAGGCATCGGGCTCGTCAACAAGCTCCGCGCCTACGAGCTGCAGGACCAGGGCAAGGACACCGTGGAGGCCAATCATGCCCTGGGCTTCGGGGCGGACCTGCGCCACTACGGCATCGGCGCCCAGATCCTGGTCGACCTCGGCATCAAGAATCTCCGCTACCTCACCAATAACCCGAAGAAGATCGTCGGCATCGAGGGCTACGGGCTGCGGGTGGTGGAGCGGGTGCCGCTCGAGGTCCCGCCCACCGAGGCCAATCGCCGTTACCTCGCCACCAAGCGCGAGAAGATGGGCCACCTCTTCTCGGCCTTCCCGGACTGACATGGCGGGCCGCGCCCCCGCGCCGCGGCCGCGCGCGGGAGTACCGGGCGGGTCCACCACCGCGCGCTTCGCGGTGGTGGCGGCGCGCTTCAACGAGGCGATCTCGAAGAAGCTCGCCGACGGCGCGGTGGCGGCGCTGGAAGGGCAGGGCGTCCCCGCCGCGCGCGTGGACGTCCACTGGGTGCCGGGCTCCTTCGAGCTGCCGCTGGCCGCGCTCACCCTGGCCCGGAGCCGCCGCTATGCCGGCATCGCCTGCGTGGGCGTGGTCATCCGGGGTGAGACGCCGCACTTCGAGTACGTCTCCCGCGAGACCGCGGCGGGGATTCGTCAGGCGGGCCTGTCCACCGGCGTGCCCATCGGGTTCGGCGTGATCACCGCCAATACCGAGGAGCAGGCCTGGGAGCGGGCGGGCGGCGCGGTGGGCAATCGCGGCGCGGAAGCCGCGCTCGCCGTCCTCGAGATGGCGGGCTGGCTCCACGCACGACGCGGCTCCGCCCAGCGGCGCTGATGGGCAAGCGCCGCAAGTCCCGCGAGCTGGCGCTCCAGCTCCTGTATCAGCTCGACCTCCAGGACGCGTCCAGCGCCGAGCCCTACCTCGACGAGTTCTGGACCCGACACCCGGTGGACGGCGAGGTCCGGGGCTTCGTGGAGTCGCTGGTGCGGGGCACCAAGCAGCACCAGCAAAAGATCGACGAGGTCATCGCGCAGTTCGCCGAGAACTGGGATCTCGACCGGATGGCGGTGGTGGACCGCAATATCCTCCGGGAGGGCGTGTTCGAGCTGATGTGGATGATGGAGATCCCGCCCAAGGTGGCCATCAACGAGGCCCTCGAGGTCGCCAAGAAGTTCAGCACGCGGGAGTCCAGCCGGTTCATCAACGGACTGCTTGATCGCGTCCACAAAGAGCTGCGGCCGCCCGAGTAGCCGCTCTTCCCACGGCCGCCCCATCCGCTACGCCGTTCTCTCCGACATCCACGCCAACCATCAGGCCCTGCGCGCCGTCCTCGAGGACGCGTCGATCGAGGGCGCCCGCGCGCTGCTCTGCCTCGGTGACCTCGTCGGCTACGGCGCCGAGCCGGGGGCCTGCGTGGACGCGGTGGCGGAGCGGGCCGTGGCCATGGTGGGCGGCAATCACGAGCATGGCGCCGCCGGCCTCATGAGCCTGGACTGGTTCAATCCCGCTGCCCGCGCGGCGGCCCTCTGGACGCGCGACCAGCTCGCCCCCGCCACGCTGGAGTGGCTGGGCAGCCGGCCGCTCACCGCCACGGTGGACGACGCCACCCTCGTCCACGCCAGCCCGCGGCGGCCAGAGGAGTGGGACTATCTGCTCTCCGCCGAAGACGGCTTCGAGGTCTTCGAGGCCTTCGAGACCCGCGTCTGCTTCGTGGGGCACTCGCACCGGCCCGCGGTCTGGTCCCTGGGATCGGGCGGCCCGGACCACGAGGGGCGGTTCGCGGCCTGGCCGGTGGAGATACCGCTGCTGGATGGGCGGCGCTACGTGATCAATGTCGGCAGCGTGGGGCAGCCGCGCGACCGTGACCCGCGCGCCGCCTATGCGATCTGGGATCCGGACGCGCGGCGCGTGAGCCTTCGCCGGGTGGCCTATGATCACCGCGCCGCCGCGCGGCGCATCCTTGCCGCGGGACTACCCCGCATTCTCGCCGAACGACTGGCCAGTGGGTCCTGACGGTCTCACCGTCCTGGCTCCGGCGCGCATCCGGGTGCCGCTGCTCCTCGCCGGCGGCATTCTGGGCGCCCTGGCCTTTCCCTCGACGGACTGGTGGCCGCTGACCTGGGTTGCGCTGCTCCCCGCCTTGCTCGGCGCCCTCACGCTGCCGCCCCGCGTGGCGCTCCGCGACGGGTGGCTCCAGGGGACGGTGTTCTTCGTCCTGCTCCTTCGCTGGCTCGATCACACCTTCCGGCACTACAGCGCCATCCCGTGGCCCTTGACCTGGCTCCCCATCGTGGCCCTGGCGGCGTACTGCGGCCTCTACTTCGGCGCGGCGGCCTTCTGGGTCGCCTGGGCGCGCCCTGCGCTGGGACGGGGTTGGGCGCTGGCGGTGGTGCCACCGCTCTGGGTGGCCGGCGAATGGCTGCGCGGCTGGCTCATGGGAGGCTTTCCGTGGGGGCTCATGGGGTATTCGCTGCACTCCGTACTCCCTCCGGTCCAGATCGCCGAGCTCACCGGCGTCTACGGCGTGTCCTTCCTCATTGTCGCTGTGAACTGCGCGCTGGCCGGTATTCTCACGTTGGGCTGGACGCGTGCATTGCCGGGCGTCGTGGGAGCGGGCGCATTGCTGTTGGGCACGCTCGCCTTCGGGTGGAGCGCGCTGGGCGGTACGACGCCGGCACCCCAGCTGCGGGTGGCGGTGATACAGCCGAATATCGCGCAGACACTCAAGTGGGACCCCGCGCGGCATGCCGAGATCCTGGACATCTACGAGGCGCTCACCCGCGAGGCGGCGCGCCCCGCCGATCTGGGCGACCCGACCTCGCGCCCGGCGGTCATCCTCTGGCCGGAGACCGCGGCCACCATCTTCCTGCGGGGTGATCCGGCCCTGCTGGGCCGGCTCCAGCGGCTGGCCGCCGAGGTCCGCATCCCGCTCCTGGTGGGCTCGATCGACAGGCGGGAGACCCCCCGTCCGCAGTACTTGAACAGCGCGTTTCTGCTGACCGGACAAGGGATTACGGGCAAGTATGATAAGATTCACCTCGTGCCGTTCGGCGAGTACGTGCCGCTCGGCTGGATCATCGGGTTCGTGCGGAGCTGGGCGGAGTTCATCTCCGATTTCGGGTCCGGCGAAGGGCCGACCCTCATGGCCGTCGAGGGCGCGCGCTTCGGCACGGTGATCTGCTATGAGGTCATCTTCCCCGAGCTGTTCCGGGATGGAGTCGCGATGGGCGCGACCTTCATGGCCAATATCACCAACGACGCGTGGTTCGGCGAGACGAGCGGGCCCTGGCAGCATCTGGGCATGCTCCCATTGCGGGCGGTGGAAACGCGCGTGGCCATCGGGCGGGCGGCGAATACCGGCATCTCGGCCTTCGTCGATCCGAGCGGGCGGATTCGAAAGTCGCTCCCGCTCGGGGCGCGCGGCGTGGTGACGGACCGCGTGCCGCTCCGGGCGCGCGAGACGCTTTACACGCGGTGGGGCAACTGGTTCGTGTACCTGTCACTGGCGCTGGTCGCGGGAGCGGCCGGCTACACCTTTTTCCGGAGGTCGCGGTGCTGAGCGAGCTGAAGCGGGATCTGGCGGACGTAGAGCGGCGCCTCGAGGACCTCCGAGGTCATCTTTGACCTGCCTACGCGGGAGGCCCGGCTCGCGGCCATCGACGCCGAGATGGCCAAGTCGAATTTCTGGGAAGACACCCGGCGCGCGCAGACCCTCGTCCAGGAGCGGGCGGAGCAGAATCGCACGGTGAGCCGTTTCCGTGAGCTCACCACCCAGGTCGAGGAGGCGCGACTCCTCTGGGAGATGGCCACGGAAGCGGGTGACGAGAGCCACGGTCCCGAGGTCGCGGCGAGCCTCGCCCGGCTCCGCGACGAGCTGGAAGCGTTCGAGATCAAGGTCATCCTCTCCGCACCCCAGGACGGCAAGAACGCCATCCTGTCCATCCATCCCGGCGCGGGGGGCACCGAGTCGCAGGACTGGGCACAGATGCTGATGCGCATGTACCTCCGCTGGGCGGAGCGCGTGGGCGTGAAGGCGGAAGTGGTGGATCTCCTCCCCGGCGAGGAAGCGGGCATCAAGTCGGCCACCATCACCATGACCGGCGAATACGCCTACGGGTATCTCAAGAGCGAGATCGGCGTGCACCGGCTCATCCGGATCTCGCCCTTCGACGCCTCCAAGCGGCGCCACACCTCGTTCGCCTCGGTGGCGGCGATTCCCGAGGTGGAAGACGTGGAGGTGGTGATCCGCGACGACGAGCTCCGCGTGGACGTGTACCGCTCCTCGGGCCCCGGCGGCCAGGGTGTCAATACCGCTGACTCCGCCGTCCGCATCACCCACCTCCCCAGCGGCATCGTGGTGGCCTGCCAGAACGAGCGCTCGCAGCTCCGGAACCGCGACACCGCCATGCGCATCCTGCGCGCGCGGCTCTATCAGGTGTACGAGAAGAAACAGCGCGAGGAGCTGGCCGAGCTCACCGGAGAGAAGAAGGAGATTGCCTTCGGCAGCCAGATCCGCACCTACACCTTCCACCCGTACCAGATCATCAAGGACCACCGCACCGGCGTGGAGGTCGGCAACGTGGAGGCGGTGATGGATGGCGACATTGATTCCTTCATCCGCGCCTTCCTCTCGGGGGTTCGCGCGGGCGGCGCTTCCGCGAAGGCGGAGTGAGGCATGGCCCCTTCCGCCGCGCCGCCTCCGGAGCCCGCGCCCGACACCAATGAGCTGATCCGGCGCCGCCACGCCAAGCTGGAAGCGCTGCGCGCACGCGGCGTCGACCCCTTCGGCGGACGCTTCCCCGTGTCCCACTGGGCGGGCGAGCTGGCGACCCGGCTCAAGGACGCGGGCGAGGACGAGCTCAAGAGCGTCGGGCAGGTGAGCCTGGCCGGCCGCGTGGTCTCGTTCCGCGACCACGGCAAGACGTGCTTCGCCCACCTCCGGGACCGCACCGGGGCCGTCCAGCTCTATGCGCGCGCCGACGGGCTGGGCGACGGCTTCGCAGTCTTCCGCGACCTCGACGTGGGGGACTTCGTGGGCGTGACCGGCGGGCTGATGCGCACCCGCACCGGCGAGCTCTCGGTGCAGGTGAAGGAGCTCGAGTTCCTGGCCAAGGCCCTCCGGCCCTTGCCCGACAAGTGGCATGGGCTCAAGGACGTGGAGACGCGCTATCGGCGCCGCTACGTGGATCTGGTGATGAACCCCCACGTCCGCGAGACCTTCGTGCTCAAGAGCCGGCTCATCCAGGCCCTGCGCGCCTTCCTGGATGCCCGCGGCTTCCTCGAGGTGGAGACGCCGATGATGCAGCCCATTCCGGGCGGCGCCACCGCGCGTCCCTTCAAGACCCACCACAATGCGCTGGACATGCCGCTCTACCTCCGGATCGCGCCGGAGCTCTACCTCAAGCGCCTGGTGGTAGGCGGGCTGGAGCGCGTCTACGAGATCAACCGCAGCTTCCGGAACGAAGGAGTGTCCACCCAGCACAACCCCGAGTTCACCATGCTGGAGTTCTACCAGGCCTACGCCGACTACAACGACCTCATGCAGCTCACCGAGGAGATGTTCGTCCACCTGGGGCAGACCCTGTTGGGCCGCCTCGAGCTGACCTATCAGGGCGAGACGATCGACCTCGCACCGCCGTGGCGCCGGCTGCCCTTCTTCCGCGCGCTGTCGGAGACCCTGGGGATGGCGGTGACGCCGGCCGCGCCCGCCGCCGAGGTGGCGCGCGCCGCCGCCGCGCGCGGGGTGGCGGTGCCGGCGGGGGCGAGCGCGGTGGAGGCATGGGGGGTGGTGTTCGATGCCCTCGTGCAGCCGGAGCTGCTCCAGCCCACCTTCGTGATCGACTTCCCCATCGAGCTCTCGCCGCTGTCCAAACGGAAGCGCGACGAGCCGCGTCTGGTCGACCGCTTCGAGCTGTATATCTGCCGGCGCGAGATCGCCAATGCCTACTCCGAGCTCAACGATCCCATCGACCAGCGGCGCCGCTTCGAGGAGCAAGAGGCGCAGCGGGCCCGCGGCGACGACGAGGCGCAGTGGCTGGACGAGGACTATGTCCGCGCGCTGGAGTACGGCATGCCCCCCACTGCGGGCGAGGGCATCGGCATCGATCGGCTGGTCATGCTCTTCACCGACTCGCCCTCCATCCGGGACGTGATTCTCTTTCCCCACCTGCGGCGGGAGCGCGGAGCCGGTGAGCGCGCGGCGGAGGCCCCCGGGGAAGGAGAAGTCGAGGGAGAGGCGGAGGGAGACGACGAATGACGCGCGGCCGGGGGCTGCCCTTCGAGCTCGTGCTCGGCCTCAAGTACGTCCGCTCCCGGGGCCGGCGCAGCAACCTCTCGCTCTTCGTCTGGATCGGGATCGGAGGTGTGTTCCTCGGGGTGAGCGCGCTCATCGTGGTGCTGGCGACCATGACCGGCTTTCAGGACGGCATCAAGGACAAGATCATCGCTGCCCAGCCCCACATCCTGGTGGTGGAGAGCGGGAGCCGCGGCATGGCCGACGCCGCCGCGGTGGCGGCCCGCCTCACGCCCGTCGCCGGCGTGCACTCCGCCACGCCCTTCGTGCTGCAGCAGGCGCTGTTCACGGTGCAAGGCGGCGGCGCCACCGGCGGGCTCCTGCGCGGCGCCGATCTCGACGCGCCCGCGGTGCGCGCGTCGATTGCCGCGCAGCTCAAGGGCGGCAGCCTCGACCCGCTCCTGAAAGGCAAGGAGCCCGCGCTCCTGCTGGGCCGGGAGCTCGCCCGCACCCTCGGCGTGATTCCCGGCGACAGCGTGACCGTGATCTCCCCGCAGGGCGCCATGACGGCGGTGGGCCTGGTGCCCAAGATGCGCCGCTTCCTGGTGGCGGGCTACGTCGAGGTGGGCATGTACGAGCACGACGCCTCGCTCGCCTATACCACGCTGGCCGCCGCCCAGGAGTTCGCGGGGCTGGGCGACCGCGTGACCGGCGTGGAGGTGAAGCTCGACGACCCCTTCGAGGCCAAGGCAATCGGCCGCCGCCTGGCCGCGGCGGCGGGCGCGCCGTACTGGATCCGCGACTGGATGGACATGAACCGGAACCTCTTCGCCGCGCTGCAGCTGGAGAAGCTCGCGCTGTTCGTGATCGTCACCATCATCGTCCTGGTGGCGGGCTTCGCCATCATCGGCCACCTGATCCTGCTCGTGGCCGAGAAGCGGAAGGAGATCGGCATCCTCAAGGCCATGGGCGCCACCTCCGGCTCCATCGGCGCCATCTTCCTCGCCGCCGGCATGCTCATCGGGCTGGTGGGAACGGTCGCCGGGAGCGCCTTCGGCCTGGCCATCATCTGGGTGCAGAACACCTACAAGATCATCCGGCTCGCGGGCGACGTGTACCAGATCGACCACCTCCCCATGAAGCTCTCCGGCGGGGACTTCGCCCTCGTCATCGGGGCCACGCTGGTGATCTCCTTCCTCGCCACGATCTCGCCCGCGCGCCGCGCCGCCGCGCTCGCCCCCGTGGACGTGCTCCGTTATGAGTGACGAGCCACTCGTCGTCGCGGAGGATCTCGAGAAGGAGTACCGCATGGGACCGGAGGTAGTTCGCGTGCTCCGGGGCGCGAGCCTCACCGTGAATCGCGCGGAGACGGTGGCCGTCATCGGCGCGTCCGGGGTCGGCAAGTCCACGCTGCTCCACCTGCTGGGCGCGCTGGATCGTCCCTCCGCGGGCCGCGTGCGCTTCGACGGCGAGGATCTCTTCGCGCGCTCGGAGGCGGGGCTGGCCCGCTACCGTCGGACCGAGGTCGGCTTCGTCTTCCAGTTCGGCAATCTCCTGGGCGAGATGACCGCGCTCGAGAACGCCATGATCCCGGCCCTGCTGCAGCGTCTCCCGTCGGCCACCGCGCGCGCCCGCGCGGCGGAGGCACTGGGCGAGGTGGGCTTGACCGATCGGATGAATCACCGGCCCGGCGAGCTCTCCGGCGGCGAGCAGCAGCGCGTGGCCATTGCGCGCGCGCTGGTGGGGGCGCCGAGGCTGCTCCTCGCCGACGAGCCCACCGGGAACCTCGATCCCAAGACCAGCGAGGTCATCTGGGACCTGTTCCTGCGGCTTCAGGCGGAGCGGGGACTCGCGGTGGTGATCGCCACCCACAATCACGATCTGGCGCGGCGCGCGGACCGGGGCTATCGGCTGGTGGAAGGTCGGGCGCAGGCCTGGCCCTGATGCGATCGCGGCGCCCCAACGCGGGACCGCTCGGGATCGCCGGTGTTCCGGGCAGATAGGTCTCGAAGGGAAGAAAAGGCTATGCGGCGCTATGCGAGGGCGTTATACTTTGAGCAGGTTTAGGCAGCACTGATCGATCACCACCTGACCCTGGGGAGCCCCAGGGGAGTGAGGATACCAAGTGTTCGAACGGTTCACCGAGCGGGCGCGGCGGGTGATCATCCTGGCACGGGAAGAGGCGGGCCGCTTCCGCCACGACTTCGTAGGAACCGAGCACATACTCCTCGGCCTCATTCGGGACGGCGAGGGGATCGCGACCGCCGTCCTCCAGCGGCTCGGGCTCCGGCTCGAGACCGTCAAGGCGGAGGTGGAGCGGGCTCTGGCCGGCTTCCCCAAGACCCTGACCTTCGGGGAGGTGCCGTTCACTCCCCAGGCCAAGCGGGTGCTCGAGCTCAGCATCGAGGAAGCCCGCCAGCTCGGCCACAATTACATCGGCACCGAGCATCTGCTCCTGGGCCTCATGAAAGAGGGCCAGTCCATCGCGGCCAAGATCCTCGAGTCCCTCGGGGCGC
Source organism: uncultured Candidatus Rokubacteria bacterium (assembly GCA_963733725.1). GTDB lineage: Bacteria > Methylomirabilota > Methylomirabilia > Rokubacteriales > CSP1-6 > DASRWT01. The sequence goes on along the minus strand of CAVTFC010000018.1, from coordinate 298,475 downwards.
GGCTCGACGAGGTCCGGCAGGAGACGCTCTCCCTGCTCGGCGACCAGTACTATCCCCGCCCGAAGAAGCGCTCGCAGACTCCGGTGCTCGACGAGTTCGCGCGTGACCTCACCCAGCTGGCCCGCGAGTCCAAGCTCGACCCCGTCATCGGGCGCGAGACCGAGATCGAGCGCGTGATCCAGATCCTGGCCCGCCGGACCAAGAACAACCCGGTGCTCATCGGCGAGCCCGGCGTGGGCAAGACCGCCATCGTGGAGGGGCTCGCCCAGCGCATCGTGGGGCACGAGGTGCCGGACGTCCTCGCGCAGAAGCGGCTCCTCCAGCTCGACCTGGGCGCCCTCGTCGCGGGGACCAAGTACCGCGGCCAGTTCGAGGAGCGGCTCAAGGCGGTGATGAAGGAGATCCGGCAGTCGGAGAACGTCGTCCTCTTCCTCGACGAGCTCCACACCCTCATCGGGGCGGGAGCCGCGGAAGGCGCCATCGACGCCTCCAACATGCTCAAGCCCGCGCTCTCGCGCGGCGAGATCCAGACCATCGGCGCCACCACGCTGGACGAGTACCGGAAGTACATCGAGAAGGACGGCGCGCTGGAGCGGCGCTTCCAGCCCGTGATCGTGCGCGCCCCCTCCGTCCCGGAGTCGGTGGAGATCATCAAGGGCCTGCGCCACAAGTACGAGGCGCATCACCGGGTGAAGATCACCGACCAGGCCATCGACGCCGCCGTGAAGCTCGCCGATCGCTACATCACGGACCGCCAGCTTCCCGACAAGGCCATCGACGTCATCGACGAGGCGTCCTCGCGCACCCGCCTCATGGCTCTCATGCCGCCGCCGGAGATCAAGGAGCTCGGCAAGGAGGTCGAGCGGGTCGTCCGCGAGAAGGACATGTACCTGGAGGCGCAGGAGTTCGAGAAGGCCGCGTCACTCCGGGAAAAGGAAAAGCTGCTGCGCGGACGCGACGAGGAGCTCAAGCGCGAGTGGGACAAGCGCAAGGGCAAGGGCCCGCAGACCGTCAGCGAGGAGGACATCGAGTACATCGTCTCCCGCTGGACGGGCATCCCGCTGTCCAAGCTCGAGGAGAAGGAGTCCGCCAAGCTCGCGCGCATGGAGGAAGCCCTCCACGGACGCATCGTGGGCCAGCGCGACGCGGTGGCCGCGGTGTCGCGCGCCATCCGGCGCTCCCGGGCCGGTCTCAAGGACAGCAAGCGTCCGGTGGGGTCGTTCATCTTCCTCGGGCCCACCGGGGTGGGGAAGACCGAGCTCGCCCGGGCGCTCGCCGAGTACCTCTTCGGCGACGAGAACGCGCTGATCCGGGTGGACATGTCCGAGTACATGGAGAAGTTCTCCGTGTCCCGGCTCCTCGGCGCCCCTCCGGGCTACGTGGGCTACGAAGAGGGCGGCTTCCTCACCGAGAAGGTGCGGCGGCGGCCCTACTCGGTGGTGCTGTTCGACGAGATCGAGAAGGCGCACCCGGACGTGTTCAACATGCTCCTCCAGGTACTCGACGACGGACGCCTGTCGGATTCGGTCGGGCACGTGGTGGACTTCAAGAACACCATCCTGATCATGACGTCGAATCTCGGGACCAGCTTCATCGGCAAGCGCGTATCGCCCGGCTTCATCCCCGAGGGTGACGACGCCTCCCACGAGAAGATGAAGAGTCGCGTGATGGAGGAGCTCAAGCGGGCGTTCCGGCCCGAGTTCGTCAACCGCATCGACGACACCATCGTGTTCCACGGGCTGTCGCGGGACGACATCTCCAATATCGTCCGCCTCATGATGAAGCGGGTGAACGCCCAGCTGGCGGACAAGGGCATCACGGTGGAGCCCACCACGGCGGCCCTCGATCTCCTCGTGGAGAAGGGGTACGACGCGACCTACGGCGCTCGGCAGCTCCGACGCACCATCCAGAAGCATGTGGAGGATCCGCTCGCCGAGGCCATCGTCCGCGGCCAGATCACGGACGGGGCGCGCCTCGAGCTGGACGTGGAGGGGGATAATTTCGTCTTCCGGGAAGCGCAGGTCGCGGAGCCGCCTCTCGCGCTGGCCGAGCACTGATCCACCGAACGCTGGGTCGGGATACGACGGGCCGCTCGCTCTCATGACCTCCCTGGGGAGAACCTTTCTCTCCATTTTTTTTGTCTCCCTCCTGCTGCCGGTCCTCCCGGCGGCGGCGCAATCGCCTCCCGATGCCGGCCGGCCCATCATCGTCAAGGACCTTTCGGTGCAGGGGAACCGGCGGATCCAGGAGGCGGTCATCGTGGGGCGCGTCGGTACCAAGGTGGGGGGCTTCTTCTCGCCCAACCGGCTGGCCGAGGACATCCGCGCCATCTTCGGCCTGGGCTACTTCGACGACGTCCAGCTCAAGGTGGAGGACTTCGAGGGAGGCGTGAAGGTCACCTTCATCGTGGTGGAGCGGCCCTTCGTCCGCGACGTGCAGTTCGCGGGCAACAAGCGGCTCGATACCGTCGTCCTCACCGAGAAGATCGACCTCAAGCTGGGAGCGGTCTACAACCCGGTGGAGGTCACCCGGGCGGCGGAGAAGCTCAAGGACTACTACGAGGAGGAAGGGTACTTCGAGGTGCAGGTCACGCCCGACGCCAGCAAGCTGCCGGACGGCGATGTGGCGGTCACCTTCCGCATCGCGGAAGGCCGCAAGATCACCATCGAGGAAGTCGTCATCGAGGGCGCCAAGGGCCTCACCCCCAAGGCGATCAAGGCGGTGATGGCCACCCAGGAGCGCCAGTTCTACATCCTGCGCGGCACCGTGGAGCGCCAGAAGCTCGACGACGACCGGGACCGCATCGTCTCGCTCTACAACGACCATGGCTACATCCAGGCGCGCGTGGAGTCGGCGGATGCCATCGTGGACAAGGAGCAAGGCCCGCGTCACCATCCGGATCGTGGTGGTGGAGGGGCCACAGTTCCACGTGGGCGGCATCGACGTCACCGGGAACAACGTGGTGCCGGTAGAGGAGATCCGTCGCCGCATCCCTTTCAAGATCCGGCGACGTCTTCTCGCGCGGCAAGGTGCGCGACAGCGTCGCCAGCATCCAGGCGCTCTACGGCACCATCGGGCGCGCCTCCGCCGACGTGAATCCACAGTCCGAGCCAGGACACCCCCAACCGGCGGATCAACATCACCTACGAGATCAGCGAGGGCCCCGAGGTCTTCGTGGAGCGGATCAACATCACCGGCAATACGCGCAGCCAGGAAAAGATCCTCCGCCGGGAGATCCCCATGCACGAGGGGGACTTCTACACCAGCGCCAAGCTCGAACGCGCACGGCAGCGGCTCAACAACCTCGGCTACTTCGAGCAAGTGAGGGCCACCACCGCGCCCGGCTCGTCCAAGGACAAGATCATCGTCAATATCGAGGTCACCGAGCGGCCCACCGGCCTCTTCTCCATCGGCGGCGGCTATAGCTCGGCGGACAGCTTCATCGCCACCCTCGACCTCTCCCAGCGCAACTTCCTCGGCCGAGGCTGGGAGCTGTTCCTGCGCGTCCGCGCCGGCGCGGAGACCCAGCAGGGGACCATCGGCTTCACCGAGCCCTGGCTCTTCGACCGGCCGCTGTCCGCCGGCTTCGATCTCTTCAACAACCGCCGCATCTACGACGACTACACCGTGAATTCCCTGGGTGGCGACATCCGCTTCGGGCATCCCCTCGGCGACTATTCGCGCTGGAACCTCATCTACCGGGTCAGCCAGGACGACGTCAGCGATGTCGCCGACGATGCCAGCGCCAGCCTCAAGAGCGAGGAGGGGAAGCGCATCACCGCCCTCGTGGGCGGCTCCGTCAGCCGGGACACCCGGGACAGCGCCTTCGAGCCGACCCGCGGCTCGATCATGAGCATCGGGGCGGACGTGGCGGGGCTGGCCTTCGGGGACAGCAAGTTCGTCCGCGGACTCGCCAATGTCGCCACCTTCTACAACGTCTGGCTGGATCACGTGGTCAGCGCGCGCGCGCAGGCCGGCTACATGGTAGGCTGGTCGACGGATCCGGTGCCCCTGTTCGAGCGCTTCTATCTGGGCGGCGCCAATTCCCTGCGCGGGTTCAAGGCGCGCCAGGTCTCGCCCGTGGACGAGACGGGAACCCGGGTGGGCGGAACGATCCTGGCGCTGTTCAATGTGGAGTATACGGTGCCGCTGTTCTTCGGCATCCGCGGGGCGGTCTTTTTGGACATCGGGCAGGTGTACGGACCGGACACCTCGTTCGGAACCAAGTTCGACCTCGGCGAGCTCCGGTACAATGCCGGGCTCAGCGTGCGGTGGGCCTCGCCGTTCGGTCCGCTTCGCGTCGACTACGGCGTCAAGCTCGACCGTCGCAAGGACGAAAGCTTCGGGGAGTTCCAGTTCTCGGTGGGCGCCCCATTCTGAGACGCTGGCATAGAACGAAGGAGGTACGTGACATGCGTGTGCTGCTGAAGGGATTACTTCCCGTCCTCGCCCTGCTCGCCGCCTGGGCCCTGGGAGTTTGGTGGTCGCCTTTGCCCGCGGGGGCGCAGGCGCCGGCCCCCGCCGTCGGCGCCACCCGAATCGCCTTCATCGACTCGCAGCGGGTCGTCGCCCGCTCCGCCGCGGGCGTGGCGGCCCGTGACGCGCTCGAGCGCGAGAAGGCCGCCATGCAGAAGAAGCTGGACGGCGAGCAGGCCGAGCTGACCAAGCTCAAGGACGACCTTGACAAGAAGGGACAGCTCCTCTCCGCGGAGGTCCGCAAGGAGAAGACGGAGACCCTCGAGCGCCGGGTGCGTGACCTGCGGCGGCTCGTGGACGACTTCGAGAAGGACTATCAGAAGAAGGACCGCGAGCTCATGGGCAAGTTCCTCCGCGAGCTGAGTGGCATCGTCCAGAAGGTGGGCAAGGACAAGGGCTTCACCCTGATCGTGGACGCGCGGGGCGCGGGCGTGATCTACGGCGCGCCCGAGGCGGACCTGACCGAGGAGATCATCCGGGCCTTCGACGACGAAACCAAGAAGGCCAAGAAGTAAGTGGCGGCCGCCGGGCCCTACACGCTCGCGGAGCTCGCGGCGGCGCTGGGCGCCCGGCTCGAGGGCGATCCGGGGCTCCGGGTCCGGGGCGTGGCGCCGCTGGAAACCGCCGGGCCCGAGGACGTCTCCTTCGCGCTGGGGGCGCGCCATGGGCGTGCGGCGGCGGCAAGCCGCGCCGGGGCCATCCTGACCGGCGACGACGTGACCGGGCTGGCCTGTCCGGTGCTACGGGTCCCGGCTCCCCAGACCGCCCTCATCGCGCTCCTCCGCCTCTTCCACCCCGCCCCCCCGCTCGACCCCGGCATTCATCGCCTGGCCTGGGTGGCGGAGGGCGCCGAGGTGGATCCCGGCGCGGCGGTGGGGCCCTTCGCGGTGGTGGAGCGGCGCGCCCGCATCGGCCGGGGCAGCCGGGTGGGAGCGCTCTGCTTCGTGGGAGAGGGCGCCCTCCTCGGCGAGGACGTCCAGCTCTATCCTCGGGTGGTCGTGCGCGACGGGGTGCAGATCGGCAACCGTGTCATCGTTCACTCAGGTGCGGTGCTGGGCGCCGACGGCTTCGGCTATGCCTTCGACGGGCACGCCCACCGCAAGATCCCCCAGGTGGGCGGCGTGCGCATCGAGGACGACGTGGAGATCGGCGCCAATACCACGGTGGACCGCGCCACCCTCGGCGTGACCGTGATCGGGCGCGGGAGCAAGCTCGACAATCTGGTGCAGGTGGCGCATAACTGCGAGATCGGTGAGGATGTCCTCCTGGTATCCCAGGTGGGGGTGGCCGGATCATGCCGGATCGGGAGCCGAGCCGTGCTCGCCGGTCAGGTGGGGGTGGCTGACCATGCAATCATCGGCGCGGGAGCCATCATCACCGCCAAGTCGGGCCTGACCGGAGAAATCCCCGCCGGCACGGTGTGGAGCGGCATCCCCGCGCGTCCCACCGGCGAGGCCAAGCGGATCTGGGCGGCGCAGGGACGGCTGCCGGACCTGCTGCGGCGGGTTCGGGACCTCGAGACGCGGCTCGGCGAGCTGGAGAAGCGAACGAAGCCATGACGAACATTCATCCCGCGGCCTTCGTGGATGCCAAGGCGCGACTGGGCGCCGACGTCCGCGTGGGCCCCGGCACTCTCATCGGGCCCGAGGTCGAGGTGGGCGAGGGCGTGGTGATCGGCGCCCACGCCGTCCTCGAGGGGCGGGTCCGGCTCGGAGCCCGCTGCCGGGTGGGCCACGGCGCCATCATCGGCGCCGAGCCTCAGGATCTCAGGTTTCGCGCGGACGCGGCCACCGGCGTCCGCATCGGCGAGGACACCGTGATCCGCGAGTACGCGACCATCCACCGCGCCACTCACGAGGGCCACGACACCGTGGTGGGCGCGCATTGCCTGCTCATGGCCACCTGCCACGTGGCCCACGACTGTGTGGTCGGCGATCACGTCATCATGATCAACGGCGCCGCCCTCACCGGGCACGTCACCGTGGAGGACCGCGCCACCGTGGGCGGCCTCAGCGGGGTCCATCCCTTCACGCGCGTAGGCACCTTCGCCTATATCGGCGGCTGCACCAAGGTCACCCAGGACGTGCCGCCCTACGTGATGGTGGACGGCGTTCCCGCCGTCGCGCGCGCGGTCAACGTCATCGGCATGCGGCGCGGCGGCATCGACGCGGCCGGACGCCGTCAGGCGCAGGAGGCCTTCCGCATCCTCTTCCGCTCGGGGCTCGCCACTGCCGCCGGAGTGGCGCGTCTGCGGGAGGAGCTGGGGGAGGGCGCGGTGGCGCGCCGCATCGTGACCTTCATCGAGGCCTCCAAGCGCGGCATCGTGGGCGCGGGAGCGCCGGCGGAGAGCGACGGCGCCGAGCTCTCGGAGCGGGTCCAGTGAGCCCGGTGGCGGAGCCGCGGCTGCGCGCGGGGGTGGTGGGGGCCGGCCACATGGGCCAGTACCACATCATCGCGCTGATGGAGCTGTGGGACGTGGACCTGGTGGGAATCGTCGACCAGGACTTCGCCCGCGCCGAATCGCTCGCCGCCACCTACGGCACCAAGGCTTTCCGCGATCACCGCGAGCTGGCGGGGCTGGCGGACGTGGCCACGGTGGCGGTGCCCACCGAGCGGCACTTCGACGTCTCCCGCGATCTCCTCGAAGCGGGTGTCCACGTGCTGGTGGAAAAGCCCATGACGCCGACCCTCGAGGAGGCGAAGGAGCTCTTCCGCGTGGCGCGCGCCCAAAACCGCGTGCTCCACGTGGGTCACGTGGAGCGCTTCAACGGCGCCGTGCAGGAGCTGCGAAAGATCGTCGAGCACCCCATTCTCATCGAGTCCCGGCGGCTGGGGCCCTTCGCCCCGCGAGTGGCGAAGGACTCGGTGGTCATCGACCTCATGATCCACGACATCGACATCGTGCTGGGGCTGGTGGACGGCGAGCCGCGCAAGGTCACCGCCATGGGTGCGTCGGTACGCTCGGGCCTCGCCGACGTCGCCAATGTGCAGATCGTCTTCGACGGCGGGACCATGGCCACCATCACCGCCAGCCGCGCCACCGAGGAGAAGATCCGCACCCTCGCCATCACCCAGCCCGACGCGTATATCGTGCTCGACTACCAGAACCAGGACATCCAGATCCACCGGCGGGCCGCGCAGGACTACACCGTGAACCGGGAAGCCATCCGCTACCGCCAGGCCTCGTTCGTCGAGCACCTGTTCGTCCACAAGGACAACCCCCTCAAGCTCGAGCTTCGCCACCTCATGGCCGCCGCCCGGGCGGCCCAGACCACCGGACGCGTGGAGCTGCCCGAGGGGGAAGACCTCCGCTCGCTGGCCGTCGCGCTGGAGGTCGAGCGGATGATCCGCGAGGGCCGGGGGGAAATCGCCTGGCCGGAGGATCTTCCGTGGAGCGTTGCCTCGGCCTGATGGCCGGGGCCGGGATCATACCCGGCCACGCCGCTGCCGAAGCGCGGCGGCAAGGGTGGAAGGTCGTGGCGTTCGCCTTCGAGGAGGCGCCCGGCCTGGAGGGCGCCGCCGACCGCGTCCTGCCTTCGTCCCTTACCGATCTCCAGATCGTGCTCACCGCGCTGGCCGCCGAGCGCGTGACCGCGGTCGCCTTCGTGGGCAAGTTCTGGAAGCAGAGCGTATTCTCCGCCGCCCCGCGCGGAGATGCGGTGGGACAACGGATCGGCCGGGAGGGTCTCTCCGACGGCGCGCTCGCGCGCATGGCGGTGGCCACGCTCGACGCCATGGGGGTGGAGGTGCTGGATCAGCGGCGCTTCCTCGGGCCGTGGCTGCTCAGCGCGCCGCAGCTGACCGCTCGGGCGCCCGCGGAGGCCGAGTGGGAGGAGATCCGCGCCGGTTGGCCCCTGGCACGCGACCTGGCCCGCCGCGGCATCGGACAGACCGTGGTTCGCGCGCGCGGCGTCACGGTCGCGGTGGAGGCGGCCGAGGGCACCGATGAGACTATACGGCGAGGCGTCCGTCTATCGGGCCCCGGCGCGGTGGTGATCAAGGCGGTGGCCGACGACCACGACTTCCGCTTCGACGTGCCCGCGGTGGGGCTGGCCACGCTGGAGGCCATGGCCGCAGGCGGCGCCACCGCGCTGGCGGTGGCGCGGGGCCGGACCCTCCTCGTGGACGGGGACGCGGTCATGCGCCGGGCCGAGGACGCCGGCATCGCGGTGGTCACGCTCGAGGACGGGGCGTGAGCCCGGCCTCGGCGGGCCCCATCATGCTCTCGGCGGGGGAGACCTCGGGCGATCTCCACGGGAGCACGCTCTGCCGGGCGCTCCACGATCTGGATCCCTCGCTGAGGCTCTACGGCATGGGCGGCGCCCGCATGGCGGCGGCCGGCATGGAAGTGGTGGCCGATCCCACCGCACAGGCGGTGGTGGGGACGAGCGAGGCCGTCGGCCGAGTGCCCGCGCTCTATCGCACCTATCGCGCGCTCGTGCGGCGGATGCGCGAGGATCGCCCCCGCGTCCTCGTGGTCATCGACTTCCCGGAGTTCAATATGCGGCTGGCTCGCCAGGCCCGCCGGGCGGGCGTGCCGGTGGTCTTCTTCATTCCGCCGCAGGTGTGGGCCTGGCGCCGCGGACGGGTGCGGCTCATCGCCCGACTGGCCACCTGTGTCCTCGCGGTGTTTCCCTTCGAGCGGCCGCTTTACGAAGCTGCCGGCGTCCCCGTCGAGTACGTGGGCCATCCGATCCTCGACGTGCTCCCGCCGGACCTCGACCGCGCGCGGGCCCGCCGGGGGCTCGGCATCGAGCCCGATCTGTCCGTGGTGGGCCTGCTTCCCGGCAGCCGGCGCGAGGAGATCACGCGCCTCCTGCCGCCCATGCTGGACGCCACCCGCCGCCTCGTGGGCCCCGCCGAGCCCGCGCTGCGGCCCACGCCGCGCTTCGCGCTGGGGCTGGCCCCGTCGGTGGATCGGCGCCTGGTAGAGGGCCTGCTGGCCGCCGCCGAGCGGAGCGGCGGGCCGCCGGTGGAGATCCTCGAGCACCGCACCTACGAGCTCATGGCGGCGGCTGACGCCATCCTCATCGCCTCGGGCACGGCCACGCTGGAAGCCGCGCTGCTCGGCACGCCCATGGTGGTCTGCTATCGCGTGTCCCGCTTCGCCGCGCTGATCTCCCGCCTGCTCATCCGCATCCCGCGAATCAGCCTGCCCAATATCGTGGCGGGCCGCGATGTGGTGCCGGAGCTGCTGCAGACGGAGGTCACCGGCGCGCGCCTGGCGCAGGAGATCCGCCCGCTGCTCGCCGAGCCCGCCGCCGCCGCCCAGCGCGCAGCCTTCGCCGAGCTGCGCGGCCGCCTCGGCGAGCCCGGGGTGGGGCGGCGCGCCGCGCGCGCCGTGCTCGCCTCCGCGCGCGCGGCATGATGGCGCCGCCCACCCTGGCGCTCCGGCTCGGGCTCCCGCTCGGGGCCGCCGGCCTCCGCGTCCTCGCGGGGACCTGCGCGGTGCGCTTCGCGGAAGGAGACGCGGGCGCGCGCTGGCAGGCGGGCACGCCCTTCGTCTTCGCCACCTGGCATTCGCGCGTCCTCCTGCTGCCCTATCTCTATCGCGGGCGCCGGCTCCGCGTGCTCACCAGCCGATCGCGGGACGGCGAGCTCGTGGCCCGACTCTGCGCCCGCATGGGTCTCGAGGTGGTCCGCGGGTCTTCGAGCCGGGGAGGCGCCGAGGCGCTCCGGGCCCTCGCGCGCTCGCTGGCGGACGGCGTGAGCGTGATGGTGGTGCCCGACGGGCCCCGCGGGCCGTGCGAGATCGTCAAGCCGGGCGTGGTCACCCTGGCCGCGCTGAGCGGAGCCGCCATCGTGCCGGTGGCGCTGGGCGCTTCCGCGGAGTGGCGCCTGCGCTCGTGGGACGGCTTCCGCATCCCACGCCCCTTCGCCCGCTGCGTGATGCGCTTCGCCGAGCCCATCGCGGTGGCGCGCGACGCCGATCGCGACGCGCGCGAGGCGGCCCGCAAGGAAGTGGAGGCCGCGCTCCACGCGGTGAGCGGGCGCGCGGACGCGGAGGCCGCCGCCTGATGCGTGCGCTCTACACTCTGGTGCTCTTCCTGGCGCTCGTGATCTACGCGCCCTTCGCCGTGCTCAAGCGGCTCCTGCGCCGCGGGCATCCGCTCAATCTCCGCCAGCGCCTGGGGCATTTCGGTCCCGGCCTGCCGCCCGAGCCGCGCTGCTGGGTGCACGCGGTCTCGGTGGGCGAGGCGATCACCGCGACCCCGCTGGTGGAGGCGATCCGCCGCCGCTGGCCCGAGCTCGCGGTGGTGCTGACCACGGTGACGCCGACCGGCGCGCGCATCGTGGTAGATCGGCTCGCGCCGGTGGCCACCCACCGCTTCTTTCCCCTCGATCTGCCGGGGCCGGTGCAGCGCGCCATCGGCGCCATCAAGCCGCGCTTCTTCATCGGCATGGAGACCGAGCTCTGGCCGAACTTCCTGGGCGCCCTCGCCGGCCGCGGCGTTCCGAGCATGATCGCCAACGGCCGCATCTCCGACCGGTCGTTCCGGCGCTACCGCTGGGTGTCCTTCCTGACCCGGCGCATGCTCGCCTCCGTCACCGTCTTCGGCATGCAGTCGCAGGAGGATGCGCGCCGCATCATCGCCCTGGGGGCCTCGCCCGAGCGCGTGGTGGTGACGGGCAGCCTCAAGACGGACGCCGAGCCGGAGAGCGCGGGCAACCGTGAGCTCTGGGAAAAGCTGCTCCGCCTCGCCCCCGGCGAGCGGGTGTGGGTGGCGGGAAGCACCCATCGCGGGGAGGAGGAGATCGTGGCCGAAGTCTTCGGCCGCCTCCGGGCAGATTACCCCGACCTCGTGCTCGTCCTGGCTCCCCGTCATCCCGAGCGGGTGCCCGAGGTGGAGCGCCTCCTGGTCGACCGGCGACTGGCCACGGTGCGCCGGAGCCAGCTCCCCATGGCCCGCACTGGTCAGCCCGTCATCCTCCTCGACACCGTGGGCGAGCTGGCGCGCCTGTATCGGCTGGCCGAGGTGGTCTTCGTGGGTGGCAGCCTGGCGCCCACGGGGGGGCATAATATGCTCGAGCCCGCGCTGCGGTCGAAGCCCGTGCTCTTCGGCCCCCATACGAGCAATTTCCGCGAGAGCGCCGAGCTCTTGCTGGAAGCCGGCGCGGCGCGGCGAGTGGCCGACAGGGCGGGGCTCGAGGCCGAGCTGCGCGCGCTGCTGGAGAAGCCGGACATCGCCCGGGCCATGGGCGAAGCGGGCTTCCAGGCGGTGATCCGCCGGCAGGGCGGGGTGCGGGCCACGATGGAGCTGGTGGAGCGATATCTGGTGGCAGAGGGGAGCGGCGAGCGGCATGTCGAGCGGTGAAATCATGAACGGTGAGACGGGAAGCGGGCGCCCGAGCAGCGAGTCCGTGGTGCGCCTGCGCCGGGACCCCGAGGGCTGGCTGCGCGGCGCCTGGGAGGAGGGGACCCATCCGGTGCTGACGGCGGGGCTCGGCGCCCTATCCGCTGGCTATCGCGCGGGTCTGGTCGTCCGCGGCTTGGCCTATGACTGGCGCCTGCTCTCCACCCGGCGTCTGCCCTGTCCCGTGGTCTCGCTCGGCAACCTGACCGTGGGCGGCAGCGGCAAGACCCCGCTCGTCGAGCTGGCGGCCCTCACTCTGGTGGCGCTCGGCGCGGCTCCGGTCGTGGTGAGCCGCGGCTATGGCCGCTCGACGCGGGGCGTGCACGTGGTGGCCGACCGCCAGCGCGTGCGGCTCGGGGCGCGGAGCGCGGGGGACGAGCCCCTGCTCCTGGCCGAACGGCTGCCCGGCATTCCGGTGGTCGTCGGTGAGAATCGCTTCGAGGCGGGCCGCCACGCGGTGGAAACCCTGGGCGCCTCCGTCATCGTGCTCGACGACGGGTTCCAGAACCGAACCGTCGCCAAGTCCCTCGAGATCCTGGTGGTGAGCGCCCGCTCACCCTGGGGCAATGGCCGCCTCTTTCCTCGCGGCCGGCTGCGCGAGCCGCTTTCTGCGCTCCGTCGGGCCCAGCTGGTGATCGTCACCAACCCGAGCGGGAATGAGGACGTGGAGGAAGTGACGCGCGCGCTCCGTCTGCACGACTCCCCCGCGCCCGTCGCCTCCGCGCGGTACGAGCCCGTCGATGCGCGCCGGGCGGGCGACGGCGCGCGCCTGCCGCTCGCGGAGCTGGCGCGGCGGCGGCTGCTCGCCTTCGGCGGGCTGGCGGCGCCGCGCTCCTTCATGAAGACGGCGCAGGAGCTGGGCATCCCACTGGCCGGGTTCATCGAGTTCGGCGACCATCACTGGTACACGGAAGGCGACCTCGCGGAGCTGGCGCGGCGGGCGGCGCTGGCGGGCGCTGAGGGCCTCATCACCACCGAGAAGGACGCGATGCGCCTGCGCGACTTCGCGCTGCCGCGCCTGCCGCTCTGGATCCTCTCGGTGCGCATGGTGCTGGTAACCGGCCAGGCCACGTGGGTGAACGCGCTCCGTCAGGTCGCCGTCCCGGCGCGAACCGTGATGCAATGAGCGCGGGCGTGGCGCCCGCGTTCGTCGTGCGCGCGCCCAACTGGCTGGGCGATACCGTGATGGCGCAGCCGGCGCTGGCCGGGCTCCGCGCCGCCGCGCCCGACGCCACCATCACCGTGGTGGGCCGCTGGGCTGCCGTGCTGCGTGGGCAAGGCGTCGCCGACGCGTTCCTCGACTATCCCGATCGCGCTAGACGTGGTCGTTTCGCCCACGCGCTGGCCGGCGCGCGGCCCGACCTCGCCCTCATCCTGCCGAACTCGTTCGAGGCCGCGCGCTCGGCTCGCCGCTGGCGCGCGCGGCGCCGGGTGGGCTTCGATACCGATGCGCGCGGTGCGCTGCTCACGGACCGGGTGCCGCTGCCCGAGCCGCGGCGACATCAGGTCGACGAGTACCGCCTGCTCGTGGAGGCGCTGGGAATGCCCGCGCCCGCGGTGGAGCCGCGGCTGCGCGCGCCCTGCGAGCCTGCGCTCGCGGCCGAGGCGGAGGCGCTACTTGCCGGGGCCGGGGAGGGCCCGCGCATCGGACTGCACCTCGGGGCCGCCGGCGGCCCCGCCAAGCGCTGGGCGGTGGCGGGGTGGGCGGAGCTGGCGGGTCTACTCGTTCAGAGTGGGCTGGTCCCGGTGCTGCTCGGCGGCCCGGGGGACGGCGCGGCCGCTGACGCCGTCCTCCGGCTTGCCGGCCGCGCGCCGGCATCGCTGGTGGGACGGGACCGGCCGGCCCTGCTGCCGCATCTCCTCGCGCGGCTCCGCTGCCTCGTGAGCGCCGACACCGGCGTCGCGCATCTGGGCGCCGCGCTCGGCATCACCACCGTCACGCTCTTCGGCCCCACCGACCCGCGGCTCAGCGCGCCGCGATCGTCGCGGGCCCAGGTGGTGGCGCCGGGGGCGCCCTGCGCGCCGTGCTTTCTCGCCGAGTGTCCCATCGAGCATCCGTGCATGCGCGCGATCTCCGCGCAGGTGGTCGCCGCCCGCGTGCGGGACGCCGTCGCGTGAAGACCGTCCTGCACACGGAGTCCTCGCCCGGACTGGGTGGGCAGGAGATCCGGACCCTCACCGAGGCGGGCTGGATGGCCGAGCGGGGCTGGCGCGTGCTCATCGCGGCCCAGCCGGACGGCCGGCTGCTCCCGCGCGCGCGGGAGCTTGGGCTCCCGGTGGTGGCGCGCCGCATGCGGGGCGCCTGGGATGTCGCGGCGCTCCTCGGCCTCATCCGACTGATCCGCAGGGAACAGATCGACGTCGTGCACACCCATAGCTCGGTCGACGGCTGGCTCGGCGGCATGGCGGCGCGGCTCACGGGACGGCCCGTACTCCGCACACGCCACGTCTCCATCCCCATCCGCGGCGGCGTGAATCCCGTATACCGGTGGCTGGCGGATCGCGTGATCACGAGCGGAGACGCCATCCGCCAGCTCGTGATCGCCGCCGGCGTGCCACCCGCGCGCGTGGTCGCCATTCCGGCCGGCGTCAAGCTCGACGACTTCACGGATCCCGTGGGCGGCGCGGCGGCGCTCCGGTCGCTCGGGCTCGCGGCCACCGGCGCCGCGCGCGGCCCCATCATCGGATCCGTCGCCATGTTTCGGGGCTCCAAGGGACATGACCATCTGCTCGACGCCTTCGCGCGGGTGCACGCCCGGCGCCCCGACGCGCGGCTCCTGCTCGTCGGCGACGGCGGCCGCCGCGAGTGGGCGGAGGGCCTCGCGCGCGAGCGTGGGCTCCACGGAGCGGTCACGTTCACGGGCTTCCGCACCGACGTGCCCGCGCTTCTCTCGACCATGGACTGCTTCGCCTTGGCCTCCACGCGCACCGAGGGCGTGCCCCAGTCGCTGCTTCAGGCCGCCGCGGCCGGAGTCCCCCTGGTGGCCAGCCGCATCGGCGGTATCCCGGAGGTGGTGGAAGACGGCGTGACCGGGCTCCTCGTCCCGCCCGAGAATCCCGCCGCCCTCGCGGCGGCCATCGAGGCCACGCTGGCGGATCCCGCCGCCGCGGCGGCGCGCGCCCGCGCCGCCCGCAAGCGCTGCGAGGAGCGCTTCTCGCACACCGTGGCCATCGGCCGGTTGCTCGCGCTCTACGACGAGCTGCTCGGCGCGCGGGGCCGCTGAGTGGAGGCGCCGGCGCGCCGGCGCCTCCGCGTGCTGCACCTCGTCGCCAATCGCTGGTGGACGGGGAGCGCGGACCCGGTGATCCGGCTGGTGCGGGGGCTCGAGGCCCGCGGCCATCACGTCCGGCTCGCCCTGGTCCCCGGGGATCGCTTCGAGGCCAAGGCGCGCGAGGCCGGCATCGAGCCGGTGACGGAGCTCTCGCTCGACGTGAAGAGCGCGCCGTGGGCGTGGGGCCGCGATCTGGCGCGGCTACGCGCCCTCGTGCGGCGTGGCGCGGTGGACGTGATCCACACCCATCACTCCCACGATCACTGGCTGGGCGCCCTCTGCCGCGGCGACGCCGCGCTGGTGCGCACCTTCCACAACCAGCGCGCGGTGAAGCACGGGCTTCTCCGGCGCGCGCTCTACCGGCGCACCGACGCCGTGCTCGCGGTGAGCGGCCAGATCGAGGAGCGCTGCCGGCGGGCCGGCATCGGTGCCGCGCGCATCTTCCGCGTGAGCGGGGTGGTGGATCTCGGCCGCTTCACCGAGGATGCCGACCCGGCCAAGGTGCGCGACGAGCTCGGGCTGGGCGGCGGCGCGACATCGGGCCCCGTCATCGGGACCGTCGCGCGCCTCGCGCACAATCGCGGCCACGAGCTGCTCATCCGCGCTTTCCGCCGGCTGCTGCCGCGCTATCCGAACGCTCGGCTCCTCCTCGTCGGCAAGGGGGAGGCACGGCCGCGGCTGGAAGCCTTCGTGCGGGAGCTGGGGCTCGAGCGGGAAATCCTCTTCACCGGCTACCGGGACACCGATCTCCCCAATGTGCTGCATGCGCTCGACACCTTCGTCCTCATGGGCGCGGGCTCGGATGAGTCCTGCCGGGCGGCGCTGGAGGCCATGGCGGCCGGACGCCCGGTGGTGGCCCGCCGCGTCGGCGCCTTGCCGGAGGCGATCGAGCATGGGGTCACCGGCCTCCTGGTTGATGACGAGCGCCCCGAGTCGGTGGAGGCGGCGCTGGCGGCCCTGGCCGGCGATCCGGAGGGAGCGCGGCGCATGGGCGAGGCCGGGCGCCGCCGCGCGGTCGAGACCTTCAGCCCGGAGCACCACGCGGACGAGGTCGAGGCCATCTATCTGGAGATCCTCACCCGGCGGGGCCGGCCGTCGTGAGAATCCTCCAGCTCATGTCCTGCCGGGGCTGGTCCTCGGACGCCTACTGGGCGGCCCGTATGAGCGTGGAGCTGGAGCGGGCGGGGCATCACGTCATCCTCGTCTGCCGCGCGCGGCACCGAGGAGCGCGTGATCGACCGGGCGCGCGAGGCGGGGGTCCGGCACATCGAGACGCTGGCCTTCCAGGGTGGGCTGAAGCCGGCCTCGGACGCCGTCGACCTCCGGCGGCTGCGGGAGTGGCTCCCCGAGGTGGACGTGATTCACACGCACCGGGGCAAGGAGCACTGGCTGGCCGCCGTGGCCAATCGGCTCTCGAAGACCCCGCGCCCGCTGGTGCGCACGCGCCACATCGTCCAGCCGGTGCGGCCCCATGCGCTGAACCGCTGGCTCTATCGCAAGGCCACCAGTCTCACCGTCACGGTGAGCGAGGGTATCCGGCGCCAGCTCCTGGCCGCGGACCTGGCGCCACCCGAGCGCGTGCTCGCGCTCCCGGGCGGGGTGGACGCCGAGACCTTCCGCCCCGACCGCGCCGCCCAGCCGTTTCGCCGCGCCCATGGCCTGATCGGCAACTCGCCGATGGTGGGGCTCCTCGGCGGCTTCCGGATCATGAAGGGGCAGCTGATCGCGATCGAGGCGCTGGAGCGGCTCGCCCGAGCGGGCCGGGACTTTCACGGCGCCCTCGTGGGCCGGGGCGCGCTGGAGCTGACCATCCGTGCCGCGCGGGCCCGGGCCGGGCTCAGCGGGCGCGTGGTCGTCGTCGACGACGAGACGGATCCGGTGAACGCGGTGGCCGCCTTCGACGTGGCGCTCTACGTGCCGCTCGAGTCGGATGGGATGTCGCGCGTGCTCTTCGAGTATCTCGCGGCGGGCCGCGCGGTGGTCGCCAGCCGCGTCGGGGTCGTGTCCGAAGTCCTGACCGATGGCGAGAACGCCCTGCTGGTGCCGGCCGGGGAGCCGGGGCCGCTCGCCGAGGCCATCGGCCGCCTCCTGGACGACGCCGCGCTTCGCGCGCGGCTGGGCGCGGCGGCCCGCGCCCTGATCGAGCGGCGCCTGTCCGGGGCGCGGGTCGCCGAGGCGCTCCTCGCGCGCTACGCGACGCTCACCCCGCCGCCGACGGAGCGCGCGCCGTGAAGATCTCCATCCTCTGCTTCGACCTCTCCGACAATGCGGCGGGCCGCGCGCATCTCCTTGCGCAGCTGCTGGCGCCCATCGCGGAGGTCGAGGTGGTGGGGCCGCGGCACGGCGCGGGAGTGTGGCCGCCGGTCGCTGACAATGGGGTGCGTTACGTCGGTGTGCCCGTGGGCCGGCTCCCGCGCTTCGCGGGTGCGCTCCCCACGCTGCTCCGCGCTGCCGACGGAGATCTCCTCTACGCCTCCAAGCCGCGACTGGGTTCCGCCGGCGTCGGACTCCTCAAGCGCCGCCTCGGACACCGGCCGCTGCTCCTCGACATCGACGACTGGGAGGTGGGTTTCTTCCTCCGTGGAGGCGCCTGGGGCACGGCGGGCCGCGCGCTGAACTGGGGAAACCCGCGGGGATTGCCCTGGACATGGCTGATGGAGCGCGCGGCGCGCGCAGCCGACCGCATCACCGTGGCCTCACGATTTCTCCAGGAGCGCTTCGGCGGCGTCCTCATCCCGCACGTGCGCGACACCGACGCCTGGCGCCCGGGCATCACCGACACCGGCGAGATCCGAACGCGGCTCGGGGCGGCTGACAAGCGAATCGTCATGTTCCTCGGCACTGCGCGCGAGCACAAGGGCGTGGACGACCTCGTCGCGGCGGTGGAAGGCCTCCGGCGCCCGGACCTCGCGCTGGCCCTCGTGGGCACGGATCCCGCGAGTCCCGGCGGGCGACGGCTCCTCGCGCGGTATCCCGGCCTCCGCCTCGTCCCGCCCGTCCCATTTGCCGAGGTGCCGCGCTACGTGGAGGCGGCGGACGTGATCGCGGTGCCCCAGCGGGACAGCCCGGACACGCGGGGCCAGGTGCCGGCCAAGCTCTTCGACGCCATGGCCATGGCGCGTCCCATCGTCTCCACCGGCGTCTCCATGATTCCCGAGATCCTCGAGGGCTGCGGCCTGGTGGTGCCGCCCGGCGACTCCGCCGCGCTGGGCGCGGCCATCGCCCGCCTGGTGGACGACCACGCGCTGGCGGGTGACCTGGGGGCGCGAGCTCGGGCCCGCTGCGTCGAACGCTATAGCTTCACCGCCGCCCGACGCGACCTCTTCCCCCTGGTGACGGGGCTGGTCAATCGCCTGGCCCACCGGTGAAGCTCGCGCTGATCTGTCGGCCATTCGTCTTTCACGGGGGCATTGAGACCGCCACCGCGGGCCTCGTCGGGGAGCTGGCCCGTCGGGGGCACGTGGTGGATCTCCTGACCACGCGCGGCCAGCGGCCGGTGCCCGGCGTGACCGTGCGGCCCCTGCCGGTGCTTCCCGGCCCGCGGATCGCGCGCTTGCTCTCCTTCGGCCTCGCCGCCCGGCGGGCCGCGCGCGCGGGCGCCTATGACGTCGTGCAAAGCCATGAGCGGACGCTCTCGGCGGATATCTACCGCGCCGGGGAAGGGACACACCGAGGCTATCTGGAGGCCATGGGAAGAACCGGTCAACTGGGTCCTTACCATCGGCTTCTTATCTATTTGGAAAGGCGTCTATTTCAGCTCGAGTCTGCGAAGACAATCGTCGCCATCTCCGCCGGGGGAAAGGCCGAGATCGAGCGGCTGTATGGCACGCCGCGGGAGCGTGTGACCGTCATCTACAACGGCGTGGATCTCGAGCGCTTCACGCCGGACGATCGGGCGCGACACCGGGGCGCGATGCGTGCCGAGCTGGGCCTGGGCGCGAGCGACTGGTGCGTGCTCTTCGTGGGCTCGGGCTTCGAGCGCAAGGGGCTGGGACCGCTGGTGGAAGGGCTCGCGTCCATGGGCGACCGTCGCGCGCGCCTGATCGTGGCCGGCAAGGGGAATCCCGCTCCGTACTCGGCCCAGGCGGCGCGGCTCGGGCTCGGCGATCGCGTGGCCTTCATCGGTCCGCGTCCCGACGTGAACCGGCTCTATGCCGCCGCCGACCTCGTCGCGCTCCCCGCGCGCTATGAGCCCTTCGGCAATGTGCACCTGGAAGCGCTCGCCTCGGGTGTCCCCGTGCTGTCGAGCGTGCACGCGGGCGGCGCCGAGCTGATCCAGAACGGCCTCAATGGCTGGGTGGCCACGGATGTGAGCGGCCCCCGCATCGCCGAGGGCCTCGAACGGCTGCGCTCGGCCGACGCAAAAGCGCTGGCCGCCCACGCGCGCGCCTCGGCGTCGCCCTATCCCTACGGCGCCCAGGCGGAGGGCTTCGAGGCCCTCTACCGCCGAAACCCCGCTTTTCATTGAACCTTCGGCGAGGGAGCATTACACTTTCCCTCGATGCCGGACCGCGCCGCCATGTTCATCGACCGCGACGGCTGCCTCACCGAGGAGGTGGGGTATGTCAATCACGTCAGCCGCCTGCGCCTCTTGCCCCGCACGGCGGACGCTATCCGGCGGCTTAACCGCGCCGGCGTGCCGGCCGTCATGGTCACCAATCAGGCCGGCATTGCTCGGGGTTACTTCTCGGAAGCGGTGCTCGACGCCGTCAACGCCGAGCTGGTCCGTCAGCTCGCGGCGGTGGGCGCCCGGCTCGACGGGCTCTATGTCTGCACCCATCACCCGGACGAGGGCGAGCCGCCCTATCGCATGCGCTGTGACTGTCGCAAGCCCCGCCCCGGACTCCTCCGTCGCGCCGCGCGCGACCTCGGCCTCGACCTCGCGGGCTCGGTGATGGTGGGCGACAAGATCTCCGACGTGGCGGTGGGACAGTCGGTGGGGGCGGCCGGCGTGCTCGTCCTCACCGGGTACGGGCGCGGGGAGTGGGAGCATCAGCAGGCTCAGTGGACGAGCAAGCCCGATCATGTCGCCGAGGATCTGCTCGACGCGGTCGACTGGGCGCTGGCACGCCCGCGCGCGTGATGTTCCCGTCCCAGACCATGCTGGACCTGGTGGCCCGGCTGCGGGGTCGCCGCATGGTCATCGTGGGCGACCTCATCGCCGATGAATACCTCTATGGCAAGCCCGCGCGCATCTCGCGCGAGGCCCCCGTCCTGATCCTGCGCTTCACGGATCGCGAGGTACGACTGGGTGGCGGCGCCAATGCCGCCCACAATGTGCGCGCGCTGGGCGCGCATGCGGTGCCCGTCGGCGTGGTGGGCGACGACGAGGCGGCCGCGGAGATGGCGGCGCTCTTCGACCGCGCCGGTATCTCCACCGAGGGGCTGGTGCGGGCGGCGGGCCGGCGTACCCCGGTCAAGACGCGCATCATGGCCGGTGGCTACGAGTCCACCCGGCAGCAGGTGGTGCGGCTCGACCGCGAGCCCGAGCCCATCCTCCCTCCCGACGTGGAGGAGCGCTTGCTCGAGCGGCTGGCCGGGCTGGCGCGAGAGGCCGACGGCTTCGTGCTCTCCGACTATGGCTATGGCTCGCTGTCCCCGCGCGTCTTCGAAGTGGTACGCGAGCTGGCGCGGCCGCGCGGGGCCCCGGTATCGGTGGACAGCCGTTACGATCTCCTCCGCTTTCGCGGCGCCACGGCGGCCACGCCCAATGAGCCGGAAGTGGAGGCGCTCACCGGGGGCGAGCTCGGCGACGAGCGGTCCATCGAGAAGGCGGGCCGCCAGGTGCTGGAGCGACTCGAGGCGCGCCTGCTCCTGGTCACGCGCGGCAGCCGGGGCATGGCGCTGTTCGAGCGCGACGGGCCGGTGACCTTCGTGCCCATCTTCGGCAGCGACCAGATTGCCGACGTCACCGGGGCGGGGGATACCGTGATCAGCGCCTTCACCACCGCACTGGCCGCGGGCGCGCCGCCGGCCCAGGCCGCCTGGCTGGCCAATGTCGCCGGCGGCCTGGTGGTCATGAAGCGGGGCACCGCCACGGTGACGCCCGCGGACTTCGCCCAGGCGCTCGCCACCCAGCCCGGGTCCGATGGCCCCCGTCCTCGGAATTGAGGAGGCCGCGCGCTGGGCCGATGCCCAGCGGCGGGAGGGCAGGCGGATAGTCCTCGCCAACGGCGTCTTCGATCTCCTGCACGTGGGGCATGTCCGCTACCTGGAAGCGGCGCGAGCGCTCGGCGACGTCCTCGTCGTGGCCGTGAACTCCGACGCCTCCGTACGGCGGCTCAAGGGCCCGGGCCGGCCCATCATGAGCGTGGCGGAGCGCGCGGAGCTGATCGGCGCGCTCGGATCAGTGGACGCGGTCGTCGTCTTCGAAGAGGACACGGTCGACCGCCTGGTCGGCGCCTTGCGACCCGATGTCCAGGCCAAGGGCACGGACTATACCGAGGCCACCGTGCCCGAGCGCACGGCGGTGCTGGCCGCGGGGGGACGCGTCGTGATCGCGGGCGATCCCAAGGACCATTCAACACGCGATCTAATTCGGGTCATTGCCGAGCGCTTCGGAGCGGGCCGATGAGTCCAGGCCCACGCGATCTCATTCGGGTCATTGCCGAGCGCTTCGGAGCGGGCCGATGAGTCCAGGCCCCCGCGATCTCATTCGGATCATTGCCGAGCGCTTCGGAGCGGGCCGATGAGTCCAGGCCCACGCGATCTCATTCGGATCATTGCCGAGCGGTTCGGGGCCGGCCGATGAGTCCAGGCCCGCGCGACTTGATTCGGGTCATCGTCGAGCGCTTCGGGGCCGGCCGGTGAGGCTCGCGCTCGTCAAGCTCTCCGCGCTGGGCGACGTCATCCATACGCTCCCGGTCGCGCGGGCGCTGCGCCGCGCCTATCCCGACGCCGAGCTGAGCTGGCTGGTGGAGGCGCGCGAGGCGGCGGTGCTGCGCGACCACCCGGATCTCGACCACGTCATTGCCGTGGACACGCGCGGCTGGCGGCGGCGACTGGGGCCGTCGGGGGCGGGGAGCCTCTGGGCCGAGCTGCGCGACCTGCGCGCGCGACTCCGGGCCCGCCGCTTCGAGGTCGCGGTCGATGTGCAGGGCCTCCTCAAGAGCGGCGTCATCACGCGGCTCACCGGCGCGCCCCTGCGTATCGGTTTCGGGGCCGCGCGCTGCAAGGAGCGGCTCAGCGCGCTCTTCACCACCCGGCACGTGATTCCGGCCCCGAGCGTGACCCACGTGGTGGATCAGAACCTCGCGCTCCTGGGCGCCCTCGGGATCGTCCCCGGCGCACCCGAGTTCCTGATCCCGCCGCGCCCGGAGGCCCAGCGCCGCATGGACGAGTTCCTCACCGAGGCAGGCTGGAAGCCCGGGGATCGCTTGGTGGCGCTCAATCCCGGCGCGGGGCAGCCCGGGAAGCAGTGGGAACCGGAGCGCTACGCCGCCGTGGGCGAGCGGCTCGGCGCGGAGGCGGGCGCGCGCGTCCTGCTCCTCTGGGGCCCGTCGGAATCGCATCTGGCGCGGCAGATCGCCCTCGGGATCCGCGGCCCGGGCAGCGCGGCCGCGCGCCCACTGCTGGCGCCGCCCACCGACCTCGACGAGCTGGCCGCCCTGCTGCGGCGGGCGCACCTGATGGTGGCCGGGGACACCGGGCCGCTGCACCTCGCCGCGGCGCTCGGCACACCGGCGCTCGGCCTCTTCGGTCCCACCAGCGCCGCGCGCAATGGCCCCTATGGCCCGGGGTGCCGCGCGCTCCAGAGCCCCGATGCGACCATGGCCGGCCTCACGCCGCCGACCGTGGTCGCCGCCGCCATCGCGCTCCTCGAGGGCGGCGGCGCGCGATGAGCCGACTGAGCGTCACCATCGTGGCCTGGAACGAGGAAGAGCGCCTGCGCGCCTGCCTCGAGAGCGTGGCCTGGGCCGACGAGATCATCGTGGTGGACGGGGAGTCCACCGACAAGACGGTGGCGCTGGCCCGCGAGTTCACCGACCGCGTGTGGGTGCGCCCCTGGCCGGGCTTCGCGGCTCAGAAGAACTTCGCGCTGGAGCAGGCCACCGGCGACTGGGTGCTCTCGCTCGACGCCGACGAGCGCGTCACCCCCGAGCTGCGGCAGCGCATCGCGCGGGTCCTGGCCGACGACCGAGCCGGCGCGCCGCCCGCCGACGGCTACTCGATCCCGCGCCGCAATGTGTTCTGGGGCGCCTGGGTGCGACACGGCGGCCTCTACCCGGACTATCAGCTCCGGCTCTTCCGCCGGCGCGCCGGCCGCTTCCTGGCGGATGCGGTGCACGAGTCGGTGCGCGTCGAGGGGCGGGTGGAGACGCTGGTCGAGGCGCTGCTGCACCACTCCTACCGAAGCCTGGAGGACTTCGTGCAACGCTCCAACCGCTACTCGACGCTCGCCGCGGGAGCCTGGCTGGAGCGGGGGAAGCGTGTCGGGCTCGCCGATCTCATCTTCAGGCCGCTGGGACGCTTCCTCTCGATGTACATTATCCGCCTGGGCTTCCTCGACGGCTGGCGCGGGTTCGTGCTGGCCGTCCTGTACGCCGATTACGTCTTCCTGCGGATGGCCAAGGCCTGGGAGGCCCGTCTCCCTCCACAGGATGACCCCCACTGAGGAGCGGCATGGCAGCAAGCAGGCAGCGGGTCCTGTCGGGGATGCGCCCCACGGGGAAGCTCCATCTCGGCAACTACCTCGGCGCGCTGGAGAACTGGGTGCGCCTGCAGGCCGAGTACGAGTGCTTCTACTTCGTGGCCAACTGGCATGTCCTCACCACCGACGCCGAGCACAGTGCGGAGGCCGGCGCCAGCACCCTCGAGATGATGGCGGACTGGCTGGGCGCCGGGCTCGACCCGGAACAGTCCACGCTCTTCATCCAGTCGCGCGTGCCCGAGCACGCCGAGCTCCATCTCCTCTTCTCCATGGTGGTGCCGGTGGGCTGGCTGGAGCGCGTGCCCACCTACAAGGAAATGGTGGAGCAGCTCGGGATCGCCGCGCCCTCCTATGGTCTCCTCGGTTATCCGCTGCTGCAGGCCGCGGACATCCTCATGTACAAGGCGCACTGGGTACCGGTGGGCGCGGACCAGGTGCCGCACATCGAGCTCACCCGCGAGGTGGCGCGGCGCTTCAACAGCACATGGAAGCCCGTGTTCCACGAGCCCCAGGCCAAGCTCACCCAGATCCCCAAGGTGCCGGGCACGGACGGCCGGAAGATGTCCAAGTCCTACGGCAACGCGATCGAGCTGTCGGACACCTCCGAGGAGATCACGCGGAAGATCAAGCCCATGGTCACGGATCCGGCCCGGAAGCGGCGCACCGACCCGGGCAACCCCGAGATCTGCCCGGTCTTCGATCTCCACCGCATCTTCACGCCG
This sequence comes from uncultured Candidatus Rokubacteria bacterium, assembly GCA_963733725.1. GTDB lineage: Bacteria > Methylomirabilota > Methylomirabilia > Rokubacteriales > CSP1-6 > DASRWT01. Next base: position 274,000 of record CAVTFC010000018.1, on the reverse strand, counting down.
GAAGGACCACGCGAAGGCTGTGCGCGGGGCTGCCGCACCGCCGCCATCGGCTGTCTCGACTGCAAGGCGGTCCTGCTGGAGCACATGCTGCCCCCGCTGGCGGCCATCCGCGAGCGGCGCCAGCGCTGGGCGGAGCGCCCGAAGGAGATGCTCGAGATCCTGCACGAAGGCTCGCGGCGCGCCCAGGTGATCGCGCGCGCGACGATGGACGAGGTGCGGGACGCCATCAGGCTGGAGCCATGACGGACGTCGCCGCCCCCGGGCTCACCGTCCGCGTCGAGTCCTTCGAGGGCCCGCTGGACCTGCTGCTCCACCTCTGCCGCACCAGCGAGGTGGATCTGGCCCGGCTGCCCATCCGCGCCGTCACCGACCAGTACCTCGCGCACCTCGAGTCCGTCCACTTCCAGGACCTGGAAACCGCCGGATCCTTCATGGTGATGGCGGCGACCCTGATCTACCTCAAGTCCAAGCTCCTCCTCCCGCCCACCGGCGAGCCGGGCGAGGACGAGCTGGACCCCGAGGGCGAGCTGCTGCGCCAGGAGCTCGCCGCGCGGCTGGCCGAGTACGCGCGGGTCAAGGCGCTGGGCGTCTGGCTGGCCGCGCGCGAGGCCGAGCAGGCGCTCCTCTTCGCGCGCACCACCGCCGAGCTGCCGCCGCCGGAGGAGATCCCGCTCCAGGATCTGTCCGTGCATCTCCTCACGCGCGCCATCAACCGGCTGATCGAGGAACAGAAGCGCGAGCGGCCCCGCGAGGTAGAGCCCAACCCCATCTCGGTGCTGGAGCGCATGGGCGAGATCATGTCGCTTCTGCGCTCGACCTGGTCGCTCCTCTTCTCGTCGGTGGCGGGCGGCGACCGCATCCGCGCCGAGTGGGTGGTGACGCTCCTCGCGCTGCTCGAGATGGTGCGGCTGGGCCAGGCGCGCGCCCGGCAGTCCGAGCTCTTCGGCGACATCGTGATCGAGCGCGGCATCGGCGTCCCGGTGGGCGTGGCCGCCGACGACCCTGAGGACCCCGCGCCCATGCCCGAGGGAGAGCCCGCATGACCGAGCCCATCGACATCCTCGAAGCCCTGCTCTTCGCCTCCGAGTCACCGGTGGAGGCGGCCACCATCCGCGAGGTGCTCGAGCTGCCGTCGGCGGACGCCGCGCGCACCCTGGTGGAGACGCTCAGAGCGCGGCTACGCGACGAGGGTCGCGCGCTCCAGATCATGGAAGTGGGCGGCGGCTTCCGGCTGGTGACGCGCCCGGAGGTGGCGCCGTGGCTGGTCAAGCTCGCGCGCGCGCGCACGCGCCAGCGCCTCTCGCGCCCGTCGCTGGAGACGCTCGCCATCATCGCCTACCGCCAGCCCGTGTCGCGGCCGGAGGTGGACGCGGTACGCGGGGTGAATTCGGACGCGGTGCTGGACAATCTCCTCGAGCGCCGTCTCATCCGCATCGCCGGCCGCAAGGACTCGCCGGGCCGGCCCTTCCTCTACGAGACCACCCGCGAGTTCCTGGTCGCCTTCGGACTGCGCGACGTCGCCGATCTCCCCAAGCCCGACGGCGAGCTGATCATCCCCGAGACGCCCGCGCCCGATGCCGAGGCGCAGGGCGAGCTCGCCAAGGAGCTGGCCGGTGCCGGCGATCCGTCTCAGCAAGATCCTGGCCCAGGCGGGACTGAGCTCGCGTCGCGGGGCTGAGACCTTCCTCGCGGAGGGGCGCGTTACCGTGAACGGCACGGTGCGCCTCGAGCCGGGAGCGCAGGCGGATCCCGAGCGCGATGTGATCATGGTGGACGGGCGGCGCCTCGAGCCCGCCACCGCCCGCACCTATCTCCTTCTCCACAAGCCGCGCGGCTATGTGACGACCCGCGCCGATCCCCGCGGGCGCGCGGTGGTGCTCGATCTCCTCCCCCCGGGCCCGCGCGCGTCTTTCCCGTGGGCCGGCTCGACGCCGATACCGAGGGGCTCCTGCTGCTCACCGATGACGGGCCGCTCACCAACTATCTCCTGCACCCGCGCTACGAGATCCCGCGGGTGTATGACGCGCAGGTGGAGGGGCGGGTGCCGGAGTCCGATCTCGCTCGCTGGCGCCGCGGCGCCGCCCTCGACGACGGCCCCGCGGTGCCCAAGCACGTGCGCGTGCTGCGCGCGGAGGGGGCCACGACCTGGGTCCAGCTCACCTTCGCGGAGGGACGGAAGCGCGAGGTGCGCCGCTATGCCCAGGCGCTGGGGCACCCGGTGCGCCGCCTCATCCGCGTGCAGTTCGGCCCCCTCCAGCTGGGCACCCTCCGGGTGGGGGCCAGCCGGCCCCTGACCGAGGATGAGCTGGCCGCGCTCAATCGCTTGCGCGGGGGGAACCCTTCGCCTATACTGCGTGGGCTCGACAGATAGATCGGCTTCAGGAGCCTTTATGAACCTGGACGATTGGCGTTCCAGGATCAACAACCTCGACCACGAGATCCTAGCCCTCCTCAATCAGCGCGCAGACGCCGCCCTCCACATCGGCGAGCTCAAGAGGCAGCAGGATCTTCCCTACTTCGTTCCGGAGCGCGAGGCCCAGGTCCTCGACCGCCTCGTCACGCTGAATGGTGGTCCGTTGCCCGCCGACGCGCTCCGCGCGATCTGGCGGGAGATCCTCTCCGCCTCCCTCGCGCTCGAGAACCCGCTCCCCGTGGTCTACCTGGGGCCGCCCGCCACCTATACCCACCAGGCGGCGCGCGCCCGCTTCGGCTCCTCGGCCGCCTTCCGGCCCATGCGGAATATCGCGGAGGTATTCGACGAGGTCGAGCGCGGCCGCGCGGAGTACGGGGTGGTGCCGGTGGAGAACTCCACCGAGGGCCCGGTCAATGTCACCCTGGACCGCCTCATCGATTCCGACGCCGTCATCACGGGCGAGATGACGCTGGAGATCACGCATCACCTGCTGTCGCGGGCCGGGGAGCTCGGCGAGGTCAAGAAGGTCTGCTCGCACCCGCAGGGGCTGGCCCAGTGCCGCCAATGGCTGGCCACGAACCTGCCCGACGTGACCACCGAGGAGACGTCCTCCACCTCCGCCGCCGCGGAGCGCGCCAAGGACGATCCCACCGTGGCCGCCATCGCCTCCGAGATGGCGGGCCGGATGTACGAGGTCCCCGCGCTGCGCCGGCGCATCGAGGACAACCCCTTCAACTCGACGCGCTTCCTCGTGCTGGGCCGCCGCCCCATGCCGGTCACCGGGCGCGACAAGACCTCCATTCTCTTCTCCATGAAGAACGAGCCCGGCGTGCTCTTCAGCATCCTGCAGCCGTTCGCGGAGCGCGGGCTCAACCTGACCAAGATCGAATCACGGCCGACCAAGCGCCGGCCCTGGGAATACGTCAACTTCGTCGATTTCGAGGGCCACCGGGACACCGAGGCCGTGGACGGCGCGCTCGCCGCGGTGCGGGAGCGCTGCCAGTTCCTCAAGATCCTCGGGTCCTATCCGGCCGCCTAAGGAGCCCCGCATGTCCGTACCCTGGGAATCACTCGCCAACGAACACATCCTCGGGATCGCCCCCTACGAGCCGGGTAAGCCCATCGAGGAGCTCGAGCGCGAGCTGGGTATCCACGACGCGATCAAGCTCGCCTCCAACGAGAACCCGTTGCCCCCGTCCGAGAAGGTCCAGCGGGCGGTGGCCGACGCGCTGAACACGCTCAATCGCTATCCGGACGGCACCGGCTTCTACCTCCGCGAGGCGCTCGCCCGCCGCCACGGCGTCAGCGCCAACCACCTCGTCCTGGGCGCCGGCTCCAACGAGCTGATCGAGCTCCTCGCGCGCGCCTTCATGCGGCCCGGCGACGAGGCGGTGATCCCCCATCCGTCCTTCGTCGTCTACCCGATGATCGTGCAGGCGGTGGGGGGGATCCGGGTGGTGGTGACGCTCAAGGACTACCGGCTCGACCTCGAGGCGATGGCGCGCGCCATCACGCCCATGACCAAGATGGTCTTCATCGCCAACCCGAACAATCCCACCGCCACCATCGTGACCGCGTCCGCGGTGGAGGACTTCATGGCGCGGGTACCCGACCGCGTCATCGTGGTGTTCGACGAGGCATACTACGAGTTCGCGCAGGGCCCCGACTTTCCCGACTCCCTCGCCTATCTGCGGGAAGGCCGCAAGGTGGTGGTCCTGCGCACCTTCTCCAAGGCGGCCAGCCTGGCGGGCTTGCGCGTGGGCTATGCGGTGGGCGATCCCGACTGCGTCTCGCTGCTGAACCGCATCCGGGCGCCCTTCAACGTGAACTCGCTGGCCCAGGTGGCCGCGCTGGCCGCCCTCGAGGACGACGCCCACATCATCGAGTGCCGCCGCATGATCGAGGCCGGGCGCGCCTTCCTCTCCGACGAATTCGCGTCGCTGGGGCTCCAGTTCCCACCCTCGCGCGCTAACTTCATCCTGGTCGACGTGGGCCGGAACGCGCTGGACGTCTATCGGCGGCTCCTCCGCGAGGGCGTCATTGTCCGCCCCATGATGTCGTTCGGGATGGAGAGCACGCTCCGCGTGACCATCGGCACGCCCGAGGAAAACCGTCGCCTCATGAAGGCGCTGCGCAAGGTCCTGCAGGAGGCCAAGCGCGCGTGATCGACCGGCTCTGCGTCGTCGGCCTCGGTCTCCTGGGCGGCTCGGTGGCGCGCGCCGCCCGCGAGCGCGGGCTCGCGCGGGAGATCGTGGCGGTGGGCCGGCGCGTGTCGAGCCTGGAGCCGGCGCTCCGCGCGGGCGTGGTGGATCGCGCGACGACCGATCTTTCGACCGGCGTCGCCGAGGCGGACTTCTGCCTCCTCGCCACCCCGGTGACCGCGCTCGAGCGTCAGCTCGCGGCGGTGTGGGCCGCGCTGCCCGCGCGCGCCCTCGTGACGGACGTGGGCAGCACCAAGGGGCGCATCGTGGAGACCGCCGAGCGGCTGGCCGCCCGACGCCCGCTCGCCTTCGTGGGGAGCCATCCCATGGCGGGCTCCGAGCGTGCCGGCTTCGCGGAGGCGCGCGCCGATCTGTTCGAGGCGGCGACCGTGATCCTCACGCCCACCGAGCGCACGCCCGCCGACGTGGTGGCGCGCGTGCGGAGCTTCTGGGAGGCGCTGGGCGGGCGGGTCACCGTGCTCGATCCCGCCACGCATGACCGCGCGGTGGCGGCGGTGAGCCATCTCCCGCATCTGGTGGCGGACGCCCTGGTGGATGCCGTCCTTCGCATGGATCCCAGCTTCCTCGACGTGGCCGCGCGGGGCTTCCGCGACACCACCCGCATCGCCGCCTCCAGCCCCGAGATCTGGCGCGAGATCTTCCAGGACAATCGCGCCGCGCTCGCCGAAGCGATGTCTGCCTTTCGCAAGTCGCTGGACCACCTCGAGGGCGTGATCGCCGCCGGCGACGACGCCGCGGTGGAGGCGGAGCTCGGGCGGATCAAGCGGGCCCGCGAGGCCCTGGGATGAGGATCCGCGTGCGGCCGGCACGCCGGTTGGCGGGCCGGGTGGCGGTGCCGGGGGACAAGTCCATCTCGCATCGCGCCGCGCTGTTCGGCGCGCTGGCCAGCGGCCGCACCGAGATCACCGGCTTCCTCGAGGGCGAGGACTGCCTGGCCACGCTGAAGGCGGTGCGCGCGCTGGGCGCCGAGGTGACGCGAAAGGGGCCCGGCCACTATCTGGTGGACGGCGCCGGCGTCAACGGCCTCACCGAGCCGGACAACGTGATCGACTGCGGCAACTCCGGCACCAGCGCGCGCCTGCTCGTGGGCGTGCTGGCCGGCCAGCCCTTCTGGACCGTGCTCACCGGCGATGACTCCCTGCGGAGCCGGCCCATGGACCGCGTGGCCGAGCCGCTGCGCCGCATGGGCGCCACCGTGGTGGGACGGCGCGAGGGCAGCCGGCTGCCGCTGGCCGTGCGCGGCGCGCGGCCGCTCAAGGCGCTCACCTTCACCTCACCGGTGGCCTCCGCCCAGGTCAAGACCGCGCTGCTCCTCGCCGGGCTCTGGGCCGACGGGCCGGTGACGGTGCGCGAGCCCACGCAGTCGCGCGACCACACCGAGCGCATGCTGGGTGGATTCGGCGCGCGCCTCACCGCCGGCCCCGAGGGGATCACGCTCACGCCCGGCGCTCCGCTGACGGGCCAGCCCGTCGCGGTGCCCGGCGACATCTCCTCCGCCGCCTTCTTCCTCGTGGCGGCGGCGGTGGCGCCCGGCGCCGAGGTCACGGTGACCCAGGTGGGCACCAATCCCACGCGCACCGGTGTCCTCGAGGTGCTCCACGCCATGGGAGCGTCTATTCAGACGGCGACGAGCAACCACGCCGCCCCCGAGCCCTTCGCCGATCTGGTGGTGCGCGGGGGAGCGCTGCGAGGCGCCGACATCGGCGGCGCGCTCGTGCCCCGCCTCATCGACGAGGTGCCCATCCTCGCGGTGGCCGCATGCTTCGCGGAAGGGCCCACCGAGATCCGCGACGCCGCCGAGCTCCGCGTGAAGGAGTCGGACCGCATCCGCGCCGTCGCCAGTGAGCTGGGCCGCCTGGGTGCGCGCATCACCGAGCGCCCGGATGGCCTGCGCATCGAGGGCGGCGCGCGGCTCCACGGGGCCGTGGTGCAGAGTGGAGGCGACCACCGGATGGCGATGGCCCTGGTGGTGGCAGGCCTGCTTGCGGACGGGGAGACGGTGGTGGAGGATACGGAGTGCATCGCCACCTCCTTCCCTGGATTCCTCAACGCGGTGAACGATCTGGCGGGCACCCAGGCGGCGCGAGCCGAATCATGAGCGTGGGAGGCCGGCGGGAGCCCGTGATCACCATCGATGGACCGGCGGGAGCAGGGAAGTCCACCGCGGCGCGCGAGCTCGCGCGGCGTCTGGGCTTTCGGCTGCTCGACACGGGCGCGATGTACCGCGCGCTCGCATGGGCGGTGCGCGAGGCGGGCATTCCCGCCGCGGACGGCCCCGCGCTGCGCGCGCTGCTCGCGCAGACCACGGTGGAATTGGTCGACGACCGGGTGCGGGTGAACGGACGGGACGTGACCGGCGAGATCCGCACGCCCGCCATCGGCGAGCTCACCTCGCTGCTCACCATGCTGCGCCCGGTGCGCGACAAGCTCACCCCGGTGCAGCGGGCCCTGGCGGCCCGTGGCGGCGTGGTGCTGGAGGGGCGCGATACCGGCAGCGTGGTGTGCCCGGATGCCGAGGTGAAGTTCTACCTCGACGCGGACCTGGACGCGCGCGCGCGCCGCCGTCAGGAGGAGCTCGCGGAGCGCGGCGTGCGGCTGGAGCTCTCGGCGGTGCGCGAGGAAGTGGCGCGGCGGGACCGGCAGGATATGGGACGGGCCATCGCGCCGCTGGTGCGTCCGTCCGACGCGGTGCTGGTGGACACGACGGGACTCGACGAGGACGCGGTGGTGGAACGGCTGCTCGAGGCCGTGGAGCGGGCCCGGTGCTCTACGCGATCCTGAGGCCGATCCTGAGGGTGATCACGCTGATCCTGTGGCGGCTGGAGGCGCGCGGCGCGGAGCAGGTGCCCCGGACCGGACCGCTGCTGCTGGTGTCGAACCACATCAGCGTCCTGGATCCGCCCTTGATCGGCGCCGTCACCCCGCGCCCGCTGACCTTTCTCGCCAAGGCTGAGCTCTTCGACATCCCGGTCTTCGGGCGTTTCATCAAGGCCGTCAATGCCCGCCCGGTGCGCCGCGGAGGCAACGACGCGCGCGCCCTCAAGGACGCGCTGCGCGTGCTCGAGGAAGGCCGCGCGCTGCTCGTGTTTCCCGAGGGCACCCGGGGCCCCGAGGGGGTGCTGCGCGCGGCCAAGCCGGGCGCGGGCATGCTGGCGGTGCTGAGCGGGGCGGCGGTGGTGCCCGTGTACATCGTCGGGAGCGGCCGGGCCATGCCGCGCGGCGCCGCGCTCCCGCGGCCGGGCAAGATACGCGTCCGCTTCGGGGCGCCGCTACACTTCAAGGCCGGCAGCGGTGGGGAGCGGAAGGAGACGTATCGCGCGGCGGCGGACGAGATGATGCGGGCCATCGCGCAGCTACAGAAATCGGCCGCCTGAAGCGGCTGAACACAGGAACCTCGAAGCACGGTATATATAGATAGGGATAAAGGAGGCAGTAAGGACTTATGGCGACGGACGAGCGGCAGACGAAAGACTTCGCGGGCGGGCAGCAGGAGGACGATTCGCCCCCCGAGGAGACGATGGAGTACTGGCTCTCACGCAGCGTGGGAGACATCGAGGAAGGTGAGGTGGTGCGCGGCCGCGTCGTCGAGGTCCGCACCGGGGACGTGATCGTCGACATCGGCTACAAGAGCGAGGGGGCCATCCCCATCGACGAGTTCCGGCACACCGGCGCACCCAAGGTGGGCGACGAGATCGAGGTCTTCCTGGAAGCGAAGGAGGACTCGGAAGGCCTCATCGTCCTCTCCAAGGACAAGGCCGACAAGATCAAGGTCTGGGACCAGATCTCCAAGGCCTTCGACGCCGGCAGCCCGGTGGAGGGCCGCGTGGTGGAGGTGGTCAAGGGCGGGCTGGCGGTGGACGTGGGCGTGCGGGCCTTCCTGCCCGGCTCCCAGGTCGATCTCCGCCCGGTCAAGAACCTCGGCTCCATGATGGGCCAGACCATCCGCGCCAAGGTGATCAAGCTGAATCGCCGCCGCGGCAACGTGGTGCTCTCGCGGCGGGCGGTGCTCGAGACCGAGCGCGAGGAGAAGAAGAAGCAGACGCTGGCCGTGCTGGGCGAGGGCATGGTCCTTACCGGAACGGTGAAGAATATCACCGACTACGGCGCCTTCATCGACCTGGGCGGCATCGACGGGCTGCTGCACGTCACCGACATGTCCTGGGGCCGCATCGGACATCCCTCCGAAATCTTCCAGGTGGGCGACCAGGTGGAAGTGGTGGTGCTCCACTTCGACCGGGAAACCGGGCGCGTCTCACTCGGCTACAAGCAGAAGTCCTCGGACCCGTGGGCGGTGGTGGATCAGCGGTACCCCTCCGGCGCGCGCGTGCAGGGGCGGGTGGTGAGCCTCACCAACTACGGCGCCTTCGTGGAGCTGGAGCCCGGCGTGGAGGGCCTGGTCCACGTGTCCGAGATGTCCTGGACCCGGCGGGTGCGCCACCCCTCGAAGATCGTCAACGTGGGCGACATGGTCGAGGTGCAGGTGCTGGAGGTCAACAAGGCCACCAAGCGGATCTCCCTGGGCATGAAGCAGGTCGAGGCCGATCCGTGGGAGACCATCGACGACCGCTACAAGGCGGGAGTGCGCGTGCAAGGCAAGGTGCGCAACCTCACCGACTTCGGCGCCTTCGTGGAGCTGGAGCCTGGCGTGGATGGCCTGCTCCACATCTCCGACATGTCCTGGACCCGCAATATCGGGCATCCCTCCGAGCTGCTCAAGAAGGGCCAGCCGGTGGAGACCCAGATCCTCAACGTGGACCGCGACAACAAGCGGATCTCGCTGGGGCTCAAGCAGATTCAGCCTGACCCGTGGGAGTCCGTCACCCTGCGCTACCCGATGGGCTCGCGTGTCACTGGTAAGGTGGTCCGCCTCACTGACTTCGGCGCCTTCGTGGAGCTGGAGCCCGGTGTGGATGGCCTGCTCCACATCTCGCAGATGTCCAATCGGCCCATCGCCACGCCGGCGGATCTGGTCAACGTGGGCGACGAGCTCACGCTGCTGGTGATCCGGGTGGATCCCAACGAGCGGCGCATCGGGCTCTCGCTCAAGGAGCTTGCGGCGGCGGTGATGCTGGACGAGCCCGCGCAGACGGATGGCGGGCGCGGCCGGGGCGCCAAGGGACGGAAGCGGCGCCAGGACGACGATTTCGACGACGAGGAGTAGGAGACCCGGGGTGGCCTCGCGCGCGCGCAGCCTGCTGCTGGGCCTCGGCCTGGCGGTGGGACTCCTCTTGGCCTTTCTCGTCACCGTCTGGGTACTCATGGCGGTGCTCGAGGACGGGTCGCTGCCCGGCGGCGCGCGCATCGCGGTGGTGGAAATCGAGGGCATCATCCTCGACGGCGATGGGGCCGTGCGCGAGCTGCGGGAGCATGCCGAGAACCCCGCGGTGAAGGCGGTGGTCGTCCGGGTCAATAGCCCGGGCGGGGTGGTGGGGCCCACCCAGGAGATCGTGGGGGCCATCGAGCGGGTGCGGAAGGCAGGCAAGCCGGTGGTCGCCTCCTTCGGCGCGGTGGCCGCGTCGGGCGGGTACTATGTCGGGATCGCCGCCGATCGCATCTTCGCCAATCCCGGGACTCTCACCGGGTCCATCGGCGTCATCATGCAGATGGCCAATGTCGAGGGCCTGCTCAAGAAGGTCGGGGTCGAGTACGTCGTGATCAAGTCGGGGGCCTACAAGGACGTCGGTAACTTCTCCCGCGCCATGACCCCCGAGGAGCGGCGCATCCTCCAGGCGCTGCTCGACGACGTCTACGGTCAGTTCGTCGCCGCAGTCGCCAAGGGTCGGGGGCTCGACGAGGGCACGGTGCGGAGCTTTGCCGACGGGCGCATCTACTCCGGCAAGCAGGCCCACGCGCTCAAGATGGTGGACGAGCTGGGCGGCTTCGAGGAGGCGGTGGAGGCCGCCGCCAAGCTCTCCGGAATTCCGGGAAAGCCCAAGCTGATCTACCCGCGGCGGCGATTCTCGATCTCCGATCTGCTGCGCGGACAGCTTGGTCTGGGCGGTCCCGCGGCGCTCCTGCCGTCACTCCCCACCCTGCGGACCCCCCTCTACCTGATGTACTAGCGGGGAGGGGCTGGGGGTGACCCCTAACCCCTCAACCTTCTTGACAATCTTTCCGCCTGCATGCTAGCGTGACGCCAGAATCCTAGCCATCCTGATCGCGTTCCGGTCGGGCTGGTCAGACGACCGCCGGGACGACGGGGGGGAGTCAGGTCATGACCAAAGCGGATCTGATCGACGAAGTCTCCAGGGTGTCGAGCCTCACCAAGAAGGAGACGGAGACCATCGTCAATACCGTCTTCGACAACATCACCGACGCACTCGCCAAGGGAGACAAGGTGGAGTTGCGGGGGTTCGGCAGCTTCAGGATCCGACACCGGAACTCCCGCAAGGGACGCAATCCGAAGACCGGCGACGCGGTGAGCGTGCCCGAGAAGCGCGTGCCCTTCTTCAAGGTCGGCAAGCGGCTCCGCGAGCTCGTCAACACCTAGACCTGCCGAGTGGATCGTCTGTGGGCACCATGGCGGATGAATTACGTGACTTCCGCCGGGGCGCCCGACGATTCGTGCGTCTTCTGCTCCGCTCTCTCCGCCGGTGACGATCGTCGAGCCCTGATTCTCCGGCGCGGCCGGCGCGCCTTCCTCATCCTCAACGCCTTCCCCTATGCCCCCGGCCATCTCATGGCCATGCCCATCCGGCACGTGGCCAAGGTCGAGGACGCGACCGCCGACGAGCTGGCCGAGACCATGACCCTCGTCCAGGAGAGCGTCCGCGCGCTCAATGCCGGCTACACGCCCGACGGCTTCAATATCGGGATGAACCTGGGACGAGTCGCGGGGGCGGGCGTGCTCGGCCACCTGCACACCCACGTGGTCCCGCGCTGGAACGGCGACACGAACTTCATGCCCGTCCTCGCCGATACCAAGGTCCTGCCCGAGACGCTCGAGACCACCTACGACCGCCTGACGGCCCTCCTCCGCTCGTGACGGACGCTCGCGGCACCGAGCTCACGCCCATGATGCAGCAGTACCAGGAGCTGAAGCGCCGCTACCCGGACTATCTCCTCCTGTTCCGGCTGGGGGACTTCTACGAGATGTTCGCCGAGGACGCCCAGCTGGGTGCGCGGCTCCTGCAGATCACGCTGACCGCGCGACAGGCGACGCCCATGGCCGGCATTCCGCACCATGCCGCCGACACCTATATCGCCAAGCTGATCCGCCAGGGCCAGAAGGTGGCGGTCTGCGAGCAGATGGAGGCGCCCGGCCGCGGCAAGAAGCTCGTGCGGCGCGAAGTGGTGCGCGTCATCACCCCGGGCACGCTCACCGACACGCAGATGCTCGACGGCGCCGCCAGCAACTATCTCCTGGCCGTTCATCGAGATGCCAAGGCGGTAGGCGGGCGCGGCGGCGCGCTCGGCATCGCGCTGGCGGAGGTATCCACCGGCGAGTTCTGGGCCGGGGAGGAGACGGGAGCGGGGGACGCGCTGCTGGAGGCCGCCCTGCTGCGCCGGCCGGCGGAGATCCTCGTCAGCGGCGACGGCGACGAGGCGCTGCGCCGCGTGCTCGCCGCGCGCGGGGTCCCGCTCACCCTCGGCGATCCCGACTGGTTCCGGCGCGAGCCGGCGGGGGCGCGCCTGCGCGCCCACTTCAGCGGCGAGAGCCTGGAGGGATTCGGCGTGGGCGGGCGGGGGCGGGGCTCCAGGCCGCGGGGGCGGCGCTGGCGTATCTGCGCGAGACCCAGGGCGACCGGCTCGGCCACCTCACACGGCTCCTGCGTTTCAGCGCCGGCGACGCGCTGGGGCTGGACCAGGTCGCGGTGGCCACGCTGGAGCTCTTCGAGACCGCCCAGGAGCGCGCCGTGAAGGGCTCCCTCATCGGGCTCCTCGACGGCACGCGCACGCCCATGGGCGCGCGAGCCCTGCGCCAGTGGCTCCTTCGGCCCCTGCGCGACGTGGACGCCATCACGCGGCGCCAGGAGGCGGTGGGCACGCTCGTCGACGCGCCGGAGGCCCGCGCGGCCCTGCGCGCGCGGCTCGAGGGCATCGGCGACATCGAGCGCCTGGCCAGTCGCGCCGCGCTGGGCATCGCGCATGCCCGCGACCTCGTCGGGTTGCGCGCGTCGCTTCGCGCCCTGCCCGCGCTGCGCGAGACCCTGGCCCCGCTGGCCACGCCGCTCGGCGCCGAGCTCGCCGGAGACGTCGCGGCTCTACCCGAGCTGGCGCGCCTCCTCGAGGAAGCGTTGGAGGACGAGCCGCCGAAGGAGCTCCGGGAGGGCGGGCTCATCCGGGAAAGCTGGAGCGCGGATCTCGCCGAGCTGCGCCGCGCCGCCCGGGATGCCAAGGCGTGGATCGCCTCCCTGGAGGGCCGCGAGCGCGCGCGCACCGGCATCCCCTCGCTGCGCGTGCGCTTCAACCGCGTCTTCGGCTACTCCATCGAGGTGAGCAATGCCCACGCGGCCAGGTTCCCGCCGACTACGTGCGGCGGCAAACCCTCGTGGGGGCGGAGCGCTACGTCACCACCGAGCTCAAGGAGTACGAGAGCCGCGCGCTGGGCGCGGAAGAGCGCATGGCGGCGCTCGAGTTCGAGCTCTTCGTCGAGATCCGTGCCCGCGTGGCCGGCGCAGGCCGAGGCCCTCCTGCGCACCGCGCGCGCGGTGGCGACCCTGGACGCGCTCGCCGCGCTCGGCGAAGTGCGCGCATCTCCGCGGCTGGGTGCGTCCCGTGGTGGACGAGAGCCGCGTGCTCGAGATCAAGGGCGGCCGCCATCCCGTCATCGAGGCGGCGGGGGCGCGCGCCTTCACGCCCAACGACGTGGCCCTGGATCCCGACACCACCCAGGTCGTCATCCTCACCGGGCCGAACATGAGCGGGAAGAGCGTGTTCATGCGCCAGACCGCCCTCCTGGTCATCCTGGCCCAGATGGGGAGCTTCGTCCCCGCCGCCTCCGCACGCATCGGGCTGGTGGATCGCATCCTGACGCGCGTGGGCGCCCAGGACAATGTCACCCGCGGCCAGAGCACCTTTCTCGTGGAGATGGTGGAGACGGCGAGCATTCTCCACAACGCCACCGCGCGCAGCCTGGTGCTCCTCGATGAGGTGGGGCGGGGGACCTCCACGCTGGACGGGCTGGCCATCGCCTGGGCGGTGGCGGAGGCGCTGCACGAGGGCGCGCATCGGGCCAAGGTGCTCTTCGCCACGCACTATCACGAGCTCACCGCGCTGGCCGACCGGTTCCCACGAATCCGGAACTTCCACGTGGCCGTGCGCGAGTGGAATGACGAGATCATCTTCCTCCACACCGTGCGGCCCGGCGGCACCGACCGGTCCTACGGCATCCAGGTGGCGCGGCTGGCGGGGCTGCCCGTCGCGGTGGTGGCCCGGGCCAAGGCCATACTCGGCGAGCTGGAAAGCGAGCGGGCGGCGCTGAGCGCGGCCGGGGCGCCGGCCGCCGCTCCCTCGGTCGGGTCCGAGCCCGTGCAGCTCGGCCTCTTCCCGCCGGGCGGCGACCCCATCCTCAAGGATATCGCCGCGCTCGACATCGGGACCATGACGCCGCTCGCGGCGCTCAACCTGCTCGCCGAGTGGCAGCGCGTGCTCCGGGAGCGCCCGGCATGAGCCGGATCAAGCTACTGCCCGAGCACCTGGTGAACAAGATCGCTGCCGGCGAGGTGGTGGAGCGCCCGGCGTCCGTGGTCAAGGAGCTGGTGGAGAACGCACTCGACGCGGAGGCCACCCAGATCACGGTGGATCTCCGCGATGCCGGCCGCCAGCTCGTCCGCGTGCGCGACGATGGCGTCGGCATGACCGCGGAAGAGCTCGGCTGGGCCCTCACGCGGCACGCGACATCCAAGATCGCCACCGACGCGGATCTCGACGCCATCCAGACGCTCGGCTTCCGCGGCGAGGCCTTGCCCGCGATCTGCGCGGTGAGCCGCTTCTCGCTGCTGTCCTGCGTCAAGGGCGCGATCGAGGGGGCGCTGCTGCGCGGCGAGGGCGGCGCGGCGGAGGCGCCCCTGGCCGTCGCCGCGCCCGCCGGCACCACGGTGGAGGTGGGCGACCTCTTCTTCAATACGCCCGCGCGGCTCAAGTTCCTCAAGGCGGCGCGCACCGAGCTGGCGCATGGCGCTGCGCCTGCTCCAGGGGGTCGCGCTCGCCCATCCCGAGGTGCATCTGGCGGTGACGCACGACGGGCGCCCCGCGCTCACTGCGCCCCGGGCCAAGAGCCTGCGCGACCGCGTGGGCGCCATCTACGGCTGGGAGGTCGCGGGCAAGATGCTCGAGCTCCGGCAGGCATCCAGCGGCCTCGCCCTCGTGGGACTCATCGCGCCGCCGCAGGCCGCGCGCGCCAGCCGCGAGGAGATGACCTGGGTGGTGAACGGGCGACCCGTGCGCGACACCCTCCTCACGCAGACCCTGCTCGACGCCTATCGGCCGCTGCTCGCCCGGGACCAGTACCCCGTGTCCGTGATCTGGATCGACCTGCCGCCGCAGGAGCTGGACGTCAATGTCCACCCCGCCAAGGCCTGGGTGCGCTTCCGCTCGCCCCGGCTGGTCCAGGAAGCGCTCCATGTCGCGGCGCAAGCTGCCCTGCGCGCCGCCGAGGTGGTCCAGCGCCAGGGCGGCATCGGCCCCACCGGCATCGCGGATCCGACCGCCGCGTTCGTGACGGGGAGCAGCCCCCTCACCGTGGTCACCGAGCCCGGCGGAGAATCCGCCCGGCAGCCCGGGCTCTTTCACGAGGCGCTCGCGCCCTTCGGCCGCGAGCTGTTCGGCGCCGTGGTGGGCCAGCTCCAGGACACCTTCATCGTCGCGGCCTCCGACGAGGAAGTATTCTTCGTGGACCAGCACGTGGCGCACGAGCGCGTGCTCTTCGAGCGGCTGGAGACGGACCTCGCCGCGGCGCCGCTCGCCTCCCAGGACCTGCTCTTTCCGGAGACGCTCGAGCTGCCACCCGGCCAGCGGGAGCTCCTCGCCGAGTGGGCCCCCACGCTCGAGCGGCTGGGCTTCGCGCTGGAGGGCTGGAGCGGCGCCACCTGTCTGGTCCGCGCGGTGCCCGCGCTCCTCGCCCGGCGCGAGCCCCGGCGGCTCGTCACGCGCATGCTCGAGGAGCTGGCCAGCCCCGGCAAGGAGGGCGCGGCGCCGCAGCTCGACCGCGCGCTGGCCTTCATTGCCTGCCGCGCCGCCATCAAGGCGCCGGCGCCGCTCGAGCGCGAGGAGATGCGCCGGCTCCTCACCGATCTCTCCGCCACGCGCACGCCGTACTTCTGTCCCCACGGGCGTCCCATCGTCTCGCGACTCTCGCTGCGTGAGATTCGAAAGGAACTGCGACGGACGTGGTAGGGCGAGCGCGAGCCGAAGGCGAGGCGAGCAATATGAAAAATGAGAGTCGCCGCCCACCCGCCGCGCTCCCTCCGCTCCTCGTTCTCGTCGGCCCCACCGCGGTGGGAAAGACCGACGTCGCCGTACGCCTCGCGGCCCGCCTTCCGCTCGAGGCGGTGAACGCGGATTCCCGCCAGGTGTATCGCGGCATGGACATCGGCACCGGCAAGCCCACCCCGGGCGAGCGCGCGGCGCTGCCCCATCACGTCATCGACGTGGTGGATCCTCCCGAGCGCTATCACGCGGCGCGCTTCCGCCGGGACGCGCTCGAGGCCATGACGGGCATCCGGGCGCGGGGGAGGCTGCCGGTGGTGGTGGGGGGCACCGGGCTGTACGTCCGCGCGCTCCTCAAGGGCCTCCATGCGGCGCCGCCCGCGGATCCCGCGCTGCGGGGCGAGCTCGAAGCGATCGCCGCCGCCCAGGGATCGGAAGCGCTCCACCGGCGCCTGGCCGAACGGGACCCGGCGGCGGCGGCGCGGCTGCACCCGCGGGACCGGGTCCGGCTCGTGCGCGCGCTGGAGGTCCTCACGCTCGGCGGGCCGGGTCCCGAGCCGGCCGACTGGAGCACGGCGGTGCCTCCATTTCGGCTGCTCATGGTCGGCCTCCGCCAGTCGCGCGAGGAGCTGGGCCGGCGGATCGCGGATCGGGTGCGCGCCATGGTGGCCCGTGGGATGATGAGCGAGGTGCAGGGGCTCCTCGAAGCAGGGTATGATGAAGCGCTTCCCGCCATGGGGGGCATTGGCTACCGGCAGTTCTGCGCGGTACTCCGGGGCGACATGACGGAGGCCGAGGCGACTCGGCTGATGATCCGGGACACCACCCGCTACGCCAAGCGCCAGATGACCTGGTTCGCGCGCGATCCCGAGGTGCGCTGGCTGGAGGTCGACACAGTGGGTGGGCTCGACGGCGCGGTGCGGGCGGTGGAGAGACTGGCACGAGAGGAGGGGCTGACGGAGTGAGCACGCGGGAGAAGGCAATGCTGACCGCGCTGCGGCTGCCCAAGCAGCCGCGCTTCGAGGTGGATGAGTCCCTGGACGAGCTGGGCCGGCTGGCGGAGTCCGCCGGGGCCGAGGTGATCGGGCGCATGACCCAGGACCGGCGCGCCCCTTCACCCGCGCTCTACTTCGGCAAGGGCAAGGTCGAGGAGATGCGCGACTGGTCGAAGCAGCAGGGCGCCAACCTGATGATCTCCGACGACGCGCTCTCGCCCATCCAGGAGCGCAACCTCGGCGGGACGCTGGGACTCAAGGTCATCGACCGCACCGCGCTCATCCTCGACATCTTCGCCCAGCGCGCGCGCACCATGGAGGGCAAGCTCCAGGTGGAGCTGGCCCAGCTCTCCTATCTCCTGCCGCGGCTGGTGCGCCAGTGGAAGCATCTCGAGCGCCTGGGCGGCGGCATCGGGACGCGGGGGCCGGGCGAGACCCAGCTCGAGTCCGACCGCCGGATGATCCGCCACCGCATCGAGAAGATTCGCGAGGAGCTCAAGCGCGTGCGGGTGCACCGCCGCCTCGTGCGCGACCGGCGGTCGGCCACCGGGTATCCCGTGGTCGCGCTCGTCGGCTATACCAATGCGGGCAAGACCACCTTGCTCAACCAGCTCACCGGCGCGGGCCGGGTGGCCGCGGACCAGCTCTTCGTCACCCTCGATCCCGCGGCGCGGCTGGTCTCCGGGCCGAGCCACGCGCCCTTCATCCTGACCGATACCGTGGGCTTCATCCGCAAGCTGCCGCATCAGCTGGTCGCCGCCTTCAAGGCCACGCTGGAAGAGCTGGCGGAGGCGGACCTCCTTGTGCACGTGGTGGACGCGAGCCATCCCGGCGTGGACGAGCAGATGGCGGCGGTGGAGGGCCTCCTCGACGAGCTGGGCCTGGCCAAGCAGCCCACCATCGTGGCGTTGAACAAGGTGGACCGCCTGGAGGCGGACGCCGCCCTTGGCCACCTCGTCGCGCGCTTCAACGGCGTGGCCATCTCCGCGCGCACCGGGCAGGGCGTGGACACCTTGCTCGAGCGCATCGACCGCCTCTTCCGACCGCGCGTGGAGCGGATGCGCCTCCTCATCCCGTACCGCGACGGGCCGGCGCTCGCCCTCTGCTACGACCGCGGTCGGGTGCTCGAGCGCGCGGATCTACCCGAGGGTATTCGCGTCGAGGTCGAGGTGCCGCGGCGCCTCGCCACCCAGCTCGCGCCCTACCGGCACGAGGGCTGAGCGCCCGCCCAACCATGGGACTCGCCAACTGGCTCACCACGCTGCGCATCTTCCTGATCCCGGTCTTCGTCACCTTGCTCGTGTACCGCCGAGTGGGGGAGGCCTTCGTGGTGTTCTGCCTGGCGAGCTTCACCGACCTGCTCGACGGCTACATCGCGCGCCGCCGCGGCAGCCAGTCCCGGCTGGGCGCCTTCCTGGACCCCGTGGCCGACAAGCTGCTCCTCACGTCCGCCTTCGTCACGCTCACCTACCTCAAGGTCGTCCCGTTCTGGATCACCGCGGTGGTGGTGAGCCGTGACCTCATCCTGTCGGTGGGCGTGCTGGTCATCCACGTGGCGGGCGGCACCGTGCATCCGGCGCCCACCTGGATCGGGAAGATGTCCACCGTGCTCCAGATGGGCACCGTGGTGTCGGCCATGCTCTTCTTCTACTTCATGACCGGGCAGCTGATTCCCCGGATCTTCGCCTGGCTCGCGGCGGCGTTCACCGTCGTCTCCGGGCTCCAGTACATCATGCAAGGACTCAAGCAGCTCAATCCGCCCGCCAGCGTCGCCGGCCGAGGCTGACATGGCGCCGCGGCGAAGCGGGGACGAGGACGGCGTGGTGGTGGGCGCGGTGGCGCGGGACGGCGCGGCCGGCCGCGCGGGCCTGCGCCCGGGCGATCGCATCACTCGCCATCAACGGCGAGCGCGTGCGCGACGTCATCGACTTCCACTTCAATGCGGGCGACGCGCGACTGTCCTGCGCGGTGGAGCGCGAGGGCCAGACCACCGGCCTCACTCTGGTGCGGCGGGGCGCCGATCTGGGCCTCGAGCTGCTCGGCCCGACCCCGGGCGAGATCTCCACGTGCGCCAACAAGTGCGTGTTCTGCTTCATCCACCAGCTCCCGCGCGGGATGCGCAAGAGCCTCTACGTCAAGGACGATGACTTCCGGCTCTCGTTCCTGCACGGCAACTACATCACGCTGACCGATCTCGAGGAGGCGGAGCTCCGGCGGATCGAGACGCAGCGGCTGTCACCGCTCTACATCTCGGTGCACGCCACCGATCCCGAGCTCCGCCACCGGCTCCTGGGCGAGCCGCGCGTGAAGCGCGACCTCATGCCCCTCATGGCGCGACTGGCGCGCGGCGGGATCCGCATGCACGCCCAGATCGTGCTCTGCCCGGGCTGGAACGACGGGCCACAGCTCGACCGGTCCATACGCGAGCTCGCCGCGCTCCACCCGGCGGTCGCGACGACGGCGGTGGTGCCGGTGGGCCTCACGCGCGCATCGCGAGCGTCTCCCGCGCCTCCGCACCCTCACCGTGGACGAGGCCCGCGCGCTCGTGCGGACGCTCGGAGGCTGGCAGAGCCGAGCTGCGCGCGCGGCTGGGCAGCCGCTTCGTCTGGGGCGGGGACGAGCTCTATCTCCAGGCCGCGCTCCCCCTGCCGGCCGCGCTCCGTGTACGAGGGCTTCCCGGTGGCGGAGGACGGGATCGGGCTCGTGCGGCGCTTCGAGGACGGCTGGGCGCGCGCCCGCCGCCGCGCGCCCGCCCGCTTGACGCGATCCCGCGCCGTCACCGTGGTCACGGGCGAGATGTACGCGCCGCGACTGCGGCGGCTGCTCGGGGCCCTCGAGGTCGACGGCCTCAGCGCGCGCGTGGTCCCGGTGGCCAATCAATGGTTCGGCGGCAGCATCGGCGTAGCGGGGCTGCTCACCGGCGCCGATATCCAGACCGCGCTGGCCGGCTCCCCGCTCGGCGCGGAGGTGCTCGTGCCCGCGGTGGCGCTCCGCGACGGCGCCGGGGTCTTTCTCGACGACCTCACCCCGGCCGATCTCAGCGCCGCGCTGGGGGTACCGGTCACCCCGGTGGAGCCCACCGCGCGCGCCCTGCTCGCGGGTCTCCTCGGCGGTGCGCCGGCGTGATCCGCCCCATCATCGCCATCGTGGGTCGCCCCAATGTGGGCAAGTCCACCCTCTTCAACCGCCTCGTGGGCCGCCGCCAGTCGCTCGTCCGCGACGTCCCCGGCGTCACCCGCGATCGGCTCTACGGCACCGTCACCTTCGAGCGGTGGCAGGCCACGGTCGTGGACACCGGCGGCTTCGAGCCGGGAACGACGGACGACCTCCTGTCCGCCATGCGCGCGCAGATCATGCTCGCCATCGAGGAGGCCGATCTCATCGTCTTCACGGTGGACGGGCGCGAGGGGCTGACCCCGGTGGACACCGAGATCGGGGGCATCCTGCGACGGAGCGGGCGCCCGGTGGTGGTGGCGGCCAACAAGGTGGACGGCGCCGTCCAGGAGGCCGCGCTGGGCGACGTCTATCGCCTCGGCTTCAAGACCGTGATGCCGGTATCCGCGGAGCATGGGCGCGGGGTGGCCGAGATGCTCGAGGCCGTCCGCGACGCGGCGCCGGTGCCCGTGGCGGAGCCCGGCATCGACGGCGTGCGCGTGGCCATCGTGGGACGGCCCAATGTCGGCAAGTCGTCCCTCGTCAACGCGGTGCTCGGCCAGCCCCGCGTGCTCGTTCACTCCGCTCCCGGCACCACGCGGGACAGCGTGGACACGCCGCTGACCTTCCGCGGTCACCCCTACGTCCTCATCGACACTGCGGGGATCCGCCGCAAGGGCAAGGTGTCCGAGGCCCTCGAGAAGCTCTCGGTGGTGATGGCGCTCAAGAGCCTGGAGCGCTGTCAGGTGGCGGTGGTCGTGCTCGACGCCACGGAAGGAGTCACCGCCGCAGGACGCGCACATCGCGGGCTACGCGCACGACGCCGGCCGCGCGCTGGTGATCGCGGTGAACAAGTGGGACCTGGTCCCGCCGGGGATGGTGAGCCGCGCCGATGTGACCGGCCAGATCCAGGACCGGCTGCCCTTCCTCGACTACGCGCCCATCTGCTTCATCTCCGCGCTGCGCGCCGCCGGTCTCCCCGAGCTCTTCGACACGGTGAATCGGGTGGCCGCGGAGGCCCAGCGCCGCGTCGCGCCGGGCGATCTGCTCGCGCTGTTCCGCGAGGCGCTCGAGCGCCGACCCATGTCCGCGCACGGGGTGCCCCTCCGCATCCAGGCCGCGCTGCAGGTCGCGGTCTCGCCGCCCACCTTCGCGCTGCGGGTGAACCTGCCCGAGAACATCCACTTCTCCTACGAGCGGTACCTCGTCAATTCCCTGCGGCACGCTCATCCATTCGCGGGCTCACCCATCCGGCTGCTGTTCCGGAAGAGCGGCAAGAGTGTTGCCCGGCCCGGCCCGCGGCGCTCCCTGGGGAGCGGCCGGCGCTGACGGGAATGAGTCGACCCGCGGTTTAATCGCTTGGCGGGGAAACTCGCTATGCTAAGATGGCGCAGCAGTTGACAAATTCTCCTTGAGGACGCTTGCGCCATGACCCCCGAACGGGACGACTATCTCGCGGAAGACGGGGAGGATCGCTCGGCATCGCGGAGTTTCCTGGCCGCGGGCTGGCTGCGCGCGTTCCTCGTGCTCGCTGCGCTCGCGGTCGTCATCGTGATCTCGGTCCCGTACATACTTCAGTGGCTCGAGACCGGCTCGCCGGAGCGCGCCGCGCTGACGGACACGCAGTTGACGCGGGCCGTGCCCGCGCCGCCCACGCGAATCGAGACCGCGCCGGCGCCCGCAGGGCCGGCCCCCGTGGTCGCCACCCCGCCGGCACCCGCCGCCAAGGAGTTGCCTGCCGTGAAGGAGCCGGTCGCGCCGAAGGAAGCGGGCCCGGCGAAGGATCTCTCCGCGGCGAAAGAGATGCCCGCCGCGAAGGAGTCGGCCAAGAAGGAGCCCATCAAGGCGGCCGCCTCGGCGCCCAGGACGGAGCCTCCCGCGAGGGCCGCTACGCTCACTGGCCCTGCGCCCGTCGCCAAGGACACGCCGGCGTCCAAGCCGCCCGCGAAGGCGCCGACGTTGATGGCGAAGGCCGCGGCCCCGGCGCCGACCGCGCCGGCCAAGCCCCTGAACGGTGGCGGCGGCTACTGGGTGCAGGTGGGGCTGTTCGAGAACGCGGGCAATGCCGAGCGGCTCGCCCAGGATCTCCGCGCCGACCGCTTCTCGGTAGAGGTGGCCCAGGTCACGCGCGGGGGGGCCACGCCCGCAGCGAGCCGCCACGAGGTGCTGGTGACGGGTTCGAGCGTGGACGCGGTGACGGCGGCGCTGAAGGGAAGCGGTACCGCACAGGCGGTGACGGGTGGCGTGGTGGTGCGGCCGGCGCTCGATCTCAAGGACGCGGTGACGCTGTCACGGCGTCTCGCGTCGGAAGGGCTGGAGGTGCGCATCCGCCGCGTGGCCTCCACACCGGCGGACGGCGGGACCACCATCCATCTGGTCCGAGTGGGCGGCTATGCCACGCCCGCCGAGGCGCAGGCGGGAAAGAAGGCGCTCGCGGCCAAGGGCATCGCGGGCTTCGTCACCCCGGGCGGTCCCAAGTGACCGGCCCGCACGTGGTGCTCGTGACCGCGCCCACCCAGGAAGATGCCCTCGCGCTGGGCCGCGCGCTGGTGGACGAGCGCCTCGCCGCCTGCGTGAACGTGCTGCCCGGCCTCACGTCGATCTATCGCTGGGAGGGCCGGCGCGAGGAGGCGGCGGAGTGCCTGCTCGTGATCAAGACGGACGGCGCGCGGTATCCTGCGCTCGAGCGCCGGGTGCACGAGCTGCACTCCTACACGGTTCCCGAGGTGCTGGCGCTGCCGGTGGACGCGGGCGCGCCCGCCTATGTGCGATGGCTGGAAGAATCGGTGACGGTCGAGGGGAGGTGACGGCGCTGACCAAGAACGACCTGATCAACGCGGTGGCGGCGCATGGCTTGTCCAAGCGCCAGTCGGCGTCAGTGGTCGAGACGCTGTTCGACATCATCTTCAACTGCTTCGAGCGGGGCGAGGACGTCAAGATCGTCGGCTTCGGGCACTTCCGGATCCGCCGGAAGGCGTCTCGTCGCGGGCGCAACCCGCAGACGGGCGACAGCATCGAGATCACCGCGCGCAAGGTGCTCACGTTCAAGCCGAGCAAGGGGCTCAAGCTACGGCTCAACCACTAGCCCCCGGGGGACGCGTGGACCAGACGATCCCAGACAAGCTGTACTACCGGATTGGCGAGGTGGAGTCGATCACCGAGGTTCCGGCCTACGTGCTCCGGTACTGGGAGTCGGAGTTCAAGCTCCTGCGGCCGAAGAAGAACCCCGCGGGCAGCGGCTCTATCGCAAGCGCGATCTCGAGCTCGTGCTCCGGATCAAGTACCTGCTCTATACCGAGCGCCTCACCCTGGAGGGCGCGCGCAAGCGGCTCCTCGCCGAGGCGCGCGGCACGCATCAGATGGACCTGGGCCTCAAGGGCATGACCCTCGAGGAAACCCTTCGGCGCACGCGGGAGCGTCTCCGCGCGCTGCGCAACCGCCTGAGCCCCGAGCGAAAGTGAGCGTCGCGCCTTGAGTTCTCCGTCGTCAATCCGTACAATGCACCGTGGGTCGGGGCGTGGCGCAGCCCGGTAGCGCACTTGACTGGGGGTCAAGGGGTCGCTGGTTCAAATCCAGTCGCCCCGACCATTTTCATGGGAACCCGAGGGCAGATTCTCGGATCTGCCCTTTTGTGTTTGAGGGGGCGCGATGGCGGGCGTGATCCTCGTCACCAACGATGACGGGGTGCACGCGCCGGGGCTGGCCGCGCTGGCGGCGGCGCTCGAGCCGCTCGGCGAGGTGTACGTGATCGCGCCCGACCGCGAGCAGAGCGCGGTGGGGCATGCGCTCACGCTCCACCGGCCGCTCCGCGTGGAGACGCTCGGGGAGCGGCGCTTCGCGGTGAACGGGACGCCGTCGGATTGCGTGAATCTCGGCGTGCTGGGGCTCTTGCCCGAGCCGCCGGTGCTGGTGGTGTCGGGCATCAACCACGGCGCGAACCTGGGCGACGACGTCACGTACTCGGGGACGGTGTCGGCGGCGATGGAGGGCACGCTCCTGGGGGTGCGCTCGATCGCGGTGTCGCAGGCCGAGCCCGACACGGGGGTGGGCTTCGACGCGGCGGGAGAAGTGGCGCGGGCGGTGGCCACGCGGCTCCTGGTGGAGGGCCTGCCGGCGCAGACGCTACTCAACGTGAACGTGCCGCCGGGGCGGCCGCAAGGGATCCGGATGACGCGGCTGGGCCAGCGCGTGTACAGCGCGAAGGCGATCCGCGAGGTGGATCCGCGCGGGCGGCCGTACTACTGGATCGGAGCGGGCCCGCCGGTGTGGGCGGAGGACGAGGGCACGGACATCGCGGCAGTGCACGCGGGCTGGGCCTCGGTGACACCGCTGCACCTGGATCTCACGCATCATGGCGCGCTCCGCGCGATGGGGAGCTGGGAGTCGAGCCTCAACGCGCAGTTCCGGAGACGGAGCCGGTGATCGCGCGGGGAGCGGTGTCCGGCGCGCACGATCGCACCGCCGCCGCGCGCGAGCGGATGGTGGACGAGGTCGCGGGCCGCGGCGTGACGGACGCGCGCGTGCTGGCGGCGATGCGAAAAGTGCCGCGGCACCGCTTCGTGGACGAAGCGCTCCGCGATCGGGCGTACGGCGACTATCCGCTGCCCATCGGGGAGGGACAGACGATCTCGCAGCCCTTCATGGTCGGGCGGATGACGGAGCTGCTGCGGCTGAGCGGCCGCGAGAAGGTGCTGGAGGTCGGCACCGGCTCGGGCTACCAGGCGGCGGTGCTCGGGCAGTGCGCGGCGCGGGTCTGCACGATGGAGCGGCTGCCGCGCCTGGCCGCGCGAGCGCGCCAGATGCTGGAAGAGCTGGGATACTCGAACGTGTGGGGGCGCACCGCCAATGGGACGTTCGGCTGGCCCGACGAGGCGCCGTTCGACCGGATCCTGGTGGCGGCGGGCGGCCCCGCGGTACCACCGCCGCTGTTCGAGCAGCTCGCCGAGGGCGGGCTGATGGTGATGCCGGTCGGAGGACCGGACACGCAGCGGTTGCAGCTCATCGAGAAGGTGCGGGGCGAGATGCGCGTCACCGAGGACTCGGGATGCGTGTTCGTGCCGCTCATCGGGAAATACGCGTGGCAGGGATGATGCCGACGTCGGCACACCACGCGAGGACGGGGCGTAGCGCAGCTTGGTAGCGCGCCTGCTTCGGGAGCAGGAGGTCGCTGGTTCAAATCCAGTCGCCCCGACCATTTCTCCCGGTCACGAGACCTCCCGGGTCTCCGCGCGGCGGCGGTCCCGACGCTCACATGCCCCTTGCCGACATCCCGCCCACTATCAGCACCTCGAGTGATCGCGCGATGAGCAGCGACCTCCGTACCGCGGCCGAGATCTTCGTCGACGGCCTCGTCCAGGGCGTCGGCTACCGCAACTTCGTCGAGCGCAAGGCGAGCCAGCTCGGCCTGGCCGGCTTCGTCATGAACCTCAAGGACGGGCGCGTGCGCGTGCGGGTCGAGGGCAGCCGGGGCCTCATCGAGGAGCTGGCGCGCGACCTGGAGAAGGGCCCGCCGCTCTCGCATGTCCAGACGGTGGCGGTGACGTGGCGGCCGATCACCGGGCGATTCAGATCGTTCGGGATCCGCTACGCGGAGTTCGACTCATGAGCCTCGGACGCCAGCGCGCCCGGCGTGCGATCGGCGTGAGTCTCCTCGTGCCGGGGCTCGTCCTCGTCGTGCCGCCCGGCGCCCCCGCCGCGGAGGCGCCGGCGAAGGCCCCTTCAAAGATCCCGGAGAAGCCGCCCGGCGCGAAAGCCAAGACGCCGCCGCGCCGCGTCGAGGCGCCCCCCGACGCGTCGGGTGAGCCCTGCGTGCACGTGGTGCGAAACGGCGAGTCGGTGAGCCGCATCGGAGTCCTCTACCGCGTCCCGCGTCAGCGCATCATCGACGCCAATCGCCTCACGCGCCCCGAGGCGCTGCGGGTCGGCCAGCGGCTGGCCGTGCCGGGCTGCGACCGGAACCGCGCGGGCGGCAGCGCCACCGCGGGGGCCGTGGTCAAGCCCGACGGGTCCCTGGTGGCCCTGGTGGGCCCGCGGCGCGTTCCCACGCGGATGTATCTCGACGTCCCCGCGCTCGGCCCAAGCGCCATCGATTTCATCTGGCCCGTGATCGGGCCGGTGGTGTCGAGCGTAGGGCGGCGGCGCAGCGGCTGGCACGCGGGAATCGACATCCGCGCAGAGGCGGGGACACCGGTCTATGCCGCCGCGCCCGGCACGGTATACTTCAGCGGGTGGGCGAAGGCCTATGGCCGCGTGGTGATGATCGAGCATCCGAACGATTTCATGACCATTTACGCCCATAACCTTCAGAATCTGGTCAACGTCGGGGACATCGTCGGGGCGGGCACCGTCATCGCCTCGGTCGGACGGAGCGGTCGCGCCACCGCGCATCACCTCCACTTCGAGATCCGCCACGACGGCATGGTGTATAACCCGCTCTTTCTCCTCCCGCGGCGCGACGTCGTCATGGTCCGCGCCGACGAGATGCCGGAGCCGGTGGAAGAGGACGATGAAGACGAGTAAGGCCGAGGAGCCGGAGGAAGGGCTCCAGGACGACGTGGAGGCGTCGCTCGAGGGCCTGCTCGCGGTCAGCGCCGCCACGCTCACCGACGGCCGTGAGCCCCGCGAGGCGGCGGAAAAGCGCCGGGCCATCCTGGGCATGTACCTGGAGGAGATCCGCCGCATCAAGCTCCTCGACGCCGCCGGCGAGCAGGCGCTGGCCCGGAAAATCCGCGCGGGCGACGCCGACGCCGAGCGCCAGCTCGTCGAGGCCAATCTCCGCCTCGTCATCAGCGTCGCCCGCCGCTACGTGCACCGCGGGCTCTCGCTGCTCGATCTGATCGAGGAGGGCAATGTCGGCCTCCTCCAGGCGGTGCGCAAGTTCGATCCCGAGCGCGGAACGCGCTTCTCGACCTACGCCACCTGGTGGATACGCCAGGCCATCACGCGCGCGCTGGCCAACCAGGCACGGATGGTGCGCCTGCCCGTTCACGTGGAGCTGCGGCTCGCGCAGTACGCGAAGGCGCGCACCGCGCTCACGCAGGAGCTGGGCCGCGAGCCCACGTCGGCGGAGCTCGCCCAGCGGCTCGGGCGGGTGCCCGAGCAGATCGAGGATCTCGAGCACCTGCGCCAGCAGCGGACCCTGTCGCTCGACGCGCCCATGGGGCGCGACGGCTCGGGGAGCCTGCAGGACGTCATCCGCGATCCCGAGGAGCAGCCGGGCCGCGGGCTCGCGGCGGCCCTGCGCGCGCGCGCCGATCTCGCCGGCGTCCTGGCGGACCTGCCCGATCAGGAGCGCCGCGTCGTCACCCAGCGCTTCGGGCTCGGCGGGGGTGAGCCGCAAACCCTGGAAGCCATCGGCAAGCAGCTGGGAGTCACCCGTGAGCGCGTGCGCCAGATCGAGGCGGCCGCGCTCAAGCGCCTGGGCGCGCTGCTCGCCGCGCGGGGCGTCGATCCGTCGGACCTTCTCTGAGGGGAGACCATGGTCAAGAAGAAGCCGTCGCCACCGCCGTCCAAGTCGTCATCGCCAGCGTCGAAGCCGAGGTCGCTGAGCATCGAAGGTGCCTGTCTCCAGCCGCGAAGCTGTCCTCGCCAGCCGCGAAGCTGTCCTTGCCAGCCGCGAAGCTGTCCTCGCCAGCCGCGAAGTTGTCCTCGCCAACCGCGAAGTTGTCCTCGCCAGCCGCGAAGTTGTCCTCGCCAGCCGCGAAGCTGTCCTCGCCAGCCGCGAAGCCGGCACCGCCGCTGTCGAAGCTGCGCCGGTCGGGGACCGCGCGCATCGTCAAGAAGGGCGGACCCGCGCCGCACGTGCTCTTCATCGTCGCCACCGACCAGCTGCGCGTGTACCAGCACCTCGAGCAGGAGATCGCCAAGCTCAAGAACGTCGAGCTCATCACGGACCGCCGCCGCAAGCCGCGCCGCCAGCGTGAAGTCACCATCGCCATGGAGCGGCGGCGCGACGACCGCCGGCGGCGGCCGGATGTGGAAAAGCAGCTCCGCCAGCTCGGCTGGTCGCTGGTGCGCACGGTGAAGATTCCCCCGAGCTGAGGGGCAGGGAGGTAGCCATGTCCGAGCCCACGATCGAGGCCCTCGCGCGGCGCGTGGACCGGCTGGAGCGTGAGAACGGGCGCTGGCGGCGCGGGGCGGCCCTGGGCCTGCTCCTGCTCGCGAGTGCGGCGTTGCTCGGACAGGCGCCCATCGTGACCGGCGCGGCGAAGGCGCTGGACGCCGAACGCTTCAACCTGCGCGACGCGGCGGGCCATCTCCGTGGCTCGCTCGGGGTCACCACGGACGGCACCGCCAGCCTCGTCCTCTACAACACCGCCGGCGCGCACCAGGTCGGGCTCGGCGTCCTGCCCGACGGCACCGCCAGCATCTTCCTCGGCAGCCCCGCCGGACGTACCGTGACCGAGCTCACGCTCTACCGCGACGGCACGCCCAGCCTGGTCGTCCGCGACCGCGCGGGCAAGACCCGCATGCTCCTCGGCACCGCCTCCGACGGCCAGCCCTTCCTCTACTTCCTCGATGCCGCGGGCGCCAATACGTGGAAGGCGCCGTGAGGAGCTCCGCAGGCCGACCACGCGCGGTGCTAGACTCGGACCACTGCCGGACGCTGGTGGGCACGCCCCCGTAGCTCAGTTGGATAGAGCAACAGTTTCCTAATGCCCCCGGTCGATCGCGTGCAACTCCACGCCGTTTCGCACATCTCGCGCAAGTCCGCGCCCGTCGTGACGTTTCATGTGCCGCGCCCGACCGGCGATTTTATGAGCGATGCGGTATTTTGCTGTATTTTGCTGCCAATGGCGGTCCGATGGCACGTGAAACGGCACAAGGCACCGGGGTAGGGAAGGTGCCGCAGTTCGACCTGGCCACCTTCCAGGAGAGATGGCGGACCTTCCTGCTCAGGCGCGCGCTCGTTCTTCACGATCGGCTTGGATTGATCACCGACATCGGGCCCGTCGCGGTCGAGATCCCGCCGCTCCCTGAATTCATCGCCTCCCTTCTGTATATCGACCTCGTGTCCCTCCTCGAGGAGGGCGTGTCCTCGCAGATGACCCGAAGGAAGTTCAAAGAGCTGGGGGACCTCGAGCGTCGCATCGCCTATCTGGCGGACAACGGGAAGGTACTCGACAGGGAGGCTCTCCTGGGGATCCGGCGCCGGCGGAACGAGATTGCCCACCGGATCGAGCGAGTCCCAGCAGACGAGCTCTCTCATGCTCTAGGGGCCGTGCATCGGCAGCTCGAAGCGTGGGGGCTGGTCGGTCCCATGCCCCCATATGGCTTCTTCGCTGAACACGGAGCCGGCGAGCCCAGCGATCGCGAGGGGTTCATGTTTAAGCGGGCCGGCCGGGTCGGAATCAAACACGAGGGCCAGGTGGTGCTCGAGTACACCTGGACGAAATACCTCAAGAAGGACTGAGATCCACCTACGTGGACAAGATCCTCAAGGGCGCCAAGCCGGGCGACCTGCCGGTCGAGCAGCCCGCGAAGTTCGAGCTGGTCATCAACCTCAAGACCGCCAAGGCGCTCGGCCTGACGATCCCGCCGTCGCTCCTCCTGCGGGCGGATCAGGTGATCGAGTGATGGACCGGCGGGCGTTCATCTCCGGCATCACAGTCGGCCTCCTCGCCGCGCCGCTCGCCGCCGAGGCGCAGCCAGCCGGCGAAGGTGTACCGGATCGGCTTCCTTGGTTCCACCTCGCCGTCCGGCTATGCCAGCCAGATGGAGGCCTTCCGGGGAGGGCTTCGCGATCTCGGCTATGTCGAGGGCCGGAACCTCGTCATCGAGTTCCGGTGGGCTCAAGGGAACAATCAGCGTCTTCCCCAGCTGGCCGCCGAGCTCGTCCGGTGGAAGCCTGACGTGCTCGTGACGCACGGGCCGCCCGGCGCCCTGGCCGCCAAGCGTGCCACGGACACGATTCCTATCGTGCTCGGGGCCATCGGCGAGGCCGTCGCGACCGGAGCTGTCGAGAGCCTCGCGCGTCCAGGCGGGAATGTCACCGGGTCGTCCTTCTTTGTCCCGGAGCTCAACGCGAAACGGCTGGAGGTTCTCAAGGAGGCCCTTCCGCGCTTGAGTCGCGTGGGCGTTCTGCTGAAGCGTGACAACCCCGCGAACAAGCCGGTGCTCAGGGCCATGGAGGACGCCGCACAGACGCTGAAGCTGCAGCTGCAGCCCATCGAAGTACGGGATCCAGCGGACCTGGAGAGCGCCGTGTCCACGCTCCGCAAGGGCAACGCGATGCGATGGTCAGTGCACGAGGACGGCTATGCTCATTGCCGAGGCCGGCAGGATCGCCGACCTGGCGCGAAAGCACCGGCTCCCGACGATCGGCTTCGTAGAGTACGCCAAGGCCGGGTGGTCTGCTGGCCTTTGGCGCGAACTTCCCTGATCTCTGGCGCCGGGCGGCGGTCTTCGTGGACAAGATCCTAAAGGGAGCCAAGCCGGCTGACCTCCCCGTCGAGCAGCCCACCAAGTTCGAGATGGTGATCAACCTCAAGACCGCCAAGGCGCTCGGCCTGACGATCCCGCGGTCGCTCCTGCTGCGGGCGGATCAGGTGATCGAGTGATGGACCGGCGGGCATTCATCGCCGGCTCGCTGTCGGCCTCCTCGCCGCGCCGCTCGCCGCCGAGGCGCAGCAGGCGGGGAAGGTGCCCGCAGGGTCGCGTATCTGAGCGCCAACTCCGCGGCGAGCGCCACATGGCGGTCGAAGCCTTTCGGCGAGGATTGCGCGAGCTCGGTTATGTCGAGGGACGGAACATCGTGATCGAATACCGGTGGGCGGACGGGCGGTTCGACCGCCTCCCTGCCTCGCGGCCGAGCTGGCCCGGCTCACGGTTAATGTCATTGTTGCATCGAACACGCCGGCAGCCCTGGCGGCAAGAAATGCGACGAGCACGATCCCGATCGTCCTCGTGACATCTGGCGATCCCGTGGGATCGGGGCTCGTCGCCAGCCTGGCGCGGCCGGGCGGGAACGTCACGGGGCTGAGCCTGACCTCGACTCTGGCGATCAGCGGCAAACAGCTGGAGCTACTCAAAGAGGCATTCCCGACAGTCAGCCATGTGGCGGTGCTCGCCAATCCTGCGCAATCCGACCGACGGCTGGCCTCTTGACGGGAGACCGAGCTCGCGGCTCGCGCGCTCGGACTGCGGCTTCAGCGTCGTGCAGGTACGAGAGCCGAAAGAATTCGATGACGCATTCGCCACGATGAAGAACGAACGCGTCCCGGCTCTCTTGGTCATACCCGATCCCTTGGTCAATGACAACCGAGGCCGGATCGTTGCCTTCGCGGCGACAAACCGGCTCCCCGCAATCTACCCGTACAGGCACGTTCGTGGACGCGGGGGGCCTCATGTCCTACGGCGTGGATCTCTCCGATTTGAATCGGCGTGCTGCGACCTACGTCGACCGGATCCTCAAGGGCGCCAAGCCCGCCGAGCTGCCCATCGAGCAGCCGACGAAGTTCGACCTGGTGATCAACCTCAAGACCGCCAAGGCCCTCGGCCTGACGATCCCGCCGTCGCTCCTCCTGCGGGCGGATCAGGTGATCGAGTGATGGACCGCCGCGCGTTCCTTGCTGGTGCTGCCGCGCTCCTCGCCGCGCCGCTCGCCGCCGAGGCGCAACCGGCGGCGAAGGTCTATCGGATCGGCTATCTCAGCTATCTCGGGTGTTCGGATGATCGCATTCATTCGCGGCCCATTCCGCCAGGGCCTACTTGACTTGGGTTACGTCGAGGGTCGCAACGTCGTCCTTGAATGCCGAAGTGCACCAGGGAAGCCCGACCGATTCCCTGACCTCGTAGCCGAGTTGATTCGCCTAAACGTCGATGTCCTGCTTACGACGGGCACGGTATTGACGCTGGTCGCCAAGCAGGCGACGAGGACAGTCCCGATCGTCATGGTGTACATCGCCGACCCCATCGCGAGTGGCCTTGTCAGCAGTCTGGCGCAGCCTGGAGGTAACATCACCGGCTTGTCGATGCTGGCCGCCGAGATGGTCCAGAAGGGTCTCGAGTTGCTCAAGGAGGCCGCCCCCTCGATCTCGCGCGTTACCGTGTTGATCGATTCAAGCAACCCGGGTCAGACGTTGCCAGATCAGCAGATGGCGGCCGCAGCCAAGATCTTGGGTATCAGACCACAGCGTGTCGAACTCCGAACGTCGGCGGATCTCGACGCAGCGTTTGCGGCGGTGCTGAGGCAACGTGCGGAGGCGCTTTTTGTCTAGCCGGTACCAATCACTCAACGTGACTCCGAGAGGCTCGCAGCATTCGCCATCGAGAACCGGCTACCGACGTTAACTACCCATCAGCCGTACGTGAGATCAGGACTGCTCGTTTTGCTATGTGACCGATATCGCGAGACAGTTCCGTCGAACGAGCGTTCTATATTGACAAGATTCT
Source organism: uncultured Candidatus Rokubacteria bacterium (assembly GCA_963733725.1). Lineage (GTDB taxonomy): Bacteria > Methylomirabilota > Methylomirabilia > Rokubacteriales > CSP1-6 > DASRWT01. The sequence continues at coordinate 241,454 of CAVTFC010000018.1, read as the reverse complement.
GAAAGGCGCCAAGCCTGCTGACCTCCCAATCGAACAGCCCGACAAGTTCGAGTTGCTGATCAACCTCAAGACCGCCAAGGCCCTCGGCCTGACGATCCCGCCGTCGCTCCTGCTGCGGGCGGATCAGGTGATCGAGTGATGGACCGTCGCGCGTTCCTTGCTGGTTCCTGCCGCGCCTCCTCGCCGCGCCGCTCGCCGCCGAGGCGCAGCCGAGGAAGATCCCCCGGCTGTGCTTCCTCACGTTCGATCCAGGTACGCCGCAGTCGACCAGATTTACCCCGTTCTTCCAAGGCCTACGTGACCTGGGCTATGTAGATGGGCGGAACATCGCCATCGACTACCTTTCTGTGGATGGGCAGGCTGAGCGGTTTCCCGCCCTCGCCGCCGACTGCGTGCGCCTCAAGGCGGACGTCATTGTCGTAACCACCACTCCGGGCGCTCAGGCCGCGAAGAACGCCACCCGCACGATCCCGATCGTCTTGCACGCCCTCGGCGACCCTGTGGCGACCGGGCTCGTCGCGAGCCTGGCCCGACCTGGGGGCAATGTCACCGGGGTGACGCAGATGTCGTCCGGGCTTGCCGCCAAGCGTCTCGAGTTGCTGAAGGAGGCCGTGCCCCGAGTCTCGCGAGTGCTCGTGCTGGCATACCTCGTCGACCCGATTGCGCCGCCCCAGGTAAAGGAATTGGAGACTGCGGCTCGGTCCCTGGGAGTGAAACTGCTCGTCCAAGACATCCGGACCGCCGATGACCTTCCGGCCGCGTTCGACGCTGGAGCCAAGGAACGCGCCGAAGGGCTCCTCGTGACGTCCGCGAGCATCTTCGTTGTTCACCGCAAACGAGTGGTCGAGCTCGCGGCCCAACACAGAATGCCGGGGATGTACCCTTACAGGCTCGTGGTCGATGCTGGTGGTCTGATGGCCTATGACTCATATACGTCTGATCTCCAGGTGCGCGCCGCCACCTACGTGGATAAGATCCTGAAGGGCGCCAAGCCAGGCGATCTCCCCGTGGAGCAGCCCACCACATTCGAGTTGGTCATCAACCTGAAAACCGCCAAGGCCCTCGGCCTCACGATCCCGCCGTCGCTCCTGCTGCGGGCGGATCAGGTGATCGAGTGATGGATCGGCGGGCATTCATCTCCTGGCATCACTGTCAGCCTCTTCGCCGCACCGCTCGCCGCCGAGGCGCAGCAGGCGGGGAAGGTGCCTCGGATCGGATTCCTCGGGCTCTTCTCGCCAGAACTCGCCGTCCGCAGCGTGGCCGCCGTTCGCGAAGGGCTGGCTGAGTTGGGCTGGCGCGAGGGCCAGAACATCCACTTCGAGCAGCGAGTCGCATCCGGGAGGAGCGATCAACTCTTGCCGCTCGCGGTGGAGCTGATCCAGCAGAAGGTTGACGTCATCGTGGCGTTCGGACCGATGCAAGTCTCGCGGCGAAGGGGGCAACGTCGACGATCCCGGTCGTGATGGGAGGAGTCGGAGATGCGGTGGGCACGGGGCTGGTCACGAGCCTCGCCCGTCCAGGTGGAAACGTCACGGGGATGTCGCTGCTCATGACCGACCTGATCGGCAAACAGCTCGAGCTCCTCAAGGAAGTAGCGCCCAGGGCGTCCCGGATAGGGGTGATCTCTCTCGGCGGTGGCGGTCAGTCTGGCTCCCATGTCAGCAGATGAGGAGACGTGGCCGCCGCGCAGCAGTCGGCGTGGAGCTGCCCCATCGGCCTCCGGGAGCCCTTGACGCTGGATGCGCCTTGCGTCCCAGCGATGGACGGCACGCGTCGACGCCGTCCTCGGGCGGCCCAATCCGGCGCTCGACGAGGTGCGGGTTCGGATCGTGGAGATCGTCAACGCCCGGCGCCTGCCTTCGGTCTTCGGCCTGACCTACTGGGCGGAGGCCGGGGGCCTCATGATCTACTCCGCCAACCTCTACGCAGTCCAGCGGCGCGCGGCGACGTTCGTGGACAAAATACTCAGGGGCGCGAAGCCCGCCGACTTACCCGTCGAGCGGCCAACCAAGTTCGAGTTGGTCATCAATCTGAAGACCGCGAAGGCGCTCGGCCTCACGATCCCGCCGTCACTCCTGCTGCGGGCGGACCAGGTGATCGAGTGATGCACTGCGCTGAATCGCGGTTAGAAGGCACAAACCGGGGGGAGCCAGCCATGTACGCGATACTCACGTTGCTATCAGTGGTGTTCTTCTCGGCCTGCGCGACAGGTGCCGGCGGACGTGGAGTCCCTGGGCAAGATCAAGTGGCAGCCGCCACAGCGGCTTGGCGCGCCGCATACGATAGTCGTGATCCGGGGCGGATAACGGCGATGTACGACGCGGACGCCGTCCTTTGGGGCACGACCGCGAAAACGGTTGCTGCAAACCCGGCAACCATCGCCGAATATTTCAAGGATGCCGCAAAGCGGCCGAATGCGAGAGTCACCTTCGGCGAGCAGCATATTCGCGTTTACGGTGACGTTGCCGTCAACACCGGCTACTACACATTCTCCGATGTCCGAGATGGCCAAGCCGTCTCGCGTCCTGCGCGCTTTACCATGGTGTTCCGGAATCGAGACGGACAGTGGCGCATCGTCAGTCATCATTCATCCGACCTACCGAAGTAGTCGCGGCATACGTTGCGGGTGGTACTCAGCCGACGTGAGGCGGAAGCCCTCGCGGCCCGGGCGATCCGTGAGGAAAAGAACCTCCCGGCCCTGGTGGAGGAGATTCTCGCGGACGCCGCGGCGAGCGGCCAGGGGGACCCGTGATGGAGTGGCCGAGCGAGACGACCGTGGGGTTCGCGCTGGTCTTCGTCTGGCTCGTCGGGCTCATCCGCATCGTCTCGACCTGGCGGCGGTGACCCCTTGACAGAGTGTAAACCATAGTTTACTATGACGCCCACACCGAGACAGATGGGGATGAAGCTCAAGAAGCTGCGGACGGCCAAGAAACTGAGCCAGTATGCGCTGGCGAAAGCGGCGGGGATCTCGCGCGTGTACGTGAAGAAGCTCGAGGACGGGCGCTCCGATCCCACGGTCGGCATGCTCCAGCGGCTCGCCAAGGCCCTCGGCGTGACGGTGACGGAGCTGTTGGGATGACACCGCTGCGGACCATTGCGCTTGCCACTGCCGTCGCGCTGCCGCTGGGTGTGCTGATCTCCCAGGTTGTCCCACGGTGGGGAGCGGGAACGGGCCCAAAGGTGGATTGCAACTCATACGTGGATGACCTCATGCGCACCAGCGACCTCCTGCGCCAGAGCGGCGACCGGATTCCGCCAAATCAGCTCCACGAAGAGCTTGTCAAGCGCGGGGTCACGTTGCCGTCGCCTCCTAGCCTTACATTCGCGCCGCGATACTCCGGCCGGGGCGGAGCGGAGGCCCTGCTGCGTGACTACGAGTCGGCGAAGAAGGCATACGAGGCCAAGTGGGAGGACATCAAGGGCTCTCCAGAGTACCAACGAGCCCGGGAAGCGATACTTAGCAGGCAACGGGACGAGTCATTGAGATTCTGCCTCCGCATTTTCCGCGCTGCCGCGCCCATCGTCCAGAGCCTGGCTCCGTTGACCGAGGCGCAGCGCGGCGCGCTGCTCCCGAATATCGTCCGCGTGATGCTGGCGGCGTTTCTGGAGGAGCAAGCCCGATGACCGCCGCCGGCGACCGGGTATCGCTCTACGAACCGCTCAAACAAAGAGCCGCCAGGATCTCGCGCGGCTGCTCGAGGGGCCGAGCGATGGGAACCGCGAATGATTCAGCCGGCGAGGAAGTAGGCGGCGACGGCAATGGCGACGATGCGCTACGCGCGCACCATCTTGACGAGCATCAGCAGCAAGGCGACCACGAGGGCTACGGCCCACGCACGCGTCCACCAGTTCGGCCCGCCCACGAACACGCTCGCGACGGCATTAAATGCAGCGACTCCCGCGACAATCGTCATGAGGTTGACTCTCCTTCGCTTCCGTCTCCACGCGCGTTCTCCGGGAAACATGGTGGTGTGTGGTGGTCGCGTGTCGTGGTTGGTCATGGTGTTGCTGCTAGCCAACCGGCGAACGATGGTCAGTCCGCGGCGGATCATCGTGAGCTCCTCATAGTGAGATCACGAAAATACTCGCGCATCTTTTCGCCGAGTGCTAGAGGCAGTGAAGAAAACTTCGCGAGCGTCTGCAAATACGGAATTGCAGAACTTGACGGCGTTACTTCTCGCGCGCCCGCTTCAGCGCCCGCTCGATTGCGGGCACAGCCTCCGGCGCGTGAACCAGCGCGACCGCGCGCAGGGCGAGTCCATCCGTCAGAAAGCCCGTGAAGAGGTGGGCGCGCTTCTTTCCGTCCTGCTCCACGGCGGTAATCAGGCGGGCCGATACGCGCGTCTGCCCCTTGGCCTCTTTCAAAAGCACGAGGTAGTCGGCTTCGCTCAATTCCACCTGGAACGGCAAGGCCGTGGCCATGGTGCCGCCGATGACAGCATGCCGCTTATAGCTCGTCAACCCACCGACCGAGAGTAGGGGAGGGGACTATGGCCAAGATCATCACGCGCGTCTGGACAAGCCGCGGGCCCACTGGCAAGAAGATCCGCCACGTGAGCTATGGCTACGACGTTCGGATTGACGGGCGGCGCGAGCGCACGGTATCGACTGAATGGACAACGGAGGCGCACGCGCTCGACGCGCTGAGCAGCCGGATGAAGGATGCCGAGCACGGTAAGGTGAGCAAGCCCGCCGATGCCACGCTCGGCGCTCTGGTGGAGACGTATCTCCAATACAAGGCCGAGAAGCACAAGCGCTCGCTGCGCGAGGATCGCCGCATCCTGAAAAGTCGCCTGCTGCCTGCCTTCGGTGCCGAGCTGCCGGCACGCCGGCTCACCGAGCAGCTCATCGCGCAGTACGAGCGGCGGCGGACGGGGCAGGTGAGTGTGTTCACCGTCGCCAACGAGCTCACGGTGCTCCGGCACATGCTGCGCCTCGGCCGGCGGTGGGGGTATCTCTCGCAGGTGCCCGAGATCGACATGCCGAAGAAGCCGGAGGGCCGGCGGCGGTTTCTCGATGAGGCCGAGATTGGGCGGCTACTCGAAGCGTGCCGGGAGTCACGCAATCCCTATCTGGCGGCCATCACGACCCTGGCGCTCAATACCGGCATGCGCAAGGCCGAGATCCTCGGGCTGGAGTGGGCGCGCGTGGATCTCTCCACGTCCCGGCTCACGCTCTACAAGACGAAGAGCGGCAAGCCGCGAGGCCTTCCCATTAACCGCGCCGTCTACGACGCGCTGGTGGCCCTGGAGCCCGAGCGGGCTCAGCGCGAGGGCCTCGTATTCACGCGGCGCGACGGCGCAGCCTGGGGGCAGATTCGCTCGGCCTTCGCCAAGGCCCTGGAGCGCGCCGGCATCAAGGGCTTCCGCTTCCACGACCTCCGACACACGGCGGCGAGCCACCTGGTCATGCGCGGGGCGAGCCTCAAGGACGTGCAGGAGACTCCTCGGGCACTCCGATCTCAAGATGACCCAGCGGTACGCCCACCTGAGCCCGGCCCACCTCCGCGGGGCCGTGGATCGCCTCGACGGGCTCGCGGGTGGGCACATAGATGGGCACAAAGTGCTAGAATCTGATTCGGCGCAGAGCGGCGCGCCGCGTCGGTCCACGCAAGTCGTTGAAGTTGCTGCCGCCGGTGGGCACGCCCCCGTAGCTCAGTTGGATAGAGCAACAGTTTCCTAAACTGTGGGTCGCCTGTTCAATTCAGGCCGGGGGCACCACCCACGCCTCGACCGCTCGACGCAAGCCCTCCACGGCCCGTATCTACCTGTCGCGGCGCGCAATTTGTGTCGGTGTCATACCGCTGACGGTCCACCTTCGGTCAGGACAAATGGCAACTGAGCGATGTGTTTGGGGATTCCCCTTGGCCTGCACCTTGCTAGGATATGAGGCATGATCCAGGCGGGGTCTCGGGCTCAGCCGAGGGGCCGGCGTGGGGTGCGCTGGGTGGCGCGCGCCATGGGCTTCGCGCTCCTCGGCATCGCGGCCGTCGCGGGCGCCACCATCGGGCTCGAGGCACGCGAGCCGCTCACGGGGCGCGTGGTGCGCGTCATGGACGGCGACACCATCGCGGTGCGCGTGGACAAGCGCGTCCTCACCGTGCGCTACATCGGGGTGAACACGCGCGACGCGCGCATGCCCGGTGATAGCGTCACGGCGGGCCCCACCGAGGCGGCCGAGTTCAACCGCGCCCTCGTGCTTGGCCAGACGGTACGGCTCGAGATGGACGCGCAGGAAAAAGACGCGCAGGGGCGCATGCTCGCCTATGTCTACGTCGGGGACCTCATGGTCAACGCCGAGCTGGTCGCCAACGGCTACGCCGCAGTCGCGATAAACCCGCCGAACGTGTTGCACGAGGAGATGCTCCAGCATCTCCAGCGTCAGGCGCGGCTCCTCAAGGTGGGGCGCTGGCGCGACTCGCCCTATGTGGGGCGCGAGCCCGGCAGCCGCCGCGCCGCCACGCCCCCGAAGCAGTCCGCGTCCGTGGGCGATCCCAAGACGCCGCCGTCCGGACGCAGCTATGGGACGGTGGACCGGCCGGGGGCGGAGCCGCACGACGCGTGGACCTGCCCCATCTCGCATCCCGTCAAGGGCGCGGTGAATCCCGCCAACAACGGTGAGCGGCTCTTTCACGTGCCCGGGGGCGAGACGTACGCGAAGACCCAACCTGACCGCTGCTACGCCAATGCCGAAGAGGCGCGCGAGGACGGCACGCGCCGCGCCCAGCGCTGAGCGGGCCTCAGGCCCCGGGCGGCCGGTAACCCGCGCCCTGGGCCAGCAGCATCGCGTCGAAGCCCTCATCGGGAGACAGCAGGTGCGTGGTCTTGATGTCCTTCACCGCGCCCCCGGCCGCCACCGCCATCGACGCCGCCGCCGCGTTCACGTCGTCGGGCACGTCGAAGAGCACCATGACGTCGTAGTCGCCCCAGCAGTAGTACCAGGCGTGGAGTTTCCCGCCCAGCTTCTCGATCACCGGCCGTAACGCCTCCATGCGATTCTCCGGCCGTTGCACGAGCCGGCTCCACGCCGTGCTCGTATAGGACGCCTGCACCATGTAGGTCGGCATGGTCGCCTCCTTGCCCTCGCCGCGCAGGCGAGGGTGACGCCACCGTAGTCCCGCGCGCCGTGAAGGGCAAGGAGCGCTGCGCCGTAGGGCAGGGGAGCCTGCGGGCCCGCCGGCGCCGTCCCCCTGGTGAGTGGCCCCGCCGTCAGCATTCTTTACGGCTCTCGGGCGGTGAGGCTGACCCGAGCCTTATGTACGCTGTTTTTCCACGCTGCCAAGCTGGGCATCAATCATGCAGAATCAAGCCGAGCCCAGGGTGTGGCTTGCCTTGGTGCGAACGATCGATAGGTAAGTGAAAGGGACCGCATGACCGAGCTCCTCTTCCTGGTGTCGCGCAGCCACCCTGACATCCTGAGCCACTTGAGTCACGAGTTCGTCGGTGGCGACGTGCACGTCCTCATCGATCGGCGGCACGGCGAGCGCCGGCACGCAACGGATGGCGCGGGTGCCGCGAGCGAGCGGCGCGGACGTGAGCGGCGCGCGCGCCGCGCCACCGACCACGAGCTGCGGTCGATCGGGTATTCGATCGTGACGCTGGAGCCGTCGGAGGGCCAGCCGTTCGAGCCGAACCTCACCGCCAATCCCACGGCGGTGCGCGAGGTGACCAGCTATCTGCGCGATCGGTTCCGCTTCCACACGCCAATCCCCTCGTGGGACGTCCGCCGAGACGGGCAGGGGTTCGTCCTCCTCAATGGCGAGGGCCGGGCCACCCATCGACTGCTGTTTGCCAAGGAGTTTCTCGACTACTACGGCAGCACGGGCGCGGACCGCATCCGCCGCCTCCTCGACGAGTGGAAGCTCACCGATCAGGTCGAGACGGCGGGGTCCGAGATCATCCTCATCTCCTCCTACGGGATCCGGATCGGCGACTGGTAGGCCCGCGTGGCCTCGTGCTCGGCCCGGCCCCGGGCCCGAACGCGCGGATTTCTTGACTCACGTGCCGGCCCCTTCTAGTAGCATACGTGCGTGATCTCGATAGGGGCGTGCCGGTGGGCGTGATGCGGTCGGCGCTGGGGTATTTCGGCCTGATCGGCGCCGCCGGCGAGGGACACTCCGAGCGCGCCGCCATCGCGGCGCCGCGCAATCTCACCGGCGTGCCTGCCGTCACCTCGCGCCTGATCCTGCGCGGGGAAGTGAGCGGCGAGGGCGATTTCCAGATCCTCGGCAAGTTCGAGGGGGAGATCAACGTCTCCGGCAAGGTCTACGTCGGCGAGGGTGCCGAGGTCGACGCGAACATCAATGCCGCCGCGATCCAGATCGGGGGCGTCGTGCGGGGCAATCTCTCGGCCACGACGCGGGTCGAGATCCTCCCCTCCGGCGTCCTCACCGGCACGCTCAAGACCGGCAGCTTCTCGGCGGCCGACGGCGCCTCCGTGAAGGGCGAGATCTGGGTCGCGCGCAGCGCCCAGCCCCGTCCGGCGTCCGCCAGCGCGAGCTGAGCGGCGCCGTGCTCGACACGCTCCGTGCCTTCCTCGCCGACTCCCGGCTCGCGCGGTGGGGTCTTCTCGCCGGCGGGGCGCTCCTCGTCCTCGCTCTCGTCGGCTTCGGGGGCTGGACCTGGTATCAGTCCCAGCAAGGGCAGGGTGCTGCCGCGCTGGCGGCCGCCGTCGAGCTGGCGCAGAAAGCCCTGGCACCGGGCGCCACCCCGGAGCTGCGCGCGCAGGCCGCCCAGGCGCTGGAAGCGGTCATCGCCCAGCACCCGCGCTACGCAGGACTGCCGGAAGCCGCCTACCGCCTCGGGAATGTCCGCTACGACGCGCGGGAGTATGCCGCCGCGCGTGGCGCCTATCAGGTCGCGCTGGCCAAGGGCGCCACCGGCGCGATACGCCTGCTGGCGGCGTCCGGCATCGGCTACACGTGGGAGGCCGAGAAGGACTACGCGAAGGCGCAGACCGCCTTCGAAGCCGCGCTGGCCGGGCTCGGGCCCAAGGACTTTCTCTACGAGGGTCTGCTCCTCGACGTCGCGCGCACGCAGGAGTTCGGGGGCCGGCGGGATGCCGCGCTCGAGACCTACCGGCGACTGCTGAAAGACGTGCCCGATAGCCGCCGCGCCGACGACATCCGCACGCGGATCGCCTCGCTCCAGAGCGCCCTGAAGTAGCCGGCGCGCCCGCGCCCCGGTCAACAAGCCGCCGATACGGCACGACCTCAAATCCCGCGAAGCTGTCTGGGTGGAAAGTCCGATAAGGAGTATTATGTAACCTAACGAATTCGCCGCCGAGGCGCGGAAATCCCCCGTGGCGGCAACCTTGAGAGCTCCCTTGAAGACGTCAGGGATCGCGGCTGTCGTGGCCTGATACTCGACTCCCAAGGCCCGGGCCCATGCGTCCTGCTGGACCTCGGCGCGAACGACCGCGGGGAGGGGGCCCGACTCGGATCCGCTCACCCGATCACTGCAGCGTGGCAGTCAGGATGATACCGGTCTCCGCGGAGGATTGCTCCTGCCGGACGCCCAGGATCTGGCGGGTCACCGAGTGGAGGTTGCTCGTGGCGCCGCCGATCTGCACACGGCGACCGTTGGGCACCACCAGCTCGGTGGCCGCCTCCACGAACTCCACCGTGCCGCCCCCGCCGGGCGTGATGTAGCTCAGCCAGGGCGTGAGCCGCACCCGGATCTGGCCATTGGGCAGCACCGCCGGCCGCACCGCGAGACCGGTGCCGACGTTCTGCCAGGCCACGCCCTGGGCCACATAGCCCTTGCCGGTCGCGTAGTCGTAGTAGTAGGCGACCTGGGGATAGGGGATATCCTGGCCGACCATCATGGTCCCCTGCCCGCCATCCTGGACGAGCACGAAGACCCCGCTGCTTCGTGTGGTGGTGGTCGTGGTGTCGTCCACCGCGAGCCCGCCCGCACCCCGCGGCGACTTTCCGGGCTGGACGATCACGCCGCCGCTGCCCTGCACGCCCTGCCGGCTCTGGGTGCCCTGCTGGCGGATCTCGATGACGACCTTCACCTGCCGCCCCGTCTGTGCCGCCACCGGGAGGGAGACACCGAGCAGGCTCGTGAGCACGGCGACGAGCCCCCCCGCGAGGCGAACCGTCAGGGTCATCCGGGAATCTGCGCCTCTTCCGGCAGCTTGTCCCAGGCCGGCTGCCACTCCGGCACCCGGAGCCCGGCCGCGCCGGCAGAGCGTCTTGACCTCGGCCGCGAAGGCGCGGCGCACCTCGTCGTTGTCGCGCGTCTTGAGACGGAACTTCTGGTAGAGCCGATTCTTCGGCGAATTGGGCCGTCCGAAGATGTTCATGGTGCGCACGTACCACTTGTCCAGCGCGTCCTGGGCCTCCGCCCGGGTGGCGTCGCTGCCGGCGGTGAGCCGCTGCACCCAGAGCTCGCCGTGGCGGATGTGCATCTTCTCTTCCTTGAAGATGCCCTCGATGGCGCGCGCCCAGGGCCCGTACGAGCACTGGCGCACGTCCTCGAGCTGGTGCCCCGCCCCGCGGTCCATGCAGAAGTTGAAGAAGACGAAGTCCGCCCAGCGGTCGATGGGGTAGTAGAAGATATTGACGCGCTTGTCGGCGGCCACCCGCTCGGTGCCGATGTCGGCGTTGGCGTCGTCGAGGCGGAGGGTGAAGTCGTGCCGCGCGATGTGCGCGGGCACGTCCACGCCGAGATCCTCGAGGAGCCCGTACATGACGTGCGCGTGGCGCACCTCGTCCTTCACGATCTGCGCCACCACGTGCTTCTCCTCGATGCTGGGCGCCTTCATGATCCACGGCACGTAGCCGAAGGCCCCCGCCAGCTCCGAGTCGGCCTGCATGGTCATGAGGTGGATGAGGCTCTGACGATACGCCTCCGTCATCTCGGCCGACGACTCGATGCGCTCGCCGGACTGGATCCGCGCCAGGAGCCGCTCCTCGGTGGGTTTCGTGCTGGAGTCCATGACTATCTCCTTTCCACCACCCGCACCGCCTTCCCCTCGCTGCGGGGGATGGTCTTGGGCGGGACGATGGCGATCTCCGGGTTGAGGCCGAGGTGGCCGCGCAGCCGCTCCCCCACCCGCGCGGCCAGGGCGACGAGCGCGGCTCCGCCCGGCGTCGAAGCCGCCCCAGGCCCCCACGAGGCCCTCCGCGGGCTCCACGTGGACGGCGAGCGTGGGGAAGCTCCTGGGTCCGGTCCACCACGAGCTGATAGTGCGGGGCCAGCTCCGCGATCGTCAACAGCGCCGCCTCCACCTGCGAGGGATACACGTTGACGCCCTTGATGACGAGCATGTCGTCGGTCCGCCCCTTCACCCGCGCCATGCGCGCCGTCGTGCGCCCGCAGGCGCAGGGCTCGGGATTGAGGCTCGTGAGATCGCCGGTCCGGTAGCGCAGCATCGGCAGGGCCTCCCGGGTGAGCGCGGTGAGGACGAGCTCGCCTTCCTTGCCCGGCCCCAGCGGGGCGCCGGTGGCGGGATCGACGATCTCGGGCAGGAAGTGATCGTCGTTGATGTGGAGGCCGTCGTGCGCCGGGCACTCGCCGGCCACTCCCGGACCGATCAGCTCCGAGAGTCCGTAGAAGTCCGACGCCGCCGCGCCCCAGAGCGCCTCGAGCTGGCCGCGCATCGCCTCCGTCCAGGGCTCCGCCCCGAAGAGTCCATAGCGGAGACCCGAGCGCGCGCGGGTCCTGGCCCGCCTCGCGCAGGGCTTCGCCGATGTGCAGCGCGAAGGAGGGCGTGCAGGCGAGGCCGTGGGGTCGGAAATCCTGCAGCAGGAGCATCTGGCGCAGCGTGTTGCCCGATGACACCGGCACCACCGTGAGCCCCATGTGCTCGGCGCCGTCGTGAAAGCCGAGACCGCCGGTGAAGAGCCCGTAGCCGTAGGCGATCTGGATGAGGTGGCCCGGCTCCGCGCCCCCGGCGGCCAGCGAGCGGGCCATGACTTCGCGCCAGATGTCGAGATCGCGACGGGTATAGCCGACCACGGTCGGCTTGCCCTTGGTGCCGGACGAGGCGTGGATGCGCGCCAGCTCGTGCCGGGGCACCGCGAAGAGCCCCCACGGGTACTGCTCGCGGAGGTGGTCCTTTCGGGTGAACGGGAGGCGCGCGAGGTCCTCGAGGCCGCGCAGCGGAGCCCGCGCCCACGCCGGCGGCGGCCAGCGCCGCGCGGAAGAAGGGCACGCGCGCCGCCGCCCGCTCCACCGTCTCGCGGAGCCGCGCGAGCTGCGAGCGCGCGCCGGCGCTCCGGCGCCATGGTCTCCGCCTCCGGATTCCAGATCACGGGTCGCGCGCCTCAGCGGACCACGACCGACTTGAGCAGCCAGGCCTGGCGCTCGAGGAATCGGGTGACGGTCTCGAGGAGACGCGGATCCGAGGCCCCGTCGAGGCAGATCCGGTCGGGGAGGATGTACTGGACCTCGGGATAGGACACCAGCACCTTGAGCAGCGTCCGCACCTTGGGATCGGGCGCCAGCAGCCCGCGCCGCCGGGATCGCCCGCGCCCGGATCCCAGTCGTCCTGGAAGACGAGCCGCAGCTCGCGGCCCCCCTCGCTCATCCGCCGGAGGCCCGGCGTAGAGCTCGACCATGGCGGCCACCTGTCCCGTCGCGGAGAAGGCGCGCTCGGCGACCGCGCGGCCGGCCGCGCCCATGGCGCGCGCGACGCGCGGGGTCGAGCAGAAGCCCGATGGCCGCATCGGCCAGATCGCGCGCGTCGGGCTTGGTGAGGAGGCCCGTCTCGCCGTCCACCACCACCTCCTCGACGCCCGACGCCCGGACCGCCACCGCGGCCAGCCCGCAGGCGTGGGCTTCCGCCAGCACCAGTCCCTGCGTCTCCGTCTCCGACGCGAAGAGGAAGAGATCCGCCGCGCGGTAGTAGGGCGGCAGGGCCTCGCGGGCGACGCCGCCCACGAGGCGGATACGGTCCCGCGCCGGGCTGGCGGCGGCCCGGCGGCCCAGGCGCCTCGGCATGGCTCCCCTGCCCCACGAGCAGGAGCCGGGCCTCGGGCAGCGCGCCCGCGATCAGGCCGAAGGCCTCGATCACGCGCTCCACGCTCTTCTCCCGGTCCAGGCGGCCCACGTAGAGGCAGACCAGCGCCTCGGGCGCGAGCCCGAGCGCGCGGCGCGCCGCGCCGGCGTCGTCCGGGCGGAAGCGGTCCAGCGGCACGCCGGTGGGGACGACGGCGACGCGCGCCCGCACGCCGCGCGCGCGCAGGGTCTCGGCGATACACTCCGGACGGGCGCGATCACGAGGTCCGCGCGGTCGGCGAAGCGGCACGCCAGCCGCACCGCCAGCGCGGCCACCAGCCGCTCCGGCGCCGGCACGTAGTGCGCGTACTTCTCGTAGCGCGTGTGATAGGTGAACACGAGCGGCACGCGCCAGCCGCCGGGCGAGCCGGCGCGCCGTCACGCCGAGGAGAAACGGGTGCTGAGCGTGGACGATGTCGGGCCGGAGCCCCCGGGCGACGCGGGCGAGGCGCGGCGAGTACGGGAGCGGCACCGCGAAGCCGGGATAGGTCGGCGCGGGGATCGACGGGTAGCGGAAGACGCTGGGCGAGTCGCCGGCCGCCCCGGAGGCGGGGGCGAAGACCCAGGCCTGATGGCCCGAGGCCTCAAGCCCGCGTGCGGAGCGTCTCTACGGCAGTGGTGACCCCACCCCGGAACGGCAGGTAGTTGTTGGTGAAGAGGGCGACGCGCATTCACTACTCATCCGGGGCGCCGGGGTCCTTGCCGCGCTCCATGAAGTCCCCCGGCTTGATCGACTCCAGCCACTCCTTGACCTTGTCCGGGTCTTCCGGTCGCGCGCCCCGGGCGCCCTCCGGCGTCCTTGACGACCTCCACCGTCTGGGCCTTCTGCACCACCTCCTCCGCCACGAAGATGGGCGCGCCCACGCGCAGCGCGAGCGCGATGGCGTCGCTGGGGCGCGAGTCCACCGTGATCTCGTTGCCGCCGAGCTGGAGATGAAGCACGGCGAAGAACGTATTGTCCCGGAGGTCGTTGACCACCACCTTGAGCACGCGGGCCCGCAGCGACTCGAGGATGCTCTTGATGAGGTCGTGGGTCATCGGCCGCGCGGTGGGGATCTTCTCGAGCTCGATGGCGATGGCGTTGGCCTCGGCCAGCCCCACCCAGATCGGCAGCGAGCGCTTGTCTTCCTCGTCGCGGAGGATGAGGATGGGCAGGTTGGACAGCGGGTCGACGGCCAGCCCCTTGACCTTCATCTCGAGGTACATGGCGCGCGTCCCTCCTGTGCGGGCAGCCCGCCCGGCGCGAGGCGATGCGCCCCGTGGGCCGCGAGCTCGCCGCGAAGGCTGTGGGGCAAGGCCTCGGTGATACGCACGCTGACGACCTCGCCGAGGAGATTCTCGCCGCCGGCGTCGAAATTCACCACGCGGTTGCAGCGCGTGCGGCCGCTAGCCTGCCGCGCGTCCTTCCGGGAGGCGCCGTCCACCAGCACGTCCATGCAGGCGGCCCGCGAGACGGCGGCTCCGCTCGGCGCCCACCCGGGCCGCCACCGCCAGCACGCGGCTGTTGCGCTCCGCCTTCACCGGCTCGGGCACCTGATCCGCCATCTCCGCCGCCGGCGTGCCGGGACGTCGCGAGTAGCGGAAGACGAAGACGTTGTCGTAGCCCACCGCCTCCACCGCGGCAGAGCGTCTGCTCGAAGTCCTCCTCCGTCTCGCCGGGAAAGCCGACGATGAGGTCGGTGGACAGCGCGAGGTCCCGCACCGTTTCCCGGAGCTCCGCGATCAGCTCGAGGTAGCGGCGCGCGGGTGTAGCCGCGGTTCATGCGCTCGAGGACGCGGTCGGAGCCGGACTGCAGCGGCAGGTGGAGGTACTCCACCACCTTGGGCACGTCGCGGATGGCCCGGATCAGCCGGGGGGTGAGGTTGTACGGATTCGACGTGGTGAAGCGGATGCGCTCGATCCCCTCGATACCGGTCCACGCGCTCCAGCAGCGCGGCCAGATCGGTGGGGGGATCGAGGTCGCGCCCGTAGGCGTTGACGGTCTGACCGAGGAGGGTGACCTCGCGGCAGCCCTGGGCGGCGAGCTCGCGAATCTCCGTCTCGATGGCCTCGGGCGGATGGCTGCGCTCGCGGCCCCGCGTGGTGGGCACGACACAGAAGGTGCAGTGCTTCTCGCAGCCTTCCATCACGGTGACGAAGGCCTTGAGCCGCTCGGCCCCGTCCGGGCGCGCGGTGATCTTCACCAGCGGGCCCTCGCGCGTCTCGAGCACCGGCCGGCGCTCCGCCCGCGCGCGCGCGACCAGCTCGACGACGCGGGCGATGGCGGGCGAGCCGAAGACGAGGTCCACGTAGGGCGCCCGCTGCTGGATGCGCCCCTGCTGCAGCTGCGCCATGCACCCCATCACGCCGATGAGAAGCCCGGGCCGCTCCGCCTTGAGCCGTTTGAGCGTGCCGAGCTGCGAGTAGACCTTGTCCTCCGCCTTCTCGCGGATGGCGCAGGTGTTGAGGAGGATGAGGTCGGCCTCATCGGGCGAGTCGGTCAGCTCGTAGCGCTCGTTCTTGAGGAGCCCCGCCACCCGCTCGGAGTCGTACTCGTTCATCTGACAGCCGTAGGTGATGAGGTGGAGTTTGGGCATAAATTCCTGGCAGTTACGTTAGCACCCTGCCCCGGGGGAGTCAAACAACGCGCGGCGAGCGGGCTCAGACGCTCTCCTCGAACACCCCGATGCGGCGAAACTTCTCGTAGCGCTCCTGCGCCAGGGCATCGCCGGACAGCGAGCGGAGCTGGCCCAGATGCTCGCGCAGCGCGATCCGGAGATTGGCGGCGGCGTCCTCCCAGCTCCGGTGCGCGCCCCCCATCGGCTCCGGGATCACGGCGTCAATGACCCCGGCCTTCTGGAGATCCGGGGCGGTGATGCGCATGAGCTGGGCCGCCTCGGGGGCCTTCGCGCCGTCGCCCCAGAGGATGGCGGCGCAGCCCTCCGGCGAGATCACCGAGTAGATGGCGTGCTCGAGCATGAGGACGCGATTGGCCACCCCGATGGCGAGCGCGCCCCCGCTGCCGCCCTCCCCCGTCACCACCGCGATGACGGGCGTGCGGAGGCCCGCCATCTCGCGCAGGTTGCGCGCGATCGCCTCCGCCTGTCCCCGCTCCTCCGCGCCCAGACCCGGATAGGCGCCCGGCGTGTCGATGAAGGTGATGATGGGCTTGCTGAACTTGTCGGCCAGCTGCATGAGCCGGAGCGCCTTGCGATAGCCCTCCGGGTGCGGCATGCCGAAGTTGCGCGCGATGTTCTCGCGGGTGTCGCGGCCCTTCTGATGTCCGAGGACCACCACCGGCTCGCCCTCGAAGATGGCGAGGCCGCCCACGATGGCGAGGTCGTCGCCGAAGACGCGGTCGCCGTGGAGCTCGACGAAGTCGTCGAGCAGCAGCTTGTAGAGGTCCAGCGCGTGCGGGCGCTTCGGGTGGCGGGCGATCTGCGCCCGCTGCCAGGCGCTCAGGCTGCTGTAGACACGCTGCTGGAGGCGGCGCAGCCGCTCCTCGAGCTTGGTAGCCTCGTCACGCGTGGCTGCCTCGCTCTCGGACGCGCGCAGCTCCGCGATACGCCCTTCCAATTCAAGGATCGGCTTCTCGAACTCAAGCTCGTCCGGCATACTCCACGATGATACTGCCCGGTCCCGAGCAACTGCTCCACTTTCGCCACCAGCTCCGGCGCCGGCTCCACCCCCAGCGCGGGCGCCTTCAGCACCACCTCCTGCTCCGCGAGCAGCACGTGGAGAAACAGCGGCGTGCTGCCGCGATGCGCCTCGCAGATCGCCCGCACCGCGCCCAGCAACGCCTCGCCGCCGTCGCCGCCGGCCTCCCCCTTCACACGGATC
This sequence comes from uncultured Candidatus Rokubacteria bacterium, assembly GCA_963733725.1. Lineage (GTDB taxonomy): Bacteria > Methylomirabilota > Methylomirabilia > Rokubacteriales > CSP1-6 > DASRWT01. The sequence continues at coordinate 224,624 of CAVTFC010000018.1, read as the reverse complement.
CGGCAGGTATGCGCGTGCCGGCCCTTCCCGCCATTGCCGCCGTTGCCCCCATTGCCGTTCGGCCGGTATCCGCCCTCGGTCGTCAGCGCGTCCTCCAGTGGCTTGATGTCCTCGACGAGCACCACGCGGCCCTTGTCCGTCTCATCGATGCGGCCCTTCACGATCACCGGCCCCGGCGCGTGCAGCGCGGCCGCGCAGGCCTTGAGGGCTTCGGGGAAAATGGTCAGCGACACCGAGCCATCCACCGCGTCGAGCGCGGCGAAGGCCATGCGATTGCCGCTCTTGGTGGCCCGCTCGCGCACCTGGCTCAGCTGCCCGAGCAGCGCCACGCGCGATCCCACCGGCCGGGAGGCCACGTCGGCGGCGGCGGCGGTGCCCAGCTCGCGCGCCCGGTCGCGATAACGCTCGAGCGGGTGGCCGGAGATATAGAAGCCGAGCACTTCCTTCTCGTAGGCGAGGAGCTGCTCCGTGGGCCATTCCGGGACGGCGGGCGGGGCGGGCAGCGCGGGCGCCGCCGCCGCCCCTGGGACGCTCGCGCCGCCCAGGGCATCGAAGAGCGAGGTTTGCCCTTCCTCCCGGTCGCGCTGGCGGCGCTGGCCGGCCTCCATGGCCTGGTCGAGCGAGCCCAGGAGCCCGGCGCGCGTGCCGCCGAAGGCGTCGCAGGCGCCCGCCTTGATGAGGCTCTCCAGCACGCGGCGGTTGAGGAGGCGCAGGTCCACGCGCGCGCAGAAGTCCGTCAGCGAGCCGAAGGCGCCGGTGTCCTGCCGGAGGCGCACGATGGAGTCGATGGCCGACTCGCCCACGTTCTTGATGGCGGCCAGCCCGAAGCGCAGCACCTCGCCCTCCACCGTGAAGCGGGCGCCCGAGCGGTTGACGTCCGGCGGGGCGATCGCGAGCCCCATGGCCCGGCTCTCCTCCATGTACTGGACGATCTTGTCCGTCCGGTCCATTTCCGAGGTGAGCAGGGCGGCCATGAACTCCACCGGGTAGTTCGCCTTGAGATACGCGGTCTGGTACGCCACCACGCCGTAGCACGCGGCGTGCGAGTTGTGGACGGCGATCCCGTTGGCGAGGAAGCTCCGGGCCACCGGCACCTCGAAGTCGTAGGTCGGCTCCTCGCCCTCGCGCACATAGCCCCGGGGCCGGGACCAGCCCGTCGGCGCATTGGCGAGCGCGTCGAGCGCGGGCGACTCGAGCCGCTGGGCGACATGGCGCAGCGTGTCCCGTCGAATGCCCCCCTTCCCTTCATCCGCGAACATGAGGCGGTAGGCGATGCCGAGGGCACGGCAGCCCGCCTTGAGGCTGGGGAAGGACTTCGCTATCGCGTCGCGCAACGCGACCCGACACACCGCGAGCGGGACGACATCGACGGTGCCCCGCGCCAGCAGCGGCCCGAGGCCGAGGTACCGGCCCAGGAGTGCCTCGAGTTGACCGCGCTTGGCGGGTAGCAGGTGCGGGCCCGCCAGCGCGGCGAAACGGACGAAACGCGGAACGCCCTCCGACCAGATTGACCGTGTAGCCCGCGCGGCGTCCCCCGCGGTAGCGGAAGGACTTCCGGTGGACGGTCGACGATATCTCCGAGCTTGAGCAGCAGCCGCCGAACGTCATCGGCCAGCCCGCTGACGACGTCGCGTAGTAGATCGAGCGCGTCGGGGCGTGAATGCAGCCGTCGCCCTGGAAGAGCGCGGCCACGAGAACCGCCAGCGATTCTTCATTCCAGCGGTCCACCATGAGAGGAACGCGCTTCTCGAGGGCGCCCTTGCCTCGTAGACCGCACTCCTCGAACAGGAAGTCGACCGCCCCGCTCGGAACGCTGCGGTCAAAGTGACTGTCGTATCCGAGACTCCCCTCCGACAGGGCATAGCCCAGCAAGGCGGCCTTGTGTGCCGGAACCGCCTCCGGTCCCGCGGGAAGCGAGCGGGCCACCGCCACGTAGTCACCAGCGGCGAGCTCCTCCGCGTTCACCCAGCCGCGCTGGGTGAAGATCGGGTGATCCGGCGTGCAACGCACGCGACATGCCGTTGGCGAGGGTGAGCCGGCCCACCGGGCGCACGCCGCTCGGCCGCACGCCAAGCGCGCGGAAGGGGCCGTCCTTGGTGAGCACCCGATCGCCGGCGCGCACCTCGGTGATCGGCTTGCGGGTGCCGTCCGCCATCTCGATCAGGGTGTCCGCGGTGAGGCACTTGTTGAACCCGTAGCCCGCGAACTTCTCGATGAGGTCCCAGATGCGCTCGGCCTTGCGACCCTCGACCTTGTTGGCCTTGCAGCCGGTCACGAACTGCTCCCGCTGCTGCGCCATGAGCTCGCGGTCCTTCTTCCCCATGGCCTTGCGGAGGGTATCGGCCTGGCCGAGCGTGAAGCCGGCGAGGTCGGCGGCCAGCCGCATCACCTGCTCCTGGTAGACCATGATCCCGTAGGTCTCCTGGAGGTGCCGCTCCATGGCGGGATGCTCGTAAGCGATCTCGGAGCGGCCGTGCTTGCGATTGACGAACTCCGGGATGAGGTCCATCGGCCCGGGGCGGTAGAGCGCCACCATGGCGATGATGTCCTCGATGCGCTCCGGGCGCAGCTGCTGGAGCGCGTCCCGCATACCCTGCGACTCCAGCTGGAAGACGCCCGAGCGTGCGCGCCTCGCTGAGGAGCTGATAGGTCCGGGCGTCGTCGAGCGGCAGCTGGTCCGCGTCCAGCGTGACCCCGCGCGAGGCCTGCACCAGAGCCGACCGCGTCCACGATGACGGTCAGCGTCCGCAGCCCGAGGAAGTCCATCTTGAGCAGGCCGAGCTTCTCGATGGGCCCCATCGCGAAGCCGGTGATGAGCTCCGGCCGCTTGGGGTCCTTGTAGAGCGGCACCCGCTCCATGAGGGGCTCGTCCGAGATGACCACCGCGGAGGCGTGCACGGAGGCGTGACGGGTGCAGCCCTCCAGCGCCTTGGCCACGCTCCAGAGCTCGGCCACCTTGGGATCGCGCTTGACCGACTGCGCCAGCTCGGGCGCCTTCTCCAGCGACTCGTCCAGGCTGATATTCAGTGGGAAGCTCGGCACCAGCTTGGCGATGCGGTCGGCCTCGCCGTAGGAGAAGCCGAGCACCCGGGCCACGTCGCGGATCACCGCCTTGGCCCCCATGGTGCCGAAGGTGATGATGTGGGCCACCCGGTCCTCGCCGTAGCGGTCGACCACGTAGCGGATGACCTCGTCGCGCCGGTCGTCGGCGAAGTCGATGTCCATGTCCGGCATGGAGATCCGCTCGGGGTTCAAGAATCGCTCGAAGAGGAGCCCGTAGCGGATGGGATCCACGTTGGTGATGCCGAGGCAGTAGGCGACCAGCGAGCCCGCCGAGGAGCCGCGCCCGGGCCCCACCGCGATGCCCTGGCGGCGGGCGAAGGCGATGAAGTCCCAGACCACCAGGAAGTAGCCGGAGAAGCCCATGGTGGAGATGACGCCCAGCTCGTAGCGGAGCCGCTCGAGCACCGCGTCGGCGGGCGTCGTGCCGTAGCGCGAGCGAAGGCCCTCCAGCGCCAGATGCTCGAGGTAGGAGTCCAGGGTGAAGCCCGCGGGGACCTGGTAGTTCGGCAGGTGGAACTTGCCGAACGACATGTCCAGGTCGCAGCGCTCCGCCACCGCCAGCGTGTTCCGGTAGGCGTCGGGCAGCTCGCGGAACACCTCCCGCATCTCGTCCGCCGACTTGAGGTAGAACTCCTCGGTGGAGAACTTCCAGCGATTGGGGTCGCTCATGGTGGTGCCGGTCTGGATACAGAGCAGCGCCTCGTGCGCGCGGGCATGCCCGGCCTCGAGGTAGTGGGAGTCGTTGGTCCCGCAGATGGGGGCGCCCAGCGCCTCGGCGAGGCGCAGCGTGCCCGCCGTCGACCCGGCTCTGCTCCTCGATGCCGTGGGACTGGAGCTCCATGAAGTAGTGGTCGCGGCCGAACACGTCCTGGTACCAGCCCGCCACCTGCTTGGCCTTGGCGTCGTCGCCCGCGGAGAGGAGCTTGCTCACCTCCGAGTTGAGGCAGCCCGAGAGCACGAGCAGCCCGTCGGCGTGCTGGGCGAGGAGCTCGCGGTCCACACGGGGCTTGTAGTAGAAGCCCTCGAGGTAGGCCTTGGACACGAGCTTGATCAGGTTGCGGTAGCCGGTCTCGTTGCGCACCAGCACCGTGGCATGGCTGGCGCCCTCGTAGCCGCCGTCCTGGCTCGATCGCTCGAACCGGCTGCCCGGCGCCACGTAGAGCTCGCAGCCCACGATGGGCTTGACCCCCGCCTTCTTGGCGGCGCTGTAGAAGTCCACCGCCCCGAAGAGATTGCCGTGGTCGGTGAGCGCGATGGCGGGGAACGCGAGCTCCTTGGCCTTCTCCACCAGCCCCTCGAGCTGGGCGGCGCCGTCGAGCAGGCTGTACTCGGAGTGGACGTGCAGGTGGACGAAGTCCCCCCGCTGAGCGGACTTACCCGCCTCGCTCCGCTCGGCACCCATTACTTATCCGCTCGCCTCGCCTGCGGCGGCGGCTCGCCAATCGACGGGTCCGCTCGCCTCGCCGACGGCTGCGGCTCGCCAATCATTCCCACTCGATGGTGCTCGGAGGCTTGGAGGAGATGTCGAAGACGACGCGGTTGACGCCCTGGACCTCGTTGATGATGCGGCTGCTGATGCGGCCGAGGAGATCGTACGGCAACCGCGCCCAGTCCGCGGTCATGGCGTCCTGGCTGGTGACGGCGCGCAGCGCGATCACCTGGGCATAGGTGCGGAAGTCGCCCATCACGCCAACGGTGCGCACGGGCAAGAGCACCGCGAAGGCCTGCCACAGCTCGCGCTCCAGCCCGGCCGCGCGCACCTCGTCCTGGACGATGGAGTCCGCGCGGCGCAGGATGGCGAGCCGCTCCTCGGTCACGTCGCCCAGCACGCGGATGGCCAGGCCGGGCCCCGGGAAGGGCTGGCGCCAGACGATCTCGTCGGGCAGGCCGATGAGCGTGCCCACCTCGCGGACCTCGTCCTTGAAGAGCTCGCGTAGCGGCTCGAGCAGCTTGAAGCGCATGCCCTTCGGCAGCCCCCCGACATTGTGGTGGGTCTTGATGGTCGCGGAGGGTCCCTTGAAGGACACCGACTCGATCACGTCCGGATACACCGTGCCCTGCGCGAGCCACGGGACCTCGCCGAGCTTGCGCGACTCCTCGTCGAAGACCGCGATGAACTCGGCCCCGATGGTCTTGCGCTTGACCTCCGGGATCTGTGACCCCGGCCAGACGGTCAAGGAATCGCTTAGTTGCATCCACGTGGATCAGAGTTGATCTTGAAGGTATCCCGGAAGGTCTTGACCACCCCTTCCGCCTCGCCCCCCCGCAGGAGACCGTTGTCCACGAAGAGGCAGGTGAGCTGGTCGCCGATGGCCTTGCCGACCAGCGCGGCGACCACGGACGAGTCCACCCCTCCCGACAGCCCGCACAGCACCCGGTCGGATCCCACCGCGGCCCGGATCTGCGCCACCGCCGTGTCCACGAAGGAGGCCATGGACCAATCGCGGGTGACCCCGCAGACCTCGAGGAAGTTCGCCAGCACGGTCTTGCCCTGCTGGGTATGGGCGACCTCGGGATGAAACTGGACGGCGTAGAGGCGCCGATCCGGGTCGGCCATGGCCGCCACCGGGCAATTGGCGGTCGAGGCGAGACTCGTGAAGCCTTTCGGCGGCCGCAGCACGGTGTCCCCGTGGCTCATCCACACCGTGATCCGGTTGTCGCGCTCGGGCTTCACGCCCTCGAAGAGCCCGCCGGTGGCCTCGAGCCGGAGCTCCGCGGGGCCGTACTCGCGCCGCTCGGCCGGCACCACGTGCCCGCCGAGGAGATAGCCCATGGCCTGCATGCCGTAGCAGATGCCCAGCACGGGGATGCCGGACTCGAGAAGCCTCTTGTCGGGCAGCGGAGCGCCCTCGTCGTAGACGCTGGAGGGTCCGCCGGAGAGCACGATCCCGCGGTAGCCCGCGGCGAGGACCTCATCGACGGGATGGGTGCACGGGAGGATCTCGGAGTAGACCGACATCTCCCGGATGCGGCGCGCGATGAGCTGGGTGTACTGCGCGCCGAAATCCAGGATCGCGATCTTGTCCAGCGCCGTCTCCCGACCTAGCGCGGAGTGCCCAGCTTCTGGGCCCGCTGGAAGACCTTGCCCTCGGTCTTGATGGACGGCGCGATGATCAGCTCCGTCTGCTGCAGCTCCTTGATGTTCATGGCGCCCACCGAGCCCATGCAGGTCCGGATGGCGCCCACGAGGTTCAGCGTGCCGTCCTCGGTGAAGGCCGGTCCGAAGAGGATCTGCTCGAGCGGGCCCGCCACGCCGACCCGGATGCGCGTGCCGCGCGGCAGGTTCGAGTGCGGCGTGGCCATGCCCCAGTGATAGCCCCGGCCCGGCGCCTCGGTGGCGCGCGCGAAAGCGGAGCCGATCATCACCGCGTCGGCGCCGGAGGCCAGCGCCTTGCAGATGTCGCCGCCGGTGGTCATGCCGCCGTCCGTGATGATGGGCACGTAGCGGCCGTTGCGCTTGTAGTAGAAGTCGCGGGCCGCCGCCGAGTCCGCGGTGGCGGTGACCTGCGGGACGCCCAGCCCCAGCACCTCGCGGCTGGTGCAGGCCGCGCCCGGCCCCACGCCGATGAGGAGCGCGTCCACACCGCAGTCCATCAGCTCCAGGCAGGCCTCGTAGGTGACGACGTTGCCGACGATGAGCGGGATGGCGAGGTGCTTCTTGAGCTTGCGCAGATCCACCGGCGTGTACTCGGTGGCGACGTGACGCGCGGTGGTGACGGTGGACTGGACGACGAAGAAGTCCGCGCCCGCTTCTTCCGCGATCTTGGCGAAGCGCTCGGCGCGCGAGGGGATGGAGGAGACCACCACCGGCCCGCCGCCCTTCTTGATCTCCGAGATCCGTCTTGTGGATCAGCTCTTCCTTGATCGGCTCGCCGTAGATGCCCTGGATGATCTTGGTGGCTTCGTCCAGGCTGGCGGAGGTGATGCGGTCGAGCACCTCGTCGGGATTCTCGTAGCGGGAGAAGATGCCCTCGAGGTTCAGGACCGCGAGGCCGCCGAGCCGGCCCATCTCGATGGCGAGCCGGGGGCTGACCACGCCGTCCATGGCGGCGGCGATGACCGGGATCTCGAAGCGGCGGCCGCAGAGGTCCCAGGAGATATCCACTTCGGAGGGGTTGATGGTGATGGATCCGGGGACCAGCGCGATGTCATCGAACCCGTACGCCGCCCGGGCCTTCCGGCCCCGTCCGACCCACATCCCCATGCTGTCGTCCCCCCCGGGCCGGCCGGCTGCGCGAGCCGCCCGGATCCCCGATATTTAGAGAGCTCCCGCCCGAGCCATACCGTATTTAGGGGTGGAGTATACGGATGCCCCCACCGCCTGTCAATCGGGTATCCGCTCAGCCGCCCTTGCGCGAGTGCTCCCAGATCATCCGGAGGCCCTCCAGGCGCAGATCCGGGTTCACCACCTGGATGGAACGCGCCAGCTCGCGCATCTGCGCGGCGAGCCCGCCGGTGCCGATGACCTTCGCGTCGCCGCCGAGCTCGCGGCGCATGCGCTCGATGAGCCCGTCCACGAGACCCGCGTAACCCAGCACCACGCCGGACTGGATATTGGTGGCAGTATTGCGCCCCACCGCGGTGGCGGGCGCCACCAGCTCCACGCGCGACAGGCGCGCGGCGCGGGCGACGAGCGCGTCAGCCGCGGTGACCAGCCCCGGCGCGATGGCGCCGCCGGCGAAGGCGCCGCGCGCGTTCACGCAATCGAAGTTGGTGGCGGTGCCGAAGTCCACCACGATGAGCGGCGGCCCGTAGAAGCGCGGCGGCGGCCACCGCATTGCAGAGGCGATCCGCGCCCACCTCGCGGGGATTGTCGACGTCGAATGTCGATCGGCACGTTCACGCCCGGCAACACCGAGAACGGCGTCACGCCGAAGTAGCTGTCACACATCCACTCGAGCGTCCGCTGCACGGGCGGCACCACGTTGGAGATGGCCACCGCGGTGACGGCCTTGGGCTCGATGCCGCGCGAGCGCAGCAGGGTGTGGATGAAGATGCCGTACTCGTCGGCGGTCTGCTCGCGCCGGCTGGTGAGGCGCCACGAGGCGGCGAGGCGCGCGCCGTCGTGCACGCCGACCGAGGTATTGGTATTGCCGACCTCAAGCAGCAGGAGCACCGGCGATCTCCCCGGCGGTGACGCGCAGCCGGCTGCCGTCCTCCGCCCGCACGATGAGCGCGCCGGCTTCGTCCACGTCCTCCGCCACCCCCTCGCGCCCGTCCGCCGTGCGCACCCGCGCGCCCAGGGTGACGCTCCGGCGCCGCCACGCCGCGCGGAGGCCCGCGCCCCCCCGCGCGCGGAGCTCGCGGTAGCCGGCGTCGAGCGCGCCGAGCAGACGGTCCAGCACGTGCCCCGCGTCGTGCCGGCGCCCGGTCAGCATGCGCAGCGACACCGCGCGCTCCGCCAGCTCGGGAGGAAAGCTCGCCTGGTCCAGGTTGATGCCGATGCCCAGCACCACGCGATCCAGCCGGCCCTCGGCAGTGGTGGACGCCTCCGCGAGCATGCCGGCGAGCTTGCGTCCGTCCACGAGGACATCGTTGGGCCAGCGAATGCGCGGCGCCACGCCCTCCGCCTCCACCGCCACCGCCACCGCGAGGGCGCCCAGCAACGTCAGCGGGGGCGCTTCCGTCACCGCCAGCGAGGGCCGCAGCAGCACCGAGACGAGGAGGCTTTCCCCCGCCCCGTCCCACCACACCCGGCCCCGGCGGCCGCGCCCCGCGCGCTGGTGCCGCGCGGTCACCGACCGTGCCCTCGGGCGCCCCGGCGGCGGCGAGTCGCACGAGCTCCGCCTGGGTGGAATCCACTTCGTCGAGCGCATGGATGGTGTGGCCGATGAGGCGCCCGTCCGCCGCCCGCGCGTTCACCCGCGGGGGCCACGATCGCGCGCGCTCACGTGAGCGCGGCGAGGCTGGCGGTGAGCTTTTCACGCGCCGCCTGCTGCTCGGCCAGGCGCTCGCGCTCCCGCGCGACGATCTCGGCGGGCGCCCGCTCCACGAAGTCCGGCCGGCCGAGCTTGCCCTCGAGGAAGGCGATCTCCTTGGCCGCCCGCTCGACCTCCTTGGCGAGGCGTTGCCGCTCCGCCCCGAGATCCACCACGCCCTCGAGGCGCACGAAGACCTCGGCGCCCCGCGCCACCGCCACCGCGGAGTGGGACGGGCGGGCGGCCGCGGGATCGACGGTGATGGCCGCCCGCGCCAGCGCGCCCATGAGGGGCGCCGCCGCGGCGACGATCGCCGCGGCGGGGTACCCCGCCGCGGGCTTGACCACCACGTGCGAGCTCCACCGCCGGCGAGATGCGGCTCTCGCTGCGGAGGGCACGGATCGCGCTCACGATGCTCGATAACGGCCCCCATCTCCGCTTCCGCGTCGGCATCGTGGGCGCGGCGCGCGGGTCGGGGAAAGGGCGCGATCATGATGGAGTCGCGAGCGCCGGCCCCCTTCGCCCGCGGGCAGCCGCTGCCAGATCTCCTCGGAGATGAAGGGCATGAAGGGGTGGAGCAGCGCAGGGTGATGTCCAGGACCTCCACCAGGGTCTGCTGGGTGACGGCCCGGGCCACCGGGTCATCCTTCTCGTACAGGCTCCGCTTCGAGATCTCCAGGTACCAGTCGCAGAGCTCGGCCCAGATGAACTGGTAGACGGCGGAGGCGGCGTCGTTGAGCCGGTAGGAGTCCAGTCGCGCGCCGGACCTCCCGCACCGCCGCCTGCGCGCGGCTGCGGATCCAGCGGTCGGCCACGGTGGGCGTGCCCTTCCGGGCCAGGCCGCGGATCATATCCGTCCAGGTTCGAGAGCACGAGGCGCGCGGCGTTCCAGAGCTTGTTGGCGAAGTTCCGGGACCCCTCCACCCGGTTCTCGGCGATGCGGACGTCGCGCACGCTCGACACCGCGAGGGCGGCGAGGGTGAAGCGGAAGGCATCGGTGCCGTACTGGTCCATGAAGAGTGAGCGGGTCGACCACGTTCCCCTTCGTCTTCGACATCTTCTGCCCCTCGGCGTCCCGCACGAGGGTGTGGATGTACACGTCGCGGAAGGGCACCTCACCCATCACCTTGAGCCCGAGCATGGCCATCCGCGCCACCCAGAAGAAGATGATGTCGTAGCCGGTGACCAGCACCGAGGTCGGGTAGTAGCTTCTTGAGCTCGGGCGTGGCCTCGGGCCAGCCCAGGGTCGAGAACGGCCAGAGACCGGACGAGAACCATGTGTCGAGCACGTCCGGATCCTGCCGCACCAGCGCCGCCGCAATGGGGGCAGGCGGTGAGATCCGTGCGCGACGACGTGCACGCTCCCGTCCTTGTCGCAGTGCCACGCGGGAATCCGATGGCCCCACCAGAGCTGGCGCGAGATGCACCACGTGCGAATGTTCTCCATCCAGTGGAAGTACGTCTTGGCCCAGCCCCGGGGCACGATGCGCATTGCGCCGGTCCCGCACCGCCTTCACCGCGGCCTCGGCCATGGGCTTGACGCTGACGTACCACTGCTTGGAGACGAGGGGCTCCACCACCGACTTGCAGCGATAGCAGAGGCCCACCGCGTGGCGGTAGGGCTCGATGCGGTCGATGAGCCCCAGGGCCTGCATGTCCTCGACGATCCGCTTGCGGCACTCGAAGCGATCGAGGCCCGCGTACTTGCCCGCCGCCGCGGTCATCTTGCCGTCCAGCCCGATCACCGTGCGCACGGGCAGCCCGTGGCGCTTGCCGATCTCGAAGTCCACCGGATCGTGGCCGGGCGTGACCTTGATGACGCCGGTCCCGAACTTCGGATCCACCGCGGCGTCGGCCACCACGCGCACCGTGACCTCGCCCTGCACCGAGGGCACCGTCGAGCGTCTTGCCCACGTACTTCGCGTAGCGCTGTCCTTGGGGTGCACGGCCAGCCCGGTGTCGCCGAGCTTGGTCTCCGGGCGGACGGTGCCCAGCGTGAGGGGGCCGTACTTGATGTAGACGAACTCTCCGTCCCGCTCCTCGCGCTCCACCTCGAGGTCCGAGAGCACGGTCTGGCAGCGCGTGCACCAGTTGACGATGTAGTCGTCCTGGTAGATGAGCTTCTCCTCCCACAGGCGCACGAAGACTTCACGCACCGCAACGGAGAGACCAGGATCCAGGGTGAAGCGGAGGCGGCTCCAGTCGCAGGAGGCGCCCAGCCGCTTGAGCTGGTTGATGATGGTGCCGCCGGCGTCCTCCGTCCACTGCCACACCCGCGCGGCGAAGGCGTCGCGACCGAGGTCCTCCTTGCGCTTCCCCTCGGTGGCGAGCTGCCGCTCCACCACGTACTGCGTGGCGATACCGGCGTGGTCCGTCCCCGGCTGCCAGAGCGTGTTGAACCCGTCCATCCGCTTGTAGCGGACGAGCACGTCCTGGATGGTGAAGGTGAAGGCGTGGCCCATGTGCAGCGAGCCGGTGACGTTCGGGGGCGGGATGACGATACAGAAGGGCTTGCCGGGGGCCGACGGATCGCCGCGGAAATACCCCCGCCGCTCCCACTCGCCGTACCAGCGCGCCTCCACCGAGGTGGGATCGTAGCGGTCGGAGATCTCCGTCATGGTGGGATTTTCATTGTAGCACGGGGGCCGCGGCGGCCAGGCGCCACCCGCGCGGATCGCGGCTCCACCACAGCGACCACGGGCTGCGCGGCGCGTGCGCGCCGGCGGCGCGCTCCTCGGTGGCCGCCACCACCACGGTGCCGGGCGCCTCCGCGTTCGCCGCGTCGCACGCGGGCTCGGCCACCAGCGCCTGCGGCAGCCGCGCTCGCAGCGCGGGATCGGGCACGAGCTCGGCCAGCGCCCGCCGGTCTCCTGATTCGACCGCGGCGAAGAAGCGGGCCACCGCGCGCGCGAGGTCGCGGTGCCAGCCGTTATAGGTCTGGCGCCGGACGATCGCGATCCCGTCGGTGGCGGGGAGCTGACGGAGCAGCTCCTCCTGCTCGGTCTGGCCGTCGCAGCCGGGCTTCCAGCCCGGATAGCGCAGCTCGTAGCGGAGGAGTATCTCCCCTGCGCCCACGTGATACGCCACCGCCCGCAGCCCGTCGGGATAGGCCTCGGTGGTGCTCCACGCGCGCTCGAGCCCCGTCGCGGCCAGGCGCCAGACCTCCAGGCGCAGCGGACGCCGGCCCACGCCATCCGGCGCGCCGAACCAGCTCAGGGCCAGCTGGGGGGCGCGCGCGCGTGTGTCCGGCCACGGATAGGCCTCGGGCGCGCCCTCGTGGGTGATGGTGCGCGCCAGCGTGGCCTCCGGCCCCACCCCGGTGAAGATCCGGACCGAGCCCGGGCCGTCCGTGCCGGACAGCCCGTACAGCGCCACCGTCAGCGCGCGCAGACCGTCCTCACGGCCCAGGCGGAGAGCGCGGAAGCGGGCGCCGCCCCAGGCGGCGTTGAAGGCCTCCAGCCGCTCTCCCACGAACTCCGGCGACGCGAACAGCCCGCCGCTCTGGAGATTGTCGAGGATCTCCTCGTCCACCAGGGCGTACAGCGCGCGCACCGCGCCTCGCTCGGGCGCGCCGTCCGAGCGCGCCCGCGAGCGCGCGGAAGGTCTCGAGCCGGTCGAACTGAGTGACGGCGGAGGCGGCGAGGAACGGCGCAGAGCGCGAGCGCAGTCAGGAGCATCGTGGCCAGACTTGCCCGGCGCGTCACGCCGCTATCGTACAATGAGGGGTGATGGGTCGCATCATCGACCGGTACGTTCTCCGGGAGCTCCTGGTTCCGTTCGCGATGGGGGTCGGTGTCTTCACCTTCTTCCTCGTCATCGACCGGATCTATCACCTCACCGATCTGGTCATCACCAAGGGCGTCCCCTTCCTCCTGGTGGTGAGCCTCCTGGGCTACATGCTCCCATCCTTCCTGAGCCTCACCTTCCCCATCGCGCTCCTGGTCGCCGTCCTCCTCGTGGGCGGCCGCCTGAACGCGGACATGGAAGTGACCGCACTGAAGGCCTCGGGGGTGAGCCCGCTCCGGCTACTCCGCCCCTTCGTCTTCGCGGGCGTGGTGGTCACGCTCGTGTGCGCCACCCTCACGCATCTTCGTGGCGCCGCTGGCCAATACCGCCTTTCAGCAGCAGCTCCTCCGCATCCTCCAATCGCGCGCCGCCACCGGGATCAAGGAGCGCATCTTCAGCGCCTCCTTCGGGCAGTTCACCATCTACGTGCAGAACGTCAGCCCCTCCCAGGTCGCGCTCAGGGGCCTCATCGTCTCCGACGAGCGGAACCCGGCCCTGTCCCGCATCATCGTCGCGCGCGAGGGCCGCCTCCTCGCCGACGAGGAGAACAACCGCATCACCCTGCGCTTCCTGGACGGGCAGGTCACCGAGACCGACACCTGCGACGGTCGGCGGGCGCGCTTCACCGACTTCAGCCTCTACGACATGAATCTCCCGCTGGACTCGCCGCTCTCCGGGACCGGCAAGTTCGGAGAAGCCGGAGCGCGACCTCTCGCTCGGCGACGCTGCGCACCCAGGCCGCCGCGCTCGCCGCCCAGGGACAGCCGGTGGGCGCGTACTACGTGGAGTTCCATAAGCGATTCGCGCTGCCCCTGGCCTCCCTCGTCTTCGTCCTCGTCGGCTTTCCCCTCGCGCTGCGCGGCCACCCGCGCGGAGGCGGCCGCGGCGTGGCCCTCGCGGTGAGCCTCGGGATCGTGGTGTCCTACTACATCCTCTTCACGAGCCTCGAGGGCATGTCGCTGCGCGGGCGCCTTCCCGCGTGGGTGGGCATCTGGCTTGCCGACGCCCTCTTCCTCGCCGCCGGCCTGATCCTGCTGCGCGTGACCATCGTGGGCCTCCCCACCGGCTGGACGCATCGAGCTCTGGCGGCTGCGCGACGCTCTCCGCGCGCGCGTGCCCACGCTCCCCTTCCTGCGCCGGCCGCCCGGCACCGTCTCGGAGTCGGGACCGCCGGGGCGCGCCTCCACCTTCCTGATCGACCGGTATCTCCTCCGGGAGTATCCCAAGTTCATCGGCATCGGGCTCGGCGTGGGCACGGTGCTCTTCCTCGTGGTCGATCTCCTGCAGACCCTCGACCGCTTCCTGCGCATCAAGCCCCCGCTCGTCTACATCCTCCTGCACTTTGTCTACCGCCTGCCCGGCGCGCTCTACGACGGCCTGCCCATCGTGGTGCTCATCGCTACCGTGTTCCTCTTCCTCTCCCTCACCCGCGCCCACGAGCTCGACGCGTTCAAGGCGGCGGGAGTGAGCCTCTACCGGGTGAGCGCGCCCGTCCTCCTCTTCGCGCTCGTCCTGAGCCTCGGCGCCGCCGTCTTCCAGGAGATCGACGCTCCCCGGCATCAATGCCCGTGCCGACGAGGTGGACCGGGTGAAGATCCGAGGCGAGCTGCCCCGGCACCTCCAGAAGCGCAACCAGCTCTGGTACCGCTCGACCGATACGCGCTTCTGGCGCATGGAGCTGCTCGACCCGGTGGCGCGCTCCATCAGCGGCCTTCTCCTCCTGGAGGTCGACGCGCAATTCCAGCTCGTGAGCCGCCTCGACGCGCAGGGAGCCCGGTGGACGCCGCAGGGCTGGGAGCTCTCGCAGGGCTTCGTGCGGACGGTGGTGGCGGGCACCCGGATGGAGTCCAGGCCCTTCGCCACGCTCGTGATGCGGATGCCCGAGCACATCGACGAGTTCACCAAGGTGCAGAAGCCCCCGGAGATCATGAGCTTCCGCGAGCTGCGCGCCTACGTGCAGAAGCTGGAGGAGACCGGGCACCTCGTGGGGAAGTACGTGGTGGAGCTCTACTCGAAGGTGTCGTTCCCCTTCGTCCATCTCATCATGGCGCTGGTGGCCATCCCCTTCGCGCTGGCCTCGCCCCGGAGCGGCGGGCGCGCGGTGGGCATCGGCGTGGCCATCATGATCTCGGTGGGCTACTGGGTGGTGCACTACATGGCGCTGGCCTTCGCCAAGGGGGAATTGCTGCCCCCATTCCTCGCCGCCTGGAGCGCGAACATCGTCTTCGCGGGCCTGGGCGCCGCGCTGTTCCTCCGGGCCCGGACCTAGCGGCCCTCCCGCAGCTGGCGCAGCGCTTCCTCGAGGCGCTTCTGCTCCTGGCCATAGGCCGTCCAATCGCCACGCCGAAGGGCCTCCTGGCTCTTCTGCCACGCCTCCCACGCGCGCTGGCCGAACAGCCGCGGCCCGACGTCGGCGGCGGCAGTTGGCGCCCCCGCCCCCGGCGCTCCCGGCGTGGCCGCCGCCGCCCGCGGCGACTCGTCCCCGCGCACCCGCGCGCCGAAGATGCGGCCCAGCGCCTGCTCCAGCGTGGGCTCCATCGCGATCTGGTTGCCGTAGGCCACGATGACCCGCCGGAGCTCGGGGAGCGCCCCCTGCTCGGTGGCCGACAGATACAGCGGCTGAACGTAGATCAGCGACTTCTCGATGGGGATCGCCAGCATCGAGCCGCGGAGCACGCGCGAGCCCTGCTGGTTCCACAGCGAGAGCTGTTGCGAGATGAGTGGATCCTGGTCGATACGGGCGTCGATCTGGCGCGGCCCGTACACGAGCTTCTGCTTCGGGAAGTTGTAGACGACGATGCGGCCGTAGTTGGGGGCGTCCGCGCGCCCGACCATGATCGCGATCATGTTGTCGCGCCGGCTCGGGTTGAAGCCGCCGAGAAGGACGAACTCCTCGCGGGACTCATCGGGCAGCCGCATGATGGTGTAGTAGGGCTCCATCTCGGTGGCGGTGCGGGCATCCTGCGGCCGGCGCGGGATGGTCCAGAGGTCCTCCTTGTTGAAGAAGACCTGCGGGTCCTCCATGTGGTAGGTGGCGTACATCTGCATCTGCAGGGTGAAGAGATCCTCCGGGTAGCGGATGTGGCTTTGTAGATCCTTCGGCATCTCCGCGAGCGGGCGCAAGAGCCCGGGGAACGCCTTGGCGTACGTCCGCACGATGGGATCGACCGGGTCGGCGACGTAGTAGGTCACGGTGCCGTGATAGGCGTCCACCGTCACCTTCACCGAGTTCCGGATATAGTTGCCCACGCCCCGTACCGGCTGGGAGTACGGATAGCGGTCGCTGGTGGTGTAGCCGTCGACCATCCAGACCAGGCGTCCGTCGTCGGTGACGACCGTATAGGGGTCGCGGTCGAAGCGGATGAAGGGCGCGGCCTGGCGGACGCGGTCGCGGATGCTCCGGTAGATCATGATCCGGCTCTCCGCCGTGAGGTCATTCGAGAGCAGGATCTTCATCTCGCCGAACCGCGCGGCAAAGGCGACTTTGCGGAGGAACGAGCCCACGGGGATCCCGCCCTTGCCCGCGTAGCGGGTGTACTCGTTCTTGTCGCCCGGCGGAGTAGTCGAGCTCTTGCGACTGGGTGCGGACGAAGACGTAGTCGTTGCCGGACTCGCCGTAGTACATCTCGGGCCGGGTGATCTTGGTGAAACCGGACACCGCGGGGGGGATGTCCTTGACGAAGAACTCGGGCAGACCCTCGGGGCTGATGCGATTCACCGGCCCCACCACCAGGCCGTAGCCGTGGGTATAGGTCAGGTGCTCGTTGATCCAGTTCTGCTCCTGGCCGGGCAAGTGCCGGTAGGACAGCTCGCGCGGCGACAGCATGACCTGGCGGTACTCGCCGTTCAGCGTGTACCGGTCATTGTCCACGTCGAGGAACTTGTAGTAGGTGCGGATCTCCTGCAGCTGGCCGTACGTCGTGAGGAGCGGCCGGTGATCCCACAGCCGGATGTTCTTGATGGTCAGGATGTTCCGGTCGAGCGCGGCCGCGTTGAGGTTGTCCTCCGACGGGGAAATCCTTCTCCTGGACCTGATCCAGCCCGAAGGCCTGCCTGGTCATGCGGATATTGTGCTGGATGTACGGGCCCTCGGCCCGGAGCTCGTTTGGCTTGACGCTGAACTTCTGTAGCAGCGAGGGATAGAGGCCGAGCCCGCCCACCCATACCACGATCAGCACCACGAGGCCGGCCACCGGGAAGAGCCAGCCCGGCCGGCTCATCTGCACGAGACAGGCCGCCGCGCAGAGGAGGGCCAGCACCGCCAGCACGTTGAGGACCGGCAGCGCGGCGTTCACGTCGGTGTAGGAGGCGCCGAACACGGCGCCCCGCGACGAGTAGAGGAGGTCGAAGCGGTCGAGCCAGAATCCGACCGCCCGGAGCACCAGGATGAGCGCCCCCAGGCCGAGCAGGTGGGTGCGGGCGGCCGCGGCGAGGCGCGGGCCGCGCGCGGTGAGGACCAGGCTGCGCTGCACCACGTACACGGCGGCGGTGAGCACCAGGGCTCCCAAGGCCAGCGCGATGGCCCAGCCGTAGAGGAGGCGCCAGAGCGGCAGCTCGAAGAAGTAGAATCCGAGGTCTCGCCCGAAGAGCGGGTCCACCCGGCCGAAGGGCGTCGCGTTGCGGAACTCGATGACGGTGTCCCATGCCCCACTCGCACGGGTGCCGGCCACGAAGGCGATCAGCGCCGTCACCGGGACGAGGAGACGCCGGACGAGCGGCTCGATGCTGGCGCGGCCGGGCAGACCGAGCTGGTCCTCGAGCTCCCAGAGCACGTCGGGGGGCGCCACGCGCGCGGCCACCCAGAGATTGGCGAAGAGAAACGCCCACACGGAGAGGCCCAGCCCGATCACCAGCCAGCCTCGGAGGGTCAGGACGGTGATGAAGACGTCGACGAAGCCGGCTTCCTGGAACCACAGCCAGTCCGTGTAGAGCGGGACCGCCTGGCCGATGATCCCCAGGACGAGGAAGGCGAGGAGGATCCACATCGCGGGACGACGTCGTTGTCCGATCGCCACGGAGGTCTCCGGAGTCTAGGCGCTCGAGCGCACGCGGGCGTGGGGCAGCGGCGTCCAGGGGCGGCGCACCTTCAGATCCCGCGTGTCCAGGACGATCACAGGGGGCGCGGCGTCAGACGCCGGCGTCGTCCCGCAGATCTTTGACGCGATCCGTGCGCTCCCACGTGAACTCGGGCTCGTTGCGGCCGAAGTGCCCGAAGGCCGCCGTCTTCTTGTAGATGGGCCGGCGCAGGTTGAGGTACTTGATGATGCCGGTGGGAGTGAAGTCGAAGTGGCGCCGCACCATCTGCTCGAGCTTGCTCGAGGGCACCTTCCCTGTCCCAAACGTCTCCACCATGATCGACACCGGCTCCGCCACCCCGATGGCGTAGGCCACCTGCACCTGGGCGCGCTCCGCCAGGCCGGCGGCGACGATGTTCTTGGCCACGTGCCGCGCCATGTAGCAGGCCGACCGATCCACCTTGGTCGGGTCCTTGCCGGAGAACGCGCCGCCACCGTGCGGGCAGGAGCCTCCGTAGGTGTCGACGATGATCTTGCGTCCGGTGAGGCCGGTGTCTCCCATCGGGCCACCGGTCACGAACCGCCCGGTGGGATTGATGTGGAAGGTCGCCTTCCTCCGGTCGAGGAGCTCCCCGGGGATGGTCGGCAGCACCACCTTCTCGATGATGTCCTGGCGGATCCGCTCCAGGGTGACGTCGGGGCTGTGCTGGGTGGAGATGACCACGGTCTCCACCGACACCGGCTTGCCGTCCACATAGCGCACCGAAACCTGGCTCTTGCCGTCGGGGCGCAGGTAGTCGAGCTCACCGCGTCGCCGCACCTGGGAGAGCCGTTCCACCAGGCGGTGTGCCAGCATGATGGGCATCGGCATCAGCTCCGGAGTCTCCGTGCAGGCATACCCGAACATCAGGCCCTGGTCGCCGGCCCCCAGCGCGTCGACTCCCATGGCGATGTCACCCGACTGCTCGTCGATGGCGGTGATCACCGCGCAGGTCTCGGAGTCGAAGCCGTACTTGGCGCGGGTGTAGCCGACCTCGCGAATGGTCTCGCGCGCGACCTTGGGGATGTCGACGTAGCACGACGTGGTGATCTCACCGGCCACCACCACGAGGCCCGTGGTGAGCAGGGTCTCGCAGGCCACGCGGCCCGTCGGATCCTGGGTCAGGATCGCGTCCAGGACCGCGTCCGACACCTGGTCAGCGATCTTGTCCGGATGACCCTCGGTCACCGACTCCGAAGTGAACAGGTGCTCCTCACGCGCCATCGTGCTCCTCCATCGACTTTTTGATCATGCTCACGGCACCTTAGCACAGCCCCCGGGGCGTCTCAAGCCAAAACCCCCAGCGAGAGCGTCAGCGCGCGCGTCCAGATCTCGCCGGGGGCCAGATGCAATGGCCACGCGAAGACGATGGAGGAGCCTTGATAGATGCGCTCGAGCCCCGATTCGGACAGGGACACCGTTTCCACCGGCGCCCACGCGACGTCGGCCGGCGACGGCGTCCGGAGCGCGAGCTCGACGCCGATCCACTCGTCGACGAGGCTCAATCCGTCGGCGGCGGCGCAGGCGCCCCGGCTGCCCAGCGACGGGCGATCCGCCAGCCGGTAGTACCGTCCCGGCGCCGCGCCCGCGGTGAGGGCCAGGTTCCACTGCACGGCCCAGCGCCCGTCGAGCCGCCCGGGGCCGCGCCACACGAGTCGATACGCCACGGAGAGGCGCGCGCCTTCAGCGTGCAGCGTCACCGCCTTCTCCACGGCCAGCGGCACCGCGGTCCCGCCGTCGGCGCTGAGCGTCACTTCGATGGCGTCCGGGCGCTCGCTCACCCGATAGGCCATCTCGGTGGCGGCGAGGGCCAGGGGCGCCCCCGCCCAGGGATCGAGCGCGTTCAAGGAAGCGTCCGGGGCAAGCACACCCTCCCGCAACGACGCCCGCCGCACGGCATCGTACTCGAGGAGTCGGCCGAGGCCGGCCTCCTTCGCCTCGATCCGGTCGTGAATGCTGCGCGCCCCGCCGTCCGCCGCGGCGGCGGCGTCCGCCTCCTTGATGCGGGCGTGGTAGGCCTCCCGGCGCCGGGTGAGCACGTCGGCCGCGTCGAGCGCGCGCGGGCGGAAGGCCAGCTCGCTGAGACTGCCGCCCGCATGCGGCGCGAGCGTCACCGCCAGGTCGCCGCTGCGGAGGCGCAGCTCGGTGCGCCCCGCGGCATTGTCCCGACCCGCTTCCCAGCCGAGCGAGGAGATCGCCCCCGCCGCCGCCAGCTTGTCCTCCGCCTCGATCAGCGCGGAGCGGACGGCGCGGCGGAGGTGGGGGAGGTAGCAACCGCCGAACACGCCGTGCCAGTAGGCGTCGTTGGCCTGCCCGCGCCACAGCCGCTCCCGCGCATCGAGGAGGGTGGGATCGCCGGGACGCGCGGCGAGCGCGGCCTCCAGGCGGCGCGAGAGGCGGAGCATGCGCCAATAGGCGTCGCCCACCTCGGGATACTTCACGAGAAAACCCCGCCAGAGGCCGCCGCGCAGCAGGCGGCCCAGGCGCGCGCCGTCGGGAAGGTCGCGGAGCCGGGCGCGCGCCTCCTCGACCTCCGCCGCCGCCGGCGCGGGCAGCGACCATTCGCCCATCTCCGAGTAAGACGCGGTGGGAAGGTACACTCGCCCCCGTGGCGGCTGGCTGTCCAGCACCCGCGAGAAGGTGGATACCGCCAGCCAGGGCGCGCTCCGGAGCGTGTCGAAGAAGCGACGCAGCCAGCCCTCCGTGTACACGAGCCGGTGGGTCCCCGGCCAGACGCCGAACTTCTCGCCGTCGTCCACCAAGGTGACGCTCCCCGCCCCGCGCCGCGACTCCAGATACTCCAGGGTGGCGTCGGGCTCGGCGAAGGGCACCAGGTAGCGGAGCCGCTCGCTGATGGGGAATACCGCCAGCGGGTGCCCCTCGTCCTCGGTGAGGTAGTAGCCGCTCACCGCCTCGGGATCGAGGCCGGCGAGCGCGAAATGGTGATCGTCCACCACCACGTACTCGACTCCGGCGGCCGCCAGCGCGCGCGGGAGGTGCGGCTCCCACACGCGCTCCGCCAGCCACATGCCGCGTGGCGTGACGCCGAAGCTGGCGCGGAGGAACTCGGTCAGCCGCTGGATCTGGCCCACCTTGTCGGTCTCCCGCAGCATGGGGAGGATGGGCTCGTAGAAACCGCCGGTGAGGAGCTCGACCCGGCCCGCGGCGGCCAGCTCGCCGAGGAGATCGAAGGTCTGGGCCGCATGCTCGCGCATCCAGCCGAGCAGGCTGCCCGAGCAATGCACGGTGAGCGCGATGTCTCGCTCGCTCCGGAGCGCCTCGAAGAAGGGGCGATAGGCGGCGGCCACCGCCTCCGCGATCACGCCATCGAAGTTACCGGCCGGCTGGTGGTTGTGGACGCCGAAGAGGAAGTGCAGCTTGGCGCCGGCCGCGTCCGGGGCGCGCGTCACTCCCGGCCCAGGTCTCGATGGCGGACGATCGGCGCCAAGCCCTGTCCCTCGAGGAAGCCGCGCAGCGACTCCACGAAGGCCACCGAGCGGTGCTTGCCGCCGGTGCAGCCGAGCGCGATGGTGAGGTAGGCCTTCCCCTCGCGCTGGTAGAGAGGGAGGAGGAACCGGACGAGGTCCTCCAGCCTCCCCAGCAGCTCGCGGCTTTCCGGATGCGCGAACAGCCAGTCGGTGACCTCCCGGTCACGGCCGTCGTGCGCGCGCAGCGCCTCCACGAAGTGCGGGTTGGGCAGGAAGCGCAGGTCGAACACCAGGTCGGCGTCGTAGGGGAGGCCGTGCTTGAAGCCGAACGACACCAGGGACACCGTGAGCGTTCCCCGCGGGCGCGGACTGCCGTACATCTGGACGAGGCGGTCCTTGAGCTGATGCACGGTCAGGCTCGAGGTGTCGAGGATCTGGTCCGCAGCCTCCCGGAGATGGGCCAGGGCCTTGCGCTCGGCGCGGATGCCATCCAGGACATTCCCCTCGCCCGCGAGCGGATGGCGGCGGCGGGTCTCGTGGTACCGCCGCACCAGGATCTCGTCGGACGCCTCGAGAAAGAGGACCTCGGGGACATGGCCGGTCCCGCGAAGCGTCCCCAGGATCTCCAGGAGGTGCTCGAGATACTCGCCCTCGCGCACGTCCACCCCCAGCGCGATATTGGTCATCCCGCGGCTGGACTGCGCGCACAGCTCGGCGAAGGTCGGGATGAGCGTGGTGGGCAGATTGTCCACGCAGAAGTAGCCCAGATCCTCGAAGCACTTGATGGCGTAGCTCTTCCCCGCCCCGGACAGCCCGGTGATGATGACGAAGCGCAGGCGCTCCGGAGCGGCCGGCGGGGGCGGCGTCGTCATGCCACCGGCTCGATGAGGCCGAGGCCCCCGGCGCGGCGCCGATAGAGGACGTTCACCGCCCCGGAGCCGGCATTGGTGAACGCGAAGAACGGCTCGCGGCTCAGGCGGAACTGCTCGAGCGCCTCCGCCACCGACATCGGCTTGGCCGGCACCTGAGTGATCTCGAGCGGTTCGACAGACTCCCCTCGCTCCGCTCGGGCCTCTTTTTCGCTTCCGCTCGGCTTCTTTTCGTTTCCGCTCGGCTCGCCTTCGGCTGCACCTCGCCAAGCGAGGGCCCGCAGGCTTTTGCGCGACGGAAGCTTGTGGGTCCGGATGCGGTCCTTGAGCTGGCGGACCTGGCGGGTGAGGGCCGCCAGGGCCGCGTCCACCGCGGCGGCCAGGTCCAGCGCGGTCTCCTCGCTCCGGAAGGTGTGGAGCTTGGCCACCAGGGTCACCCCCGCGGTGCGCCGATTCCGCTCCCTGGCGAGCACCACCCGCGCCTCGATGGGCTTGGGCGACAGGCGCGCCACCTTCTCGATCCGCTCCTGCAGGTGCGCCCGGTACGAGGGCGAGACGGTGAGGCCCCGCGCGCTGATGAGCACCCGCATGGCCGCCACGGCGCTCAGCGCTTCTTGGGGGCCATCCTGCGCTGGTGCGAGGGCGAGATACCGAGCTCTTCGCGGTACTTCGCCACCGTCCGGCGCGCGATGGTGAGCCCCTGCGCGTGCAGGGTCTTGGCGATGTCCTGGTCCGAGTACGGCTTGGCGGCGTCCTCGCCCGCCACCAGGTCCTGGATGGTCTTCTTCACCGACACCGAGGAGACCACGTCGCCGTTATTGGAGGCGATGCCGCTGTGGAAGAACCACTTGAGCTCGTAGAGCCCCTGCGGGGTCTGGATGTACTTGTTGGTGGTCACCCGGCTGATGGTGGACTCGTGCATCCCGATGTCTTCGCCCACGTCGCGGAGCGCGAGGGGGCGAAGGTGCGCGAGGCCCCGATCGAAGAACTCCCGCTGGAACTTCACCAGGCTGGTGGCCACCTTCCGGATCGTGCGCTGCCGCTGCTCCACGCTCTTGATGAGCCACAGCGCGGAGCGGAGCTTCTGCTCCACGAACTGCTTGTCCTCCCCCGCGGAGCCGCGGAGGAGCGAGCGATAGAGCGCGTTGACGCGGAGCCGGGGCAGCCCCTCGTCGTTGAGCACCACCACGTAGTCGTCGCCGATCTTCTGGAGCGTCACGTCGGGCGCGATGTAGCGCGAGTCGGCGACCACGAAGCGGCGGCCGGGCTTGGGCTCGAGGCCCTGGATCTCCTCCACCGACTCCATGATGCGGTCCAGCGGCTGCTTGAGCGCCCGCGCGATCTCCGGGTAGCGGCGCCGCTCGAGGTCGTCCATGTGCTTCTCGACGATCTCGACGGATATCGGGTCCGGCTCGGAGTCGGCCCGGAGCTGGAGCAGCAGGCACTCCTGGATGCTCCGCGCCGCCACGCCGGAGGGGTCGAAGCTCTGGATGAGGAGGAGCGCCTTGTCCACCTCGTCCACCGGCCGGCCCAGCTGCTCCGCGATCTCGGCGGTCTCCGCGCGCAGGTACCCGTCCTCGTCGAGGTTGCCGATGATCGACTCGCCGAGCGCCAGCAGTACCGGCTCGTCGGTGACCATCCGGAGCTGCTCCATCAGGTGGTCCGTCAGCGAGGTCTCCGTGCGGCCGAGGTTCTCGAAGGGCAGGTCGTCTCGCTCCTCCGTGGAGACCGGGGTGCGCTCCTCCGGCTGGTCGAACATCGCCTGCGTGAGATCGAAGGGCAGGTCGTCCGACTTCTCCCCGTCCACCGTACTCTGCTCCTTGGCCTGCGGCGATTCGCTGGGCGGGGGCTGGAGGTCGGCGGTCTCGGGCCCCGGGACCTCCGCGACGGGCTCGTTCTCCGCCTGCACCTCCTCGAGGAGGGGATTGTCGCGGAGCTCCTGCTCCACGACCTCCTTGAGCTCGAGGGTGGAGAGCTGGAGGAGGTGGATGGCCTGCTGGAGCAGCGGGGTCATCACCACCCGCTGGGACATTCGCTGGACGAGTCGCATCGGTCAGGCGCTCCGGATAGGCGTCAGAGCGAGAACTTCTCGCCCAGGTAGATTTCGCGGGCCCGCGGATTGTTCGCCAGCTCGTGCGCGGTGCCGGCGGCGAGGATCTGGCCGTGGTACAGGATGTACGCGCGGTCGGTGATGGCGAGCGTCTCCCGCACGTTGTGGTCGGTGATGAGGACCCCGATGCCGCGCTCGCGCAGGCGGCCCACGATCTCCTGGATGTCCCCGATGGCGATGGGATCGATGCCCGTGAAGGGCTCGTCGAGCAAGAGGTAGCGGGGTCCGGTCACCAGCGCCCGCGTGATCTCGAGACGCCGCCGCTCGCCGCCCGACAGGGTGAAGGCCTTGTGGCGCGCGAGCGGGGTGAGATCGAGCTCGGCGAGGAGGACACGCAGCCGCGCCATCCGCTCCTGCTCGGTGAGATCCATGGTCTCGAGGATGGCGAGGAGATTCTCCTCCACGGTGAGCTTGCGGAACACCGAGGACTCCTGCGGGAGATAGCCCATCCCCATCCGGCAGCGCTGGTACATGGGCAGATCGGTGATCTCCTGGCCCTCCAGGAAGATGCGCCCGCCCTCGGGGCGCAGCAGGCCCACCATCATGTAGAAGGACGTGGTCTTGCCGGCCCCGTTCGGCCCCAGGAGGCCCACCACCTCGCCGCGCTGGATGTCGACGCTCACGCGGTCCACCACCACGCGGTTGCGGAAGCGCTTGACCAGACCCTGGGCGATCAGACCTTCCATAGGATCACGGCCTGGGGGATCACGGCCTGGGGCATCACGGCTTGCATGGGGCGCCGGCGGGGGGCTTGCCATTGGACGAGGCCTCGCCCTCGCGCCTGGGGTAGAAGATGCCCTTCACACGGCCGCCCGCGCCGCCCTCGACCATGCTGCGGTCCTCGGCGAGGAAGATGGTGATGCGCTCCCCGGTGACCACGTTTTCTTCCTGCCACACGCGCGCGTCCCCGGTGAGGACCACCCGCTGCTCGGCGTCGTAGTACTCCGCCCGCTGGGCGGTGCCCGTGCGGCAGTCACGCGTGATGATCCGGACGGCGCCGGTGGACACGGTGCGCATCACCTTGTCCCCCTTCTCGTCCAGATACACCTCCATGCGATCCGCGTACTGGGTCGAATTGTTGTGCCGGGCCACCACGTTCCCGGTGAAGATGACCAGCCCCTGCTTCTGGTCCGAGACCAGCTGGTCGGCGTCCACCGTCACCGGCTGCTGGCTCTTGGCCTGCGCGGCCGTGCTCTTGGGCGCCGTCTGCGCCGCGCGCGCCGTGCCCGGCGACGCCGGTCGAGGGCCCGGCGACGAGGACTGCGCCTGCACGACCCCCACCGCGCTCGCTCCGAGCCATGCGGCCAGCACCGCCGCCGCGAGCCAGCGCGTCATCGGCTAGCCCTTGACCTCGGGGCGAGGCACCGGAACCACCTCCGCCGACGGCACCGTCTCGCTTTCGCTCGCGCCGGGCCTGTTCCCGCCGAACGTCGCCCGGATGCGGCCCTTGATCGCGGTGTTCCGCTCGCCCACCCGCGCGTCGAGCCCCGTGCCCCGCACCACGGCGCCCTTCTGACGCAGGATCACCGCCTCGTCCGTCCAGGCCCGCTTGGCATCGGCGTCCCAGCGCAGCCGCGTCGTCTCCAGCCGCAGCCCATCGCTCGAGATCAGCACCACATTGCCCCGGAGCTCGACGTCCTTGCTTTCCTGCGTCATCTCCCCCTCGTCGCCGGTCACGGTCCAGCTCCGATCCGGCTCGTGGATGACGGATGCGGACCTTTCGGAGAAGCGTCTTGCCCGCCTTCTCGTACGCCTCCGCCAGATCCGCCTGAAGCTGCCAGCTCACGCCGTCCTTCATCTCCTCCTGCAGCTGCACTTCCTTGATCCGGTAGTCAGCCTTCGTCTGCGGGGCCTCGGACGGCACCGACTGTGCCCCTCGGCCGCGGAGAACGAGCACGCCCACGACGATGACCACGAAGAGGGCCACGCTTACGAAAAGGATGCGCGAGAGCCGTTGGGTATGCAATTTCAATACCACGCTAGCATAGCTTTCAAGAGCTAGGCAATAAACTTCCCGCCAATCTCATCTGACCTATGACGACGCGGAGATACGAGGCGGCCAAGCCTTGCGAGCGCGCAGGATCAATTCCACGGCTTCTCGTACCGCGCCATGGCCGCCGGGCTGACGGGAAACCCAGGCCACGGCCCGGCGCACTTCGGCCACGGCGTCCGCGGGCGCCAGGGCGAGGCCGGCCGCGCTCAGCATCGGCAGATCGGGCAAGTCATCGCCCATCACTGCCACCTCGCCGCGCGCGCGACCTAGGCGCGCGGTGAGCTCGGCCAGGCGCGCGGCCTTATCCTGCACGCCCTGATGCACTTCCTCGATCTCGAGCTCCGCGAGCCGGCGGGTCACCGCCGCGGAGGCGCGACCGGAAATCACCGCGACCGCGAGCCCCGCGCGGCGGGCCACCACCATGGCGTAGCCGTCGCGCACGTGGAAGCGCTTCACCTCTTCGCCACCGGGCCCATAGACCAGCGTGCCATCGGTGAGCACGCCGTCCACGTCGAGCACGAGGAGCCGCACCTTGGCCGCGCGAGCGACGAGGGACGTCTTCATGCGGGGCTACGCGATCTTCGAGCCCAGGATGTCGTGGAGGTGGATGAACGCGTGGGGGCGGCCGGCGGGATCCGTGATGACCAGGCTCGTGATCTGGTGGGCCTCCATGACCGCGAGCGCCTTCGCGGCGAAATCCTCGGCCTCGATGCGCTTGGGGTTCCGCGACATGCAGTCGGCGACCCGCCGGTCCAGAAGCGCGCCGCCCGCAAGCTGGAGCCGCCGGAGATCGCCGTCGGTCACGATGCCGACGAGCCGGCCTCCCGCGTCCACCACCGTGGTCATGCCGCGGCGCTTGGCGGTCATCTCCTCCAGCGCTTCCTTCATGGTGGCCGTCTCGATGATCACGGGTACGGCCTCACCGGTGCGCATGACGTCCTTCACCTTGACGAAGGACTTCCATCCCAGCGTCCCCTTCGGATGCAGGGCGGCGTACTCCTCGGGGCGCAGCCCTCGAAGCTCGAGCAGCGCCATGGCCAGCGCGTCGCCCATGGCCAGGGCCGCCGTGGTGCTGGAAGTGGGCGCCAGATTCATGGGGCAGGCCTCCTCGCTCACGCCCACGTCGAGCACGACGTCGGCGTGTTTCGCCAGCGAGGAGGCGGGGCTGCCGGTGAGGAGCACCATCGGCACCCCGAGCCGCTTCAGCGCGGGCAGCACCGCCAGCAGCTCATCGGTCTCGCCCGAGTTGGACAGCGCCACCACCACATCGTCCCGGGCCACCATGCCCACGTCACCGTGCACGCCCTCGGCGGCGTGGAGGAAGTATGCCGGCGTGCCCGTGCTCGCCATGGTGGCCGCCACCTTGCGCCCCACGAGCCCCGACTTCCCCATGCCGGTGACGATGACGCGGCCCCGGCAGCGCGCGATCAGCTCCACCGCGGCCACGAAGCGATCGTCGAGCCGGGCGATGAGCGCCAGCACCGCGTCCGCCTCGAGCCGCAGCACGCGCTCGGCGAGGGCCAGGAGGCGCGCGCGATCCATCACGCCGCTCCCGGCGCCGGCGCGAGCCCGGCGCGGATGGCGCGCAGCTCGGCGAGGAGCCGAGGGAGATCGTCGAGCCGGAGCATATTGGGCCCATCCGAGAGCGGCCGGCCGTCGGCGAGCGTGCGATCGGGGTCCTCGTGCATCTCCATGAACAGCGCGTCCACCCCCGCCGCCACCGCGGCGCGCGCCAGCAGCGGCACATAGCGCCGCTCCCCACCCGACCGGTGCCCCAGCCCGCCCGGGAGCTGGACGGAGTGAGTGGCGTCGAAGATCACCGGGTAACCCAGCTCGCCCATGATGGCCAGGCCGCGGAAGTCCACCACGAGGTTCGCGTACCCGAAGCTCGTGCCGCGCTCGGTGAGGAGGATGTCCTGGTTGCCGGTGGAGGCGATCTTGGCCGCCACATTGCCCATGTCGCGGGGGGCGAGGAACTGGCCCTTCTTCACGTTCACCGGCTTGCCCGTCCGGCCGCAGGCCAGCAGCAGCTCGGTCTGCCGGCAGAGGAAGGCCGGGATCTGGAGCACGTCGAGCACCTCCGCGGCGGGCCCCACCTCCGCGACGTCGTGGACGTCGGACAGCACCGGCAGCCCGGTGGCGTCCTTGACCCGGCGGAGAATGCGAAGCCCTTCCTTCAGTCCGGGGCCACGGTAGGAGTCGATCGACGAGCGATTGGCCTTGTCGTAGGACGACTTGTAGATGAACGGGATCCCCGCGGCGGCGGTGAGGGCCTTGAGGCGCTCCGCCACCATGATGGCGTGCTCCTCGTTCTCGATCGCGCAGGGCCCCCCGATGAGGACGAGCGGCCCGCCGCCGCCGATCGTGATCCCGCCGACCCGGACCGTCCGGCTCACCGCGTCGCGGGCCTAGGCCCGTCCCTGATGGTCCAGCGCGGCGCGAATGAACGCGGCGAAGAGCGGATGGGGCTCCCACGGGCGCGAGCGGAACTCGGGGTGGAACTGGCCCGCCACGAACCACGGATGTCCCGGGAGCTCGATGATCTCCACCAGCTGCTTCTCCGGCCAGACCCCCGAGATCCGGAGCCCACCCTTTTCCAGCTGGCCGAGGTAGTCGTTGTTGACCTCGTACCGGTGGCGGTGGCGCTCCTGGATGGCGCCCTGGCCATAGAGCCGCGATGCCGTGCTGCCTTCCGAGAGGACGATGGGATAGAGGCCCAGCCGCATGGTGCCGCCCTTGGCGGTGATCCCGCGCTGCTCGGGCAGGAGGTCGATGACGTTGTGCGCGGGCTTCGGATCGAACTCCGTGGAATTGGAGCCCGCGAGGCCGCACACATTGCGCGCGTACTCGATCACCGCGCACTGGAGCCCCAGGCAGATGCCGAAGAAGGGCACCTGCTCCTCGCGCGCGTAGCGGATGGCCTGGATCTTCCCCTCGATGCCCCGGTCGCCGAAGCCGCCGGGGATCAGGATGCCGTCCAGCCCGGCCACATGCCCCGGCACACCCTCGCGCTCGAGCCGCTCCGCGTCCAGCCACACCACCTCCACCGCCGCCTCGTGCGCGATGCCGCCGTGGGCGAGCGCCTCGTAGAGGCTCTTGTACGAGTCCTTCACCTCGATGTACTTGCCGACCACCCCGATGCGCACGTGGTGGCGAGGCGACTTGATGCGCCGGACGATCTCCTCCCACCGCGAGAGATCGGTGGGCCGGTCGGGCAAGCCGAGGAGCCGCGCCACGCTCTCGTCGAGCCCCTGCTCGTGGAAAGCGAGCGGGACCTCGTAGATGGTGTCCACGTCGCGCGCGGAGACCACCGCCTCTTCCTCGACGTCGCAGAACAACGCGATCTTGCCCTTGATCGACGGCGTGAGCGGGTGCTCCTTGTCGGTGCGGCAGAGGAGGACGTCGGGCTGGATTCCGATGGCGCGCAGCTCCTTGACCGAGTGCTGGGTGGCCTTGGTCTTGAGCTCGGAGGCCGCCTGGATGAACGGCACCAAGGTGAGGTGCACGTAGATCACGTTCTCCTTGCCCACGTCCTTCTTCAGCTGGCGGATGGCCTCCAGGAAGGGCAGGCCCTCGATGTCGCCCACCGTGCCGCCGACCTCCACGATGACGACGTCCACTCCCGCCGACACCTTGCGGACCGACGCCTTGATCTGGTCCGTGATGTGGGGAATCACCTGCACCGTGCGCCCGAGGTAGTCACCGCGCCGCTCCTTCTCGATCACGGTGCCGTAGATCTTCCCGGTGGTCATATTGTTGTCCCGGGACATCCGCGCCGACGTGAAGCGCTCGTAGTGGCCGAGGTCGAGGTCGGTCTCGCCCCCATCGTCCGTGACATAGACTTCGCCGTGCTGATAGGGGCTCATGGTCCCGGCGTCCACGTTGATGTACGGATCGAGCTTCAGGAGCGTCACCCGGAAACCCCGGGCCTCCAGGAGCGATCCGATGGATGCCGCCGCCAGCCCCTTGCCCAGCGAGGAGATCACCCCTCCGGTCACGAACACGAATTTCGACGTCACGTCGACACTCCTTTCGGGTGACGGGCCATCAGACGCTTCACGAGCCGCTCCTCGTCGGCAAGGCTGCCGACCCGGCCGTCCAGGCCGAGATCGCGCAGGCTCCGCAGCCATTGCCCCACCGCGGGTCCCCGCGAAACCCCGGCCGCGATGAGCTGCGCCGCCGACATGGCCGGCTGCGCGTGACGGCCCTCGCGCAGATACCACTGCAGGCGCCGCCGCGTCCGTCCGGCGCCGAGCAGCCAGGCGGCGACCACGGTCTCGGCCGAGCCCTCGCGCGCGGCCGCCGCCACCCGGCTGGGCGCGAGCCGCGGTGCGGCCAGCCGCGCCGCGAGCCGCCGCCCCGCCGACGGGCGCGGCCGCCAGCCGCGCGCCGCGCGCGCCGCCCAGGGCCAGCCGCTGGAGGCAGCGGCGAGTCACCGCGGGCGGCTGGTCCACCAGCAAGGCGAGCAGCGCGACGTCGACCGGCTCGACGCCCAGGTCCGCCGCGCGGGCCCAGGTCATCAGTCGGCGTGCCGCGCGCAGCCGCTCCTGCGTACGCGGGCGGACGCGATAGGCACGATCCCAGAGCCCGAGGGCGCGCCAGCGGAGCAACAGGGCGAGGGCGCCCCATGCGGTGGGCTCGCGGAGGATCAGGCCCAGCTCCGCGACGACCCGCTGCCCGGACAGGGCGGGATACGCGCGCACGCCCAGCGCCAGGCGCAGGGCGCGCCGGCCGGAGGCGTCCAGGCTGAAGCCGAGGCGGGCGGCGTAGCGCGCGGCACGCAAGACGCGGGTCGGATCCTCCACGAAGGACAGTGGATGCAGCGGCACCAAGGAGCGGCGATCGAGATCGCGCTGGCCGCCCGCCACGTCCACCAGCCGGCCGAAGACGGCAGGCCCGAGCGCAATGGCCATGGCGTTCACCGAGAAGTCGCGCCGGAGGAGATCCTCGCCGAGCGGCGCCGGCTCCACCGACGGCAGGGCGCCGGGCCCCGCGTAGCGCTCGCGGCGCGCCGAGGCCACGTCGACTCGCGGCAGCGGCTGACCGTCCACGGTGCGGCCGCCCTCCACCGACGCGGTGCCGAACATCGCGTGGACGGTGACCCCTCCCCGGACTTCCTCGGCGAGGCGGCGCGCGAAGGCCGGGCCGTCGCCCTCGACGACCAGATCCACGTCGAGCGGCCCGGTATCGCGCAGCAGGTCGCGCACGAAGCCGCCCGCGGCCCACACCGCCACTCCCATGGCCTCGCCGAGCTTGCCGGCGAGCTGAAGCAGCCAGACGAGGGTCTCCCGCCCGGCATCCGGGGGATGCTCCAGGCGATGCGCCACGGACAGGGCCGGCCGCGCCCAGGTCGCCGCCCGGCCGTCGACGAACCCGACGATATGGCCGCTGTGCCGCACCAGGATCAGTCCCGCGCCCGCGAGCACGAGACGCCGCACCGCGATCTCGGGCGTGGCGGGCGTCACCTCGGGCAGGTCATGCCAGGCCATCTCCAGGGCCCGGACACTGGGCAGCCCCCACCGCACCGCGCGCGTCAGCTCCGCGCCGCGCACCGCCACCCGCGGGCCCAGGGCCAGCGCATGCGCGCCCGTGCGCGCGGCCAGGGCATGGGCCGCGCCCGCACGCAGGCCCGCCGCGCCACGCGCGATCCGGCGGTCCATCAGGGCCGCCGCGCCCGGGTCGACCTGGGGATAGACGTGTCCGGCCTTGGCCAAGGACTAGCCCGCCTTCGCCGTGACCCGCGCGCGGGGGTGGAATCTCCGGTACATGTCGCGCACCACCGTCGAGGGAAGATGGGTATAGATCTGGGTGGTCGAGATATCGGCGTGGCCGAGCATGGCCTGCACCGAGCGGAGATCGGCGCCCCGCTCGAGCAGATGGCTGGCGAACGAATGGCGCAGCGTATGCGGCGACACGGACGCCCGCAGCCCCGCGCGGCGCGCGGAGCGCTTGAGAATCACCCAGAGGCCCTGGCGCGACAGGGGACGGCCCGACCGGTTGAGGAAAATCGTCCCGGGATCCAGTCGCTTGAGCGAGGACGTCCGCGCGCGCGTCGAGATAGCGCCGCACCCAGCGTAGCGCCTGGGCGCCCACCGGGACCAGGCGCTGTCGGCTGCCCTTGCCGGTGCACGTCACGTAGCCGGCGGTGAGGTTGAGATCCTCATGGCGCAGCGACAGGACCTCCGAGGCCCGCATGCCGGACGCGTAGAGCAGCTCGAGCAGGGCGCGGTCGCGCAGCCCCTCCCCGCGCGCGGTGTCCGGACTCTCCACCAGCGCGGTGGCGTCCTCGATCGAGAGCGTCCGCGGCAACCGCCGCGGCGGGCGCGGGCTCTCGAGATGCTCGGTGGGGTCGCGCGTCACCCGCCCCTCGCGCACGAGGAAGCGATACAGCCCACGAAGGGCCGAGAGCCGGCGGGCCACGCTCCGCGCGCCGAGGCCGCGACGACGTAGGGTGATCAGATAGTCGCTCACGTCCCGCCCGCCGAGCGTGGCGATCTCGCGTCGGGGCCGGACCAGGAAGCGGCCGAAGTCGGCGAGGTCGCGCCGGTAGGCGAGCACGGTGTTGCGAGAGGCGCCCCCTTCCGTCTGGAGGGCCTCGAGGAAATCGACCACCGGATCCATCAGCGCGGTCCGGAGGGGACGGGGGCTCGAGGGCGGCGCGACGCAACAACCAGACCAGCAACTGCGAACTGCAGGGGCATAGCGAACTCTATCACCGCGCCCCACTCGGGGGCAAGCCCTTGCCGCGCCTGAGCGAGCCGAGCAGCGTCTGGAGCTCCGGCGCGCGCAGCAATGCCGCCGCCGCCACGAAGGCGAGGCCCCCGCCGACCACGGCCACGCCCGTCCACGCCGCGGCGGGCCCGGCGGGAGCGCCCGCGACGGGGCCCAGGGCGCGGCAGGCGAGCCAGAGCGGCACGGTGGCGGCGAGCGTGCGAATCAGCGAACGGCCCAGCGCGCGGCCACCGATGGGCCCCAGTCGCTGTCGCAGCATCCACAGCAGCGTGAGGAGATTCACGTAGGCGGCCAGCGACGAGGCCAGGGCGAGGCCGCCATGCGCGAGCGGCCCCATGAGGCCGAGCGCGAGCACGACATTGGCGGCCACCGACACGAAGCCCAGGAGCACGGGCGTGCGCGTGTCCCCCATGGCATAGAAGGTCTGGGCGGCGATGCGCGTCGCCGAGAACGCGGGAAGCCCCACCGCATAGGCGGCGAGCGCCTCGGTGGTGGCGGCGGTGGCGGCGGGGCCGAACTGCCCGCGCTGGAAGAGCAGGCTCACGATGGGCCCGCCGAGGACAACCAGCCCGACCGCGGCGGGCACCGCGATGAACACGGAGAGCCGGAGCGAGAAGGCAAGCGTGTCGGTGAGCCCCGCGCGGTCGCCCCGCGCGGCCTGCGCCGACATGGTCGGCAGCGACGCGGTGGCGAGCGCGATGCCGAACACCCCGAGGGGGAATTCCATCACGCGATCGGCATAGTAGAGGTAGGAGATGCTGCCCTTGGGCAGCAGCGAGGCCAGCAGCGTATTGATGACCACCGTGATCTGGACCGCAGCGAGGCCGAAGGCGGCGGGGAGGAGCCGTCGCGCGATGGTCTGCACCGCGGGATGCGTCCACTCACCGGAGGGACGGAGCGGCACGCCGAGGCGCCGGACCTCCGGCAGCTGGACGAGGAGCTGGCCCAGTCCGCCCACCAGCACCCCCACCGCGAGGGAGACGATGGGCGGCTGGAAATACGGCGCCAGCAGCAGCACCGCGCCGATCATGGAGAGGTTGAGCAGCACCGGGCCGAGCGCCGCGGTGAAGAACCGCTGATGCGCGTTCAGCGTGCCGCTGGCCAGCGCGGCCAGCCCCACCAGCAGGAGATACGGGAACATGAGCCGGGTGAGCCACACCGCGAGGTCGAGCAGCGGCGGGTCCGCCGCCCAGCCCGGCGTCATCAACGCCACGATCCACCGCGCGCCCAGCATGCCCGCCAGGGTGACGACGCAGAGGGTGAGCACGCTCGCGCCCGCCACCGCGCGCGCCATGGCGGCGAAGGCGGCGCGCCCCCCGGTGGCGAGGTACTGGGTGAAGACCGGGATCACCGCGGTGGACAGCGCACCCTCGGCGAGGAGGCGGCGGAGGAGATTGGGGATGCGAAAGGCCACGAAGAACGCGTCGGTGACGGGGCCGGCGCCGAACGCCTGCGCCACCACCATGTCCCGCACATAGCCGAGGACCCGGCTGGCGAAGGTCGCGAGCCCGATGGTGCCGACCGCGCTCACGACGCCCCTCCGCGACTCCTGGCGGTCGTCGCTCACGGGGATAAACTCCTTGACTCTCCGCCGACCCGACGGTATGGTTCGATTTTGCCTGGGGCTACGGGCGACTTCCCACGGGAGCACAGGAGGCAAGAGTGGCCAATACGCGATCCGCCCGGAAACGGATCAAGACGAACGAGAAGCGCCGGCAGCGGAACCGCGCCGTGCGTAGCCAGGTCCGTTCCGCGGTCAAGACGGCCCGCGCAGTCGAGCCCTCGCAGGGCGCCGAGGGGCGCGCCGTCATCCAGGAAGCGATCCGGAGCCTCGACAAGGCCGTGAGCCGGGGCGTGATTCACCGCAATACCGCCGCGCGCCGGAAGTCGTCGCTGGCCCGCCGGCTCGCCCTCGTCAAGTAGCCGCGCCCGTCCCGCCTCATCGCCCCGCCTCATCGCCCCGCCCCGTCGCGTCGCGCGCGTGGGCGAGGCGCTCGAGCAACGCCACCGCGCCATCGCGCATCAGCTCCCCGCCCCGCTCGCCGTAAAGGTTCGCGCACGCGATATAGCTGGAGCGCGCGGAGGCCTCGGGGGTGAGCAGGTAGCCGAGATAGTCATTGGACACGCCCGCCACGAATACGTGATCGAACCGCGCGGCTCCCGCCGCCTTGATCTCGCGCCCGAGGCGCGTCTCGAGCTCGCCCGGGATGGTGACCCACGCGCTCCCGCCCACGCTCACCCCAATGAGCTCCGCGCTGCGCGGCAGCGAATCCGCCCAGGTCCATTCGCAGCCAGGCCGGGAGCCAGCGGCCCAGGCACGCGCGCGCGGAAACCGCCGGCGCGGGCAGGCTCACGCGCTGTGACGCGACCGCGAGCGGCGCGTCGGCCTCCGGGCGGATCGCCTCCCACGCGCCCAGCGCCCCCAGCGCGAGACGCTCCCCCAGGCTTGCCACGCCCCGCCAGCCACGTTCGGCCGGACTCACGTCGCCGACGGCGCCGTTGACGAAGAGCGCCGGCACGCCGAGCCGGCCCTCGATCCGCGCGGAGGCGTCGCCCATGAGATCGCCCGAGACCATGAAGTTGTCCTTGCCGAGCGCGGTGCCGTGGATGGCGTAGTTCCAGAGCAGGGCCAGGGGGCGCCCCTCGGCGGTCACCACCTTGAGGACGCCGAGGGTGGGATCCAGGGGCGCGCCGATGCGGCTCTTGCCGAGGCCGGGCACCTCCACCGCGCCGATCCCGACGCGCGCGGGCACCCGCCGCTGATCCGCCTCGCGGGCCGCGCGCTCGAGGGCGTCGAGGAGCGCCGCCCGGACCTCCGCCGACATCCGGTCGAGGGCCGCGAACGCGAAGAGCGCGGAGTCGACGTAGGCGCCGGGCCCGGAATGCGTGTGCGAAGCGGACACGATCACCGTGGAGTATGCGAGCCCGGCCCGTCGGAGCCGCTCGCCGAGCTCGGCGGTGAGGCCGGGATCCACGCCCACCAGATCGATGGTGAGCCACATCACGCGGGCGCGCGCGTCCGCCAGCGCCAGCGCGCGCGCACGCACGGGATCGTGCACGCCCTGCGCGGGCCGGAACCAGAACGCATGCGCGTGACGGCCGAGCACGTCGGGAAACCAGGCGCGGCGCGGGAAGCCGCCATAGCCGGCGAGCGGCGTGCCCTCGGGCAGGACCACCTCGACCGACCGCCGCCCCCGCGGTGAGGGACGTCGCCGGAGGGGCGGCAACCGCGCGAGCCGCGACGCCGGGCAGGCAGAGGAGCACGAGCGCCAGGAGCGCCCGTCCCCGCATCAGGCGGCGCACAGATCCGCGATGAGGAGCGCGAGCTCGGGACGAGGCGCCCCACCCTGCTTGAGTCGCCGCTCGACCTCCCAGCAGCGCGTGAGGCGCGCCGCCGCGGCGGGGCCCGGGAGCGCCCGCGCCAGCGCGACCACCGCGGCCGCGGCGGCGCGGCGGGCGGCGAAGCAGGCGGGCGACCTCGTCCTCCCGGCGGCCCTGCCCCAGCCACTCCCGCGCTTGCCACACCGAGCGCGCCTCGCGCGCCAGCATGCCGAGCACCCCGAGCGGCTCCTCGCCGGCGGTGAGCAGCGCGCCGAGCACGCCCAGCGCCGCTCCCAGCTCGCGCTCGGCCACCGCCCGCGTGAGCTCGAAGATATTGTGGAGACGTTGCTCGCCCACCACCGAGCGGACCTCCGCCGGCGTCACGCGGCGATTGTCCGGTCCCCCCGCCAGCGCCGCCTTCGCCACCTCGCCCAGCAGCAGGGTCAGGTCGTCGCCCACGAGCTGGACGAGCAGCGCCGCCGCCGCCTCCTCCACCTCGAAGCCGCTCGGCGGCCGCGCGCGTGCGCAGCCAGGACACCAGCGCGCGACCGGTGGGCCGCGGGAGCGCGACCACCGCGGCGGGCGGCAGCGCCCGGATCAGCCAGTGGCTCGGCGCCACCTCGGCGTCGGCCAGGAGCAGGAGCACGGTGGAGGGATTCGGCGCCGCGGCGTAGGCGGCGAGGGCCTCGCCCTGCCGCACGCCCAGCGCGTCGGCGCCGCGCACCACCACCAGCCGGCGCTCGGAGAGGAAGGGCAGCGTGAGCGCGGACCGCACGATGGCTTCCGCGCCCGCCTCGCGGGCCTCGAGGACTTCTCGAGACAGGGTGGCCATCGAGGGATCCGGGAAGAGCGCGCGGGTGATGGCCGCCACCGCGTCGTCGAGAAGCACGGGCTCGGCGCCGTGAACGAGGACGACGGACGGCGTGCGGCCCGCCTCCACCGCGCGGAGCAGCCCCGCATAGTCCACTAGCGCGCGTCCACTAGAACCGATCCACCACCAGGTTCACGACCCGGCGGCCGATATCCACCGCCGCCGCGCGCACCGCGCCCTCCTCGCGGTTGATCGTGCCCGAGACCTCGAACGGGACCGTGAAGTCGGACCGCTCCTGCAGCCCCTCCTGCCGGAACAGCATGGCGCCCTGGCGCACGTCCCGGAACTGGAGGTTCATGGTGACGACGAGCCGGTACTGGCGGACATTGATGCGATTGTCCACCGACACCGTCACGATGTCGTACCCGACGACCTCGCCCTCGAGGATGGAGTCGGCCTGGTCGGGGGACGACCACCTTGAGCTTGCCGCTGGTGACGAAGGCGTTGATCACCGCGGCGGTGATGGTGCTCTCCACCGCGGGCTCCTGCGTCCGGTTCTTGAAGGTGGGCACCGAGACCGACTTGATGTGATCGGGGAGATTGCCCTTGGTGCTGTAGCCGCACCCGGTCGCGAGCACGAGGGCCGCCGCCACCGTCATCAGAAATGCCCCCGCGCGCGGCGGCACGCCGCTCACGCGCGGGTGACCACGTTGACGAGGCGCCCCGGCACCACCACGACCTTGGCGACCTGGCGGCCGTCCGTCCACTGCCGCACCTTCTCGTCGGCGAGCGCGCGGTCCTGGATCTCGCCCTCGGCGCGCGGCCACGTCCACGGTGAGCCGGCTGCGCACGCGGCCGTCCACCTGGACGATGATCTCGACTTCGGCGCGCTTCATCGCCGCGGGATCGGCGGTGGGCCACGCCCCCTTGAACAGGCTCTCGCGATGGCCCAGCGCCGCCCAGAGCTCCTCGGTGATGTGGGGGCTCACCGGACCCAGGAGGAGCAACGTGGTCTCCACCGCCTCGCGCAGGAGCCGCCCGCGCTCGGCGCGGTTCATGGTGTCCATGGAGTCCCGATCGAAGTCGTGGAGCGCATTGACCAGCTCCATGACGGCGCTGATGGCGGTGTTGAAGTGGAAGTCCTTCTCGATGTCGCGGGTCACCCGATCGATGGTCTCGTGGATGACGCGCCGGAACGCAACCCCCGCGTCGGACGCCTTCCCCGCATCCGCCGGGCTCGGCGGGGGCGCCTCGCGCAGCTCGGGCAGATGCCCCTGGACGAAGCGCCAGATCCGGTTCAGGAAGCGCGACGCGCCCTCCACGCCGCGGTCGTTCCAGTCGAGGTCCTTCTCGGGCGGGGCCGCGAAGAGGGAGAAGAGCCGCGCGGTGTCCGCCCCGAAGCGCCGGATGAGCTCGTCCGGGTCCACCACATTGCCCTTGGACTTCGACATCTTGGCGCCGTCCTTGATCACCATTCCCTGCGAGAGCAGCGCGGAGAACGGCTCGTCCACCTGGGTGAGGCCGAGGTCGCGCAGCACCTTGGTGTAGAAGCGCGCGTAGAGGAGGTGGAGGACCGCGTGCTCGATGCCGCCGATGTACTGGTCCACCGGCATCCAGTACGCGGCGGCGGCGGGATCGAACATCCCGCCCTCGTAGCGCGGCGAGCAGTAGCGGAGGAAATACCACGACGACTCGACGAAGGTGTCCATGGTGTCGGTCTCGCGCTTGGCGGGACCATCGCACCGGGGACAGCGCGCATTGACGAAGTGGGCCACCTCGGCGAGGGGCGAGCCGCCCTTGCCGCTGATCTGCACGTCCTCGGGCAGCACCACCGGCAAGCGGTCCTCGCGCTCCGGCACCAGGCCATCCTTTGGACAGTAGAGGATGGGGATGGGCGCGCCCCAGTACCGCTGGCGGCTGATGCCCCAGTCGCGGAGCCGGAAGTTCACCTTAGACTGGCCGAGCCCGCGGGCCCCCAGCCAGTCGATGGCCTTGCGCTTGGCCTCCGCGATGCCGAGCCCGTCCAGGAAGCCCGAGTTGATCTTCACGCCGTCGCCGCTGTAGGCCTCGGTGTCCGGCCAGCCCTCGGGCCGCTTCACCGTGGCGATGATGGGCAGGGCGTTCTGCTTGGCGAAGTCCCAGTCGCGCTGATCCTCGCCCGGCACCGCCATGATGGCGCCGGTGCCGTAGCCCATGAGCACGTAGTCGGCGAGGAAGAGCGGGATCTCGCGCTCCGTGAACGGATTGAAGGCGCGCGCGGCGAGTCGGAGCCCGCGCTTCGGCCGGTCAACGGCGAGGCGCTCGATCTCCGTCTCCCGCGCCACCTCGGCGCGAAAGGCGGCCACCTTCGCCCGCTCGGCGGGATCGGTGACGAGCGCGTCCACCAGCGGATGCTCGGGGGCCAGCACCGCGTAGGTCATGCCGAACGACGTGTCCGGCCGCGTGGTGAAGATGCGGATCTTCACGTCAGGCCGCCCTACCACCGGCAGATCGAACTCGGCGCCCTCGCTCCGCCCGATCCAGTTGCGCTGCATGGTCATCACGCGCTCGGGCCAGCCGGGGAGGCGCTCGCACCAGGCGAGCAGCTCCTCGGCGTAGTCGGTGATCTTGAAGAACCAGCCCTCGATCTCCTTGGTCTCCACCTCGGAGTCGCAGCGCCAGCACCGTCCCGCCTCCACCTGCTCGTTGGCGAGGATCGTCTGGCAGGACGGGCACCAGTTCACCGTGGAGCGCTTCTTGTAGGCGAGCCCGCGCTCGAACATCCGGATGAAGATGAGCTGCTCCCACTTGTAGTAGGCGGGATCGGAGGTGGCCACCTCGCGGTCCCAATCGTAGGAGATCCCCATGCGGCGAAGCTGGCTCCGCATGTTCTTGATGTTCTCGTAGGTCCACACCGCGGGATGGACGCCGTTGTCGATGGCGGCGTTCTCGGCGGGCAGGCCGAAGGCATCCCAGCCCATCGGGTGAAGCACGTTGAATCCGCGCATCCACTTGTAGCGCGCGAGAAGATCTCCGATGGCGTAGACGCGCACGTGGCCCATGTGGATGCGGCCGGAGGGATACGGGAACATCTCGAGACAGTAGAACTTCGGACGGGAAGGATCCTCGGTGGCCCGGAACTGCTTGGTCTCTTCCCAGACCCGCTGCCACCGGGCCTCGATGTCGGCAAACGGATAGCGCTCGGGACGGTCGTCGCTCGCCATGCTGGCGCTGATCTTAAGCTGGCGGGAGGGAGGACGCAAGGAAACGGCTCCCCGGGGACCATGGGATCCGGTCCCCGGGGGAAGGCGGTCGGCCTACTTCTTCTTGAGGGCCAGGTTGATGGCCTTGGCGGCTTCCTCGGCCTTGGCCACGGACTCCGCGTGCTTGCCGGCGTCGTGGAGCTTCTTGGCCTCCGCGGCGAGCTCATTGGCCTTCGTCGAGGCCGCGTCCGACTTCCCGGCGGTGGCGTCCTGGACCTGCTTGATCAGGAGCGGGCACTGGAAGGCCAGCGCGGGGGTGACGGCGACGGTGACCATGGCGATCGCGATCAGGAGCGTCTTCAGCATGAGGGTTCACCTCCCTTTGGAGTTTGATGCCGATACTTTAACCCTGCGGCGGCTCCGAGGGTTCCCCATTTTCGGGCGCTGGCACCGTGGGAACCGGGTGGAAATGGTCGTGGATCCGCTGTGCCAGCTTGGGCGTGACCTTGGGCACCCCCGCGAGCTCGGCCACCGAGGCGGCGCGCACGCCGCGCGCCGAGCCGAGCGACTTCAGCAAGCTCGTCCTGACCGTGGGGCCCACGCCGGGAATGCGGTCGAGCTCCGAGCTGATGGTGCGGCGCGCGCGCACCTTCTTGTGATAGGTGATGGCGAAGCGGTGCGCCTCGTCCCGGATCTTCTGGAGCGTCTGCAGCGCCGGCGAGCCGAGATCCAGCACCAGCGGCTGCAGCCGGTCGGGCGTATAGACCTCCTCCGCGCGCTTGGCGAGCGACGCGATAGGCAGGTAGTCCAGGCCCAGATCCTCCAGCACCTTCATCCCGACCCCGAGCTGGCCGCGCCCGCCGTCGAGGAGAATGAGATCCGGCAGCGGCCCCTCCCCTTCCAGCGCCTTGGCATAGCGGCGGGTGAGCACCTCCTGCATGGAGGCGAAGTCGTCGGGGCCCGTCACCGTCCGGATCTTGTATCGCTTGTAGTCGTCCTTCTTCATGTCACCGCCCTGCCACACCACCATGGACGCCACCGTGTCGCTGCCCTGGATGTTCGAGATGTCGAAGCACTCGATGCGGTCCGGCGGCTCGGCGAGGCCCAGCGCCCGCTGCATCTCCTCGCGCACCGCCTGGTGGCGGTTCGTGCGCGACAGGAGGTGCGATTGCAGCGCGAGGGCGGCGTTCTCCTCCGCCATCGCCACCAGCTCGCGCCGACGGCCGCGCTGGGGCGCCGAGAGCTCCACGCGCCCGCCCCGCCGCTGGCGCAGCCACTCGAGCACGAGCGGGGCCTCCGCGATCTCGGTGGAGACCACCAGCTCCGGGGCCGGCGTCACGCTCCGCGCGTAGAACTGCCGCACGAAGGCCGAGAGCACCTCGCCGTCGCTCTCCGCGATGAGGCGGTCGAAGTAGAAGGACTCCCGGCCGAGCAGCCGGCCCTTGCGGACGAAGAAGAGCTGCACGCAGGCGTCGGGCCCCTGGCGCACCAGCCCGATGATGTCCTGGTCCGTCTCCTCGGTGGAGATGATCTTCTGCCGCTCGCGCACCGTGTTCAGCGCCTGGATACGGTCCCGCAGCACCGCCGCCTGCTCGAAGCGCGTCTCCGCGGCGGCCGCCTCCATGCGCCGCGTCAGCTCCTTCACGAGATCCTCGTCCTTGCCCTCCAGGAAGCGCTGCACCTCGGAGACCGTCCGGGCGTATCCTTCCCTGGTCTCCTGCCCGGTGCACGGGGCATTGCAGCGATGGATGAAGAACTGGATGCACGGCCGCGGGAGCTGCCCGTCGATCTTGATGCGGCAGGTGCGGAGCGGGAAGAGCTGGCGGACGAGCCGGAGGGTCTCCCGCATCGCGGTGGCCGGATAGAACGGCCCGAAGTAGGCGTCGCCGTCCTGCTGCACCCGCCGCGCCACCACCAAACGTGGATATGGCTCGCTCGTCGTCAGCTTGAGGAAGGGGTAGTGCTTGTCGTCCCGCAGGATGATGTTGTAGCGGGGCCGGTGCTTCTTCACCAGATTGGACTCGAGAATGAGCGCCTCGAGCTCGTTGGTGGTGACGATGTACTCGAGGTCCCGGATCTGGCCCACCAGGGCGTCGGTCTTGGGGTCGCGGGCGCGCGATTCCTGGAAGTACGAGCGCACCCGGCTGCGCAGCGAGGCCGCCTTGCCCACGTAGATGATCTGGGCCTTGGCGTCCTTGTAGAGGTAGACACCGGACCGGTCGGGCAGCTGGTCGAGCTTGTCCTGAAGGCTCACGGCACCGCTATTGTACCTCTACGTATCCGCTCGCCTCGCCTTCGGCTGCGGCTCGCCCGCCTTCCGCTCGGCCCACACCATGTTTCCGCTCGCCTCGACTTAGCGCGGCGGACTAGCCGCGGAGAAGGGTGAGCACCAGGAGGGCGAGGCCGAGAAGGGCGGGCGTGATCACGCTCCAGCGGAGCGCGCGCGTCACGCTCCGGAGAATGGGCGGCTCGGGCCGGCCGGGCCGGGGCGGGTTCAGGAAGCTGATGACCTTCGTAAGGGCGAAGAGGCCGAGCGAGAGAACGGCGAAGAACAACAGCACCCACTTGAAGGCCCCCACGTCAGCGCACGCCGAGCTCGACCCGGCGGAGCGCCTTGACCTGGTCGCGCAGCTCCGCCGCGCGCTCGAAGTCCAGGCGCTTGGCCGCCTCCTTCATGGCCGCCTCCAGCTCGGCGATGCGCTTGGCCAGCGCCTCCGGGGTCTCCGGCAGGGCCCCCGCGGTCTCCGGCACCGGCACCGTATAGTAGTCGCGCTCCGAGACGGTTTCCAGCAGCTCACGGATGGACTTCCGTACGGATTCGGGGGTGATGCCGTGGGTGGCATTGTAGGCGGCCTGGGCCGCCCGGCGGCGCTCCGTCTCGGCCAGCGCCTCCTGCATGGAGCCGGTGACGCGGTCGGCGTACATGAGCACCTCGCCGTTCACGTGGCGAGCGGCGCGGCCCGACGTCTGAATCAGGGAGGTGGCGGAGCGGAGATAGCCCTCCTTGTCGGCGTCGAGAATACCCACCAGCGAGACTTCCGGCAGGTCCAGCCCCTCGCGGAGGAGGTTGATGCCGACGAGCGCGTCGAACTTTCCCAGCCGCAAGTCGCGGATCACCGCCACTCGGTCGAGAGTATCGATGTCGGAGTGCAGGTAGCGCACGCGGAGCCCGTTCTGCTGGTAGTACTCGGTGAGGTCTTCCGCCATCCGCTTGGTCAGCGTGGTGATGAGCACCCGCTCGTCCCGCTCGGCCCGCGCCCGGACCTCGGCCATGAGGTCATCCACCTGGATGGAGGCCGGCCGCACCGTGATCCTGGGGTCCATGAGGCCGGTGGGGCGGATGATCTGCTCCGCCACCGCCCCGCCTGAGTACGCGCGCGCCGCCGGCTCCCGCACCGCGCCCGCGTGCTCCAGCTCGTAGCCCCCGGGCGTCGCCGACACGTAGAGCACCTGGCCTGCCGTGGCGCTGAACTCGTCGAAGGTCAGTGGCCGGTTGTCGAAGGCCGAGGGCAAGCGGAAGCCGTACTCGACCAGCGCCTCCTTGCGCGAGCGGTCGCCGGGATACATGCCCCGGATCTGCGGCACGGTGACGTGGGACTCGTCGATGAGGATGAGGGCGTCCTTGGGCAGGTAGTCCATGAGGGTG
Source organism: uncultured Candidatus Rokubacteria bacterium (assembly GCA_963733725.1). Classification (GTDB taxonomy): domain Bacteria; phylum Methylomirabilota; class Methylomirabilia; order Rokubacteriales; family CSP1-6; genus DASRWT01. Next base: position 180,710 of record CAVTFC010000018.1, on the reverse strand, counting down.
GCCGGCTTGGAGCCCGGCTTGCGGCCCGCCAGATGCCGCGAGTAGTTCTCGATACCGTGGCAGTAGCCGATCTCCCGGAGCATCTCCACGTCGAAGAGGGTGCGCTGCTCCAGGCGCTGCGCCTCCAGCAACCGGTTGCGCGCACGGAAGAAGGCCAGCCGCTCCCGCAGCTCCTCGTGGACATTGGCGATGGCGCACTCGATCTGGTCGGCGGGCGTGACGTAGTGGCTGGCGGGATAGATCCGCACCGCCGGCACCACCCCCGTGGTGGCGCCCTTCAACGGATCAACGGTCACGATGCGGTCCACGCTGTCGCCGAACAGCTCGATCCGGAGCGCCTCCGACTCGGCGGCGGCGGGGAACACCTCCACCACGTCGCCGCGCACGCGGAACGTGCCCCGCCGGAAGTCATAGTCGTTCCGCTCGTACTGGATGGCGACCAGGTCCCGGACCAGCGCCTCCCGGCTCACCGTCTGCCCCGTCTCCACCGCCACGTGCATGCCCCGGTAGGTCTCCGGCTCGCCGATGCCGTAGATGCAGGACACCGACGCCACGATCACCACGTCCCGCCGCTCGAAGAGCGAGGTGGTGGCGGAGTGGCGCATCCGGTCGATCTCGTCGTTGATGAGGGCGTCCTTCTCGATATAGGTATCCGACTGGGGAATATAGGCTTCGGGCTGGTAGTAGTCGTAGTAAGACACGAAGTACTCGACGGCCGACTCCGGGAAGAACGCTTTGAACTCGCTGTAGAGCTGAGCAGCCAGGGTCTTGTTGGGCGAGATCACCAGGGCGGGCCGCTGGAGCCGGCTGATCAGGTTGGCGAGGGTGAAGGTCTTGCCGCTCCCGGTGATGCCAAGGAGCACGCTGTGGCGCTCCCCTGCCTGCACCAGCTCGGCGAGGCGCTCGATGGCCCGCGGCTGATCGCCCGCGGGCGCGAAATCGGAAGCCAGTCGGAACAACGGCGTCAGAAGCTCGACGGGACCGCGACGAGGTACTTGCGCCAGGAGTCCAGGAAGGACGATGCGTGCGGGTGTCGGAGGAGGTGGACCGAGAAGAGAAACTGCGGGTGCACGGGCTCGCGGATCAGCCGCAATCGGGCCTCCTCCAGCGTGCGGTTGCCCTTGAAGAGGTTGCAGCGGAGGCAGGCCGCCACCACATTGGTCCAGGTGGTCTGGCCGCCGCGCGAGCGCGGCACGATGTGGTCCACCGTGAGCTTCTCGCCGCGGCGGGCACAGTACTGGCAGGTATAGCCGTCCCGGCGCAGGATGTTCTTCTTGTTGAAGGCGACGCGCTCGAGGAAGGGCTTGCGAATATAGGCGGCCAGCCGGATCACCGCCGGCAACGGATACGCCCGTGAGGGGGACCGGACCACGCGCGGGGAGGACTCGACGCTCTCGGCCTTACCGCTCAGGAGGAGGGTGATCGCCCGCTTGGCGTTGGTGAAGTGCAGCGGTTCATAGGTGTAGTTCAGCACCAGCACCGCTAGGTCATCCATGGCCCTCCGCTAGGATAGTCACCGCCCCGCGGAGTGTCAACTGTGGCGGGACGGGCTAGATGAACGCGCGCCAGAACAGGTGCGCCGACCCCGCGATCATCACGAAGGCGGCCGCCGCCGCGATGGGGCTCAGGATGGCCACCGCGAGCAGGATGCAGAGCAGGATGAAGCAGGCGCAGTAGAAGCGGAGCTCGCGCTTGTCCACCCAGCCGCCCTTGCCTACCAGCACCATGCTGCGGGCCGCGAGGTAGACGGGCGAGTAGAGAAGGAAGAAGGCCACGAACAAGCCCGAGAGCGCCAGGATGCCGCTCATGGCGCCCACCACGCCCCACACCGCCCACGGCACCAGGGACTGCTCGTTGCCCTCGGCCAGCGATTGCGGGATGGACTGGGGGCGGAAATAGACGTAGAGGAGGGCGATGGTGTACAGCGGCAAGACGACCTCGAGCCATCGGCGATAGCGGCTTCCGAACCCAATATCCATGGCAGCGTCCTCCGAGAAGATGGCCCTGCTTGGCCTCCTTCTTACGCACGGGACGTGCCACGGGGAGGACCTCCAGAACGGGCGCATTTTCCGGGGGTTACGCGATTGATGAAAAGGCTGCGTGTCAGGCGCCAGACGACCTCCGAGTACAGGGCGTCAGAGGGTCGGCAGTCCCGGCGCTAGAGGAGAAATCCTCCCGGAAAGGGATCACGCGGATCCAGCACGAGCGTGGTCCGCGCCATGGCCCAGGCCCGCCCGCTGATCTCGGGAACGATGGCGGGTATCCCGCCCACCTGGGTCTCGCCCGCGATGCAGCCGGTGAAGAGCGTTCCGATGATGGACTCGTGGCCGAAGGACTCGCCCACCGCGAGCGTGCCGCGCGCGTGGAGATTCGCGAGCCGCGCCGAGGTGCCGGTGCCGCAGGGCGAGCGGTCCAGGCCGGCCGGCGCCACCACCACTGCGTTGCGCAAGCGCGCATCGGCGCGCCGGGCCGGCTCGAAGAATTGGATATAGAGCAGGCCGCGCGCGGCGGGCATCTCCGGATGGACGAGCGGCACCTCGGCCTCGATGCGCGCACGGATCCGCTCGCCGGCCGCGATGATGCGCGGGGCCTCCGCCGGCTCCAGCGCGAGCCCCACCGCCGCCGCCGGCACCAGGGCGTAGAAGTGGCCGCCGTAGGCGAGGTCGAACGGGACACGCCCCAGCCCCGGCACCTCGATGGCGGCGTCGAGCCGCACCGAGAAGGCGGGGACGTTTCTGATCGTGGCCAAGGTGGTTCGGCCGGCCTCGTGCCGGACGCGGCACGCCACCGGGCCCGCGGGCGTGTCGAGCGTGACTGCGGTCTCGGGCGGCGTCGCTCGAACCCGGCCGGCGTCGACGAGCATGGTGGCCACCGCCATGGCGCCGTGCCCGCACATGTGCACGGGCCCCAAGGGCTCGATGAAGAGCACGCCGGCATCGGCGCCCGGGCTCACCGGCGGCGTCAGGATGGCCGCGCACATCGCGGCGTGCCCGCGCGGCTCGTAGAGGATGAAGCCCATGAGGTCGCGCCCGTGCTCGGCGAGCCAGTCGCTCCGCGCCATGAGGGTGGCGCCCGGTACCGGCGCGACGCCGTCCACCACGATACGCATGGGCTCGCCCTCGGTGTGGTAGTCGAGCGCGGACAGCTCGCGCGCGGAGCCGCTCATCGCGCGAGGTTGCGCAGCAGGAAGACGAGGTTGGCGGGACGCTCGGCCAGCCGTCGCATGAAGTAGCCGTACCAGTCCTCGCCGAACGGGACCAGCAGCCGGAGCCGGAGCCCGCGCGCCCGCAGGGCCGCGTGAAGGTCGTCGCGGATGCCGTAGAGCATCTGGATCTCGAATTTCTCGGGGGCGACGCGGCTCTGGCCGGCCAGCGCCTGCATCCGCTCATCGTGGGTGGCGAAAGCGGGATAGGCGCCGCGGACGAGGCTCTCGGGGGCGAGGAGGCGACCCATGAGGCGGGCATAGCTCTCGTCCACCTGCCAAGCGGCTCGGCGAAGGCCAGCGCCGGCGGCTCCAGATAGGCCCCCTTGCAGAGCCGCACTGTCGCCCCCAGCGCGGCGAGGCGACGGATGTCCGACTCGCTCCGGCGCAGATAGGCCTGGATGACGCAACCCACCCGGGGGAAGTCGCGCCGGAGGCGTTCCCAGATCGCCAGCGTGCGCTCGGTGTAGGCGCTCTGCTCCATGTCGATCCAGACGAGGGTGCCCGCGGCGTGGGCCCGCTCGAGGACGCGCCGCGTATTGGCGATGCAGACCTCGTCGCCGAGGTCGAGCCCCATCTGGGTGAGCTTGAGCGAGGGCGTGCAACGGAGACCGTCCCGCGCGATCGCCTCGAGCGCCTCCACGTAGACGTCGGCGGCGGCGCGGGCCGCGGCCACGGAATGGACGTTCTCTCCGAGATAGGTGAGGGCGGTGTCCAGTCCCCCGGTGTTCAGCCGACGGACCACGTCGAGACCGTCGGCGGGGCGCGTCCCCGCCACGAAGCGGCGCACGAGGCGCCGGGCCAGCGGCGTCCGGTCCAGCGCCCGCCCGAGAGCGGGGCGCGAGGACAGCGCGAGGAGGAAGGCGCGCATCATGGTCGGGGATCGCGGGGCGCTTCCGGCGCCGCCCCGCGCGCGGCCAGTATCTCACAGAGAATTCCCTCGCGGAGGCTGCGGTCGCTCACGGTGAGGGTGTCGAACCCGAGCCGCTCCATGGCGCCGAGGCAGATCGCGATGCCGGGGATCAGCACGTCGGCCCGGCCCGGCTCGAGACCGGGCAGCGCGGCCCGCGCCGCCAAGGTGAGCCCGCCCAGACGCGTGAGCAGCCGCTCGATGGCCCCCCGCCGGAGCACGTGCCCCTGCACCCGGCTCGCGTCATACGCGGCGAGCCCCAGATCCAGGGCGGCCAGCGTGGTCACCGTGCCCGCGGTGCCCACCAGGCGAGTCGCGTTCACTGCCCCGAGCGCCCCGGGTACGGCGGGCTCGAGCACCGACATGACCTCCGCCCGCAGGGCCGCCCAGCGCGCGGGGACCAGCGGCCCCTCGTCCACGTGGCGCTCGGCGAGACCCACGACGCCCAGCCGGAGGCTCAGTGCGCGCTCCAGGCGGGCACCGTCGGCCACCACGAATTCGGTGCTGCCGCCACCGATGTCGAAGAGCACGAAGCGGCCGGCGAGATCCGGCAGGCCCGAGCGCGCCCCCAGCAATGTGAGGCGCGCCTCGTCCTCACCGGAGAGCACCTCGAGCGGCGTGCCCGTCGCCGATTCGACCAGCGCGACGAACTCCGCCCGATTCGCCGCCTCCCGCACCGCGCTGGTGGCGGTGAGGCGCACGCGCGTCGCCCCCAGGGCCTCCGCGCGCCGGACATAGTCGGCCACCGCGGCCGCGGTGCGCGCCATCGGCACCGGGCCGAGCGCGCCGGTGGCCGCCTGGCCCTCGCCCAGCCGGGTGACCTGCTGCGCTTCCTCCACCACCCGCCAGCCATCGCCGGCCACGTCCGCGACCAGGAGCCGCACGCTATTGGTGCCGAGGTCGAGGGTGGCCAGGCGCATGCCCGAGCCGGCCGCGGGGCTCAGGCCGAGCGGCGGAGACGGAGCGCGTCGTCGAGGATCGAGAGCACGCGCTCGAGGCGGAAGGGCTTGACCAGCGTGAGATCCACGCCGGCCTCCGCGAGGAGGGCCGGGTCCAGCAGATGCCCCCAGCCCGTGATGAGCACCACCGGAGTCCCGGGACGCATCCGCTTCACCGCGCGCGCCACGTCCAGCCCGGAACGCTCGGGGAGCGAGAGATCGGTGAGGACCACGTCGAACTCGCCGCCCTGGAAACGCGCGAGGCCGGCGAGACCGTCGGCGGCCGACTCCACGCGGTGACCGGCGCGCCCGAGCGCGTCCACCAGCATCTCGCGGATCTGCGGCTCGTCCTCGAGGACGAGAATGCGGGCCGGGCCCGGCGCGCGCGCCGGCGCCGCGCGCGCGCCCGTTCCGGCGCCGGTGGCGATAGGGGCAGTCACCGGCGGCGCGGCGCCGGCGGCGGGGAGCCACACCCGCACCGTGGTGCCCTCGCCCCTCCGCGCTCGTCACCTCGATGCGGCCGAGGTGCCGGCCGACGATGCCGTGCACGACGGAGAGCCCGAGCCCGGTGCGCAACGGTGAGCGCGTCGAGAAGAACGGCTCGAAGATGCGCCGCCGCACCTCGTCCGACATCCCCTCGCCGGTGTCGGTCACCACGAGCTCCACCCCGCCGTCGCGCGGCTGTGTGGACAGCCCGAGCTGGCCGCCCCGCGGCATCGCGTCGATCGCGTTGAGCACGAGGTTGGTGACGCCCTCGCGCAGCTCGGCGGCATTGCCCCGCACCGCCGGCGCATCCTCCAGCGCGGTGGTGACCTCGATCCGCACCCCGCGCGCCTCGGCCTCGTCCTTCCACAGCCCGCGGGTCAGCGTGACCGCATCGTGCACCAGCGTATTCACGTCGATGGGGCCGTTGCTGTCGTCCAGTCGGGTGGCAGCGAACCCCTGCAGTCGCCGGATGATGTCGGCGGCGCGCCAGGCCGCCTCCTCGACATGGCCCAGGCCCTCGCGCACCGTCTCGTCCGCCGACCGCGCGAGGAGGAGCTGCGTCTTGCCGAGGATGATGGCGAGGATATTGTTGAACTCGTGCGCAATACCGCCCGCCATGCCGCCCAGCGCGCGGGCCTTCTCCGTCTGCACGAGCCGCTCCTGCGCGGCCTTCACGGTGTCCAGCGCCGCCCGCACGTCGCCGAACAGTCGCTCGTTCTCCACCGCGAGGGCGGCGAGACAGGCGAGCACCTGCGCCGCCTCGACCTCGTCGGCGGAAAAGTCGCGCGGCCGGCTATCGGCGAGATAGAGCGCGCCCACGCTGCGGTCGTGGATGCGCAGCGGGACCAGCAGGCAACCGCGGAGGCCCAGCGCCCCCAGGAACTCTTCGACGGCGCCCTCGCGCTCGCGCAGGTCCCGGCAGGCCACCGGCCGCTGGGCCGCCGCCATCTCCCCCGCCAGCCCTCCCCGCATGTCCGCGGCCCAGCCCGCCGCGACCTCCTGCGTCAGTCCGGCGGCGGCGGCGAGCCGCAGGCGCGTGCCGCCGTCGGTGAGCGCGAGCGCCGCCACGCCCACGTCGAGCAGCCGGCTCCCGACCTCGCAGGCCCGCGCCAGCGTGTCGGCGAGATCGCGTCCCACCACGGCCTGGCCCGAGAACACCTGCAGCTCGCGCAGTCGCGCGAGATGATCGGCGGCCCGATCCACCAGCCGCTGATGCGCGAACGCGGTGGCCACCCGATCCGCGATCACCAGGAGGAGCACCGTGTCCTCGGCGGTGAAGGGCACGCCGCGGCCGCGCCGGCCCGCGAAGAGCACCCCCACCACCTGCGCGTCGGCTCGGACGGGGACCGCGAGCGCGTCGCGGACGGGAAAGCGCGCGATGAACGGATCACGCGGCGGCGCTTCCGCCGCCCGCGTGTAGACGAGCGGGCGCCCCTCGAGAAACGCCCGCCCCACCACGCCTTCTCCCGACGGGATCGCGAGCCCGCCGAGATCGTCGCGACGGAACCCGCGGGCGGCCACCGGAACGAGCAGGCTCCGCTCGGGGTCCACCACGAAGAGCATGGCGCGGTCGGCGTCGAGCAGGCGGGCGGCCCGATCCATCGCCAGGCCGAACACCTCGCTGGGCGCGAAGCCCGACGACGGCACGCTGAGGATTTCCTGGACGGCCGCCAGCGCCTTGGGATCCACGGGTAGCACGACATCGGCCCCGACCGCGGCCTCCGGCACCGCTCCCGTATCGCCGGACTCGAGCCGCCGGAGTCGCTCCCGAAGCCCCTCGAGCGCCCGGCTGATTTCCACGATCGACTGCTGGATGATCGGAGACTGGGGATCCCCCGCGGTCGGTTCGTCAGTCATTGCGGGATCCGGGAGAGAACCGTGGCGGCAATCGGAGAGGCATCACGGCGGGCTGACGGAACAAGAGTAGGGTCATGGAGATCCAACAGGGTAAGCAGCGCGCATGCCAATCGGCGACGACAGGGCGCATCCGGCTAACCCATTGATTCCTGAAGCGCCGGTCGGCTGTACGACTTGGCCCGCAGCAGACAGCGCCGCGAGGCCAGTGGCAAAACCGTAAGATTCTTCGACTGTTGTCCCGAGGGACCATCCTCCGAGGTCGAGCTATCTTGCCCTGAGGGAGCGGATGTAGAGGACGATGGCCCAGCGGTCGGTCTCGGGCAGGTGCTTCCATGGCGGCATGGCTCCTCGTCCACTGGAGATCTTCCAGAAGAGCTCGCCGTCCGACTCCGCCTGCGCCGCCGGCGAGGTCCAGTCAGCCGGCCGGGGATTGAGCGCCGCTGCCGCCGCGCCGTCGCCCTTGCCGCCGGTCCCGTGACACGCCACGCAGTTGAGCTGCGCGATCTGCCTTCCCCGCGCGACTGCCGTCGCGCCGGGCGGGACGGGATTCTTCCGCGCCTTCTCCACGGCGGGCGCCTCCCAGGCGCCCTGCGCCTCCCGCGGCCGCCGGACCGAGCAGCGCCATCGCGACCGCGGTCACGATGGCCGTCGGCGACGGCGCGACCCGTGAAGCCCTCGTGCATTCCATTCTCCCCGACGCTGGCGCGTCGCGCCGCGACCGCGACGCGCGTGAGAGGCGTGACGACGTTCACGACCGCGGCCATTAGACACCACGTCTTCCGAGGCGGTCAAGGGATCGGCGCCGATCCGCGCCGGGCCCCCTGTGCTATGGTGTCGAATCGCGCGGCTCGGTGGACCACGTCGGAGATCGAAAGGGAGCAGGCATGGCGGACGCAGCGGGTGAGAACGCAGCGGGACACGTCGTCGCCGTGATCGGCGCCGGGCCCGGCGGGGCTCTTCGCCGCCCGGGCGCTCGGCGCTCAGGGCGCTCGCGTTCTCCTGCTCAATCGCGACGTCAAGCCCGGCGGGCTCGCCGAGTACGGGATCTTCCTCAACAAGTACAAGATGAAGTCGGGGCTGCGTCGGCAGTTCCAGAAAATTCTCACCGACCCGCGGGTCACCTATCTGGGGAACGTGACGGTGGCGAACGGCGGAAGCCTCACCGTGGCGAGCTGCGCGCCTTTGGCTTCGACGCGCTCGTCTTTGCGATCGGCGCGCAGGGCACCAAGTACCTGGGCATCGAGGGCGAGCGGCTCCCCGGCGTCTACCACGCCAAGGATCTCGTCTATCACTACAACCGCCTGCCACCCTTCAGCGAGCAGTCCTTCCCCATGGGCCGGCGCGTGGCCATCGTGGGGGTGGGCAACGTCATGGTGGACATCGCGAACTACTGCGTCCATTTCTGTGATTGCGACGCGGTGATCGCGGTCGCGCGCCGCGGCCCCTTCGAGAAGGCGTACGACGACCGCGAGTTCGAGGACGTCGAGGACGCCTTCGACCGCGACCTCTACCGCCAGGAGATCGCCCGCATCCGACCCCGGCTGGAGGCCGCCGGCCAGGATCCCGACGAGCTCTTGCGCGCGCTGGGCCAGCGCCCCGAGCCCGAGACGCAGACCCGCGCGCGCCTGTCCTTTCGCTTCCTCGCCTCGCCGAAGCGGGTGGTGGCGGAGGGCGGCCGCGTGACGGGCCTCGAGGTCGAGGAGACGCGGCTCGAGCGGAAGGGCGAGCGGATCAACGCCGTCGGCACCGGCGAGATGAGCGTGATCCCGTGCGACACCGTGGTGTTCGCGGTGGGCGACCGCGTGGACCCCGCCGCGGGGCTCCCCTACAAGGACGGCCTCTACCTGACCGTGCCCGGCGACGATGCCGCGGGCGCCTATCAGGTCTGGGACCCCGTGGCCCAGCGCCCGCTGGACGACGTGTACGTGGTCGGCTGGGCCCGACGGGCCAGCGACGGCGTCGTGGGCCGGGCCCGCCTCGACGCCGAGACCGGCATCAAGCACGTCGTGGCGCGGCTGGCGACGAAGCCGCCGCGGCCGGGCGCGGAGGCGGAGCGCGTGGTGGCCTCGGTGGCCGACACGCTCAAGGCGCGCGGCGTCCCCGCGGTGCCCTATGCGGACGTGGCCCGCGTCGAGGCGGTGGAGCGGGACGCGCGCGAAGGCGCTCGGCGTCGAGGAGTTCAAGTTCGCCAGCAACCGCGAGATGCTCGAGGTGCTGCGCGGCTAGCCGCGCGCCCGCGGTCCGCGCGAGGCCGCCGCGGCCGGCGAGGACGAGCAGCACCGCCCCCGCGAGCCCGTAGGCGCCCGCCACTCGCAGCGCGGCGCCCGTCCCCGTGGCGCCCGGCCAGAAGAGCGCCCCGCTCGGCAGCGGCGAGTGGATGACGCCCACCAGCGCCGCCAGGCTCGCGGCTCCGAACACCGCCGCCGCCACCGCGAGCCGGCGATCCACGATGGCCACCACGCGCCGAGCCCCAGAGCAGCGCCGTCACGATGAACCCATTGCCGAGGACGAGGAGTCCGTCCCAGCCGAGACGCGCAGCGCCCACGAGGTCGGCCGGCGCCCTTGCCCACGCCGGCCAGGAGAATGCCGCCCTGGATGAGCACGAGGGCCGCCACCGCGGGGATGAAGGAGATGGCCACCGCGGCGGCATGGCGGGGCGGCGAGGCCACGAAGGCCTGGGCGGTGATCTCCAGCCCGATGAAGATCAGGATGGGCGCCACCGCCGCCTCGGGGAGGAGGCTCACCAGGAGCGAGATCACCCCGAGCGCGGCGCCGCCACCGATCACGAGCCCGGTGGCGAGGGTGTAGCCGGCGCGCGCGCCCATCGCCTTGTACGCGGGATGCCCGATATACGGCGTGTTCTGCACCACCCCGCCGCAGAAGCCCGCCGCCATGGTGGCGAGCGCTTCCGTGAGGAGAATGTCGCGGGCACGGTACTCGTCTCCCGCGGCCGCCGCCGACTCCGTATTGTCGATACCGCCGATCACGGTGGCCAGCGCGAAGGGCAAGGCCAGCGCCAGGTAGGGACCCGCATCATCGAGCGCTCCCACCCACGCGAGCGTGGGCCACGGGGGCGCGAGCCGCAGGCCGGCCAGCGGCGCCGCCAGCATGTCCGCCTCCCCCGCCCCGCCGAGCCACGCGCGTCCCCAGAACACCAGCGTGCCGGCCAGCACCGCCGCGAAAGCGCCCGGAATGCCCCCGGGCAACCGCGCGCGGCCGACGAGCGTCACCAGCACCACGGTGAGGGAGATGAGCCCCACCAGTGGATCGCCGAATACCTTGAGCGCGGGCAGGAACGCGATGAGGAGGGTCGCCACGCCGGCGATGGAGCCGAGCAGCGCCGCACGGGGCACCACGCGCCGCGCCCAGTCGCCCGCGAAGGCCAGCGCGAGCTTGAACAGGCCCATGGCGATGGTGACGGCCATGCCGATCTTCCAGGCGAGGACGGCATCGCCGGTGAGGAGCTTGGCGGGACCCAGCACGCCGAACACCATGCCGAACAGCGAGGGCGTGTCGATGCCGAACGGCATGGCGGTGACGTCGGCGCGACCGGTGCGCCGCATGAGCGCGCGCGCGAGCCACGTATAGGCGAGGTCGCCGAGGAAGACGCCCGCCGCGGTGCCCGGCACCATCACGTAGAGCACGAGGTCGGCGGGGAAGCCGAACACGCCGATGAGGAGGCTCGACAGGATGACCAGCTGGGTCATATTGTCGAGGGCGAGACCGAAGAACGCGTTCCAGTCGCCGGGCCCGTACCAGCGATTGGGCCCCCGGCGAGGAACTTGTCACGCAGAGCGGCGGGCGCCGCGCTCCTCGGCGATGAGCCGGCGCGCCAGCTCACGCACGCGGCGGGCGAGCGCGTCGCACCACGCCATGTCGCCGCGATGCGGCGAGACCTCCGCGAAGTCGAGCTCCAGCGGCGGTCGCTCCCGGCGGCGGCAGCACGCGCGCCCCGAGCCGCAGTCGCACACCGTAGCTCCGCTTCTCTCGCTCGCCCTTCCGCGTCCACCACCGCCTCCACCCGCGGGCTCTCGCGCTTGGCGTGCGAGGTCACGAAGTTGGCGAGCCAGCGCGCCGACCTCCCCGTAGTCACCGCCTGAGAACACGGCCGCTGCTCCTGCAACATTCGTTGAAGCCGCAGGAGACGCACTTCTTGCAGCCTTCCTCGTAGATGAAGGTGGCCTGGCCGCATTCGCGGCAGAGATCGCCGATCAGCCGGCGTGGGCGCGGCGGCCGCCGCGGGCGCGGCGCCGGCGCCCGCGCCCCCACGTGCTCGCCGAGCGTGCGCGCGAGGGCGTCGGGCAGCGAGAGGATCTTCGAGGCGCCGAAGCCGGTGGGCTGGCCGCCGCCGATGCGCGAGAGCTGGCTCACCACCTCGTCCAGCCGGCGGCGCGGGGACAGCGGCGAGGGCAGCCGGAGGATCAGCGAGACCAGCCGGCCCAGCGCCTCGGCCACCGCCATGGTGTCCGTGCCCGCCTTGCCGACCTGGACGAAGACCTCGAAGGGATCGCCGCCCGGCGTGTCGTTGACGGTGATGAACGCGGTGCCGATGGGCGTCTCCATCCGATAGGTCGCGCCGGGCAGGCTGTGCGGCCGCGGCCTGATCACGCGATCCGGCGGGCCGGCGGCCGCCCGGCCTCGCTCTGCCCCACCCCCACGTGCAGCACCTGGCTGCCCTTGCTCCCGTCGCGGAAGACCGTGATCCCGAGGCAGCCCTCCTGCCAGGCGAGGAGATAGGCCTGCGCCACGTCGTCCTCGGTGGCGTCGTGCGGGAGATTGATGGTCTTGGACACGCCGTTGTCCGTCTGCTTCTGGAAGGCCGCCTGGTGCCGCACGTGCCAGCGGTAGTCGATCTCGTGGGCGGTCTTGAACACCGCGCGCACCGACTCGTCGAGGCCGGGGACGTCCTGCACCGATCCGCGCCGCACCACCTCCGCCATGAGCGCATCGGAGTGGAAGCCCCGCGCGCGCGCCAGGCGCTCGAAGGTCTCGCTGACGAAGGGCAGCACCCGCTCGCCCTCCGGCCCCGGCACCCGGTGCTCGAAGGCCAGCGCGAAGAGGGGCTCGATCCCCGACGAGCAGCCCGCGATCATCGAGATGGTCCCGGTGGGCGCGATGGTGGTGACGTTGGAGTTCCGCAGCGGGCGGCGCGTCACGATAGATGGACCGCGGGAAGTTCGGGAAGGGCCCGCGCTCCTCCGCCAGCCGCGCCGACTGGTCGTGTCCCTTCTCCTGGATGAACCCCATGAGACGCTCGGCCAGCGCGAGCGCCTCCTCGCTGTCGTAGGGGATGCTGAGCAGGAAGAGCAGGTCCGCCCAGCCCATGATGCCCAGGCCGATCCGGCGGTTGGCCTTCACGGTGGCGGCGATCTGCGGCAGCGGGTACGGATTGACCTCGATCACGTCGTCGAGGAACCGCACCGCCAGCCGCACCACCCGCTCGAGCTCGTCCCAGTCGAGGTCGGGGCGGCCGCCGGCAGGCGCCTCGCGCGACGAAGCGCGCGACGTTGATCGACCCGAGATTGCACGCGTCCCAGGGCGGCAGGCTCTGCTCGCCGCACGGATTGGTCGCCTCGATGGTCGTGAGCTCCGGGGTGGGATTGGCCGCGGCTCGCGTTGATGCGGTCGAGGAACACGAGCCCGGGATCGCCGCGTGCGCCACGCCGCGCGGACGATGCGCTGGAAGACCTCGCGGGCGGCGAGCCGGCCCGTCACCTGCCCGTCACGCGGATTCACCAGGTCGTAGTCGCCGCCGGCGGCCAGCGCGTCCATGAAGGCTTCGGTCACGCCGACGGAGATATTGAAGTTGCTCACCCCGCCCTCGAGCTTGCACTCGATGAACTCGAGGATGTCGGGGTGGTCCACGCGGAGCACGCCCATGTTCGCGCCGCGTCGGGTGTTGTGGCTCACGAATCCGTTCGCGATATAGGTATTGCTCTCGGGCACGGAGAGATCGACCGTCAGCGCCTCGCCCTCTTCGATCTTCGAGACCTGATCGTAGAATTGATCGTTCCCGAGGAACCATCTCAGCGTGGGATGGGCCGCGACCTCGGGATGGGCCGCCGCCAGCGCCTCGAGCCGGGACCGGGTCAGATGCCGAGGCGCCGCGACCCGAGGCAGGTAGTGCTGGAGGGCCCGATACAGCCGACGATTCGCTCCGCGCGAACCGCGCCCGGGGCCACTCCCGCGACCGGGACCGCCGTAGAGCTGCCGCAACGTCTCGCCTTGAAGCGGGATGAGGTCGTTGAACTCCCACCTCTTGCTGAGGCCGGCGGCGAGGCGCCCGCGCTTGGCGGAGGAGAAGAAGCCGATCCGCCCGGCGAACGCTCGGAGTCCGACGCGCGTCGTCAAGCGAAGGCGGTATAGGGGACGGCGGCCGAACGCCCCCACGCGATTCTCGGTCACCGTGATCTTCGCCGGGACACCCAAGCTGAGCAGCAACCGGTGCACCGACGAAACGAGCGCGGCGGAGGTGGAGGCGAGCGAAGGGTAACCCTCGGCGCTCACGGTTCCGTCGGCGGTAAACAGCCCCCGCACGAGCCCGCACGCGAACTCCGGTCCCGCGCGGAACGCGATCTCCGGAAGATCCACCTCCGCCGCGGATCGCTTCTCGACTCCAATGGCGCGAAGCCACTGCACGAGCGTGGTCGAGTTGAAGAACAAGTTCTCGGAGCCGTCCCCGCGCTTTTGCTGGCTCCTCGCCCGGAGACCGAACAGATCGTCGGCAATCCTGAGGACATGCGCTCGCACATCGGGCTCGGCCCGGCAGACCGTCAGGATGAGCCGGCCCGTGCCCCGCCTATTCACCGAGACCGCGCCGTCTCCGAGCAGATAGCCGATGAACTCGCCCAGCGCGCCCCCGGCGACCGTCGGGATTCGTATCGGCGTGGCGTTGTAGTGGGGCATCAGATCGAAAGCGGGAAACTCAAAATCGTGGGTGGGGAGGTAGGTATTCTTCTGGAGCGCGACCCAGTCCCCGATCTTCAGGTCGCCGATCTCCTTCCACACGTAGCCGCCCCGCTCGTCGATCACCCGGACCCGATGCTCGAGCGTCCCCGCCAGCGCATAGCCGTGCTGGGTCCGAAAACGCCGGATCGGCGCCGACCCGTGCACGTAGAACTCGTCCGAACGCTGTGGAGTTCGGTCCGTCGCCACGAGCAGCGGCCGAGCGTGGGAATGCCAGGAGTCGGGCGCCGCGCCGGACGGGCCCAACGTGCCGATCTCGACGACTCCTCGGCTCGTCGAGACCCGGGTATCGAGGGTGACACATCCGCCCTGTTTCACGGCCTCGGTCGCGGCGTTGAACACGCGCAGGAAGGACACCGGCCCCGAGGCGCGCCCACCCGTGGAGCGCACGATGTCGTTCTTCGGCCGGAGCCGCGAGAAGGCGAAGCCGGTGCCCCCGCCCGACTGCTGGATGATGGCGGCGGCCTTGATGGACTCGAAGATCTCCTCCATGGAATCGCCAACCGGGAGCACGTAGCAGGCGGAGTACTGGAGGTGGTTGCCCTTGCCCGCGTTCATGAGGGTGGGCGAGTTGGGGAGGAAATACCCGTCGACCATCATCTCGTAAAACGCCGTGGCGATCTCCCGCTGGGCCGCGGGGGTGCGTCCGAAGCGCGCCCTCGGCCTCGGCGATGGCGCGCGCGACCCGCCAGCACATCTCCTCGGGGGTCTCGACCACCTCGCCATGCTCGCGGGTCAGATACCGCTCGCGCAGCACCCGGAGCGCCGCCTCGCTCCAGCGCCCGGCCCGGGCGGGACGTGGCTCATGTCCCAGCGTCTTCTCTACCACTCTGGTATCCTCCGTTGGCCCTGCCGGCCACTACCGGCGGCAGTATTCGTAGAATAGCACACGGAATGTTGGGGTTGGATTCATTTTCCTTAGCGATAATACTACTTTGCGCTCGTCGGAAGACCCGATAGAATGCATCCTCATGGCCCCCCTCGCAGTGCCGAGCACCGTCAAGTTCTCGGATATGGCGATGGAGATTCGGCATGGAGAACTTGAACTGCCATGCACGCCCGTCGATCAGCGGACCGAGATATTCTCGAAGTTTTCCGCTATATGGGATAGACGTGGGCCGCGGGACTTCGTCATGGCGGGCGAGCTCCCCGCCGAGATCAAGGACCAGGAGCTTGGCGCCCAGGTCGAGCAGGCGGTCCCCGGGCCGCCCGCGTCGCGTCGAGTCGCCGGAGCTTTCGCTCACGCCTCAAGGAGAATCCGCATGATCAGCCTTGCCTCGCGCATCCTGGCGGCCTTCGCCCTCGCGGCGCTGCTATTGCCCGCGTCGGCGACGGCCCAGCCCACCGCTGCCGACCCCATGGCGCCGCGGCAGCCGCTCACCGCGCCCAGCGCTATCCGGGACTTCCCCACCCCGGCGGAGATCGCCACCCGCGAGCTCACCCTGAGCGAGACGGTGCGCATCGGGCTGGACAATGCCCCGGTGATCATCCAGCGGTTCGGGGAATACGCGGCCGCGCAACAGCGCATCGACCAGGCCTTCTCGGCCATGCTCCCGCAGCTGAGCTTCTTCGGCCAGGCGAATCGGTCCGACGAGCAATTCGCGCGTGTTCAGAGGTTCCGGCTCCTCGACCAGCACCAGGACCGACACCCCCTCGCCCGGCAGCGCACGCCTCAGCCTCTCCCAGATGCTGTTCGATTTCGGGCGCTCCTGGGCCGCCACCGACGCCGCCAAGGCCAACTCGGATACCGCCCGGGAGCAAGTGGAGCTGCAGAAGGACCTCATCGTCCTCACCGTGAAGGAGTACTACTTCCTGCAGCTACTCAGCGGCCGCCTCGTCGTCGTCAGCGCCCAGGCGGTGGATCGGGCGGAGCTGAACCTCAAGAGCGCCAAGGGTTTCTACGACGTGGGCACCCGCCCCAAGTTCGACGTGACCCGCGCGGAGGTGGACGTGGCCAATGCGCGCGTCAACCTCATCCGGGCCCAGAACGCGGTGAGCCTGGCCCGCATCGGCCTCAACCAGGCCATGGGCATCGCCATCAATGCCCCCACGCGCGTCAAGGACATCCTCGGCCTACGAGGCGGTGAAGTTCGACCGCGAGACCCTGGTCTCGGAGGCGCTCAAGCAGCGGCCCGAATACAAGCAGGCCCGGCTCCAAGCCGAGGCCGCCGAGGCCACGGTGCGGCAGACCTTCCGTGACTTCTTCCCGAATCTCTTCGGGGTCACCTCGGTGGGGGCGGGGCGCTCGGACGTCGACTCCCGGGGATCCATCCTCAACCCCAACGGCAATTCCACCCTCGAGTCCAAGGACTGGCAGATCGGGCTCGAGCTCCGCTGGAACATCTTCGACGGCGGCAACAAGATCGCCCGGTACCGGGAGACCAAGGCTCTCCTGGAGGCCGCGCAGGCGGGGGTGCGAGACACCGAGCTCCAGGTCTGGCAGCAGGTCGAGCAGTCGCACGTCAACGTGGTGGAGTCAGAGGAGCGCATCGGCGCCGCCCAGAAGGCGGTGGAGTCGGCCCAGGAGAACTTCCGGCTCAGCCAGGGACGCTTCGACGCCGGCGTCGGGCACCATCATCGAGCTGACCGACGCCCAGCTCGCGCTGACCCAGGCCCAGGCCACCGAGGCGCAGGCGCTCTCCGACTACAAGATCTCGATCGCCCGGCTCGAGCGCTCTCTCGGGCGCCGCTAGCGCGCGCCTCCGCGGGGGAATATCCTGTAAACATGGGCGCCTGGGGATACGTCTCACCGATATGAAGCGGCGACTGGTCTGGCTCGGCGCTCGTGCTCGTGCTCGCGGCCGGCCTGACCGGGGCCTATCTCTACACCCAGAGCGGTGGGAGCTCGCCGCGCTTCCGCACCGCCCCCGTCAGCCGCGGCCGCCGTCACCGCGTCCATCGCCACCACCGGGAATCTCAATGCGGTGATCACGGTCCTGGTGGGCTCCCAGGTCTCGGGCCAGGTCAAGGAGCTGTTCGCGGACTTCAACTCCGAGGTGAAGCGCGGCCAGCTCATCGCGCGTATCGACCCCGCCACCTTCGAGGCCAAGGTAGCCCAGGTGCGGGCGGAGCTGGATTCGGCAGAGGCCACCGTGCTCAACCAGCGCGCCCAGGTCGAGCGCGCCCGCGCCGATGTCGACAACGCGCGGGCGGCCCTGGCGAGCGCGCACGCCCAGACGGCCAAGTCCAGCTCCGCCCTCTTGGAGGCGCGCCGGGACCTCGCGCGCAAGAACTGGATCTGTTCCGCCAGGAGCTGATCGCGCGCAGCGACCTCGACACCGCCCAGGCCGTCCACGACCAGGCGTCGGCCGCAGCTCGAGTCGGGCCGGGCCCAGGAGCAGGCCCTGGCCTCCGCGATCAAGGCCGCGGAGGCCCAGCTCAAGGTCACCGAGGCCCAGGTCAAGGGCGCGGAGGCGGCGGTGCGGCAGAAGCAGGCCGCGCTCCAGCAGTCCGCAGGTGGACCTCGAGTACACGTCCATCCGGGCGCCCGTGGACGGCACCGTCATCTCGCGCACCGTGGACGTGGGCCAGACGGTAGCGGCGAGCCTGCAGGCGCCCACGCTCTTCACCATCGCCCAGGACCTCACCAAGATGCAGATCGACACCAACGTGGACGAGGCCGACATCGGCCGCACCCAGGTGGGCCAGCGGGTGACGTTCACCGTGGACTCGTTCCCGAGCGAGACGTTCAACGGTCAGGTGGTGCAGATTCGCAAGGCATCACGCACCGTGCAGAACGTGGTCACCTACAACGTGGTGATCGCGGTCTCCAACCCCGAGTTGAAGCTCCTTCCCGGCATGACCGCCAATGTCCGCGTGGTCACCAGCACCCGGCCGGATGTGCTCCGCGTCGCCAATTCGGCGCTCCGCTATCGCCCGCCGGGCGAGGAGCCCGCGCCCACCGGCGCCGCCGCGGCGCCGGGCCCCGGCGGGACGCCCTTCCAGCGCCCGCCCCCGCCCTCCCTCGAGGAGACCAAGGGACGCGCCTGACCAAGGAGCTCAAGCTCACCGACGAGCAGCAGAAGAAGCTCGAGCCCATCCTGGAGGAGTCGCGGTCGCAGTTCACTTCGCTGAACCGCGTCCCCCAGGAGCAGCGGCGTGCCGCCGCCACGCGCATCCGGGAGGAATCGCGCCAGAAGATTCGCGCGCTGCTCACGCCCGAGCAACAGGCGATCTTCGACCAGCTGCCCCAGGGGCAGTCCGGGCGCGGCGGAGGCCAGGCGGGGCGCGTCTGGGTGCTCGGCGCCGATGGCAAGCCCACCGCAGTGTCCATCCGCCTCGGCATCAGCGACGGCAATGCGACGGAAGTGGTGGGGGGCGAGCTGAAGGAAGGCCAGGAAGTGCTCGTGGGCACCCTCGCCGCGGGCAGCGCCGCGCCGCGCCCCTCCGGGCCGGCCTCCCCGCCGCCGCAACCGCAGACCGGCCCACGCATGCGCCTCTAGCGGCGGCGCCATGCTCATCGACGTCCAGGATCTGGCCAAGGACTATCGGATGGGCGCCCAGATCGTCCACGCGCTGCGCGGAGTCACGCTCGCAATACGGGTCGGGGAATTCGTGGCGGTGATGGGCCCGTCCGGCTCCGGGAAGTCCACCTTCATGAACCTGCTGGGCTGCCTGGACGGGCCCACCGCCGGCCGCTACCTCCTGGACGGCCAGGACGTCTCCGCGCTGGCCGCCTCCGAGCTCGCGCGCGTCCGCAACCGGAAGATCGGCTTCGTCTTCCAGGGCTTCAATCTGCTCGCGCGGACGAGCGCGCTGGAGAACGTGGAGCTCCCGCTCCTGTACGCCAGCCTGTCCTCGGCGGAGCGCCGGGAGCGGGCGACCACGGACCCTGGAGGCGGTGGGGCTCAGCGATCGCGCCGATCACCAGCCCAGCCAGCTCTCGGGCGGCCAGCAGCAGCGGGTGGCCATCGCCCGCGCCCTGGTGAACACGCCGGCCCTCATCCTGGCCGACGAGCCCACCGGCAACCTCGACACGCGGACCAGCGTCGAGATCATGGCGCTGATCCAGACCCTCAATCGCCAGGGCATCACGGTGGTCGCTGGTCACGCACGAGCACGACATCGCGGAGTACGCCAGCCGCATCATCCACTTCCGCGACGGCCGGCTGCAGCGCGACGAGCGGAATGCGCAGCCCCGCGACGCCCAGGCCGAGCTGCGGGACCTGCCGCCCGACGAGGACGAGGCGGCCTCCACGGCGGCGGAGGCGGCGGCATGAATCTCCTCGTCTGCGCTCGGGTCGCCCTGCGCGCCCTGCGCGTGAATCCCCTGCGCAGCGCGCTCACCATGCTCGGCATCATCATCGGCGTGGGCGCGGTCATCGCCATGGTCTCGGTCGGCGCGGGCGCCCAGGCCCGCGTGGCCGAGCAGATCCGCGCGCTGGGCTCCAATCTCATCCTCATCCTGCCCGGCAGCGTGGCGACCACCGGGGTGCGGCTGGGCTTCGGCACCCGGCCCAGCATCACCCAGGAAGACGCCGCCGCCATCGCGCGCGAGGTGGGGTCGATCCAGGCCACCGCGCCTTCCGTGCGCGGCCGCGACCAGGTGATCTGGGGCAATACGAACTGGTCCACCGCCATCCAGGGCACCACCCCGGGCTACGAAGAGGCCCGGCAGTGGCCGGTAGCGTCCGGCCGGTGGTTCAACCAGGACGAGGCCGACGGCGCCGCCAAGGTGGTGCTCCTGGGACAGACCGTGGCCGAGAACGTCTTCGGCGGCGCCGACCCCGTGGGCGCGGTGGTGCGCGTGGCGGGCGTCCCGCTCACCGTGGTGGGCGTGCTCGAGCGCAAGGGTCAGTCGAGCTGGGGCCAGGACCAGGACGACGTGGTGTTCATCCCCATCTGGACCGCCAACAAGCGGGTGCTGGGCCCCACCAAGCCCTCCGCCACCTCGGTGAACGCGATCACCGTCCGCGTGCGCGACGGTGAGAGCATGAAGGTCGCCGAGCAGGAGATCCGCGACCTCCTCCGCCAGCGGCACAAGCTGCAGGGCTTCCAGGAGGACGATTTCTGGATCCGCAACCTGTCCGAGATGCTCCAGGCGGAGGAAGCCTCGTCGCGCGTGCTCACCATGCTGCTGGCCGCCATCGCCTCGGTGTCCCTCATGGTGGGCGGCATCGGGATCATGAACATCATGCTCGTCTCCGTCACCGAGCGCACCCGCGAGATCGGCCTCCGCATGGCGGTGGGCGCGCGCGGCCGGGACATCCGCACCCAGTTCCTCGTGGAGGCGGTGACGCTCTCCCTCACCGGCGGGATCATCGGCATCGCCATCGGGCTCGCCGGATCGTACGCCATCGCCTACTTCGCCGAGTGGCGGATCCTCATCAACCCCGAGGCCATCCTCCTCGCCTTCGGCTTCTCCGCCACCGTGGGAATCTTCTTCGGCTTCTATCCCGCCCAGAAGGCCTCGCAGCTCAATCCCATCGAGGCCCTGAGGTACGAATGACGGGCGGCTTCCGGCGGTCGCGGATGGCGCAGGAATCCGCCGCGTGATCGTCCTCTCCTCGGTCCGCATCGCGCTCCGGGCCCTCAAGGTGAACCCGCTCCGCAGCTCGCTCACCATGCTGGGCATCATCATCGGCGTGGGCGCGGTCATCGCCATGGTCTCGGTGGGCGCGGGCGCGCAGGCCCGGGTGGCCGAACAGATCCGCGCGCTGGGATCCAACCTGATCCTCATCCTGCCCGGCTTCTCCAACCAAGGCGGAGTCCGGCTGGGCTCGGGCACGCGCCCCACCATCACGTCCGAGGACGCGGCGGCGATCCTCCGGGAAATCCCCTCCGTGCAGGCGGCGGCGCCGTCGGTGCGGGGCCGAGATCAGGTGATCTGGGGCAACACCAACTGGTCCACCAATATCCAGGGCACCAACGTCGACTACGAGGAAGCGCGCCAGTGGCCCGCCGTCTCCGGCCGGTGGTTCAGCGTCGAGGAGTTCGAGACCGGGGCCAAGGTCGTATTGCTCGGACAGACCGTGGTGGAGAACGTCTTCAACGGCGCGGACCCCGAGGGCGCCGTGATCCGGGTCGCCGGCGTTCCCCTCACCGTCATCGGTGTGCTCGAGCGCAAGGGCCAGTCGAGCTGGGGCCAGGATCAGGACGACGTGATCGTCATCCCGCTCACCACCGCCAACCGGCGGGTGATCGGCCCGCGCCAGCCACTGCCCACCTCGGTGAACGCCATCTCGGTTCGAGTACGCGACGGAGAGAGACATGCAGCGCCACCGAGCAGCGAGATCCGCGACCTTCTCCGCCAGCGTCACAAGCTCCAGGGTTATCCAGGACGATGACTTCTGGATGCGGAACCTGTCCGAGGTGCTCCAGGCCGAGGAAGCCTCGTCGCGGGTGCTCACCATGCTGCTGGCCGCCATCGCTTCGGTGGCGCTCATGGTGGGCGGCATCGGGATCATGAACATCATGCTCGTCTCCGTCACCGAGCGCACCCGCGAGATCGGCCTCCGCATGGCGGTGGGCGCGCGCGGCCGGGACATCCGCACCCAGTTCCTCGTGGAGGCGGTCACGCTCTCGCCTCACCGGGGGGATCGCGGGCATCGGGATCGGTCTCGCCGCCGCGTATGCCATCGCCTACTTCGCCGAGTGGCGAACGCTCATCCACCCCGAGGCGATCCTCCTCGCCTTCGGCTTCGCCGCCGCGGTGGGCGTCTTCTTCGGCTTCTATCCCGCCCAGAAGGCCTCGCAGCTCAACCCCATCGAGGCCCTGAGGTACGAATGATCCCGCGCGCCATCCGTTTCGCCACCACGTTGTCCCCTGCCGTCCTTCCGCCGCCACCCTGACCGTCGCGCTCGCCCTTGCGGCGACGCTGCTGGCGCCGCCCGCGCCCGCCCAGACCTATACGCCCCAGTCCGCCGCCGGGCTCAGCGTGACCTTCTCGGTCGAGCGCGTCGGCAGCGGGCGGGTCATCCTCTTCGGCGACGTGCGCAATGGCTCCTCGGCCTCCTACGAGCGGATAGTGCTCCTTGCCGAGGGGCTCGACGAGCAGGGCGCGGTGGTCAGCCGCGGGCGTGCCTATGTCAACGGCGTGGTTTCCGGCCGGGGCACCGCGTCCTTCGAGTGCCGGATCCCATCGGGCGGGCGCGAAAAGCGCTTCCGGGTCACCGTCGAGGCCTACCAGATCGCCGGGCAGAGCCCCTGACCGGGGCGGTGTGACGCGCCGGCGCGCGAGCAAGCGTACCCGGACCGCCCGGGTTCCGAGGCGCCGTCGTTCCTCTGCCCCCGGCACCCGGGCCGCTCGCGCCCGCCGCCCCCCCGCGACCAGGGTCGAGGAGCGCGCGCTGCCCATCGTGCGCGAGCTCGCGCGGGTCGCCCGCAGCGGCGACAGGCCACTCGTGAAGCTCGAGGGCGCGCTCGAGGTGCTCTTCGGCGCCTATGGCGAGGGCGATCCCCATCTCTCCGAGCTCCTGGTGGACGGCTGGGCGCAGGCGCGGACGACAAGCAGTTCCGCCTCACCATGGCCTGGCTGCGTGAGCAGAGCCGTCTGTCGCTCGAGGAGATCCTGGAGGAAGGCATGGTCCAGGGTGCCTTCCAGGCCGGGCTCGACACGGGCGCGGTGGCGGCGACCATACTCGGCGCGGCCGAAGGCTGCCTGCTCCAGGCGCCGAGCTCCGGCGGCCCGGTGGCGCCGTCCCGCCTGGTTCGGACCCTCCTCGCCCTGGTGACGGGGAAGCGGCCCGTCAGCGGGGCTTGAGCTCGATCAGATAGCCGTCTGGATCCCGCAGATAGAGGGACGGACCGGTTCCGAACGCGCCCCGCCGGGTCACCACGCCGCCCTCGAGATCCACCCCGCGGGCCCGAAGGCTCTCGGCGAGCGCGGACAGATCGTCGCATCGGATGGACAGGCAGAAATGGTCCATCCCCTCGAGGCCGCGCTCGCCCGGCAGGAGATCGATGAGGTTCGCCCCGAAGCGGAGCTGCACCAGCCGGATCGGCTCGTTGACGTGATCCAGCGTGCAGCCCAGGATCCCCGTGTAGAAGCGCTGGGAGGCCGCCTGATCGCGCACGCGGAGGACGACGTGATCCAGCCCCAGCGGCTCGAACCCCGTCATGGAGCCTCCCGGCCGCGGCGCGCCTCGAGGGCGAGCAGCACGGCCCCCGACATCATGACCGCGAGGCCGGCCATGGTGGAAAGCCCGTGCACCCGCCCGAAGCGGACGGCTTCCGGCGCATCCGGCGTGCCCGCGAGGCGCGCCGCGAGTGCCCGATCCCGGAGCGCCGTCGGCCTCGGGCAAGAGCCCGAACAGGGACCATGCGGTGAGCGCCAGCATGAGAAGCCCCAGCGACCAGCGGCAACCGATCGGTCCAGCGGGGCGCGCGCCGCGCCCGCGGGCGACCATGCCCGCTACACCCAGAACCCCCAGCGCCAGGCCCACCCAGTAGGAGCGCGACAGCACCGCCGCGACCAGCCGCGCGGCGCTGGGTCGGTCGAGCGTGGCGAAGGCGGCGGGCGCCACCGCGAAGGCGAAGAAGCCCAGCATGCCCAGCCACAGCGCGATCGAGACGATGGTCAAAGTTCTCATCGACCTGGACGGGTCTCCGTGAGACGTCGGTGGAGATGGTAGCATGGCACCGTGCGCGCCGCCCTCGTGCTCGTCGCCGCTCTGCTCGCGCTGCTCGCGGGCGGGGCCGCGCAGGCGCAGTCTCCCCTCGCCGCCGAGCTTCGCGCCTTCGCGTCCCGCTATCACGAGGACCCGCCGCGGCTCGACGCGCTCTACGCGGGGCTCACCGAGGCGGTCAAGACGGACTCCCACCTCGACAACCTTCTCGCCCTGGCCCAGGCCGCCTTCATCTGGGGCGACATCCGCGCCCGCACCGCGGAAGACAAGCTGGGGGCCTATGAGCGCGGCCGGCAGGCCGGACAGCGCGCCGTTGAGCTGGCGCCGCGGAACGCGCTCGCCCACCTCTGGCTGGCGATCAATGCGGGCCGCTGGGGGCAGACCAAGGGCGTGCTCCGCTCGCTCTTCCTCCTCCCCACCGTGCGCGAGCACATGGAGGCGGCGCTGGAGCTGGATCCCCGGCTACTCCCCGCCTATACCCTCGCGGGAACGGTGTACGCGGAGGTGCCCGGCCTCTTCGGCGGCGATCTCGAGAAGTCGGAGGCGCTCTTCCGCAAGGGGCTCGCGCTGGACGCCTCGCTGGACGGGCGCCCGGGTCGGCCTCGCGCGCACCCTGCTCCAGCGCGGCCGCCGCGACGCGGCCCGCCGGGAGCTGGAAGCGGTGGTCGCGGAGCGCGAGCCCCGCAACCTCGCCGACTGGACGCTCAAGGACTCCCGCGAGGCGCGCGAGCTCCTCGCCGCCCTGGCCAAGGGTAAATGATACGCGCCCGGCCCGCGACCGGCGCGCGCCCCGCCATCGGGCGACTCATCGCGCGGCTGCGGCGGGAGCAGCCGGGCTGGCGAACCACCTCGCTCGCGGTGGTGGCGGCCGAGCGCCGCGACCCCTTCCACGTGCTGATCGCCTGCCTGCTCTCGCTCCGCACCAAGGACGAGACCACCGGTCCCGCCGCCGCCCGCCTCTTCGCGCTCGCCGACACCCCCGACGCCATGGGCCGCCTGGCGCCGCGCCGGATCGAGCGCGCGATCTATCCGGTGGGCTTCTATCGCACCAAGGCGCGCGTCATTCTCGGCATCTGCGCCGATCTCCTCGCGCGCTACGGGGGCCGCGTGCCCGATCGTATCGACGATCTCCTCACGCTCAAGGGCGTGGGCCGGAAGACCGCCAACCTCGTGGTGACGGTGGGCTTCGGCAAGCCGGGGATCTGCGTGGACATCCACGTCCATCGCATCTCCAACCGCTGGGGCTTCATCCAGACCCGGACGCCCGAGGAGAGCGAGCGGGCGCTGCGGGCGCGCCTGCCGCGGCGCTACTGGATCGGCTACAACGATCTGCTGGTGGCCTTCGGCCAGAACATTTGCCAGCCCGTCTCGCCGCGCTGCTCCACCTGCCCGGTGGCCGTCGCCTGCCCGCGCGTGGGCGTCACGCGCTCCCGCTGAAGCCGCGCTCAGGCGTCCAGCGCCGCGCTCCAGGGAGGCCAGCTCCGTCGCGCACCCGCCGCAGCCGCCGGGTGAGCGCGGGCCCCGCGGCCGGGCGCGCAGACAGCCCGCCCTCCAGCACGGAGAGGAAGGCCGCCGAGATCTCCTCGGCTCCCCACCGGCCGGCCGGGTTGTACCACTTGTAGAGCCAGTTCAGCATCCCCAGCATCCCGAACACCACCAACCGCGGCGGCACGTCGCGGAACACGCCGCCGCGAACGCCCTCCGTGACGAGCGCCTCCACCCCCTTGTCGTAGCGGTCCTTCTGGGCGGCCAGCAAGCGCGCGAACCGCGGCGGCAGGTTGGCCTCCTCGCTGAAGAACACGGTGAGGAATGATCGGTTGGCGATCACGAAGCGCACGTGCTGCCGGACCACGCGCCGCAGCTTCTCCTCGGGCGGGAGATCGGAGCGCAGCACCAGCCCCAGCTCGCGGGTGAAGCCCTCGATGGTCTCCCGCGAGATGGCGGCCAGCATCTCCTCCTTGGCGCGAAAATAAGCGTAGAGGGAGGCCTTGGACATGGCGAGCCGGCGGGCGATGTCGTCCAGGGTGGAGGCGCGGTAGCCGCGCTCGCGGAAGAGGTCGGCGGCGGTCCGGAGGATCTGGTCCCGCACCGCCTGGCGCCGCGGCTTCATGGAGGCAGTCTACTTGACCGGCGGCGGAGCCTCGTGGTAAAAACTCGTAAGTCCAGTTTCTCGACTTTCGAGTTTCCACCCCCGGGTACAGGAGAGGCCCCCATGAGCGACGCCATGGATCGCCGCGTGATTCCCAGCACCCTCGACACGGTGTTCGAGTTCGACTACACCGTCCAGGCCGAGGACATGCGCGGCCTGTACGAGAAGGCCAAGCGCGACCAGTGGAACGCCAGCCGCGACATCGCCTGGGCCACCCCCGAGCCCTCCGACGGCCGCGTCCTCGCCGATGAGCTGGTGGACATCCACGGGAGCCCGCTCTGGGAGCGCCTCAGCGAGAAGGACCGCGTGGAGCTGAACCGCCGCATCACCGCGTGGCGGCTCTCCGTGCTGGTGTACGGGGAGCAGGGCGCCATGCTCGCCTGCAGCCAGCTGGTGGACACCGTAGCCGGCGCCGACGCCAAGTTCTTCCAGGCCACCCAGGTCATGGACGAGGCCCGGCACAACGAGGTACTCGAGCGCTACATCCAGCATCGGCTGGGCGGGCTGCACTACCCCATGCCCGAGAACGAGCGCTTCCTCTTCGACGCCATCCTCACGGACTCGCGCTGGTACATCAAGACCATCGCGCTCCAGCTGGTGGCGGAGACGTTCGCGGTCTCGATGTTCCGGATGATGCAGGAGTGCGCGGTCGATCCGCTGCTGGGCGAGGTGTGCGGCCGCATCCTCCAGGACGAGTCGCGGCACATGGGCTTCGGCATGCTGGCTCTGCCCGCCATCGTGAAGGAGGCGAGCGCCGCGGGAGCGCGAGGAGATGGAGGACTTCACCTGCACCGCGGTGGAGAAGGTCCTCACCGGATTCTTCCCCATCGACGTCGTACCGCGACATGGGCTTCTCGCCCGCGCAGATCGCCGAGGTCCAGACCTACCGGCGGGGCGTGGCGGCGCGGAACGACTACGCGCGTGTTCCGGAAGCACTTCCGGCGCGAGATGCACGCCGCCATGGTCACGAACCTCGCGCGCATCGGGCTCCTCACCGAGCGCGTGCGGCCGCGGCTGGCCGCGCTGGGGATCACGCTGCCCGCCGTCTAGCCCAGCAGCACCCGCAGACGCCGCTCGCGGTGGGCGAAGGCGGCGGCGAGTGCGCCGCTCGGCGCCCAGGCCGTGCAGCGGCACTCCCCAGCGCGCCGCCCGGCAGCCGGTAGCGTCACCCGGTCCTCCACCCACGTGCCCGCCCGCGCCGTGGGCAGGTCCTCCTCGGGCCCCTCCAGGAATCGATGGCGATGCTCCCAGCGCGCGAAGGGACCGCGGACCTGCGCGTCCACGAAGCGATAGGGCGCGTCCCACTCGCGCACGAACCATCCTCCACCGCGTCGGGCACCCCGAAGATGGAGAGGCGGAAGTCGAGCACCGCGCCCGGCCCCGAGCGCCGGCGGCGGGACCAGCCAGCGCAGGCGCGCGCGCGGCGGGCTCACGCGCTCGAGGTGACGGGGATCGGCGAAGAAGGCGAAGACCTCGGCACGCGGTCGGGGCAGCCAGAAGCGCGTCTCGAGGACGTGGTCGGCCATGCGCGACGGGCTATCATAGCGCAGGTGCCGTGCCGGCCGTCAAACCCGTCCCTACCTGATCCTCAGCCTGATCGCCGCCCTCTGGGGCTCGCTATCCCGTCTTCGCCAAGATCGCGCTCGCCCGACTTCCCGCCCTACGTGCTCGTCGCGCTCCGCACCAGTCTCGCCTCCGTCTTCCTCGCCGTGCTGCTCTTCCGCCGGGGCTTCGACTGATTTCCGCGCGCTGTCCTGGGGAGACCTGCGCACCTTCTCCCTCCTCGGCTTCACCGGCATCTTCGTGTCCACCGGCGGCACGCTATCTCGGCATCGCCTTCACCACCGCCTCCAGCGCGGCCCTGCTCCAGGCGGCCTCGCCGGTGATGGTGGCGATCGGGGCGTGGCTCTACCTGCAGCGAGCGGCTGCGCCGCGCGCCAGTGGGCGGGAGTGATCCTGTCCGCGCTGGGAGTGCTCCTGGTGGTGACGCGCGGGAGCTGGCGGGCCATCGTGCACCTCGAGCTCCTGCACCGGCGACTTCATCATCCTGCTCGGCCAGGCCGGCTGGGCCGTGTACACCGTGTACGGCAAGCGAGTGCTCGCCGTGCACTCACCCGCCGTCGCCACCACCGCGGCCTATGTCCTGGGCTCGCTGATGCTGCTGCCGGTGCCCTTCATCACCGCCCGCTTCTTCCCCGCCCCCGACTGGGGTCTCACCGGTGGCCTGGGCGGTGGTGGCCATCCAGGGCGTCCTGGGCGCGATCGCGCACGTGTGGTGGTACGAGGGGGTGCACCGCGTGGGCGCGAGCCGCGCGGCGATCTTCATGAACCTCCAGCCGGTGGTGGGCGTCGCTGCTGGCATGGCTCATGCTGGGAGAGACCATCGAGCCCGCCGAGATCGTGGGCGGGCTCGCCGTGCTCGCGGGCGTGGGGCTGACGACCAGGGCGGGGCAGCGGGCGACGGGCCCGCCGCCCGCCCCGCCGCCTAGCGAGCTTCTTGACCTGCGCCAGGATCTTGTCGGGATCGGGCAGCTCGCCGCGCCCGTAGCGCTCGACGAAGCGCACCGATGCCCTGCGGATCCACGATGAAGGTGGCCCGACACGTTGGCGTTCCAGTCCGGCCAGTACACGCCGTAGTCCTTGGCCGCCGTCCGGTGCGCGTCGGAGAGCAGCGGATAGTGCGAGATGCCCACGGACTTGGCCCAGTTCTCGTGGCTGAAGGGGCTGTCCGTACTGATACCCAGCACCTGGGTATTCGCCGCCTCGAAGTCGCTCACGCGCTGGTCGAAGGCGGGCATGCACTTGGATCAGCCGGGCGTCCAGTCCAGCGGGTAGAACAGGATCACGACGTTCTTGCCCCGGAAGTCCCGAAGGCTCACCTCCTTGAGGCCGATGCCCTTCAGCGTGAAGTCGGGCGCGGGATCGCCCACCGCGAGTGTCTTCGCTTCGCTCATCGTCCCAGTCCTCCCTTCGCCTTGCGATACGGCCGACGATCGCGCTCCGGCTCGGCGAGGCGCCGACCCAGTCGGCCGGCGCGGCAGCGCGCCGGCCGGCTTGCGCTGCGCGCTCCAGAGCGCCCGGCGCTGCGTCTCGAGCGGGGCGTCGGGGAGCCCGAGATACCCCGCCGCCGTCACCACCTGCCCCGTGTCCCAGAGCCGCGCGGAAGCGCTCGCGGTAGTCTCCGCTCCGCAGCGCGTGATGGTCCATGATGACGCGGCAGCCGGTGCGGTCGATGATGCGCAGGAGGTGCTCCACCCCCCGCTCGACCAGCGCATGGCCCAGCCGGTGCTCCAGATACGCGGGCGGGCCCGACAGATAGAGGAGCGCTCGGCCGCTCCCGGGCGAGATAGGCGGCGGCGACGGGCGAGAGCGGCCCCTGGACATCGGAGGCGTGCACGAAGCGCCGCCCCGAGCGCCGGTCGGTGACGGTCAGCGCCACCACGTAGCCCTGGCCGGACAGTTCGGCGCCGTGCGGCAGTGGCGGCGAGGCGGCCAGGATGCAGTCCGGCGTCTCCACGCAGCGGCCATCGGCGGAGTCGAGCCGCGCCCGGCTCTCGGTCTCGAGCCAGAACTGGCGCGCCCGCTCCGCCTGGACCCCCGACGACCATGCGCTGGGGGTCCTTGGCGAGCACGCCCCGGTCCGCGTAGAAGGCGGGGTCGTGGCGATAGTGCTCGTCGTGGTAGTGACTCACGAAGATCCAGCCCGCGCGCGCCGCATAGGCGGCGATACGGTCATTGGCCCGTCGCAGCGCCTCCCACTCCGCCTCCGCCGGCGGCAGGCCGAAGCGCGCCGCCCCGAGCGCGGCGCCCGGGTCGATGAGCAGGCGCGTCTCGCCGCACTCGACGTAGGTCGCCATGGACCGCACGCCGAGCGAGTCTGCCGCCAGCGGGACGACGTTCATCTCATCGGTCCTTGTTCAGATGCGCCGGGCTCAGATGCATCGGCCCCCGTCCACCTCGAGCGCCGTCCCCGTGATCATGGCCGCGTCGTCCGAGGCCAGGAAGAGCGCCGCCCGCGCGAGGTCCTCGGGCTGGTTGAGCCGCCCCAGCGGGACGGTGGCGCGGTAGCGGGCCAGGCCTTCGTCGTCCACCTTGTCCTTGCCCATGAAGGTCGGCAGCATCGGGGTCTCGGTGGCCACGGGGGCGATCGTCACCACGCGGACGCCGAAGGGGGCCAGCTCCAGCGCCAGGCTCTTGGCCATGACGTGCACCGCCCCCTTGGACGCGGAATAGCACTGTACGCCGGGCCGCGGCCGCACCGCCGAGGTGGAGCCGGTGATCAGGATCACGCCGCTCCGCTGCCGCTTCATGATCGGCGCCGCGAACTTGACCCCCAGGAACGGCCCCTTCACGTTCACCGCCATGATGCGGTCGAAGGTGGCCTCGTCCACGTCCTCGACGGGCGTCGGCCGCTCGGGCACGCCCGCGTTCGCGTAGAAGATGTCCAGCCGGCCCCAGCGCGCCACCGTCTGCTCCACCGCCGCCTGATTGTCGGCGGCCCGGCTCACATCGGCGCGCAGCGCGAGGGCCTGACCGCCCGCGCGCTCGATCTCCTGCGCGGTGGCCTTCGCCGCCTCCTCCCGCACGTCCACCACCGCCACCCGCGCGCCCTCGCGCGCGAAGAGCAGGGCCGTCGCCTGCCCGATGCCCGAGCCCGCGCCCGTGATCAGCGCCACCTTGTCCTTGAGCTTCATGTCCGACCTCCTCCGCCCGGCGGGTCCTGCTTGACGTCGGCCACGGTGCCGCCCGTCCCCCGCACGAGCTCGTCCGGCGTGAGTGGAAACACGCATTCCGGCACGCCCGCCGCCGCGTAGAGCAGCGCGTGACGGCCCAGATCCGCGTCGATCCAGATCGGCAGCTTCGAGGCATGCCCAAAGGGCGGGATGCCCCCGATGGCATAGCCCGTGGCCTGCCGCACGGCCTCCGGGTCGGCGCGCCGGACAATTCCGCCGGCGAGGCGCCCCACCTTGCTCTCGTCCACCCGGTTCACTCCCGACGCTACCACCATGATGGGCGCGCCGTTGACGGTGAACACCAGCGACTTCGCGATCTGCGCCACCTCCACCCCCAGCGCCTCCGCGGCCTCCTGCGACGTCCGCGCGGTCTTCTCCAGCTCGATCACGCGCCGATCGAGTCCTCGCTCGGCGATGGCGGCCTGCACGCGCTCGGCGGCGGCCTTCACCGGAGTCTCAGAGCGCCAGCTCCGCCATCATCCGCAGCGTCTCCGGCGACTTGGCCCCGCAGATGAGGGTGGTGATGCCGGAGGTCTTCCAGTCCGCGAGCCGCTCGCGGATGCGCTCCCTGGGACCGCACAGCGCGATCTCGTCGACAAGGGAGTCCGGCACCGCGGCGGCCGCCTCCTCCTTCTTGCCCGCCAGGTAGAGATCCTGGATGCGCCGGGCCTCGCCCTCGTAGCCGTAACGCGACACGAGGTCGTTGTAGAAGTTCTTCCCGCGCGCCCCCATGCCGCCCACGTACAGGGCCAGCCGCGGCTTGATCTCGGCGCGGCAGCGATCCACGTCGTCGCCCGGCACGATGGCCACCGTGGGCGCCACGTCGAAGCTCGCCAGGGATTTCCCCCCGCCCGCGGCCCGAAAGCCCGCGTCGAGATACTCGCGGAATACCTTCATGCGCTGGGCGGAGAAGAAGATGGGCAGGAGGCCGTCCGCGATCTCGGCCGCGAGGGCGACGTTCTTCGGGCCGATGGCCGCGAGATAGATCGGAATGTCGGGGCGCCCGTGGAGAATGGACTTGAGCGGCTTGCCCAGCCCGGTGGCATCGGCCCCGCGATAGGGAATCTGGTAGTACTCCCCCTTGAACTCCACCGGCCGCTCCCGGCGCCAGACCGAACGGACGATCTCGACGTACTCTCGGGTGCGCGCGAGCGGCTTCCCGAAGGGCACGCCATGCCAGCCCTCCACCACCTGCGGCCCCGAGACGCCGAGCCCGAGCAGGAAGCGCCCACCGGAGAGCTGGTCCAGCGTGAGCGCGGTGGTGGCGGTGAGCACGGGGGTGCGGCCCGCGATCTGCATGATGGCGGTCCCCACGCGGATGCGCTCCGTGCGCGCGGCCACCCAGGTAAGCGGGGTCACCGCGTCGGAGCCATAGGCCTCGGCGGACCACACCGAGTGGAAGCCGAGCCGGTCCGCCTCCTGGACCAAGGTGAGGTCCATGCCCATGGAGGAGCCGGAATATCCCAGATTGAGCCCGAGTCGCATGATGCCTCTCCCTCTCAGAGCCGATCGAGCGCGGCCAGCCGGAGCCGGCGCACCCGTCGAGAGCCCGTCCACCGGTACCGGTCCAGCGCGAGCCGTCCGCGACGCACCGTGACCCCTTCCTGCTCCAGAAGAATCCGCTGCGTGAGCATGCTCCCCACGTTCCCCCGCAGGCTGATGCCGCCCCGCGCGTTCACCACGCGGTGCCACGGTAGCCCCGCCGGACAGTGCCGCATCGCCAGGCCGACGGCGCGCGCCGCCCGCGGCGCGCCGAGCAGCGCCGCGATCTGCCCATAGGTGACCACCCGGCCCCGCGGGATGGTGCGCACGAAGCCGTACACCGCCCCCTGAAACCGGTTCACGCCGTCTCCCGCCCGAACTGCAGCTCGTACAGCCGGGCATAGATGCCGCCCGCCGCGAGCAGCGCCGCGTGCTTCCCCGCCTCGCGCATCCGTCCCTTGTGCAGCACCAAGATCCGGTCCGCGTTCTGGATCGTGGACATCCGATGCGCGATGATGAGGCTGGCGCGCCCCTCGAGCAACTCCATCATCGCCGCGCGAATGAGGGCCTCCGACTCCGGGTCGACGCTGGAGGTCGCTTCATCGAGGGCGAGGACCCCGGGATTATAGATGAGGGCGCGGGCGATGGCCAGCAGCTGTCGCTGCCCGTGGGACAGATTGACGCCACGCTCCCGCACCTCGGCGTCGAGGCCCTCCGGCAGGGCGGCGACGAGGCGCGAAGCCTGGGAGCGCTCGAGCGCCCGCGCCAGCTCCGCGGGCGACACCGCGCCGTCCCCGGCCAGCACGAGGTTCTCGCGGATGCTGCCCGCGAAGAGAAACGCCTCTTGTGGCACCAGCCCCACCTGGCGGCGCAGCGCGCGAAGGTCCCACTCGCGCACGTCCACACCCCCGACCAGCACCTGCCCCTCCGCGGCTTCGTAGGCGCGGATCATGAGGCGCGCGATGGTGGACTTGCCCTCGCCGGTGGGACCCACCAGGGCGACCCGCTCGCCCTCACCGATGGTGAACGAGCAGTGGCGGAGCACCCAGTCGCCGCCCGGGTAGGCGAACGACACGTCCCGGAACTCCACCGCCGGGACGGCGGCGCCTCCCCGGGGCGCAAGCGAAGACGGCGCCGTCGCTCCGGCCGCGGGCGACGTGATGAGGGGCGGCGTGTCGAGCAGGCCGAAGACGCGCTCGGACGAGACCATGGCGGCCTGCATCACGGTGTACTTGGCGCCGAGGTCGCGAATGGGCAGGAAGAAACGGCTCGTGTACTCGATGAATGCCACCAGGCCGCCGAAGGTCAGCGCCCCCGCGAGGACTTCGCCGCCTCCGTACCAGAGGAGCAGCGCCACCGCCGCCGAGCCGATGGCCTCCACCGCCGCATACAGGGACGCCTCGTAGGTGGTGGAGCGGAACTGCGCCGCCCGGAGCCCGCCGTTGAGGCGCGCGAAGGCCGCGGCTTCCTGGGGCTCGCGCGCGAAGAGCTGGATCACGGTCATTCCCTGGAGCGACTCCTGGAGGAAGGCGTTGAGCCGGGCCAGCTGCAGGCGCACCGCGCGGTAGCTGTCGCGGGCGCGGAGCCGGAAAAAGGCGACGCCCACCGCCAGCACCGGCACGAGGGCGAAGGTCACCAGGGCGAGCTTCCAGTTCAGCAGGAGCAGGATGACGACGACGCCGCTGAGGGTGATCACGTCCCCCACGATGGCCACCACGCCGCTGGTGAAGAGCTCGTTGATGGCCTCCACGTCGTTCAGCACCCGCGTCATGAGTCGGCCCACGGGATTGCGGTCGAAGAAGGCCGAATCCTGCCGCTGGAGATGGGCGAACAGCGCCTGCCGCAGGTCGCGCATCACCCGCTGCCCGGTGAGCTGGGTCACATAGGCCTGCGCGGCCCGGAGCGCGTAGAGCGCCACCAGCGTGACCAGGAAGAGCCCGGCGATCTGCGCGAGGCCATCCCAGTCCCCGGCCAGAATATGGTGGTCGATGGCGACCTTGACGAGATAGGGCTGCAGGAGCTCGGCGGCGGCGGTGAGCGGGAACAGCACGAGGGAGATGAGGACCAGTTTCTTATGCGGGCGTGTGACGGCCCACAGCCGCCCCATCAGGCGGGCGTCATAGGCCTTCCCGAGGATCTCGTCGTGGTCTTCAGGCCTGGTCAAGCTCGGCCTCGATCTGCTGGGTGCGCCAGAGGCGCGTGTAGAGCCCACCGGCGTTGACGAGGTCGTCGTGCGTGCCCTGCTCGACGACGCGGCCGGCGTCCAGCACCACCACGCGATCGGCCGTCTCCGCGACCCGGAGCCGGTGCGTGATGGCCAGAGTGGTCCGCCCCCGGAGGGTCCCGCTCAGGCTCCGGAGTATCTCGGCTTCCTTGCCCGGATCCACCGACGCGAACACGTCGTCGAGGATGAGGTAGGCGGGGTCGCCCAGGAGGGCGCGCGCCAGGGCGGCCCGCTGGCGCTGGCCGCCGGAGAGCGTGAGGCCGCGCTCGCCCACCACGGTGTCCCAGCCCCCGGGCAGCGCCTCCATCTCCTCGGCGAGCCCGGCGGTGAGCGCCACCGCGCGCACGCGCTCGTCGGGAGCGTCGTCGTCCGCGAGGCGGAGATTGTCCCGCAACGAGCGGGAGAAGAGAAAGGCCTCCTGCGGGACATAGCCGATGCTCCTCCGCAGCGCCGCCGACCGGCAGGTCGCGCACGTCGACGCCGCCCACGAACACCGTGCCGCGTGGCGGCTCGTGCATCCGGCAGACGAGGGCGCCCAAAGTGGACTTGCCGCTGCCCGTCGGGCCCACCACCGCGACCACGCTCCCCGACGGGACCGTGAACGAGACGTCGCGCAGCGTGGGCTCACGGTCGGGATAGGCAAACGTGAGGTTCCTGAACTCGATCGCGCCTCGGCGAAGGGGAGCCAGCCGGCCCGTCCCACCCACCCTCGCGTCCGGCCGATCGGGCACGCCGGGAACCGCGTCCAGGACCTCGACGATCCGTTCCATGGACGTCATCCCGCGGCGCACGATGGCGAGCGTCCAGCCCAGCGCGACAGTGGGCCAGGCCAGATAGGCGAGATAGCCGTTGAAGGCCACGAAGGAGCCCAGCGTGATGCGGCCCTCGACCACGGCGCGCCCGCCGAGCCAGAGCACGATGAGGCTGCCCACTCCCGCGCCCAGGCTCATGAGCGGCCAGAATCCCGCCTGGGTGCGGGCCAGTCGCAGGCTGCGCAAGAGGTACTCGGCGTTGAGCCTGCCGAAGCTCTCGATCTCCCGCGGCTCCATGGTGTAGGCCCGCACCACCGGCATGCCGGTGAGGTTCTCCTGCACCTTGGCGGAGAGCACGCCGAGCTGCTCCTGGACGGCGACGGATTGCTCGTCCACCGCGTGGCTGAATCGCTTGGTCGCCAGCACCAGGAGCGGCGACGGCGTCAGCGCCCAGAGGGTGAGCCGGGGATCGATGCTCCACATGGCGGCCAGCGTGCCGGCGAAGGCCAGCGTGGTCGCCACCAGCATGGTGCCGCCGAAGCCCGCCAGGGCGCGGACATTGCTCACGTCGCTGGTGGCGCGCGACATGAGATCACCGGTGCGATGCGTGTGGTAGAACGCGGGCGGGCGGCGGAGAAAGGACGCATAGAGATCCCGGCGGACGTCATGCTCCACCCATTGCCCGGCGCCGATCATGACGAAGCGCGAGCCGAGGCGGGCCAGGCCGTGCAGCGCCGCCAGCGCCAGGATGAGCAAGGCGAAGCCGGCGAGCGCGTGGCGGTCCGCGCCCGCGGTGAGCGCGTCCACGGCGCGCTTCACCGTCCAGGGAATGGCCAGCGAGAACGCGGTGGCGAGGACGAGGCACGCCACTCCCGCGAGATAGCGGGTGAGATAGGGACGGAGGTAGCCGAGGAACCGCCGAGCCGGGGACATCGACTCAGTATAGACGCCGTCCCCGCCGGAGCGGGGACGGTTCAGCCGACGGCTTCGCGGGGACGGCCGTCGCGGAACGGGCGGAGGGCCGCGTAGAGCGCGGACAGCGCGGGCGTGGGGATGTGGTGCCGCTCGCCCAGGCGCACCGCATGGCCCTGCAGCGCCTCCAGTTCCAGGCGCTTACCGTGGGCGAGGTCGAAGTGGAGCGAAGAAAAGGCGCCGGGTCCCAGGGTGTCCAGCCGACCGAGCAGCGCTTCGGTCAGCGCCTCGTCGATGGCCGCGCCCTCGGCGCGGCCCAGTCGCACCAGCTCCTCGAGGAGGCGCCGGTACATGGCGCGCGTCTCCGGCAGCGCGCGCAGCACGCCGGCCGGACAGCGCGTCACGGCAGTCATGCCGGACTGGGCGACGAGGAATACGTACTTCTCCCACAGCATCCGGAGGGGATCCGCGGCCAGCTCCGCGGGGATACCGGCCCTCCCGCACGCTGCGAGGAAGGCCCGAGCACGCTCGGACTCCTTGCCGTCCATCTCGCCGAAGCGGATCCGGCCGAGCAGCCCGTGGCTGATCACCCCCGGGGACTCGATGGTGGCGAACACCTCCGCGATCCCCGCGATCACGTGGCCCGCCCCCACGATGGCCGCCAGCTTGTCCTCGTTGTCGACGCCGTTCTGGATGGAGAGCACGCCGGTGTCGCGGGCCCACCACCGGCCGGATGGCCTCCGCGGCCGGCTCGGTGTCGAACGACTTGACGCAGAAGAACACGAGATCGGCCGGCGGCAACCCGTCGAGGCGCTCCACCGCGGGGGCGCGGACGGCGAACTCGCCCTCCAGCGCCGACTTCACGCGGAGCCCGTTCGCCTGGATGGCGCGGAGGTGCTCGCCCCGCGCCACGAAGGTCACGTCCTCCCCCGCCCGCGCGAGCTTGGCCCCGAAGAATCCCCCCGTGCCCCCGCTCCCCATGACGACGATGCGCATCAGAGCCACCCCGCGCGCTTGAAGCGCCAGTAGAGCCCCCCGCACACCGTCACCATCAGGCCGAGCGCGAACGGATAGCCGAGCCACCACTCGAGCTCGGGCATGTGCTGGAAGTTCATCCCGTAGACCCCCGCGATCATGGTGGGCACCGCGATGATGGCGGCCCACGCCGCCGAGCTGCTTCATGGAGTCGTTCTGGGCCACCGCGATCAGCGAGAGATTGGCCTCCAGCGCGGAGGTCAGGAGCTCGCGGAGGGTGTCCACCGTCTCGTTGATCCGCACCGAGTGATCGTAGACGTCCCGGACATAGGGACGCGACCTCCTCCGGCACGAGGTCGACGTCGAACCGGACCAGCCGGTTGCAGATGTCGACCAGGGGCGAGACCGCCCGCTTCAGCTCCAGCAGGCTCCGCTTGAGATTGTAGATGGCCTCGGTGGTGTCCCGGCTGAACTGTTCCCCGAAGATGGCCTCCTCCAGCCGCTGGAGCTCGGACTCCAGCTCGTCCACCACCGGGAAGTACTGGTCCACGATGAAGTCCATGATCGCGTACAGCACGAAGCCGGGCCCCATGTTGAGCAGCCGCGGATTCGCCTCGCAGCGGGCGCGGACGGGCGCATAGGACAGGGAGGCCCCGTGCCGGACCGAGACGATATAGCGCGGCCCCATGAAGAGATGAGTTTCGCCGAACTCGGCGGCCTTCTTCTCGCGATTCATCTGGGCGGTGCGCAGCGCCATGAAGAAGGAGTCGCCGTAGCGCTCGAGCTTGGGCCGCTGATGCGCGAGGAGGGCATCCTCGATGGCCAGCTCGTGGAGGCCGAACTCCTCCTTCACCTTCTGCAGGAGCTCGGGTCCCGGCTCGTAGAGCCCGATCCAGACGAACTGGTCCGAGAGCTTGAGAACCTCGCTGATGTCCTCGATGGCGACGTCGGCCACGCGGCATCCGCCCGCATAGGCCACGCAGTTCACGACACCGGGCTGGGTCTTCGTTTCCATGATGGTCCCGCGCCCACTGTGCCGACGGTCGCCGATGGTTGTCAAGGCGCGCGAGGGGTCGGGCCGCCCGGCCGCCGTGCTACGCTCGATGCCCATGAGCGACGCGTTCCGGGAGGTCGCCGTGGCCGCGGCGCGGCGCGCGGGGGCTTTCCTCCGGGCTCACCGCGGCGGGGCCCGCGCGGTATCCACGAAGTCGAGCCCCATCAACCTCGTCACCGAGATCGATCGCGCGGCGGAGGCGCTCGTGGTCGAGACCATTCACGCCCGCTTCCCCGATCACTCGATCCTGGCCGAGGAAGGGGGCGCCCAGCCTCGCTCGCCCACCCATTGCTGGGTGATCGACCCGCTGGACGGGACTACCAACTTCGTCCACGGGCTCCCGCTCTTCTCCGTCTCCATCGCGCTGGAGGTGGAGGGCCGCGCCGTGGTGGGCGTGGTCTACGATCCGAACCTCGACGAGTGTTTCGTGGCCGAGCGCGGCACGGGCGCCTTCCTCGAGGACCGGCGCCTCGCGGTCTCGGCCACCGCGAGCCTCGGCGCGAGCCTGCTCGCCACCGGCTTCCCCTACGATGTGCGGGACACCGCGGACAATAACCTCGCCGAGTACGCCGCCTTCACCCGCCGCAACCGGAGCGTGCGCGAGCTGGGCTCGGCCGCCATCACGCTTGCCGCCGTGGCGGCCGGACGCCTCGACGGCTACTGGGAGCTCGTGCTCGGCCCCTGGGACGCGGCGGCCGGCGCGCTGCTCGTCGAGGAGGCGGGCGGGCGCGTTACCGCGCTCGACGGCGGCCCGCTCGACCGCGCGGCCCCCGCCCTGGTTGCGTCGAACGGCCATCTCCACTCCGAGATGATCGCCATCCTCAAGGAGGTCCGCGCCCGGCGTCGGCGCGCCGCGCAATGCCCCTCAGCGGCGCTCCACGCGGGGATGACCCACCGCCGCGGACCCAGGACGAGCGCCGCGCCCCCGCTTTCCGGGTCATCCTCCAGTCGCTGGAGGAGCTGATACGCGGCGGCGCGGCTGAAACGCGCCTGGAAGCGCCCGTCCTTCACCGTCGCGTACGGAACCTCGCCCGGCCCCAGCCGCAATGTCTCGGGCCGGAGCGGCTCGCGGCTGCCGTCATTGAGGATCACCGCGAGCCCGTCGCCATCGTCCTCGGCGCGGATCACCACCAACGGCGCATCGTCCACCTCCACGGCACGCGCACCGGGCCGATCTGGAGGTAGTGGCCCTCGGCGTCGTGGAGGAGCCCCTCCCGCAGCGTGGCGAGGATGCCCTCGTGGGTGACCTCCACGTCGTCGTGGTACCAGAGCCCATCGCGGTCGATGCGAAGCCGCGGGAGCGTCCACGTGGACGGATCGGTAGGCCATGGGCGATCCGGCCCCGCGCCTACGCGAACGCCGCCGCGCAGAAGCTCACCGCCCCCTGGGGATCGGGCCACTGGCGGTAGCGGATGAGGTGGCCGCGCGCACCGGGCAGCACGCGGAGGAACGCGTAGATCGGGGACAGCCCGCAGATTCGCCGGGCATCGCCGTCGGCCGCCACCGACGCGAAGAAGGCAGCGGCGTCTCCGGCGGTGACGGTCTCGAGCATGGCGCGATCGGCCCGCTCGACCTCGGCGAGGAAAGCCGAGGTGTTGGGCTCGGCGTCGCCGAAGCGCGGCCCCACGTGGGCGAGATCCACGCCGCCCACCACGCAGATCCGACGCGGGGAGGCGGCCAGCGTCTCGGTCAGGGCCGCCGAGGAATCGGGGCACGCGCGCGTCGGCCTCGGCGCCCTTCCCCGTCCACACCGCCTCGTGCAGGAAGGAGGCGAGCAACGGCACCATGGTGAAGGGCCGGTCGCCGAGCGCCCAGCGCAGCATCACCGCCTGGAACTCGATGGAGTGCTCGACGCGATGCGCGCCTTCCGAGGCGAAGAGATCGCCGCCGTAGCGGCGGCCCAGCGCGTCGAGGAACTCGCGATCCGCCGGCACCGGGCCCAGCGGCGTCTCGAAGGCCTTGAGCGTGGCCGCGAACGGCTCCTCCATGCCCGCATGGCAGGTGCCTAGGACCACGAAGAGATCGGCGTCGCATCGCTCCAGCACTTCCTTGTATGCCCACGCATACACCGCCCCGCCCCGGTGAAAATCAATATGGGGCGCGAGCAACCCGCGAATTGCGGAGCTCGCGAAGCCTCCCTATATGAGGTCGCCCCTTGGGGCGACCGTAGATCAAATCCCCGAGTCGCCGTCAACCCTCCCTCACCATCGAGTGCCGTACCAGGCCCGTCAGAAGCGGAGAAAAACCCCGCGATCTGCTCCCGCAGCGCTTCCGCCTCGCCCGCATATGCCCCGCCCGCATGCGCGGCCGGCCGGGTCGGGCTGGCCGCGAAGGCGGCCTCGATGCGCCGGCGCCGTCGGGCGAAGCGGGGGCTGTCGAGGAAGCCCGCCTCGTCCAGTCGCTCCGCCACGGCGACGACGTCCTCGGCGGAGAGGCGCCTGCCGTGGCGCGCAGTCATGATGTCGCGGATCTCGTCGATCGCGTGGTCGCCGTCGAAGAGTGAGACCAGGTCGAGCAGCGGAATGGGCAGCACCGCCACCTGATCGGTGAAGCCGGACGGATCGCGGAGACCCACCATGCGCTGCCCGTCCTGCTCGAAGGGAAACGCCTCCAGCGAACGGAGACGGGGCCGCTCCGGGAGCGCCACTACTCTTCGAGGTATTTAAGAGCCGATGCCGCGTAAATCTTCGCCGCATCGACTAATTCGAGCCACGTCGACATACTCGTCCACCTGGTGTGGGATCTGTCGATTTCCGGGGCCGCACGTCACGATGGGCAACCCCAGCTCCATTCTCAAGATCGTCCCGTCGGTGGAGCCCGGGACGCCGCCCCAGCGCGCGGCACGGCCCGTGGCCTGGCGCACGCCCTTCATCATCGCCTGCACGAGTGGCTCGGCCTTGTCCACCTTGGTGGCGAGCCGGAAGGAGTTGACCGGCTCCCACTCCACCTTGACGCCCTCGACGGCGGCCTCGCCGGCCCGGCACAGCGCCTCGAGCTCCGCATGCAGCTCGTCCGCGCCCACGCCCGGCGTGACCCGGACGTCGAGCGTCATCTCTCCCAGCGCCGGGATCACGTTCGACTGCGGCACGCCCACGCCCCGGGGCGGCGCCTGGACTATGGTGGGCGTCACCGTCGGCGGCTTGAGATAGGGGCTCTTCTCGCAGCGGCGGCGCAGCCGGCGCTCGAGCGCCGGCACCTCGGCCAGGATGGCCCCGAGCACGGTGATGGGGTTGAGCCCCGCCTCGCGGATCGCCCCATGCGCCATCTTGCCGCGCACGCGGAAGCGGGCCCAGACCACGCCCCGCTGCACGAGGCAGAGCTCGTTCTCCTCGGGCTCGCAGATGATGGCCGCGTCCAGCTCGCGCCCCACCGCGGTGGTGACGAGGTGGCGGACGCCGAGCATCCGGTCCTCCTCATCCACGAGCGCGCCGACGACAAGTTTGCCCTTGGGCTCGACGCCCGCGCGCCGGAAGGCGGCCGCGGCCACCATGGCGGCGGCCAGCCCCCCCTTCATGTCGGCAGCGCCGCGCCCGTAGATGCGACCGTCCACGAGCTCGGCGCCGAACGGCGGCCGGCTCCAGGCCTGCGGATCACCTTCCGTGACCACGTCGGTATGCCCCTCGAGGAGAAGGCTTCGCGTCCCGGGCCGCTTCTCGCCGAGCGTGCCGATGACATTGGGCCGGCCGGGCGCGACCGGCTGGATCTCGACCGCGAAGCCTTCCCGGCGCAGCCACGACTCGACATGAGCGGCCACCTTCGCCTCGGTGGCTTCGGGATCGTCAGGCCGGTACACGCTGGGAATGCGGATGAGGGTGCGGGTGAGCTCCACCAGCTCCTCCGCGTCGATCCTGGCGAGGATGTGCTTGAGCGCGCTCATGACGTGACTATAGGGCCCCCCGCGCCCAGTCGGCAAGGAAGCGGCGGGGCGCCAGCGAGATCCAGCCGTCGTCGGGATCACCGATGCGCGTATCCAGTCCGAGCGCGCCCGCCTGCGCGGTGAGCGCGCAGACCGCGGCCGCGCGCTCATCTCGTTGCGTGAGGGCGGTCAGGCGCGCAGAGATCGGCGCGGAAGCCGCGCCGTAGAGGGCGGCGATCACTCGGGTGAGGATGCCGTCGGACAGGCACTGTTCCCAGTACACCTGGCTCTTCGACCGGCGCGGGACCCGCCCGAAGGCGTCCGCGGCAAGCAGAGTGCGCAAGAACGCGTTGGGAAAGGCCTCGAACACCCGCACCTCCGGATGGGACGCGACGAGCGCCCGCGCCAGCCGGGTGGCCTCGGCGTGGAGGCGCTGCCCGATCGGGGCCTTGGTGGATCCCGGTTTGCACCGGAGATGGAAGGGGGCGCGGCCGAGCCGCCGCTCGCATTCGCGCCCAAGCTTGGTGAGCTGGAGGTCGGGCCGCACGGGCCCGTCGAGGCCGACGGCGGCGAGCGGGCTCCCGCGCAGGAGAACCCGCGCCAACTCGAGAGCCTCCTCCGCGCGCACGTGGGCGCAGCGCACGGGCTCGGCGTCGCCGGGGGCGATCACGCAGAGACCGGTGCTGGGGCGCTTCCGGGAGAAGCCGACGTCGAAGCCGAGGACGGCCGGACGCGGCGGGGGACGCAGGGGCCCGCGCTACTCGAGAGGGAAGGAGAGGATGACGGCGTCGAGCCGGATCACCCGGTGCTCCTCGCCGGCGATGTAGAAGTAGTGCCCCTCGACTTCCTCGGGATTCTCCTCGAAGGCGACCACGGATTTCACCGGCGGCATCTCTCGAAAGGCATTGGCGCCCTCGTCGAACCCGTCGCCGCGATTGACCACCTCGCCGTAGCGGATGGGCGAGCCCTTGGGGCAATGCACGCGGACATCCGCGGGGGGCTCCGCCAGGAGACGGACGAGGAGATTGATCCCGAAGACCTGGAACTGGATATCACTCATATCGTTATCGTATCACAGCGGCGC
Organism: uncultured Candidatus Rokubacteria bacterium; assembly: GCA_963733725.1. Classification (GTDB taxonomy): domain Bacteria; phylum Methylomirabilota; class Methylomirabilia; order Rokubacteriales; family CSP1-6; genus DASRWT01. Next base: position 137,563 of record CAVTFC010000018.1, on the reverse strand, counting down.
GACTCAGGCCGGGGGCGGCAGGAGGGACTGCTGGGCGTCCGCGCCTTCGGCGGCCCGCCCGATGGCGCCGAGCTTGGCCTCGAACCGCGCCAGCGCCCGCTCCGCGTCGGTGTACTGCTTCTGCGCATTCCCCAGATGCGCGCCCAGCTTCCCCATGTGCTCCTGCATCCGGCCGAGGTCGCCGGTGAGCCGCGCGAGGTCGTCCTGGATGTCCCGGGCGCTGGCCTCGATGCGCAAGCCCCGCAGGCCGAGCACGATCACCTGAAGGTAGGCGTAGAAGCTATTGGGCGACACCGGGATCACCCGCCGGGCCAGCGCGTAGGACGAGATGGGCTCATCGTCGCCCTCGTCGGGGCTCACGATGATCTCGTAGTACACGTTCTCCGCCGGCACGTACATGAGCGCGAAGTCGAAGGTGCCCTCGTCCGGGAGGATGTACTTCTTGGCGATCTCGTCCACCCGCGCCTTGACGTCCCGGCCGAACTGCTTGCGATGCGGACGGCGCTTGTCTTCCTCGGGCTCCTCCAGCATGCGCCGGAAGTTCTCGAGCGGAAACTTGGCGTCCACCGAGACCATGCGGCCGCCCACGAGGACCACCGCGTCCACGCGGTCGCCGGAGCGGAAGCCATGCTGCAGCGACCAGTGCTCGCGGGGCAGCATCTGGGCGAGCACCTGCTCCAGCAGCGTCTCGCCGAGGCCCCCCCGGATCTTGGGCGAGCGGAGCACCTGCTCGAGCCCCTGGATCTCGCGGCCCACGTCGGCCACGCGCTGGGTCGCCTCGCCCAGCTTGCCCAGGCTCCCCTGCACCTCGCCCACCACCTGCGCGGCGCGGTCGAGGCGATCGCCCATGGTGGCCTGGGCGGACTGGAAGAGCCGCATCCCATCGCCGAGCTGCTTCGTCACCTCGGCGCTGACGCCCTTGAGCTCGCCGGCCAGCGCCAGGCGCAGCGCGCCCAGCTCGTCCCGGACGCGGCCGCCCAGCTCGCCGACTTCCTGGCGCAGGCCGTCCTGGCCGGCGCGGCCCTCCGCGCGCACGGCCTCGATCTGCCGCTGCAGCAGCTCGGCCACGGGATCGGGCCCCGGCCGACGGCCGGCGTCGAGGTCCCGCCGCACGCCCGCCAGCACCCAGGCGAGCGCGACCAGCCCCGCCACCACGACGATGACGAGCGCGATCTCGAGCGGCGTCATGCCGGCGTCCGCAGGGGGCGCCAGCCCCGCCAGTGCACGCACACCGGGCGGAGCCCGCAGGGCGCGCAGACCACGTGGTCCCGCCGGTCCGGGCAGTCGCCGGACATGCGCTTGTGGCAGAGCGCGAAGTCGTACTTCACCGGATCGGCGGGATCGAGCAGCCGGAGCCGGCTCGTGATCTCCTCGGCCATGAGCCAGTTTCGGCTGCGGCGGCGCGTGAGCCCCACCGCGCGCGCCATGTGCTCGATGTGGGTGTCCACGGGAATGACCAGCGCGGCGGGCGGGACGCGGGTCCATAGCCCGAAGTCGGGCGGCTCCCGGCGAATCATCCAGCGCAGGTAGAGGAGCAGGCGCTTGCACGCCCCGCCGGTGGAGGGGCGCGGGAAAAAGTGCTGGTACCCATAGGAAAAGCGGCGACGCGGGAAGAGCGCCGCGATCCTCGGCGAGCGGAACTCGCCCACGAAGCGCTCCAGCGCGGGCCCCACCGTGGCGTCCTCCGGCGAGTAGCCGGCCGCGAAGAAGGCGCCCAGGGTGCCGTGCGCGCGGAGGATGCCGCCGGCGGCGGCGCAGAATGCCACCAGGTCGCGCGGACGGTTGAAGCGATAGTGGAAGCCCGCGAAAGTCTCGCCCTGACGGGCGGCGTCGAACCCGAGCATGAACCGGTGCGGCCTGGGCCCCATCCGCTCGAGCGCCCAGGCCACCCACGGACCGAAGAGGCTCACGCGGCCATAGGCGAGGCACGCGGCGAGGAGCGCGACGACTTCCTGGTCCCGCGGATCGGTGTAGCCGAGGGGATAGCGGATGGCGTCGGCGGGCGTGCGGGCGGCCCAGTCGAATTCCCGGTACAGGCGCTCCATCGGGGCTTTGAGGCGAGCGGGCGAGCGGAGCGGGCGGCGGTGCGACGGAGCCATCGACACCGTGAGTCTAGCATGGGCCCGCGGCGAAATTCCTTGACTCGGCGTCGACCAACGCTGTATTGCGGTCTTGAGACGCGCATGGCCATCTCTCCGGTGGATTGGGCGATCGTCGTCGGGTACTTCGTCCTCTGTACCGCCATCGGGCTGTACTTCACCCGCCGCGGCGGCCAGAGCCTCGACCAGTACTTCCTCTCGGGCCGCCAGGCGCCCTGGTGGCTCGCCGGCACCGCCATGGTCGCCACCACCTTCGCCGCCGATACGCCGCTGGTCGTCACCGGGCTGGTCGCTACCAAGGGCGTGGCGGGCAACTGGCTCTGGTGGAACTTCGTGATGAGCGGCATGCTCACCGTCTTCTTCTTCGCCCGGCTCTGGCGCCGCGCGCAGGTCATGACCGACGTGGAGCTGGCCGAGGTGCGCTACAGCGGCAGGCCGGCGGCCTTCCTGCGCGGCTTCCGCGCGCTCTACCTCGCCCTGCCGATCAACCTCATCATCCTCGGCTGGGTCACCCGCGCGATGATCAAGATCCTCACCATCGCGCTGGGCCTCCAGGACGTGTCCATCCTGGGCGTGGTGGTGAGCGGCGAGGTCATCGCGGTGGGCATCTGCTTCCTCATCACCCTGCTCTACTCGGTGGCCGCCGGCATGTGGGCCGTGCTCTGGACCGACCTCGTCCAGTTCGTCATCAAGATGACCGCGGTGATCGTGCTCGCGGTGTACGCCGTCGACGCGGTGGGCGGGATCGCGGTGCTCAAAACCAAAGTCGCGGCCCACTTCGGAAGCGAGGCGGCGGCGCTCTCGGTGCTCCCGGTGCGCGTCGACGGGAGCGGCATCCACGCCTATGCCTGGATGCCCCTCATGACCCTCATGGTGTACCTCTCCGTGCAGTGGTGGGCGGCCTGGTATCCCGGCGCCGAGCCGGGCGGCGGTGGCTATGTCGCCCAGCGCATCTTCAGCGCCCGCTCGGAGCGGGACGGCGTGCTCGCGACCCTCTTCTTCCAGATCGCCCACTACGCGCTCCGGCCCTGGCCGTGGATCGTCACCGGACTCGCGACCGTGATCCTCTACCCCACTCTTCAAGACAAGGAGGCCGGATACGTCCAGGCCTTCGTGGATCTCCTGCCCACGCCGTGGCGCGGCTTCATGCTGGCCGGCTTCGCCGCCGCCTACATGAGCACGGTGGGCACCCATCTCAACTGGGGCGCCTCCTACCTCGTCAACGACTTCTACAAGCGCTTCATCAAGACGGACGGGACCGAGCGCCACTACGTCGGGGTGTCGCGCGCGGCGACGGTGCTCCTCTTCCTCGCCTCCATCGCGGTGACCTCCCAGCTCTCGAGCGTCGAGAAGGCGTGGGAGCTGCTCCTCGCCATGGGCGCCGGCACCGGGCTCGTCCTCATCCTGCGCTGGTACTGGTGGCGCATCAATGCGTGGAGCGAGATCTCCGCCATGATCGCCAGCTTGGTGGTGAGCATGCTGGCCTTCCGCTTCGTGGCGCCGCGCTTCGCCGAGAACGATCCCGATGCCACCGCGGCGGTGATGCTGGTGACGGTGGCGGTGAGCACCGTGGTGTGGGTGGTGGTGACCTTCGCCACCGCGCCGGAGCCGCCCGCGGTGCTGGACGCCTTCTACCGGCGCGTCCGTCCCGGCGGGCCGGGCTGGGCTCAGATCTCGCGTCGGCTGGGCTTCGGGCGCGAGCCCATCCCGGGGGGCGCCCTGGCCTGGACCAACTGGATCGCCGGCATCGTCGCCGTCTACGCCACGCTGTTCGGCATCGGCAAGCTCATCTTCGCCGAGACCGCCATGGGCATCGCCATGCTCGCGGTCGCCGCCGCCGCCTTCTACTGGATCTCCAGATCCTTTAGATCCGAAACCGGCGTCTAGCCGCTTGCCGCGGGCGGCAGCACCACCGCACCCAGGCCCGCCTCGCCAGGGCGCCCGAAGTGGACGTAGACTTCTAAGAACCTGCGAGGAGGGTCCAATGCTCAGGATCGGCATCGTCGGCATGGGGGTCATCGGCACGGCCGTCGCGAAGGCGGCGAGTGGCGACATTCCCGGAGTGACGCTGGCCGGCGTCACCGTGCGCACCCCCGCCTCGGCCGCCGGCTATCCCAGCTACCCGCTCGACGAGCTCGTCACCCGTTGCGACCTGATCGTGGAGGCCGCCACGCGGACCGCGCTCCGAGAGTTCGGACCCACCGTGCTCACCGCCGGCAAGCATTTGATGGTGCTCTCGGTGGGAGCGCTGATTGGCGTGCTCGACGAGTGGGCGCGGCTGGCCGAGAAGCACGGCTGCCGCATCCTCGTGCCCTCGGGCGCCATCGCGGGGCTGGATGGCGTGAAGGGCGCGCGCGAGGGCGCCATCACCAGTGTCACCATGGAGACCCGCAAGCCCCCGCGCGGGCTCGCGGGCGCGCCCTATATCGAGGAGCGACGCATCGATCTGGACGCCATCCGGGAAGAGACGCTGATCTTCGAGGGCCCGGCCACGGAGGCGGTGAGGGCCTTCCCCGCCAATGTCAACGTGGTGGCGGCGCTGTCGCTGGCCGGCGTGGGACCGGAGCGGACCCGGATCAAGATCTTCGCGGTGCCGGGCCAGGAGCGGAACCAGCACCGGATCACGCTGGAGGGCGAGTTCGGCCGGCTCGTCATCGAGGTGGAGAACGTCCCCTCCGCGAATCCGCGGACGGGGAAGCTGTCCTATCTTTCCGCCATCGCCATGCTCCGCGAGCTCGGCGCCCCCGTCCGCGTCGGCTAGCGAGGCTCAGTGCTCGGAGACATTCGCCTCGAGATACCGCTCGGCCTCCAGCGCCGCCATGCACCCCGAGCCCGCCGCCGTCACTGCCTGCCGATAGGTGAAGTCCTGGACGTCCCCTGCGGCAAAGACGCCCTCCACCGAGGTGCGAGACGTGCCCGGCTCCACCTTGATGTAGTTGTTGTCGTGGAGCGCGATCTGACCGCGAACGATGCCGGTATTCGGCTCATGTCCGATGGCGACGAAGAGCCCGTCCACCGGTGTCTCCCACTGCGCGCCCGTCTTCAGGTTGCGCAGGCGCACCCCCGTCACCTTTCCCGCCGACGGGTCGAGCACGTCCTCCACCACGGTATCCAGGGTGAACGAGATCTTGGGATTCTTGAGCGCGCGCTCCTGCATGATCTTGGATGCGCGCAGCGAGTCGCGGCGATGGACGACCTCGACCTTCCGGCCCAGGCGGGAGAGGTACATTGCCTCTTCCATCGCGGAGTCGCCGCCGCCCACCACCATGATGTTCTGGTCCTTGAAGAAGAAACCGTCGCACGTGGCGCAGGTCGACACCCCGCGCCCCATGAGCTTGGACTCATTGGGCAGGCCGATGAGCTTCGCGGTGGCCCCGGTGGCGATGATCACGGTATGGGCGTGCATGGTCGCGTCCCCCGCCGTCACCCGGAAGGGACGCGTGGCAAGATCGACCTCGGTCACGTCGTCGGCGATCATCTCGGTCCCGAAGCGCGCGGCCTGCTTCTGGAAGGTCTCCATCAGCGGCGGCCCGTCGATTCCCTCGACGAAGCCCGGATAGTTCTCCACCAGGGTGGTCAGCATGAGCTGCCCACCCGCCTGGACCCCCGTGAACATCAACGGCGCCAGATTGGCCCGCGCGGCATAGATCGCCGCGGTATAGCCGGCCGGCCCCGAGCCAATGATGATCACCTTCCGTGTCGTCGCCATCGTCCCTCTCCCCGATTGGTCAGCGTTGCTCTTTGGATGCCCGGCCGACGCTCCTAGGTGCAGAGCAGCCCGGGCAGCTCCCCAAGATCGCGAATTTCATGGGCCGGAGCGGCGATGCCCTCCGGCAACGCCTCTCCGTCCCGGTTGATCCACACCGCCCGCATGCCCACCCCTTGCGCCCCCGCCACATCGATGTCCGCGCGGTCCCCCACGAAGAGGGCGGCGCCCGGCGCCAGCCCCATGACCCCGAGCGCCTGCTCGAAGATCCGGGGGCGGGCTTCCGCCAGCCTACCGCGTCCGAGACGAGAATGGTCTCGAAGAGATCGGCCACCCCTTCCCGCTCCAGCACCATCCGGGCGGTGGGCGTGTAGTCGAAGTTCGACACCACCGCGAGCCGGTGCCGGCGCCCGAGATCCTCCAGCACACGCCGGTGGTGAGCGGGAAAGACCACCGCCTTGGACAGCTCGCGCATGTGGGTGGCGAGGAGGAGCGGCAGCGCCTCGCGCTCCATGGCCGCCGTCTCGAAGCCCAGCTTTCCGAAGAGCATGCCGAATCGCTCCTGCGCGGACACCTCGCGATGGGTGCCGCTCCGGATCTTCTCCGCCTCCTGCCAGCTCCAGAACAGGGCGCCCGCGAAGTCCCCCAGGGAGAGTGCGGGCGCGAAGGGCCGGAAGGCCTCGTGAAGATGCCCGGCCGTCGAGCGCACCATGCGACCGTTGATCTCGATCTCCGGAAGCCGCTCGCGCTGGAAGAGGACCAGCGTGTCGAAGAGGTCGAAGAGGACGGCCTCGCACGAGGTGGCGGTCATGGCAGCGGCTTCCGCTGCGCAAAGCCCTCGTCGAATCCGTGCCAGAAGCGGACGGCGGTCTCTCCAAGCTTCCAGCAGAGGTTCACGGGCTCATCCCCCGCCCCCGGGACCAGTCCCGGAAAGTCCACCAGCCCCAGCTCCAGATCCTTCACCGAGCCCCCCAGCGTCGCGATCTCCTCCAGCGCCGCCCGCACCTCGATGGTGAGGCCGTCGAGACGCTCGGCGCGGGCGCGCCAGTCACGCTGGTCCACCGCCGCCCCGCCCGAGATGCGGATGCGCTCCTTCGCGGCCCGGATCGCCTCCGCGAGGGCCTGGGCCTGGCCATGCCGCTCCAGCGCCGCGCCCATCAGCTCCTCCAGCTTCGGGATGAGGGCATCCACCTCGCCGGTGGTGAAAAGCCGCGGGGTCATGCCGGACCATCCAGGGTGTCCACGAATACCGCATGCACCTCCTTGGGCCCGTGCACGCCGCGCGTGAGCGTGAGCTCGATGTCCGCGGTGCGCGAGGGACCGGTGATGAAGTTGATCATGCCGCCCCGCATACCGCCACCCTCGTCGGCCTCCAGCAGAAGGCCCACCTGCTCCAGCGACTCGACCAGGTGGCCGGGCCCGAACACCGCCACGTGGGTGTCCGGCAGCAGCGAAGTGGAACGCGGACGGCCCGGCCCTGAGGCAAGAATCAGGGTGCCGGTCTCCGCGAGCGCCCAGTCCACGCCGGTCACGCCGAGCGGGGCCCGGGCCGCTTCTTCCCGGTGCCGGCGCCGCTCCGCGTCGCCGCTACCCGCGGGGGCAGGACACACCGTCAACCCGTGAGGCGTCAGCGCGGCGGACAGATTCCAGCCCAGCGCGCCCGCGTCCCAGCCCACCACCTCCCGTGCGTTTTTCTCCGCCGCGATCCGCGCGAGCAGGGCCGGCAGCTCGACCAGCGACGGCACGCGATGGAAGACGCCCGCGACGCGCTCGAACTCCGCGCGAAAGCGCTCGAGGGCCTCGCGGCCAGCGCTCGGCGAGCTGCCGCCGGACGATGTCCGCCGCCTCCCGGGGATTGCCGGGCCGCGGCGAGGGCGTAGCGGGAAAGAGCCCGCGCGTCTTCGCCATCTCGGTGCGGACGCGGCCCAGGAACTCCCCGCGCGTCGTCATGGCTTCTCGAGCTCCTTCCAGCGCTCCGAGAAGGTCTTCGCCGCCACCGCGGGGAGATCCCGCGTGGCCGTCCACTTGCCGAAGAAGAGCGGCAGGCGGCGGAGCCGGCCCTCGTGGAGAAAGGGCCGCTGGAGCGTCCGGCCCACCCGCGCGCCGAGCTGGAAGAGCGTGGGCGACTGCATCCCGCGGCGCGCGGCGCGGAAGACCATGCGCTCGCTCCAGGGCGCGATGCGGCCCCGATCGAGACCCTCGCGCAGCTCCACCAGCATGCGCGGGATATCGATGCGCACCGGGCAGACATCCTTGCAGGCGCCGCAGAGCGAGGAGGCATGCGCCAGCTCCTTCACCGAGCGATCACCCTTGAGCATGGCGGTGAGGAGGATACCGATGGGCCCGGGATAGGTATGCCCGTAGGCGTGGCCGCCGATCTGCCGGTACACCGGGCAGACATTGAGACAGGCGCCGCAGCGGAGGCAGTAGAGCGCCTCCCGCAGGGGGCCCGCCACCTGGCGGACGCGCCCATTGTCCATGAGGATGAGGTGGAGCTCCTCCGGGCCCTTCGAGCTCGCCGGGGCGGCGCGGCCCGCGCACGAGCGTCGTGTACGAGGAGAGCTTCTGGCCCGTCGCGCTCCGCGCCAGGATGGCCAGGAATACCATGAGATCGGTCATGCTGGGGATGACCTTCTCCATCCCCATCACCGCCACGTGAATGCGCGGCAGCGAGGTCACCATGCGGCCGTTGCCCTCGTTGGTCACCAGCACCAGAGTGCCCGTCTCCGCCACCGCGAAGTTGGCGCCCGTGATGCCCATGTCGGCCTGGAGGAACTTCTGCCGCAGCTCCTTCCGCGCCACCGCGGTGAGCACCTCGGGATCGGCGGCGAAATGCCCGTCGAGCGCCTGCGAGAAGAGCTCGGCCACCTGACCCTTGGTCTTGTGGATGGCGGGCGCGATGATGTGCGACGGCTTCTCGTGGGCGAGCTGGATGATGTACTCGCCCAGGTCGGTCTCGATGGCGTCACCCCCGCGCCCTCCAGGGCCTCGTTGAGGTCGATCTCCTCGGTGGCCATGGACTTGGACTTCACCGCCATCTTGACGCCGCGGTCGCGGCAGAGCCGCAGCACGATCTCGCGCGCCTCCTCGGCGGTGGCGGCCCAGTGCACGTGCCCGCCCAGCCGCTGCACGTTGTCGGCGAGCTGCCCGAGGTAGTGGTCGAGGCGCTGGAGCGTCGCCTCCTTGATGCCCCGCGCCCGGTCGCGGAGGGCCTCGCCCTGGGGAAAGCCGTCGAATGCCTCGCGGCGCATGTCGATGAACTTGGTGGTGGCGATGGTCAGCGCTTCCTGAAGGAAGGTATCCCGCAGCGCCGCGCCGGCGCGCTCGGGAAACGGGATCCGCGAGCAGCTCCTCGCTCACGGCCGGCCGCCGGCGAGGACCTGGGCGAGGTGCAGCGGCCGCACGCGGGAGCGCGCGCCGCGACAGCCCTCCGCCCATCTGCATGAGGCACCCCGCGTCGCAGGCGACCAGGCAGCCGGCGCCGGTGGCCTTCCACGTTGCCCAGCTTCTTGTCGAGGATGGCGGTGGAGACCTCGGGCAGCCGCACCGAGAACGAGCCGCCGAACCCGCAGCACTCGTCCGCGCCGGGCAGCTCCACCAGCTCCACGCCCGCGACATTCCGGAGCAGGGTGCGCGGCGCGCGCGACTCGCCCAGGCCGCGCAGGAGATGGCAAGAGTCGTGGTATGTCGACCGTGCCCGCGAAGTCCGACTCCACCCGCGTCACTCCCAGTACCTCCACGATGAACTGCGAGAGCTCGCGCGTGCGCGCGGCCAGCGACTCCGCGGCCGCACGGAGCGCCGGATCGTGCTTGAGGAGAGCCCGGGTACTCGGTCTTCAGCATCCAGGCGCAGGAGCCCGACGGCACCACCACGTGCTCGGCCGCGGCGAAGAGCCGCACCGTCCGCTCGGCCACCCGCACGGCCTCGTCGTGGTAGCCGGAGTTGAACAGCGGCAGGCCGCAGCAGGTCTGTCCCGCGGGGAAGTCCACCGTGGCGCCGAGCCGGCGCAGCACGGTCACCATGGCCACCCCGACCTCGGGGAAGAAGAGATCGCCGAGGCAGGTGATCATGATGGACGCCTTCACGCCGGATCTCATGGGGCTCTCGCGCTCGCTCAGTGGCCCGGGGCCTTGGCATGCGGCGGCGGCGGCGTCACCACGACCAGCACGAGCAACGGCGCGGGCCCGTCGTTCACGAGCCCGTGCTCCATGCCCGCAGCCGCCACCAGGGCGTCGCCCGACTCGAGCCGCTCGCTCTCGGAGCCCAGGGTGAAGCGGCCGGCGCCCTCCAGCACATAGTAAATCTTGTCCTGGTCGCCGTGGACATGGGGCTTCTGGGACTGTCCGGGCGCCACACAGTAAAGATCGAGCTGGGCGCGAGAGGTCGTGGCCAGGGCCACCTTGGCCATGCGCTCGCGGTCCTGCGTGACATGCTCCCGGACCCGGATCTTCATCGCGGCCTCCCCTTCCCGTCGCGCAGGGCGCGGCCGAGCAGCTCCACCGGGTGGAGCACCTCGAGCGGGAAGCCCTGACGCCGACTCTCCTGCGCGATCTGCAGGAGGCAGCCCGGGTTGCCGCTCACCACGGTGCGCGCACCGCTCTCCCGGATGCGCTCGACCTTTCGTCGCGCCAGCTCGCCGGCCATCTCCGGCTGCAGCACGTTGTAGATCCCCGCGCTGCCGCAGCAGAGCTCGCTGTCCGCCAGCTCGATCAGGCGTAAATCGGGAATCCGCCGCAGGAGCGCGCGCGGCTGGGACTTCACCCGCTGCCCGTGAACCAGATGGCAGGGGTCGTGATAGGTCACCGTCACCGGCAGCGGCTCCAGATCCAGCTCGGCCTCCACCAGTACCTCGGTGATGTCGCGCACCTTGGCCGCGAATGTCTCCGACTCGGCATCCCGGAAGCCAGTGGCCGTACTCCTTCAGCGCCGAGCCGCAGCCGGCGGCATTGGTGACCACGAAGTCGACGTCGGGCGGGAATGTCGCCACCAGGGGCCGCGCGAGCGCGCGGAAGTCGGTCAGCCGTCCGGCGTGCAGGTGCAGGGCGCCGCAGCAGGCCTGGCCGCGCGGCGCCACCACGTCCCAGCCCGCGGCCGACAGGAGGCGCGCCGTCTCCGCGTTGATGTGGGGGAAGAACACGCTCTGCACGCAGCCGGTGAGGAGGCCGACGCGACCCCGCCGCGGCCCCCGCGCGGGCGTGATCTCGGGGAGGGTGGAGACGGTGACGGTGGGCAGCGCCGGCAGCAGCGCCTCCATCGCCCGGAGCCGCTTGAACGGCGACAGGAGGTCGAGCCCGCGCACCGCAGTCTGGAGCCCCGTCCGCTGGTAGAGCCGGAGCGCGCGCAGCATGACGCGCAGCCGGTCGGGCCGCGGGAACAGCGCGAGCATGAGCCGGAGCGCGCCGCGATTGGCGCCGGGCGCCCGCACGCCCGCGCGCTCGAGCTGCCCACGGGTGGCCTCGAGCAGCTGCCCGAAGGGCACGCCGGAGGGGCAGGCGGTCTCACAGGCGCGGCAGCCCAGACAGAGGTCGAGGTGATGCGCGAGCTGCGGCGTGAGCCCGGTGCGCCCCTCGGCGGCGGCGCGCATCAGATAGAGACGGCCGCGTGGCGAGTCCATCTCCTGGCCCAGGACGCGATACGTGGGGCATTGCGGAAGGCAGATCCCGCAGTGCACGCAGGCCCGCAGCCCGTCCAGCGACGGCGGATCGGTGGCGTCGAACGCGCTCTTCACAGGCCGCCCGCGAAGCGGCCGGGGTTGAGGATCCCGGCAGGGTCGAACTCGTGCTTGAGGCGGCGCATGACGTCGAGCACCTCCGGCGCCACCGGCCCCCAGACGTCCAGCGTCTCCTTCACCGCCCGCGGCGCGCGCTCCACCACGAGACTGCCGCCCTCGGGCGCCAGCGCCGCGCGCAATCCGGCCACCGCCCCCGCGAGCCAGGTGCCGGACGGCAGGCCGTCTCCGCCCGGGGCGCGAAGGGCCGCGCGGAGCACGCCGCTGCCGGCCTCGCCGACGGCGATGAGCCGGACATCGCCATCGCGCGCCACGTGCTCGAGCTGCCGGAGCCAATGGCCCAGGCGCACCGGCTCACCCGCGATCTTCAGCGCCACCGGGCTCGCGAGCGCGCCGCCGAGCCGGCTCCAGAAGCCGCCGGTGAGCTCGGCGCCCCGCCCGCCGGGCTCCGAGGCCAGGCGCTCGAGCAGGGCCATCTGGGCGCGTACCGCCTCGGTCGTGCTCGCCACCGACACCGCCACCGCGGCCCCGTCCGGCGGCAAATCGGCGGGACTATCGGGAAGCGCGTCGCGCATCGCATTGAGCGCGCCCGCCCCGAGCAGCACGACCCGCTCCGGCTGCAGCGTGGAGTCGAGGATGGCCGCGACATGGGCCGACGCCGCCGCAACCGTGTCGAAGGTCCAGAGGCGAGCCCCCCAGGCGGGCGGGACCGGGTGAAGGCGAAGAGTGACCTCGGCGAGCACGCCCAGCGTTCCCAACGATCCCACCATGAGCTTGGGCACGTCGTAGCCCGTCACCGACTTGACCACGCGGGCGCCGCCCCAGGTCACCACGCCGTCGGCCTGGACGAAGCGGACGCCGAGGAGGAGGTCGCGCCCCGTCCCGTAGCGGAAGCGGAGCGGGCCCGCCGCCGCCGTGGCGAGGACCCCGCCCACCGAGCGCCCGCCGCCCGGGGCCGGATCCAGGGGCAGGCGCTGGCCGTGCTGGCCGAGTCGCGCGGCCACCGCGTCGAGGGTGATCCCGCACTGCACGCTGGCCACCATATCGTCCGGGACATACTCGAGGACGGCGGTGAGGCGGCCCAGGTCCAGCACCAGGTCGAGCCGGCGGGGGGGATTGCCGAGGGCAAGGCTGGAGCCGCTGCCCCGCGGGGTCACCGCGAGGCCCTCGGCGGAGGCCAGCACCAGCACCTGGGCGACCTGCTCCACCGTGCCCGGGCGCACCAGCCAGCGCGGGACCACGCCGTCTACCGCGACCGCCGGCCAGCGCGGTGGGATCGGCCTGCACGTGGCCGCGCCCGGCGATCTCCTCGAGGGCGTGCGCCACCGCCGCCGCGGCCGACATCGCGGTCGCGCTCAGATCCAGGCTCCCTGCGGCAGCGCCGGGCGCGCCGGGCGGAAGCCTTCGCCACAGGCGGGATGCGACGGCAAGAGCTTGCCGGGATTCATGATGCCGTCGGGATCGAAGACGCGGCGCAGCCGGGCCATGAAGTTGAGGTCGGCCTCACCGAACTGATAGGGCAGGTTCTTGGCCTTGTCGAGGCCCACGCCGTGCTCGCCGGTCACCGTCCCCCCCAGCGCGAGGCAGGCGTGGAGTAGCTCCTCGTTCACCTGCTTGGCGCGCTCCAGCTCGCCGGGCTTCTGCTCGTCGTAGCAGATGATGGGATGTAGATTGCCGTCGCCGGCGTGGAAGACATTGGCCAGCACCAGCCCGTGCCGCCGGCCGATGGCGATCATCTCGCGCATGATCTGCGGCAGGCGCGAGCGCGGCACCACCGCGTCCTGCAGGAGCCAGTTGGGCGTGAGGCGGCCCACCGCGCCCGCCGCCTCCTTGCGGCCCTTCCAGAGCAGCGCCCGCTCCGCCTCATCGGCGGCCACCCGCACCTCGAGCGCCGCGTGCGACCAGCAGATCTCCTCGATGCGCATCGACTGCGCCTCGATCTCGGCCACGGGCCCGTCCAGCTCGATGAGAAGGACCGCGCCCGCGTCCTTGGGATAGCCCGCGCCCACGCCCTCCTCGATGGCGCGCACCATCACCGCGTCGATCATCTCGAGCGCGGCGGGAATGATGCCGGCGGCGATGATGGCCGACACCGCTTCCGAGGCGTCCTCCATGGCGGCGAAGGAGGCGAGCAGGGTCTTCACCCCCTCGGGAAGATGGGTGAGGCGCACGGTGACCGCGGTGAGGAGGCCCAGCGTGCCTTCCGAGCCCACCATCACCCCGGTGAGATCGTAGCCGGGCCGCTCGTGCGCCTTGCCGCCCAGCCAGACCAGCTCCCCCGCCCCCGTCACCACCTGGAGTCCGAGGACGTGGTTCACCGTGATCCCGTACTTGAGGCAGTGGGGACCGCCGGCATTGGTGGCGGCATTGCCGCCGATGGTGGAGACCATCTGGCTGGAGGGATCGGGCGCGAAGAACCAGCCGCGCTCGCGGGTGGCGTTGGACAGCCACAGATTGATGAGTCCGGGCTCGACGACCGCGCAGCGATTGGCCAGGTCCACCTCGAGGAGCCGGTTCATCCGCGTCATGGACACCATGACCCCGCCCACCGGCGCCATGGCGCCGCCGATGAGACCGGTCCCCGAGCCCCGCGGCACGATGGCCACCGAGTGCGCGCGGCAGAGCCGGACGATGGCGGCCACCTGCGTCGCCGACTCGGGCAGCACCACCACGTCGGGCGCGCCCTTGTAGAACGTGTGCATGTCGCATTCGTAGGTCAGGCGCCCCTCGGGGCTCGACACCACGCCGGGGCGGCCCACGATGGCCTCGAGCTCGCGAAGGAAGGGGGCGTCGGGCGTTCTCGGCTCTGCGGTCATGTCGTCCCGTCGAAACACGACCGCCGGCCCCCGGGGAGGAGGCCGGCAGTCGAGGTGAGCACGGTCACGGCGTCCGCGCCGCTGTCGGGCGGCGTGCGGCGCGGCGCGGCGCTACTTGATCGTCCAGGTCTCGCCCGCGCGCAGCAGGGCGGCGATGTCGCCGGGGCCGCGGTCGGCGATGACCTTCTGCTCCTGCTTGAGCAGGATATCCTCGTAGATCGGCGCATCGGGCTCGTTCGCCATCACCCCGAGCGGGATGGGATAGTCCGGCGCCCAGAGCTGGGCCAGGATGAGCGCGATGCCGCGATCGGTCTCGTCGTGCACCCACAGGGCGCTTTCCTGCACGTCCTTCACCCGGACCACCTTGGGCTTCACTCCTTCGAGCACGAGCCCTCGCCGATCGTCGGCGGGCCCGAAGAGCAGCGGCTTGCCGTGCTCGAGCCGGAGCTCGTGCTGGATCTTCGACTCCCGGTCGTACAGCACGTTCCAGGCGAGATCGTTGTAGACATTGCAGTTCTGGAGGATCTCGACGAAGGCCGCGCCCTTGTGGGCGGCCGCCCGCTTGAGCGTCGCCTCCATGTGGGCGATATTCCGGTCCACCGTGCGCGCCACGAAGGTGGCGCCCGCCGCCAGCGCGAACGAGCACGGGCTCAACGGCCGGTCGGCGGAGCCGAGCGGGGTGGACTTGGTGACCTTGCCGATCTCGCTGGTGGGCGAGTACTGGCCCTTGGTGAGCCCGTAGATGCGGTTGTTGAAGAGCAGGATGGTCACTTCCACGTTCCGCCGCAGCACGTGGAGGAGATGGTTGCCCCCGATGCTGAGCCCGTCGCCGTCGCCGGTGACGACGAAGACCTTGAGGTCCGGCCGCGCCAGCTTGAGCCCGGTGGCGAGCGCGGGCGCCCGTCCGTGGATGGTGTGGAACCCGTAAGTGTTCATGTAGTACGGGAAGCGGCTGGAGCAGCCGATGCCCGAGATGAACACGATGTCTTCCTTGGGGATGCCGAGCTCCGGCATCGCCTTCTGCACCGCGCTCAGGATGGCGTAGTCGCCGCATCCCGGACACCAGCGGACGTCCTGGTCGGACTCGAAGTCCTTCTTGGTGTACTTCGGCCCGCTCGGCGCCGCCTCCGGAGACCCCTTGACCGTGCTCACCGCGTCGCCTCCAGCAGTTGATTGATGGCTTCGAGGATCTCGTTGGTCTGTAGCGGCACGCCGCGCACGCGGTTGAAGCCCACCGCGTCCACGAGGTACTCCGCCCGCAGTACGCGCACGAGCTGGCCGCTGTTGATCTCCGGTACCAGAACCTTGCGGTACTGGCGGAGGATCTGCCCGAGATCGGGCGGCAGCGGGTTGAGATGCCGCAGGTGCACGGAGGCCACCGCCTTGCCCTCGAGGTGCGCCTCCTCCACCGCGGCGGTGATGGCGCCGTAGGTGCCGCCCCAGCCCACCACCAGCACGTCGCCGGTATGCGGCCCGTTGATGCTGGTGGGCGGGATCTCCTGCGCCACCCGCCGGACCTTTTCCGCGCGGAGCCGCACCATGTGGTCATGGTTGTCCGGCTCGTAGGAGATATTGCCGGTGACGTCCTGCTTCTCGATGCCCCCGATACGGTGCTCGAGCCCGGGCGTGCCGGGACGGACCCACGGCCGCGACAGCGTGGCCGGATCACGCAGGTAGGGGAAGAAGCCTTCCTTCTCGGTGCGGAAGCTGACCGGGATGTCCGGCAGCGACTTCACGTCGGGCAGGAGCCAGGGCTCCGATCCATTGGCGAGGTAGCCGTCGGACAGCACCATCACCGGCACCATGTACTTGATGGCGATCCGCACCGCCTCGTAGGCGATGAAGAAGCAGTCCCCGGGGCTGGAGGGCGCGATCACCACGATGGGCGACTCGCTGTTCCGGCCGTAGAGGGCCTGCATGAGGTCCGCCTGCTCGGTCTTGGTGGGCAGGCCCGTGCTCGGGCCCCCCCGCTGGATGTCGAAGATCACCAGCGGCAGCTCGGCCATGACCGCCAGCCCGATGGCCTCGGCCTTGAGCGCGATGCCGGGGCCGCTGGACGCCGTCACCCCGATAGCGCCGCCGAAGGAGGCCCCGATGGCGGAGGTGACCGCCGCGATCTCATCCTCGGCCTGGAAGGTCCGCACCTTGAAGCGCTTGTGCATCGCCAGCTCCTCGAGAATGCTCGAGGCCGGCGTGATGGGATACGCGCCGAAGACGATGGGGATCTGGGTACGCTCCGCCGCGGCGAGCAGCCCCCAGGCCAGCGCCCGGTTGCCGATCATGCTGCGGTACACGCCCGGCGCCATCTCGGCGGGGTCGATGCCGTAGTTCTCCGCGAAGATCTCCGCCGTCTCGCCGAAGGCGTGGCCGGCCTTGAGCACGCGGATATTGGCCTCGACGAAGCGTCGGGTTCTTGGCGAAGCGCTTCTTGATGGCGTCCAGCGTGGGATCCAGCGGCCGCGTATAGATCCAGGACACCAGCCCCAGCGCGAAGAAGTTCTTGCAGCGATCCTTCTCCTTTGCGTTGAGCGGCAAGTCGTCCAGCGCGGTCTTGGTCATCCCGGTGATGTCCACCTGGTGGAGCCGGAATTTCTCGCCCAGGCCCGGATCCTCCAGCGGGTTCTTGGCGTAGCCCGCCTTGGTCAGGTTCCGCTCCTCGAAGGCGGCGGTATTGACGATGAGAATGCCGCCGGGCTTGAGGTCGGCCAGGTGCACCTTGAGCGCGGCCGGATTCATGGCCACGAGCGCGTCCAGCTGGTCGCCCGGCGTGTACACGCGCTGGCTACCGAACTGGAGCTGGAAGCTCGACACGCCGAACAGCGTGCCGGCGGGGGCGCGGATCTCGGCGGGGAAGTTCGGCAGGGTGGAGATATCGTTGCCGGCCCAGGCGGCTTCGGTAGTGAACTGCTCGCCCGTGACCTGCATGCCGTCGCCCGAATCGCCCGCGAAGCGAATCACCGCGCGCGTGAGCGTCCGTCGGGGCTTTGCCGCGGCCGGTACGGACGCGATGGTGTCGCTCATGTCCTCGGTCCTTTCTTCGTTCCAGGCCCACACAGCCGTCCCTATTGCTCGGACGGACGCAGGCGTTTCCTGTTCCCCGTGTCTGGAATTCCCTGACTCAGGACGGAGCGGACCCCCGGCGTTCGCCTACCCAGGGGAACCCTTCGGACGATGTCAGAGCCCTCGTCCATGCTACCCAAAGGGCAGCAGTTTGGCAAGGTTGTCCGCGGTCTGACCGTCGGTCCACGGATTGGATCAGGGGCCGGATCAGGCTCGGAGAAACTCAGGCGCCCCGACGGGCCTCGTACCGGATCACGGGATTACTCTCCCGCGTGACGTCCTCCAGGTTCGCGATGCGCAGCTCCCCGCGCTGGAAGAGATATTCGACATGCGCACCGGCCTCCTCCAGGGCCAGCAGGCGCGTATAGCCCACCCGGGGCCCGAAGAGCCGCTTGGACACCTCCACCAGCGCCAGCGGCTCCCGGCAGATGTCGAGCACCTGGCTGAGCCGTCGCTGGTGATGGCTCACGATGCCCTCGATCCGGCCGTCGAGGTCCTCGATGGGCGCCTCGTGGCCCGGGAGGGAGACTCGAATGCCTTCGAGCCCGCGCACCTTGTCGAGCGACTGCAGATAGAGCTCGAGGCCGCAGAAGGGCGTGATCGCTGCCGGCGACTGGTGCGGCGTGATGCGCGAGAGCACGTGGTCCGCGGTGAAGAGGAGATCGTCGACCTCGAGGCAGATCTGCCCTGGGCAGTGCCCCGGCGTGTGGTGCACGCGATAGCCGTTGATGATGCGCTCGCGGTCCCGCACCAGGTGGTCGATCTCCACCGACTTGAAATAGTTCTTGGACCAGCGATACGCCTCTTCGATCTCGGCGCGGAGCTCGGGCTTGACGCCGGCCCGCTCCATGAAGACGCGCAGGTCCTTGGAGGCGAGCACGATGCGCTCCTCGAAGTTCACCAGCACGCGGGCGTCGAGCTCGTGCACGTACACCGCCGCGTCCGACTCCTGGGTGAAGCGCCCCACCCAGCCGAAGTGGTCGATGTGGGCGTGGCTGATCACCACGTGCTGGACGGAGGCGAGGGTGGCCGTCTCGCCGAAGCGCTCGCGCACCTCGGCCATCCGGCGCTCGAGCCCCTCGTTGGAGTCGGGGAGACCGGAGCCCACGTCGAAGAGGGTCACGATCTCGCCGTCGAGGATGAGGTAGATATTGTTCACGTGCCCGGGGAAGGTCTCCACCGGCATCTGGTACACGCGCGCGCCGCCGCGCGTCTCGAACCGCGTCACCGTCATGCGACCACCGACGAGCGGGCGTCGTCGTCGCGGAGCTGGGCGATGAACCGCGAGACGGCGGCGGTGAGGTGGCGGCCCCGGCGGTGGATGATGGCCACCGGACGCACGAGGCCGGGCAGCGTCAGCTCCAGCGCCGCCAGCGTCTTCATCTCGCTCTCCTTCTGGACGGTGGGCGCGGGTAGGATGCTGATCCCCGCCGCGATGCCGATGGCCTGCTTGATGGTCTCGACATTGTCGAATTCCATCGCCACGTCCACCTTGACCCCGTGCTGCTTCAGCGCCCGGTCGATGGCGCGTCGGATCGGCAGGTCGTGGTCGAAGGCCACGAATCGCGCACCGTCGAGGTCGGCCGGGCTCACGCGGCGGCGGCGCGCCAGCGGGTGGCTCGGGTGCGTCACCACCATCATGGGCTCCTCGCGCAACGGCAGCACCTGGAGCGCGCGACTCGCGGCGGGATAGGACAGGATGCCGAGATCGGCCTCGTCGTTCAGCACCGCCTCCACCACCTTGTGCGGGTGCAGACACTCGAGCAGCACGCGCGCGTTCGGGTAGGCCGTCATGAAGGGCTGCATGTGTCGGCTCATGTCGTGGAGGCCCACCGAGTAGATGGCGGCGACGCGGACGGTACCCTCCACCCGCTGGCGCGAGGCGGCGAGGTCGGCGCGGGCTTTCTCGAATCCCGCGAGGAGACCGCGGCAGGCGTCGTAGAACCCGCGCCCCTCGGCGGTGGGCTCCAGCGGCCGGCGCGAGCGATCGAGGAGGGTGGCGTCCAGCTCCGTCTCGAGCTGCTGGATGGCCTGGCTCGCCGCTGACTGGGACACCCCGCCGGCGACCGCCGCCCGGGAGAAGCTCCGCAGCCTCACCACGTCGCAGTAGAGTCGCAAGGTATCGAGGTTCACGCTCCGAGCCTATGCCATTAGACTTACTAATACAATGAATTTTATATTGTGGGCTTGGCTAATGCTTCGGAGTGGGGTAACTTTGTCGCTCAACCGGGACACGCACACCGACGCCCTCAGCAACGATGCGGAAGGAGACGTGAGATCGATGACGACGGGAGCTGACGCCACCTCCGCGGGGCTGCCGCCCGCCCAGGGCCTTTACGACCCCGCCCACGAGCACGATGCCTGCGGCGTCGGCTTCGTGGTGGACATCAAGGGCCGGCGCTCGCACGCCATCGTGAGCCAGGCCCTGGAAGTGCTCAAGAACCTCCTCCACCGGGGAGCCTGCGGCTGCGAGGTCAATACCGGCGACGGCGCGGGCATCCTCATCCAGATGCCCCATGCCTTCCTGACGCGCGAGTGCGGTCGCCTGGGCATTCCCCTTCCCTCACCCGGTCACTACGGCATGGGGCTGGTGTTCCTCCCCCGGGATCTCGCCCAGGCGGCGGAGTGCGAGCACATCGTCGAGAGCATGGTCCGGGAGGAGGGGCAAACCGTGCTCGGATGGCGGGATGTCCCCACGGACTCCTCCGCGGTGGGGCCGAGCGCGCGGGCGGTGGAGCCGCGGTTCCGCCAGATCTTCGTGGGCCGGGCGGAGGGGGTGGCCGACCGCGCCGCGTTCGAGCGCAAGCTCTTCGTCATCCGCAAGCGGACCGAGCATGCGGTGGGGCGCTCCGGGCTGGCGGAGCGGAAGTTCTTCTACATCCCGAGCCTCTCCGCCAATACCCTCATCTACAAGGGCATGCTCTCGGCCGACCAGATCGAGGGGATGTTCCCGGACGTGATGGACCCCCTCGTGGACTCCGCGCTGGCGCTGGTGCACCAGCGCTTCTCCACCAATACCTTCCCGTCGTGGCCGCTCGCCCACCCCTACCGGATGATCGCCCACAATGGCGAAATCAATACGCTGCGCGGGAACATCAACTGGATGCACGCGCGCGAGGCGATCTGCCGCTCCTCGGTGCTGGGAGACGACCTCAAGAAGGTCATGCCCGTGGTCCTGGAGGGCGGCAGCGACTCCGCCGTCTTCGACAACGTGCTCGAGTTCCTCGTGATGGCCGGGCGGCCTTTGCCGCTGGCGGTGCTCATGATGATCCCCGAGGCCTGGGCCGGGCATGAGGGCATGAGCGAGGAGCGCAAGGCCTTCTACGAGTACCACGGCTGTCTCATGGAGCCCTGGGACGGCCCCGCCTCCATCGCCTTCACCGACGGCACCGTGATCGGCGCCGTGCTCGACCGCAACGGGCTGCGCCCGTCGCGGTACTACGTCACCAAGGACGACATGGTCATCATGGCCTCCGAGGTGGGTGTGCTCGACATTCCCGCCGAGCGCGTGCTCATCAAGGAGCGGCTGCACCCCGGGCGCATCTTCCTGGTCGACACCGCCCAGGGCCGGATCATCGACGACGCCGAGCTCAAGAAGGCCTATGCCTCCCAGCATCCGTACGGCGAGTGGCTGAAGACCCATATCCGGCCCATCGAGACCCTGCCCCTGCCGCCCTATGTGCCGGAGCCCAATCACGAGACCGTGCTCCAGCGCCAGCAGGCCTTCGGCTATACCCACGAGGATCTGCGGCTCCTCCTGGGCCCCATGGCCTCCGCCGGCGAGGAGCCGGTGGGCTCCATGGGCACCGACACGTCGCTGGCCGTGCTCTCCAACCGGCCGCGGCTCCTCTATGACTACTTCAAGCAGCTCTTCGCCCAGGTGACGAATCCCCCGCTGGACGGCATCCGCGAGGAGCTGGTGACGCAGATCGCGACCACCATCGGGCCCGAGGGCAATCTCCTCGAGCCCACCCCCGAAGCCGCGCGCCAGCTCAAGCTGAAGACGCCCATCCTCAACAACGAGGAGGTCGCGCGCATCCGTCACGCCGACATCCCGGGCTACCGGTCGGCCACCATCCAGATGGTCTATCCCGTGGCCGAGGGCGGCACCGGCCTCGCGCGCGCGCTGGAGGCGGTGTGCGCGCAGGCGAGCCAGGCGGTGCGCGACGGTCATAGCTATCTGATCCTGTCCGATCGCGGGGTGAACGAGAAGCTGGCGCCCATCCCCTCGCTGCTGGCCACCGCGGGCGTGCACCATCACCTCATCCGGGAAGGCAGCCGCGTGAAGGTGGGCCTCGTCATCGAGTCGGGCGACGCGCGCGAGGTGCACCACGCCGCGCTCCTCCTGGGCTATGGCGCGGGCGCCATCAACCCGTACCTGGCCTTCGAGACGCTGGACGACATGATTCGCCAGGACCTGCTCCCCGGGCTGGACCAGGCCACCGCGGTGAAGCACTACATCAAGGCGCTCAACAAGGGCGTGCTCAAGGTGATCTCGAAGATGGGGATCTCCACCATCCAGTCCTACCGGGGCGCGCAGATCTTCGAGGCCATCGGGCTGGACAAGGCCTTCGTGGATCGCTACTTCACCTGGACGGCCTCGCGGATCGGCGGCGTGGGCATCGACGTGATCGCCGAGGAGACGGCGGCGCGCCATGCCAAGGCCTTCCCCGACCGGCCGGTGGGAAACGCCGAGCTGGAGTGGGGCGGCGAGTATCAGTGGCGGCGCGAGGGGGAGTTCCACCTCTTCAACCCGGACACGGTGTTCAAGCTCCAGCACGCCACCCGCAGCGGCCAGTACCGCGTGTTCAAGGACTACTACGCGCGCGGTGGACGAGCAGACCCGCAACCTCGCCACGCTGAGAGGGCTCTTCACCCTCAAGCCGGCGGAGCGGGCCATCCCCATCGAGGACGTGGAGCCGGTGGAGGCGATCCTCACCCGCTTCGCCACCGGCGCGATGTCCTACGGGTCCATCAGCCTCGAGGCGCACGAGACGCTCGCCATCGCCATGAATCGCATGGGCGGCAAGTCCAATACCGGAGAGGGCGGCGAGGATTCCGCCCGGTACACGCGCGACGCCAACGGCGACTCGCGGCGGAGCGCGATCAAGCAGGTGGCGTCCGGACGCTTCGGCGTCACCAGCGAGTACCTGGTCAATGCCGACGATCTCCAGATCAAGATGGCCCAGGGGGCCAAGCCCGGCGAGGGTGGCCAGCTCCCCGGCCACAAGGTGTATCCGTGGATCGCCAAGGTCCGCTACTCGACGCCGGGGGTGGGGCTCATCTCGCCGCCGCCGCACCACGATATCTACTCCATCGAGGACCTGGCGCAGCTCATCCACGACCTCAAAAACGCCAATCCGAGGGCGCGCATCAGCGTGAAGCTGGTGGCGGAGGTGGGCGTGGGCACGGTGGCGGCAGGGGTGGCCAAGGCGCACTCCGACGTGGTCCTCATCTCGGGCCATGACGGCGGCACCGGCGCCTCTCCCCTCACCTCCATCAAGCACGGGGGCGTGCCCTGGGAGCTCGGGCTCGCGGAAACGCAGCAGGTGCTCGTCCTGAACAAGCTGCGCGACCGCATCATCGTGCAGGCGGACGGCCAGCTGAAGACCGGCCGCGACGTGGTGATCGCGGCGCTGCTGGGCGCGGAGGAGTATGGCTTCTCCACCGCGCCGCTGGTGGTGGTGGGCTGCATCATGATGCGGGTCTGCCACCTCAATACCTGCCCGGTGGGCATCGCCACCCAGGATCCGCAGCTCCGCGCCAAGTTCGCGGGCAGGCCCGAGTTCGTCGAGAACTTCTTCCGTTACGTGGCGGAGGAGGTGCGCGAGCTGATGGCGAGCCTTGGGCTTCCGCACCATGGCCGAGATGATCGGGCGCTCCGACCGCCTCGACGTTCGCCCAGCGGTGGAGCACTGGAAGGCGCGCGGGCTGGACCTGGCCCCGCTGCTCCACCGGCCCGCGGTGGGGCCCGAGGTCGCCATCCGCAAGGTCGTGGAGCAGGATCATGGGCTGGAGAAGTCGCTCGACATGTCCACGCTGGTCCCGCTGTGCGGCGCCGCCCTCGAGCGGCGTGAGCCGGTGGACGTGCGGCTGCCCATCCGGAACGTCAATCGGACGGTGGGCACCATCCTCGGCTACGAGGTCACCTCGCGCCACGGCGCCGACGGCCTGCCCGACGACACGATCCGGCTGCACTTCACGGGCTCGGCGGGCCAGAGCTTTGGGGCCTTCGTGCCGCGCGGCATCACGCTGACGCTCGAGGGGGACGCCAACGACTACCTCGGCAAGGGGCTGTCCGGCGGCAAGATCATCGTCTTCCCGCCGCGGGAGGCGACCTTCGTGCCGGAGGAGAACATCCTCGTGGGCAATGTGGTGCTCTACGGCGCCACCAGCGGCGAGGCCTATTTCCGCGGGGTGGCGGGCGAGCGCTTCGCGGTGCGGAACAGCGGCGCCGCTACCGTGGTGGAGGGCGTGGGCGACCACGGGTGCGAGTACATGACGGGCGGCCGGGTGGTGGTGATCGGCGGCACCGGCCGGAACTTCGCCGCCGGCATGTCGGGCGGCATCGCCTATGTGCTCGACGAGGCGGGGGACTTCAAGCGCCGCTGCAACCTCGGCATGGTGGATCTCGAGCCCCTGGTGGACGTGGAGGACGTGGAGCACGTCAAGGACCTCCTCGCGCGCCACATCCGCTACACCCAGAGCGCGGTGGCCGCGCGGCTGCTCGTGAACTGGGAGCGGACCCGTGAGCGCTTCGTCAAGGTCATGCCGCGCGACTACAAGCGGGTGCTGGCCGCCATCAAGAAGGCGCAGGAGACGGGCATGTCGGTGGACGAGGCCGTGATGGCGAGCGCCCACAACTAGGGCGGCATGGGCAAGGTTTCCGGCTTCCTCGAGTTCAAGCGCGACAAGCAGCCGTATCGCCCCGTGGAGGAGCGGCGGCGGGACTGGCGGCAGGTCATGCTGCCCTGGCCCACCGACAAGCTCCGCAAGCAGGGCGCGCGGTGCATGGACTGCGGCATCCCCTTCTGCCATCAGGGCTGTCCGCTCGGTAACCTCATCCCTGACTGGAACGACCTCGTCTACCGGGACAAGTGGCGCGAGGCCATCGACCGCCTCCATGCCACCAACAACTTCCCGGAGTTCACCGGCACGCTGTGCCCCGCCCCGTGCGAAGGCTCCTGCGTGCTGGGGATCAACGATGACGCCGTCACCATCAAGGCCATCGAGCTCACCATCATCGACCATGCCTTCGAGGCGGGCTGGGTCCGACCCCAGCCGCCCAAGGTGCGCACCGGGAAGACGGTGGCGGTGATCGGCTCCGGCCCCGCCGGGCTCGCGGGCGCCCAGCAGCTCACGCGCGCCGGGCATGCCGTGACCGTCTACGAGCGCGCGGACCGCATCGGCGGGCTCCTCCGCTACGGCATCCCCGAGTTCAAGATGGAAAAGCGCGTGCTCGAGCGGCGTCTGCGCCAGATGGAGGCGGAGGGCACGCGCTTCGTGACCGACGCGCACGTGGGCGCCGGCGTGGATTCGGGCGCGCTGCGGGCGAAGTTCGACGCGGTGCTTCTGGCCGGGGGCGCCTGCGCCCCGCGCGACCTGCCCATCCCCGGGCGCGACCTTGCGGCGTCCTGTACGCGATGGACTACCTCACGCTCCAGAACCGCCGCAACGAGGGCGACCGCGTTCCCGACGCGAGCTTCGTCAGCGCGGAGGGCAAGCGGGTGGTCATCATCGGTGGCGGCGATACCGGCGCGGACTGCCTGGGCACTGTGCACCGCCAGCGCGCGGCCTCGGTGCATCAGTTCGAGATCCTGCCCCGGCCCCCGGACGAGCGGGCTACGAGCAATCCCTGGCCGCTGTGGCCGAATATCTACCGGGTCTCCTCCGCGCATGTCGAAGGCGGGGAGCGCGTGTACGCGGTGTCCACGAAGCGTTTCATCGGCGACCCGACGGCC
Organism: uncultured Candidatus Rokubacteria bacterium; assembly: GCA_963733725.1. Classification (GTDB taxonomy): domain Bacteria; phylum Methylomirabilota; class Methylomirabilia; order Rokubacteriales; family CSP1-6; genus DASRWT01. The sequence goes on along the minus strand of CAVTFC010000018.1, from coordinate 112,192 downwards.
GCGTGGCGGCGCTCCAGGCCATCGAGGTGGAGATGACCACCGAGGGCGGCCGGCCCGGCTTCCGCGAGAAGCCCGGCAGCGAGTTCACCCTGCCCTGCGAGCTCGTCCTCCTGGCCATGGGCTTCGTGGGCCCGGAGCGCCCGGGGCTGCTGGAGTCCCTCGGCGTGCGCCTCACCGACCGGGGCAATGTCTGGCGGGACGCGGACTGGATGACCAGCGTGCCCGGCGTCTTCACCGCGGGTGACATGCAGCGGGGCCAGTCGCTGATCGTGTGGGCGATCGCGGAGGGCCGGAGCGCCGCGCGCGGTATCGACCGCTTCCTGATGAAGCGCTCCGACCTGCCCGCCCCGCTCCAGTAGTAGTCCGCGTCGCCGAGGCGTAGAATCCCCCGCATGAAGGCTCTGCCCTCGGTGCCGCGCTCGTTCTCGGGCTCCTGCTGAGCCCCGCGCCCGCCGCCGCCCAGCTCGACCGGCTGCTCAGGGCCTGGGCATCGGGGGGCTCTCCGACGCCAAGATCGGCTCCGGCCTCAAGGAAGCGCTCCGCGTCGGGACCGAGACGCACCGTGAGCCTCACCGGCAAGACCGATGGCTACTTCGCCAACCAGGCGATCAAGATCCTCATGCCCTCCCAGCTCCAGACCGCCGACAAAGGGCTCCGGCTGGTCGGCTACGGTCCCCAGCTCGGACGAGTTCGTGCTCTCCATGAACCGCGCCGCGGAAGCCGCGGCCCCGGGGGCGAAGAAGATCTTCGGGGACGCCATCGGCGAGATGAGCATCGAGGATGCGCGGAAGATCTGGAGCGGGGGCGACAATGCCGCCACCCAGTACTTCCAGAGCAAGACCAGCGACCAGCTCACCGCCGCCTTCAAGCCGGTGGTGGATCAGGCCATGAATCAGGTCGGGGTCACGCGCCAGTACAAGGAGCTGCTGGGGCGCGCGCAGTCCATCCCCTTCCTAAGACGGACTCACTGGACATCGACCGCTACGTGCTGGCAAGAGCCTCGACGGGCTCTTCGTGGTGCTGGGCGAGCAGGAAAAACAAATCCGCACCAATCCCGCCGCGCGCACCACCGACCTCCTAAGGAAGTCTTCAGCGCCAGCAAATAACCGAACGACCCGCGTGTAGGGCACCGGCCTCGCTCCGCTCGGCGACCCTCTTTCGTATTGCTCGCCTCGCCTCCGGCTGCGGCTCGCCCTACTACCCGCCTCGCGTGTGCATCTCCAGATGCGGGTCCCGCTTCAGCTCGCCGATCTGGATGAGCGGCGAGCGGCCATCCGCCATGGCGAGCCGCTCCTCGGCGCCGCGGTCCCGTGCGCGCCGTCCAGCCCGGCAGGATCAAGTCGCCGGAGGTCGCGTCCGTGAGGCGCCGGCGCGGAGCGCCTTCCGCAGATCGGTGCCCTGGGCGGCGTAGAGGCAGAGGTACCACATCCCGTCGGCGGTGAGGCGGCTCCGGTCGCAGTCCTGGCAGAAGGGCGCCGTGGTGGAGGCGATGATCCCGAACACATGCCGTCCGGCAGCCGGTAGCGGTCGGCCGGCGCGGAGCCGCCCTCGCTCAGGGGCTCGATGGCGCCGTAGCGCCGGCCCAGCGTCTCCAGCATCTCCGCGCGCGAGACCACCCGCTCGCGCGTCCACCGGGTGGCGCCGCCCACGTCCATGTACTCGATGAAGCGGATCTCGGCGGGCACCCCGCGCGCGTACTCGATCAGGTCCACCAGCTCGTCGTCGTTGGTGCCGCGCATGACCACGGTGTCGAGCTTGGGCGCGGGGAATCCCGCGCGCGCCCACCGACGCGATCCCCTCCAGCACCTGCGGCAATGCCTCGCGACGGGTCAGCGCCTTGAACCGGTCCCCCCGCAACGTGTCCAGGCTCACCGTCACGCGATGGAGCCCGGCCGCGCGCAGCGCCGCGGCGCGCTCGGCGAGCAGGATGCCGTTGGTGGTGATGGCGAGGTCGCGGAGCCGTGGGTTGGCGGCAAGCAAGGTCACCAGGCGCTCCAGCCCGTTGCGGAGCAGCGGCTCGCCCCCGGTCAGGCGCACCTTGTCCACCCCGAGGTCGGCGAAGACGTCCACCAGGCCCGCCGCCTCCTCGAAGGTGAGGATGTCCTCGCGGGGCAGCCACACGTACTCCTCCTCGGGCATGCAGTACGCGCAGCGGAGATTGCAGCGGTCGGTGACCGATAGCCGGAGATTCCGCAGCGGCCGGCCGAACGTGTCGCGCGCAGGACTCACCGGCGCGGCCCCGCTCACGGCAGCTCCACGAAGATGCCGCCGCTCTCGACGATCACCGGAAAGCTGGGCACGCGCACGGCGGGATTATTGGCATGCGCGCCGGTGGTCACATCCCAGCGCCAGGCGTGCCAGGGACAGGACACCAGCCGGCCGTCGAGGTCGCCCTCGCCCAGCGGACCGCCACGGTGCGGGCAAAGATTGTCGAGACAGTGATAGGCGCCGTCCACGTTGAAGAGGGCCAGCGCGCGCCCATCCGCCTCGACCACGCGACCCTCGCCCGCCGGCACCTCGCCCACCGCCGCCACCCGCACGCGCCCCATGGCTAGCCGGCCACCGGCGCGGCGGCCTGCTCGGCCGCGGCGCGCGCCCACTCCTTGGTGAGCCCCGCCTTCTTCACGCCCACGTCGAAGTGGTCCCAGGGCAGCACCTCGTCGAGCGCCCGCGCCCGGCGCGTGTAGAAAGCCGGATCGCCCTCCCACTCGCGGAGCGCGCGGCGCCAGTCGCCGCCATGGGCGGCGGCCAGCTCCACGAAGTCGGCCACGCGACGGTCGCCGCGGGCGAGGAGCGCCTGCAGCCCCGCCTCGCGCGGATTCTCGTGCAGCACTCGGATGGTCGAAAGCCGCCGCGCCGCCCGCTTGATGATGTTGAGCTTGTCCTCCAGCCCCCGCTGCTCGTCGAAGGGCGCCCACTGGAACGGCGTCCAGGGCTTGGGTACGAAGGAGGAGATGGACAGCGTCAGCTTGCCGAAGGGATGGCCATCGGGCCCCGGCACCTGCAGCCGCTCCAGGAGCCGCGCGGCCAGGTCGGGGATGGCCTCGATGTCCGCCGGCGTCTCGGTGGGCAGCCCGATCATGAAATAGCACTTGAGATTGGGGATGCCGTAGCGCCGCACGAGATCGCAGGCGGCCAGGAGCTGCTCGTCGGTGATGGGCTTGCGCACCGCGCGCCGCAGCCGCTCCGTCCCCGCTTCCGGCGCCATGGTGAGGGTGCGGTGCCCGCCCCGTGCGAGCGAGGCCACCAGATCCTCGGTGAGGCTGTCGGCCCGGAGAGAGGAGATGGACACTTCCACGCCCTCCTCCTCGAGCATCTTCATCAGCTCGCCGATCCACGGATAGTCCGACACGCAGGCGCCCACCAGCCCCACGCGCTTGGACTCCTTCGCGATCTGCACCACGGACTCGCGGAGAGCCTCCAGGCTGCGATGCCGCACGGGCCGGTACACCTGGCCTTCCAGGCAGAAGCGGCAGCCGCGCCCGCAGCCCTTGCCGACCTCGAGCAGCTGCATGTGCCCGTACTCCGCCTTCGGGCTCTTGACGGTGGAGACGGTCTCCCAGCGGTCTACCTCGCGCAGGCGCCGCTTGGTTACCACGTTGGGCAGGCCTTCCTCTACCGGCGCGACACCCGTGATCGTCCCATCCGCCGCGTAGCTCACCTCGTAGGCGCCGGGCACATAGAGGCCGGCGATGGCGCGCGCGGCGACGAGAAAGCGCTCGCGCCCTCCCTCGGCTCCGGGAGCGAAGGCGGCGCGGTGCGCCGCGATGAGCTCCCCGACCAGCTCCTCGCCCTCCCCCACGGCAATGAGGTCCATGAAGGGCGCCACCGGCTCGGGGTTCGAGAACGCGCAGACGCCGCCCATCAGGATCACGGGATGCCCGGGGCCGCGGTCGGCGGCCCGCGGCGGAATGCCCGCGAGGCGGAGCATTCGCACCAGGTTGATGTAGTCGCCTTCGTAGGTGACCGAGAACCCGATCAGGTCGAAGTCGGCGAGGGGCCGGAGCGACTCCAGCGAGAAGGGCGCGGTCTCCGTGCGGAGCTGCTCGTCGAGATCCTCCGGATCCGGAAAGAAGACGCGCTCGCAGACCACCTCGGGAATGGCGTTGAGGTGGCTGTAGATGGCCTGGAAGCCCAGGTTCGACATGCCCACCGCATAGGTATTGGGATAGACGAGGGCCACCGAGGTCCGCCCCCCCCAATCCTTGCGGATCGCCCCTTCCTCGCCGGCAAGGAGCTGCTGTGCTTTCCGCTTCAAGGTCCAGGACATACGCTTAGAGTATCACCTAGCCCTTCACGACACCGATGGGGCGCAGCCGCGCGACCCGCTTCGAGATGCCGAAGCCTTCCACCACGCCCACCACCTCCTGCACGTCCTTGTACGCCTCGGGCATCTCCTCCTCGAGGGCATGGCGGCCGGTGGCGCGGGCCGAGACGCCGCGCGCGCGCAGCTCTTCGCCGATGTCGCGGCCCCGCGCGGCCTTCACCGCGGCGGTGCGACTCATGACGCGGCCGGCGCCGTGGCAGGTGCTGCCGAAGGTCTCCGACATCGCGCGCGCGGTGCCCACGAGGACGAACGAGTACCGCCCCATGTCGCCCGGGATGAGCACCGGCTGGCCGATGCTCCGATATTCGGCGGGCAGCTCGCGATGCCCGGGCGGGAAGGCGCGCGTGGCGCCCTTCCGGTGAACGATGAGCCGGCGCCCCCGCCCGTCCACCGTATGGGTCTCCTCCTTGGCCACGTTATGGGCGACGTCATAGACGAGGCGCCAGCCGAGATCCGCGGGGGAAAGCCCCAGCGCCTCCAGAAAGGCCTGCTCGGCCCAGTGAGCGAGCACGTGCCGGTTGGCGAAGGCGAAGTTGGCGGCGGCGCGCATGGCGGCGAGATAGTCGCGGGCCTCGTCCGATTCCGCCGGCGCGCAGGCGAGCTGGCGGTCGGGCAGTACGATGCGGTGGCGCTGCATTGCGGCCTCGCAGCGCCGGAGGGCGTCGGTGCACACCTGATGTCCCAGCCCGCGCGAGCCCGTGTGAATCATCACCGTGACGCCGCCGGGCTGGAGCCCGAGCGCGGCCGCCGCCGGCGCATCGTAGACCTCGTCCACCGTCTGGATCTCGAGGAAGTGGTTGCCGGAGCCGAGACTGCCGAGCTGGCCGCGTCCCCGCTCGCGGGCGTGGTCGGACAGGGCGTCGGCGTCGCCTCCGGGCAGGCAACCCTGCGACTCGATCCGCTCGACGTCGCCGCCGCCCCAGCCCCGGCCGGCCGCCCAGGCCGCGCCTCGCTCGGCCACCTGGCGCAGCTCGGCCGGGCTCAGCGCGATGCGTCCGCGCGCGCCCACGCCGGCGGGCACGGCGGCGTGCAAGCGGTCCAGGAGCGGCTCGAGGCGTGATCCGAGATCCTCGGCGGCGAGTCGCGTGCGCATGAGCCGCACGCCGCAGTTGATGTCATAGCCCACCCCGCCCGGGCTCACCACCCCGCCCGCGTCCGGATCGGTGGCAACCACGCCGCCCACCGGAAGCCCATAGCCCTGGTGGATGTCCGGCATGGCCAGGGACGCCCCCACGATGCCGGGCAGACAGGCGCCGTTGGCGACCTGCTCCAGCGAGGCATCCCCGCGGATTCCCCTCATCAGACGATCATCGGAGAGGATGAGGCCGGCGACGCGCATGCCGCGACGCGCGTCGGGAGGGATACGCCAGAGAAACGGGGAGAGACGTTCGAGCGGAAGCAGCTTCAGGTCCGACCGGGACTGGAACGGGGGCGGCGGGCGCCCGGTCAGACTCCCATGATCTGGATGTCGATGGTGCGGGGCCTTGGCCCGTCCAGCTCCGCGAGGAGAATGGACTGGAACCGCCCCAGCGCGAGCTCGCCGCCGCTGATCCCCACCGCCACGCTTCGCCCGAGCAGCGCCGCGCGGAGGTGCGAGGTCGCATTGCCGCGCTCGCAGTCGGAGTAGCGAGGATCATCGTGGCGGTACGGTCCGGCCTCGGGGACGAGCCGGTCGACCATGGCCTTGAGATCCTCGACGAGCGCGCCCTGGAACTCGTTGACGAAGAGCGCGCAGGTCGTGTGCAGCGAGTTCACGAGTAGGATCCCTTCCGTGATGTCGGCACTCAGCATGATGTCGCGGATCTGCTTGGTGATGTCGAGGACCTCGGTCCTCTTGTCACTCAACATCGTCAACGTCTTCCGCACCATCTTGAGCGTCTGCACCGTGGCCTACCTCCGTAGTCCCGTCGTCGGTTTCATCGCACCCTCTGGTGCCGAGGGAGGGAATCGAACCCCCACGGCCCTGGCTGGGCCCGTGCCTTTTAAGGGCACCGCGTCTCCCAGTTCCGCCACCCCGGCCTATCCCGCCAACCGCGTCACGACTGGAGGCGGCGAGCGGATTCGAACCGCTGAATAGAGGTTTTGCAGACCTCCGCCTTAGCCACTTGGCTACGCCGCCCTACAAACTCAAAGGGGCCCCGACCCGGTCCCCTGCACCATTTCATGGAGCGGGAAACGGGATTCGAACCCGCGACCCCAACCTTGGCAAGGTTGTGCTCTACCACTGAGCTATTCCCGCGTGAGCTCTTCCCGAGCCCAAGCTTCGCAAAGTACCCCGGACTGTAACAAACGCCTTCAATGGTGTCAACTTACGGCCGTCCCGGGCACCTCGCCGCGAAGATAGCGCACTGCCTCCTCGGGGGGGGTCGGGTTGATGAAGAATCCCGTGCCCCACTCGAACCCGGCCACTCGCGTGAGCTTGGGGATGATCTCGAGGTGCCAGTGGAAGTGGTCCAGCGCAGGCGACCGGAGTGGCGCGGAATGGAGCATGAAGTTATAGGGCGGATCGCCCAGCACCTTGCCCATGCGCCGGAGGATCTCACCCAGGAGCCGGGCCAGGGCCAGAAGATCGGTCGGGTCGGTGTCCTCGAAGCTCGACCGATGCGTCGAGGGCAGGATCCAGGTCTCGAAGGGAAAGCGCGGGGCGAAGGGGGCGAGGGCCACGAACCCGTCCGACTCGAGGATGATGCGCCCGTCGCCTCGGCGCTCCTGCCGGATGATGTCGCACCAGATACACCGCTTCTTGATCCGGAAGTGGCGCTCCGCGCCTTCCAGCTCCTCCTCCACCATGATGGGCACGATGGGAGTGGCGATGAGCTGGGAGTGCGCATGCTCCAGGGAGGCGCCCGCCGCTTCGCCGTGGTTCTTGAACACCATGACGTACTGGATGCGCGGGTCCTTCCGGAGGTCCAGGATGCGCTCGCGGTACGCCCCGAGCACGTCGGCCACCCGCTCCGAGGGGAGAGTGGCGAGGCTCGCCGCGTGATCCGGGGTCTCGATGATGACCTCGTGGGCCCCCACCCCGGTGGTGCGATCGTAGAGCCCCTCGCCGGACGGCTCGAGCTCGCCCTCGATACGGAGCGCGGGGAACTTGTTCGGGACCACCCGCATCGTCCAGCCCGGCGCATTGGCCGCGCTCGCGCGGGGACGGATCGCAAAGAGCTCCGCGGGGGTACGCGCCTCCTCACCGGGACAGAAGGGACAGAGGCCCTTGGACTTGACCACCGGCGCGGGCACGAAGTCGGACGGGCGCCGCGCGCGCTCCGTCGAGATGATGACCCAGCGCCCCACCACCGGATCCTTGCGGAGCTCAGGCACGGGACACGTCCACCTCTTCCTCCGGCCGCGGCTCCCGCGCGAGGAGCCCGGCAAGCGCGTCGGCCACGGGCACTCCCTCGAAGAGCACCGCCGCCACCGCGGCGCAGATCGGCATCGCGACCGCGGCCTCGCGGGCGAGGCGCAGGACGGCAGTGACGGTGCGCACGCCTTCCGCCACCATGGGCGTCGCCGCCTCGGCCTCGCGCAGGCTCCGTCCCTGCCCCACCGCGAGGCCCAGCGCCCGGTTCCGGCTCAGCGAGCCCGTGGCGGTGAGGACGAGGTCGCCCAGACCGGCGAGGCCGGCGAAGGTCCGGGCGGAGGCGCCGAGGGCCACGCCCAGTCGCGCCATCTCCGCGAGCCCCCGCGTCACCAGGGCGGCGCGCGCGTTCTCACCCAGCGCGAGGCTGTCCGAGAGGCCGGCGGCGATGGCGATGACGTTCTTGAGCGCCCCCGCCAGCTCCACACCGAGCACATCGGCGTTGGTGTAGATACGCAGGGTGGGGCCGGCCAGCGCGCGCTGCGTCCTGCGCGCGACCTCGAGGCTCCTCGACGCGCGCCACCAGCGCGGTCGGCCGGCCCAGCGCCACCTCGCGCGCGAACGAGGGACCCGAGAGCACCGCCACCGGATGCCGCGGCGCCAGCTCGGCGAGGAGCTCCGACATCCGCAGGCCCCGCTCGGGCTCCATCCCCTTGGTGGCCGATACGATGACGGCGTCCTCTTCGAGATGCGCCAGTAGAGGCAAGAGGGTGGCCCGCGCGTACGGGGACGGCACCGCGAGCACCACGATGGGCGCGCTCCGCAGCGCGGTGGCGGCGTCCGCGGTCGTGATCACCCGGGGCGGGATCGGCACGCCGGGAAGATAGCGGGCGTTCTCGCCGCGCCGCGCGATCTCGCGGGCCAGGTCGGCGTCGCGGGCCCAGAGCCGCGCCGCCGCGCCACGGTGGCCGAGATGAATGGCCAGCGCGGTGCCCCAGCTTCCCGCGCCCACGATGGCGACGGGGCCGCTCGAGGCCGCGCGGTCGGCGCTCATCGCCTCACGCCCGCCATGGGCTCACGCCACCCGCGCGCCGGCCGAGCCGCGACTCGGTGCCGGCGCGCAGTCGCTGGATATTGACGCGGTGCCGGACGATGATGATGGCGGCCACCACGGTGGCGGCCAGAGCGATGGGGGGCGGATAGACGGCCCAGGTCGCCGCCGCGAAGGCGACGCAGGCCGCGATGGACGCGAGCGAGACCAGCCGGGTGACGGCGGCCAGCGCCGCGAACACCACCGCCGCGGGCGCCACCGCCCAGGGTGCGGCGGCGAGAAAGGCGCCGAGCCCGGTGGCCACGCCCTTGCCGCCTCGGAACCGGAGGAACAGCGGCCAGCAATTGCCCACCACCGTCGCCACCGCGCCGGCGCCCGCCCAGGTGGGCGTGCCGCCGAGCGTTCCCGCCACCCACACCGCCGCATACCCCTTGGCGATATCGCCCAGGAGCGTGATCACGCCGGCGGCCGGGCCGAGCGTGCGGAGCACATTGGTGGCGCCGATATTTCCACTCCCGTGACTCCGGATGTCCACGCCGCCGGCGAGGCGCGCCACCAGCACGCCCACGGGGATGGCGCCGATGAGGTAGGCGGCGATCAGCCCGACGACGCTCAGGGCCACCGCTCGCGGTCCTTCACCAGGGCATCCGCCCCGGTACGCAGGAAGAAGGAGTAGAAGTAGTCGAGCCCCGAGAGCACCGTCGCCCCCATCGCGATCCAGAGCGCGACGCCCGAGACCAGATGGAAGGGCACGAACTCCGCGGGCACCCCTTTTTCAAGAATCAGCAAGGTGAGCGCGACGTACTGGGTCACGGTCTTCCACTTGCCGAGCCGGGAGGCGGGCACCACCACGCCCATGGACAGGGCCACGCCGCGCAACCCGGTGACGGCCAGCTCTCGGCCGATGATGACCAGCGCCATCCATGCCGCCACCATGTCCACCTGGACGAGCGAGACCAGGGCCGCCGCCACCAGCAGCTTGTCCGCCAGCGGGTCGAGCATGGTGCCCAGGCGGGTCACCTGGTTGGTGCTGCGCGCGATGCGCCCGTCCAGCCAGTCGGTGAGGGAGGCGGCCAGGAAGATCACCGCCGCGATGAGGACGTGCACGCGATCCGAAGAGATCAGGAAGACGATCACCAGCGGCACCAGGACGATGCGCACGAGGGTAAGCGCGATGGGGAGGTTCATCGGCGGCCGTCCGCCTCCGCCGCCATCACCGCCGGCCCCGGCACGATGGCGCCACCCTTGAACACGGGAACCTGCTCCTGGGTGGACAGCGCGAGACAGACCTCGAAGTCGGCGGCGCGCCCGGCCTTGTGGAGCGAGCGGGCCCAGGACGCGTCTTCCGCGAGCCGGTGGAGGCGCCCCGCATAGGATTCGGCCAGGCGCCGCGCGGCGAGCGCGGCATCGGTGACCCGGAGGTCGCCGGCTCCCTCGCGCGCGAGGGCGTCCACCACGAAGCCCGCGCATACCGCGTCTTCCAGACAGAACGCGCCCTTCTCCCCCGAGCAGAGCACGGTGAGGTCGAGCCCGGACGCCAGCGCCCAGCGCGCCGCCGCGGCGGCATTGGTGAGCGCGGCCACCGCGGCGGCGGCCGCCCCCCCCGCGGCGAGCATGGCGTAGGTCCCATTGGTGGTGGTGAGCACGATGGCACGGCCCGCGACCCGCTCGGCAGTGAACTCGAGGGGAGAATTGCCGAGATCGAAGCCCTCGATGGGATCGCCGCCTCGCTCTCCCGCGAGGAGACACTCCCCGGCCGGAAAGCGGCTCGCCGCGCGCCGGGCCGCCGCCTCGTCGGGAACCGGGATCACCGTCCGGCACCCCGCCGCGCAGGCGGCCACCACGGTGGTGGTGGCGCGCAGCACGTCGACGACGAGGGCGGCCCGCCCCTCGAGATCGGCGCCGGCGAACTCCGCGGGCCCCAGGGCGACGTGGACGCGCATGCGGAAGGGCTCGCCGCCTAGCGCGCGTCCCGCAGGGCGCGGATCTTGAGGCGGAGCGCGTTGAGATTGATGAACCCCTCCGCGTCCTTCTGGCGATAGACGCGGTCGGCCTCGAAGGTCACGTAGTCGGTCCGGTACAGCGAGCGCGGCGACTTCCGCCCCGCCACCATCACATTACCCTTGTAGAGCTTGAGCCGTACCGTGCCCGTGACGTCCTCCTGGATATCGTCCATCAGCCGCTGGAGCGCGGCGCGTTCCGGCGAGAACCAGAAGCCGTAGTAGACCATCTCCGCGTAGCGCGGGATGAGCGAGTCGCGGAGGTGCAGCGCCTCCCGGTCGAGCGTGATCGACTCCAGCGCCCGGTGCGCGGCGTGGAGGATGGTGCCGCCCGGCGTCTCGTAGACGCCGCGCGACTTCATGCCCACGAAGCGGTTCTCCACCAGGTCCACCCGGCCGATCCCGTGCTCGCCGCCCAGCCGGTTCACCCGCTCGAGGAGCGCCACCGGCCCCAGCCGGTCGCCGTCCACCGCCACCGGATTGCCCCGCTCGAAGTCGATCTCCACGTAAATGGGCACGTCCGGCGCCGCCTCCGGCGAATTGCTCAGCAGGAACATCTTGGGCGGCGGCTCCGCCCACGGGTCCTCGAGGATGCCGCCCTCGAAGGAGATGTGGAAGAGGTTGCGGTCGGTGGAGTACGGGCGCTCGGTGGTCACCGGCACCGGGATGTCGTGGCGCCGCGCGAACTCGATCAACGCCGTCCGCGAGTTGAGGTCCCACTCCCGCCAGGGCGCGATCACGGTGAGCTCGGGAGCCAGCGCCGCATAGGTGAGCTCGAAGCGCACCTGGTCATTGCCCTTGCCGGTGGCGCCGTGGCTCACCCCGTCCGCCCCCGCCGCCCGCGCGACCTCCACCTGGGCCTTGGCGATGAGGGGCCGCGCGATGGAGGTGCCCATCAGGTACACGCCCTCGTATACCGCGCTCGCCCGCAGCATGGGGAAGATGAAGTCGCGGACGAATTCCTCGCGGAGATCCTTGATGTGCACGGCGGAGGCGCCGGTGCGCAGCGCCTTCTCCCGCACCGGGATGAGCTCCTCCCCCTGGCCGAGGTCGGCGCAGTATGCCACCACCTCGCACTTGTAGGTCTCGATGAGCCAGCGGAGGATGACCGAGGTGTCCAGCCCGCCCGAGTAGGCGAGCACTACCTTGCGGGCTCTCTTGCTCACGGGCATCGTCTCCTAGTCGCCGCCCAGGAGGTGGAGGACGACCGCCTTTTGGGCGTGCAGCCGGTTCTCGGCCTGATCGAGGATCACGCTCTGGGGCCCGTCCAGCACGGCATCGGTGATCTCCTCGCCGCGGTGCGCGGGAAGGCAGTGCATGACCAGCGCCTTGGGCGCCGCGAAGCGGAGCAGGGTCTCGTTCACCTGATAGCGCTGAAACGCCTCGTGCCGGCGCTCGCGCTCGGCCTCCTGGCCCATGCTGATCCACACGTCGGTGTAGACGACGTCCGCGCCCTCGGCCGCCGCCCGCGCATCCGTGGTCAGCGCGACCTTGCCCCCCAGGCGACGGCACCTCTCCACCACCTTCGCGTCCGGCTCGTAACCGGGCGGCGTGGCGACGATCATGTCCATCCCGAGATGGGCGCCCAGCAGGATCACCGAGTGGCAGACATTGTTGCCGTCGCCGATCCAGGCGAGCCGGGTCTTGCCCAGATCCAGCCCGCGCTCCCAGAGCGTGAAGAGGTCGGCCATGGCCTGGCAAGGATGCTCGCGATCGGAGAGCCCGTTGATCACGGGGATGGTGGCATGGCGGGCCAGCCCCTCCACGGTGGCGTGGCTGAACACGCGCGCGGTCACGATGTCCACCCAGCGGGAGAGATTGCGCGCGATGTCGGGCACCGACTCGCGCTTGCCGAAGCCGATCTCCTGGGCGGCCAGGTACACCGAGGCCCCGCCGAGCTGGACCATGCCCACCTCGAAGGTGACGCGGGTGCGCAGCGATGGCTTCTCGAAGATGAGCGCCATGGTCCGGCCGGCGAGCGGAGTGGCGCGGTCGCCCGCCTTGATGCGCGACTTGAGCTCCGCGGTGAGCCGGAACAGGCGGAGGACCTCGTCCCGCTCGAGGTCCTCCATGGACAGGAAGTGTTTCATCACTTGGCGGCGGCCACCGCGCTCTCGACCGCCTCCACCGCGCGGCCCACCTCTCCCTCGCTGACGATGAGGGCGGGAGCGAGACGGAGCGTATTGTCGCCGGCGGTCAGCACGAGCAGGCCGCGCTCGCGGCAACCCGTCACCACGTCGGCCACCGGCGGGACGAGGTCCACGCCCACCAGGCAGCCCTTGCCGCGTACCGCCTTGATCTTGCCCGCGTGGCGCCCGCGCACGGCCTCCAGGCGCTCCACCATGAGCTTCCCCATCTTCGCCGCGCGCTCGGGCAGCCGCTCCTCGAGAAGGGTGGTCAGCACGGTGAGGCCCACCGCGGTGGCGAAAGGGTTGCCGCCAAAGGTGCTGCCATGGGTGCCGGGCGAGAACGCGCTGGCGACGTCTTCGGTGGCCAGGGTGGCGCCGATGGGGATGCCGTTGGCGAGCGCTTTCGCCACCGTCATGATGTCGGGCGCAACCCCCGCGTGCTCGTAGGCCCAGAGTTTCCCGGTGCGTCCCATGCCGGTCTGGATCTCGTCCAGGATGAGGAGCACGCCCGCCTCGTCGCAGAGCTTGCGGAGGCCGGGGAGATAGCCGTCGTCCGGGATGATGACGCCGCCCTCGCCCTGGATGGGCTCCACCATCACCGCCGCGGTCCGGCTGTCCAGGGCGCGCTCCACCGCGCGGAGATCGTTGTAGGGCACGTACTTGAACCCGCCCGGCAGCGGCTCGTAGCCGTGATGGTATTTCTCCTGGGCGGTGGCGGTCACGGTCGCCAGCGTCCTGCCGTGGAAGCCACCTCTCATGGTGATGATGTCGCCGCGATCGCTGGCCCCGTGCTCCTTCGCCCACTTGCGCGCGAGCTTGATGGCGGCCTCGTTGGCCTCCGCACCCGAGTTGCCGAAGAACACGCGATCGGCGAACGAATGCTCGCAGAGGAGCTTGGCCAGGTGCGTCTGCTGCGGAATGTGGAAGAGGTTGGAGACGTGCAGGAGGGTGGTGGCCTGCTCCCGGATGGTCCCCACCACGCGCGCATGGGAGTGGCCCAGCGCGGTGACCGCGATGCCGCCGGTGAAGTCGAGGTACTCCTTGCCGTCCGAGTCCCAGACGCGCATCCCCTCCCCGCGCACCAGCGCGATGGGGAACCGCTTGGTGAAGGCCATCAGGTGCTTGCCGCCCGCGTCGAGGAGCTCTTTGGTGTCCACCGGACTCTCCCTCTAGAAGACGATTTCGGTCCCGATGCCTTCATGGGTGAAGACTTCCAGGAGTACGGCGTGCGGCACGCGCCCGTCGATGATGTGGGCCTTGGCGGCGCCGCCCTCCAGGGCGCGCAGCGCGGACTCCACCTTGGGTAGCATCCCGCCGTCGATCACGTTGGCCTTGATCAGCCGCTCGGCGTCGCGCTTGGTCAACCGCGAGACGAGCCGGCCGTCCTCGCCGTTGATCCCCTGCACATCGGTGAGGTGGATCAGCTTCTCCGCGCGCAGGGCCGCCGCCACCTCGCCCGCCACCAGGTCGGCGTTGATATTGTAGCTCTCGCCGCGTGCGCCCACCCCCACCGGCGCGATCACCGGGATGAGCCCATTGTCCTCCAGGAGCCGGATCATGTCGGCGTTGACGGTCTCCACCTCGCCCACCAGCCCGATGTCCGCGGTGGTCCCGTCGGGCATGCGGTGCAGCCGCTTCCGCGCGCGGAGCAGGTTGCCGTCCTTGCCCGACAGCCCCACCGCCCGGCCGCCGTTGACATTGATGAGGCCCACGATCTCCTTGTTGAGCTTGCCCACCAGCACCATCTCCACCAGCTCCATGGTCTCCGGATCCGTCACGCGCATGCCGCCCACGAACTGCGGCTCCTTGCCCAGCTTCTTCATGAGGGCGCCGATCTGAGGCCCGCCGCCGTGAACGATGACGGGACGGATGCCGATGAGACGGAGCAGCAGGACGTCGCGCGCGAACTGCTCCTTGAGATCCGCCTTCTCCATCGCGGAGCCCCCGTACTTGATCACGAGGGTCTTGCCCTGGAAGGCCTGCAGGTAGGGCAGGGCTTCCAGCAGCACCTCCGCCCGGTGGATCATCGGCTGCATCTCCGGCGTGGCCATGGCGGTTTCGGCGGGGCTAGAGGATGTACCGGGAGAGATCCTCGTCCTTCAGGACCTCGGCCAGCCGCGCGTGCACGTATTCGGCGTCGATCACGATCTCCCGACCCGCCAGCGAGGGGGCCTCGAATGACACCTCGTCCAGGAGCTTCTCCATGATGGTGTACAGCCGCCGGGCCCCGATATTCTCGGCCCGCTGGTTCACCTGGGAGGCGATCTCCGCCACCGCCTCCACCGCGTCCGGCATGAACTGGAGCCGGACCCCCTCGGTCAGCAGGAGCTCCCGGTACTGTCGGATGAGAGCGTTTTCGGGCTCGCTCAGGATGCGGACAAAGTCCTCCCGCGTCAAGGGCTCCAGTTCCACCCGGATGGGGAACCGGCCCTGGAGCTCGGGGATGAGATCGGAGGGCTTGGCCACGTGGAAGGCGCCGGCGGCGATGAAGAGGATATGGTCCGTCCGCACGGTACCGTACTTGGTGGTCACCGCCGAGCCCTCGACGATGGGCAGGAGGTCGCGCTGCACCCCTTCGCGCGAGACATCGGGCCCATGGCCGCCCTCCCGGCCCGCGACCTTGTCGAGCTCGTCCAGGAAGATGATCCCGGCATTCTCCACCCGCTGGACGGCCTGGCTCACCGCCTCGTCCATGTCCACCAGCTTCTGGGCTTCCTCCTGGGCGATGAGCCGCCGCGCCTCCCCCAGCTTCACGCGGCGACGCCGCGTGCGGCCGGGCATGACCTGGGAGAGCATGTTCTGGAGGTTGATGCCCACCTCCTCCATGCCCTGGCCGCCGAACATCTGGAGCATGGGCGGGGTCTGGCTGGCGAGGTCGAGCTCGATCACCCGCTCCTCGAGCTTGCCGCCGCGAAGCTGGGCGCGGAGCTTCTCGCGCGTGGCGTCGCGGGTGGCGCTCGAGGGATCGATCTCCTCCAGCGTGCTGGAGGTGAAGGCCTCGCCGGGACGGCGCGGGAGCAGGAGGTCCAGGAGCCGCTCCTCCGCCAGGCCTTCGGCCTTCTCGCGCACCTCGGCCGCCATCTCGGCCTTCACCATGTTCACGGACAGCTCGGTGAGGTCGCGGATCATGGATTCCACGTCGCGACCGACATAGCCGACCTCGGTGTACTTGGAGGCCTCCACCTTGAGGAAGGGCGCCTGGGCGAGGCGGGCCAACCGGCGCGCGATCTCGGTTTTCCCTACGCCGGTGGGGCCGATCATGATGATGTTCTTCGGCGCCACCTCGTCGCGCAGCTCGGCGGGAAGATTCTGGCGCCGCCAGCGGTTGCGCAGCGCGATGGCCACCGCCCGCTTGGCCCGGTGCTGGCCCACGATGTAGCGGTCCAGCTCGGTGACGATCTGGGACGGCGTGAGCGCGCTCACGGCAGGGACTCCACCGTGATGTGATCGTTGGTGTACACGCAGATGCCCGCCGCGATGCGGAGCGCGTGCTCCGCGATGGCCTTGGCATCCAGGCTCGAGTGGGCCACCAGCGCGCGCGCCGCCGCCAGCGCGAAGGGCCCGCCGGAGCCGATGCCGATCAAGCCATCGTCCGGCTCGATGACGTCGCCGGTGCCCGAGACGATGAAGGACACCTCCGCGTCGGCTACCGCCAGGAGCGCCTCCAGGCGCCGGAGCGCGCGGTCGGTGCGCCACTCCTTCGCCAGCTCCACCGCCGCCCGCGGCAGGTTACCCCGGTACTCTTCCAATTTCGCCTCGAAGCGGGCGAAGAGCGTGAAGGCGTCCGCCGCCGCGCCGGCGAAGCCGGCCACCACGCGGCCATGGTGCAGCTTGCGCACCTTGCGCGCGGCGGCCTTTACCACGGTCTGGCCGATGGAGACCTGACCATCCCCCGCGATGGCGACGGTGCCGCCATGGCGCACCGCCATCACGGTGGTGGCGCGGAACACCGGCACTCGCTCGCTCACGCCGCCCCCCTCACCCGGCCCCCATCACGTCGGACTCATCAGATGGCGCGGGGATGCGCCGCGTCGTACACCTTCATCAGGTGCTCGGGGCTCACGTGGGTATAGCGCTGGGTGGTGGAGAGGCGGCGATGCCCCAGGAGCTCCTGGATGAGGCGCAGGTCGGCGCCCTCGCCGAGCAGGTGGGTGGCGAAGGTGTGGCGCAGCGTATGCGGCGTCACGCGCCGGGCGATGCCGGCCGCGCGCGCCCGCCGCCCCACGATCCGGTGCACGCTCCGCGCGGTCAAGCGCTCCCCGCGCGGGTTGCGGAACAGCGCCCCCGCCGCCGCGCCGCGCGCGGAGAGATAGGCGCCGCGGCCTCCGAGATACTGCTCGAGCGCGGCCAGCGCCGCGTCCCCCACCGGGACCATGCGCTCGCGATTCCCCTTGCCGAGCACGCGGACGGTCCCCTGGCGGCGGTCGACGTCCTCGAGGTCGAGGCCACAGCACTCCGCCACGCGGAGCCCACAGGCATAGAGCAGCTCGAGCAGCGCCCGATCGCGGCGGCCCGCGTCGGTGTCCTCGAAGGTCGCGTCGAGGAGATCCTTCGATTCGTCCTTGGGCAGAAAGGACGGCAGCCGCCGGCCCAGGCGCGGCGAGCGGACGTGCCGCGCCGGATTCGCCGGCAGCACTCCCCGGCGGGTGAGGAAGCGGAAACAGCTCCGCACCGCTGCCAGCTTGCGGGCGATGGACGTCCGGGCGAGCCCGCGGCCATGCAGCCAGGCGAGGTAGCCGCGGAGCGCGCGCGCGTCAACGTCTTCCCACCCTCCCACTTTCGTTGCCCGCATGAAGCGGCGGAACTCAGCCAGATCCGCCGTATAGCCGCGAAGCGTATGCGGGGACGCCGCCCGCTCTCCCGCCAGGTACTGAAGAAAGGCCGAGACGGGCGAGTCGTCCGGGCGCGGCGTTCCGGGTCTCTGGTCGGGCATCGGCAGCCGGTCCGTCAAGCGACCGTGGAAGCGACGTCTTCCTTGTAGCCGCAGCCTTCCTTCACGCAGGCGCGGGTGATCTTGCCGCCGCGACCTACGCGCTCGGTGACGAAGGACGCGCCGCACTGGGGGCAGGCCTGCGCCACCGGCCGTGACCACACTGAAAAAGTACATTGGGGGTAGTTCGCGCACGCGTAGAAGGTCTTCCCGCGCTTGCTGCGCCGCTCGACGAGCGGGCCGCCGTCCTGGGGACACGCAATGCCTAGCGGGATCGGCTTGGTGGTCTTGCACTCCGGATAGCCCGAGCAGGCCATGAACTTCCCGAAGCGGCCGTGCTTGATCACCATCGCCTTGCCGCAGGTCGGGCAGAGCTCGTCGGTGGGCTCGTCGGCGGGCCGCTCGCGGCCACCCAGGTCCTTGGTGAACTTGCACTCCGGATAGGTGGAGCACGCGAGGAACTTTCCGAAGCGCCCCCACTTCTCCACCAGCGGCTTGCCGCAGTCGGGACAGGCCTGGCCGGCGTCCACACCCTCCTTGAAGTTCTCCATCTTCTTGCCGGCCTTGGTGAGGTCCTTGGCAAACTCCTTGTAGAAGGCGGCCACCGTCTCCTGCCAGTCCGCGTTGCCTTCCTCGATCTTGTCGAGCGACTCCTCGAGCTGGGCGGTGAACTCGACGTCCATCACCTCGGGAAAATGCGGGACCAGCATGTCGGTGACCTGGATCCCGAGCTCGGTGGGAAAGAGCGTGCCCTTGTCCCGGCGCACGTACTCGCGGTCCTGGATGGTGCCGAGGATCTGCGCGTAGGTCGACGGGCGCCCGATCCCGAGATCCTCCAGCGTCTTCACCAGGGAGGCCTCGGTGAAGCGCGGCGGCGGCTGGGTGAAATGCTGCTTGGGGTCGAGCGAGCGCAGCTTCAGCGTCTCCCCCTCCACCAGGGGCGGCATCACCGCTTCCTGCTCCTCCTCCGCGGGCTGCTCGGACTCCTCGCGCGACTCCACGTACACCGCGGTGAAGCCGGCGAACTTGAGCGTCGAGCCCTGGGCGCGGAACAGGCATTCGCGCGCGGTGATGTCCGCGGCCACGGTGTCGTACACCGCCGGCAGCATCTGGCTGGCGAGAAACCGTTCCCAGATGATCCGGTACAGCGCGAGCTGGTCCTTGGTGAGATGCGCGGCGAGGGCCTTGGGCTCCCGGGCCACCGCCGAGGGGCGGATGGCCTCGTGCGCGTCCTGCGCGCTCTTCCTCGACTTGTAAGTGGGGGGGCTGTCGGGGAGATACTCGCGCCCCAGCCGCTGGGTCACCCATTCGCGCGCCTCCGCCTGGGCCTCCGCGCCCACGCGCACCGCGTCCGTGCGCATGTAGGTGATGAGGCCCACCTGTCCCTCGTCGCCCAGCTCGATGCCCTCGTACAGCTGCTGGGCGAGCATCATGGTCCTCTTGGCGGAGAAGTGGAGCTTCCGGCTGGCGTCCTGCTGCAGCGTGGAGGTGATGAAGGGCGCGGCGGGATTCCGCCGGCGCTCGCCGCGGGTCACCGACTTCACCCGCCACTCGGCGCCCTCGAGCGCGGCCACCACCGCCGTCGTGGACGCCTCGTCGGCGAGGCTGGCCTTCTCGCCGCGCACTTCCCGCAGCGTGGCGGTGAACTCGGGCGGATGCTTGCCCGAGGAGCCGCGCGTGCAGGGACCAGTACTCCACCGGCAGGAAGGCGGCGATCTCCCGCTCGCGCTCGGTGACGAGGCGCACCGCCACCGACTGCACGCGCCCGGCCGACAGCCCGCGGCGGATCTTGTCCCAGAGGAGCGGCGACAGCTTGTAGCCCACCAGCCGGTCGAGGACGCGGCGCGCCTGCTGGGCGTCCACCTTGTTCTTGTCGATCTTGCCCGGATTCTGGAAGGCCGCCTTCACCGCCCGCTCGGTGATCTCGTTGAAGAGGATGCGGTGGGTGTTGCTTCTTGTCGATCCCCAGCTCCTGGGCCAGGTGCCAGCCGATGGCCTCGCCCTCGCGGTCGGGGTCGGTGGCGATGTACAGCGATGTCACCTTCTCGGCGGCCTTCTTGAGGTCGTCGAGCACCTTCTTCTTGGCGGGGAGCACCTTGTACTCGGGCTTGAAGCCCTTCTTCTCGTTCACGCCGAGGCTGGACTTGGGCAGATCGCGGATATGGCCCATGGAGGCTTTGACGATGAAGCCCGAGTCCAGATACTTCTGGATCGTCTTGACCTTGGTGGGCGACTCCACGACGACGAGCGAGCGCGACTTGGCCAACGGGCTCCTCTCAGCGGCGAGCGGCCCGGACGAACCGCTTGCCCGGCAGCTGCCGCACGCTGTCCCTCGAGCTCGAGGGCGAGCAGGCGCGCGGCGGCGCGGGAGGCGGCGAGGCCGCTCCGCTCGATCAGTTCTTCCATGGTCACCGGCTCGGTGCCGAGCAGAGCCAGCAGCGAATCCTCCTCTTTCGTCGGTCCCCTCGCGGGAGCGGCCGAGTGCTCCGTGCCGACCGGCGCGAGCGGTATGGCCGCCACGCAGGCGCGCCAGCGCGCGGGCAGGAGCGCCACCACGTCCTCCCAGCCCTCGACGAGGGCGGCGCCGTCGCGAATGAGCTGATGGGTGCCGCGGCTCGTGGGCGCGCCGGCTCGCCCGGGCACCGCCATGACCTCGCGGCCGAGATCGCCGCGCATGGCCGGCGGTGATGAGGGTGCCGCTCTGCTCCGCCGCCTCCACCACCACCACGCCCAGCGCCAGCCCGGCGATGATCCGGTTCCGCACCGGGAAGTGATGGGCCAGCGCGGGGGCGCCGGGCGCGAACTGCGAGAGCGAGCGCTCCCTGGTCGGCGATACGCGCGGCCAGGCGCCGGTTCTCCGGCGGGTACACGATGTTCACGCCGCAGCCGAGCACCGCAACGGTCCGGCCGCCCGCCTCGAGCGCGCCGCGGTGCG
The DNA here is from genome assembly GCA_963733725.1 of uncultured Candidatus Rokubacteria bacterium. GTDB lineage: Bacteria > Methylomirabilota > Methylomirabilia > Rokubacteriales > CSP1-6 > DASRWT01. Next base: position 91,525 of record CAVTFC010000018.1, on the reverse strand, counting down.
CGGCGCTGTCGATGCCGCGGGCCAGCCCGCTTACCACGGTGATGCCGCGCGCCGCGAGATCGCCCGCCAGCCGCTCCGCCAGCTCGAGCCCGAAGGGAGTGGCGCGCCGCGAGCCCGACGATGGCGATGGCCAGCGCGTCCTCATCGACCAGGCTGCCCCGCACCCACAGGCGGTCCGGCGGAGCGGGAATCTCGCGGAGATGGGCCGGGAATTCGGCTATCGCGGAAGTCGATCTGCCTGATAGGCGCCGGGCGCACCGAGGCGCCAGCCGCGCGCGTCCTCGCGCCAGCCTTGGAGCCGCATAACCGCCATGTCTTCAAGTAGATACATATCTTGTCGTACCGTCGCGCAATGCGTCGAGAACGCGCTCAAGTATACCGGAGGTCGAGGTCGGGTCAAGAAAGCGGGCCCGGCCCGCCGTCTAGCGGCCGCTGCGAGCGGCGCTTTCCCGGCTGCCGAGGAGGGAGCGCGCCTGGCCGGCGGCGGCGCTGCTCGAGTGGTCACGCACCACCTGCTCCCAGGCCGTGCGGGCCGGCCGCCCGGTCGCCCAGCGCCCGGTGGCAGAGCCCGGTCTTGAGCAGCGCGTCGGCCACCTGCGGGCTCTTGGGATAGCCGTCGAGCACCCGCTTGAGCTCGACCAGCGACTGGCGATAGTCGCGCTGCTGATAGTAGGCCTCGCCGATCCAGAGCTGCGCGGACGACGCCAGCGCGTGATCGGGGAAGCGCGCGATCGAGCTCCGTCAGCTCGAGCACCGCCTGACCGGGCTCCTGCGACGCGGAAATTGGCCATGGCGGCGCTGAAGAGCTGCTCGGCCGACTGCGCGGAGCGCGGGCGCGCCCGGCTCGGACGTCCGCGGGCCTGCGCCGCGGGGGCGTGAGCGCCGGCGGGCTGAGCGCGCGGGCGACGCGGCCGGCGTCGGGCTCGTCGCGGCGCGGGGCGGAATCACCGGCACGGTATGCGGCGGAGTCACGGATGGACCTGCGGGGGTGGACTTGCGGACGGCGTCGGCGCCACCGGCGCCGGCGCGGGCGGGCGCCGCCACCGTGGTCGTGTCGCTGGTCGGTGTCACGGGCATGGCCACCGCGGCCGGAGGCGGCGCGGCGGCCCGCTCGCGCAGGTCGGCGCGGGCCTCTTCGAGCAGCACGCGCGCGCGCGCCAGCTCCACGCCCGCCGCGCGCACTGCGCGCTTCTCGGCCGCGTCCACTTCGAGCACGCGCAGCTGACTCTGGACGCGGGCGAGCTCGCGCGCAGTTGTTCTCCTCGCGCTGCTTCACCTCGTCCATCTGCGATTCTGAGCGCGCCGGTCTCGGCGAGCGCGCGGCGTCCCGCCTCGTCGCTGGCGCAAGCGCCGAGGCCGAGCGCGAGCGCGACGCCGGCCGCGAGCCAGCACGCCGAGCGACACAGCACTCGAGCCGGATGCGCTCACGATAGGGACGGTAGCACCCGCCAGAAAAGAAAAGTCAAATTTCCAGGGACTTTACACCCCCACGACCCGAGCGCTAGCATGCGCGCATGGACGAGTTCGCCGCTGCCTCTCTGGCTCTCCGCCGTGCTGACCGGGCTGGCCTTCGGCTATGTGATCCAGCGCGGGGGTTTCTGCCTCACCCGCGCCATCTCCAATCTCGCCCTGATGGGCGACGCGGGCATCCTGCGCGGGTATGTGCTGGCCATGCTGGTCGCCGTCGTGGGCGTGCATGTCCTCACCGGCGCTGGGACTGGTGGAAGTGCCGGTCCGGCCCTTCCGCTGGCTCGCCAATATCCTGGGCGGGCTCCTCTTCGGCGTGGGCATGATCCTGTCCGGCGGATGCTCGGGCAGCACGTGGTACCGCGTGGGCGAGGGCGCCATCGGCGCCTGGGTGATTCTGCTCGGGTTTGCCATGGGCGCCACCACCGCGAATGTCGGCGCCCTGGCGCCGCTGCGCAGCTGGCTGCAGAGCCGGGAGCTCGAGCTGCGGCTGGGCGACGCGCCCCCTACCCTGCCGTCGGCGCTCGGCCTTCCGCCCTGGCTGGTCATCGCCGTGCTCGGCGCGGCCGCGCTGATCTGGCTCGCGCGCGGACCCCGCGAGCCCGAGCATGGGAAATGGGCCTGGCCCCTCACGGGCGCGGCGGTGGGACGTCCTGATCGCGGCGGGCTGGTGGACGTCCACTCTGGGTGGTCGCCCCGTCGGCATCACCTTCGCGGCGAACACCGGGCACGCCCTCACCTACCCGCTGGTGGGCTATCCCAACCAGGTCACGTGGAGCATGGTGCTGCTGCTCGGCATGCCGCTCGGCGCCTTTCTCGGCGCCTGGCCGGCGGGCGATTTCCGCTGGAAGCTTCCCGCCCGGCTGGAGCCTCGTGAAGATCTTCGGCGGCGGGCTGCTGATGGGCGCCTCCGCGCTGGTCGCCGACGGCTGCAATATCACCCAGGGCCTCACCAACTCGGCCACGCTCAGCGTGGGCAGCCTGGCCGCCTTCGTCTCCATGTGCGCGGGCGGGTGGCTGACGCTCTGGGCCCTGTATCTCCGGAAGGGCTGAGCCGGACCTCAGGATTCCCGCAGCAGCATGACGGGCACCGTCTCGCCGGCGGCCACCGTGGTGTCACCGGGCACGATCGCGAGGCCGTCCGCGGCGGACATGGAGCGGAGGATGCCGGAGCCCTGCCCGCCGGTGAGCCGCGCGCCGAGCCCGCCGTCCTCCTCGCTGAGCGTGACGCGGAGATAACCGCGGCGCCGTCCCGGATTGGCGATGGGCGCCAGCGCGCGCGCGGGGCGCACGGGCCGGCCGAGCCGGGCATGGCCGCCCATGCGGCGGATGGCGGGGCGCACGAAGAGCTCGAAGGTCACCATGGCCGAGACCGGGATTGCCCGGGCAGCCCGAACATCGGCAAGGTCCCCTTGGCCGGCGCGGGCAGGTGGCGAAGGTGATGGGCTTGCCCGGCCGCATGTCCACGAGCCAGAGATGCTGCTCGGCGCCCAGCGCGGCCAGCGCGGCCTTGACGTGATCGTGCTCGCCCACCGAGACGCCCGCGGAGGAGATGAGGAGGTCGGCGCCCAGCCCCCAGGCGCAGCCGCGCCTCGATCTCGTCCTGCCGGTCGCGGGCCACCCCGAGATTGAGTGGCTCCGCGCCCGCCGAGCGGACCTGGGCCATCAGCGAATAGGTGTTGGAGTTCGGGATCTGGCCCGGGCCCGACGGAAGCGCCCAGGTCCGCCATCTCGTCCCCGGTGGAGAGAATCCCCACCACCGGGCCGCCGGATCACCGCGACGCGACTCCGCCCGACCGTGGCGAGCACGCCGAGATCGGCGGGCGAGAGCGCGCGGCCGGGCTCGAAGAGTCGGTCGCCCGGTCGCATGTCCTCGCCGCGCGGCCGCACGTAGTCGCCGGGTATCGAGCGGCCGCGACACGCGTACCACCGTCCCCTCTACCGTCACGTCCTCCTGGGGGATCACCGCGTCCGCGCCCGTCGGGCAGCGGCGCGCCGGTGAAGATGCGGAAGGTCTCGCCCGGACCCAGAGGACGCTCGGCCAGCCGGCCGGCGGGCACGTGGCCGGCCAGGGTGAGGCGCGCGGGCCGGCCGGCGTCGGCGCCCTGGTGTCGGCGCTGCGCAGCGCATAGCCGTCCATGGAGGAGTTCGGCCAGGGCGGGATGTCGCGCTCGGCCACCACCGGCTCGGCGAGCACGCGGTCCAGCGAGTCGAGCAGGGCCACGCGCTCGTCACCCAGAACGGTGATGCGGGAGAGGATGCGCTCGAGGGCCTCTTCGACCGGGATCACGCCGCCATTCTACCCCGGCGGCGGGCCCGGGCTCGGGTCAGCGGCCCTGATCGAGACGCGCGCCGTACCGGCTGCAGGAAGCGATAGCGGCTGAGCACGAACAGCGCGAAGAACCCGGCGGTGATGAGGAGCTCGGAGAGCCCGATGGGGAAGCGGTTCACCTTCGACACCGACGGGAACACGAGGAGGCAGCGCTCGAGGAACATCGCCGTCCACCCCATGAAGAGAATCACCATCAGGGGCTTGTGGGCGGTGGGCGGGCGTCCGGTGAGGCGCTTGAGCAGATAGCCGAAAGGGATCAGCCAGCCCACGATGAAGATCACGAAGGCCATGGTCCGCCACGGATCCTCGAAGAAGCGGCGCAGGAAGAAGCGCGTCTCCACGGGCACGTTCCCGAACCAGATCACCAGGTACTGGGAGAAGAAGAAGTAGATCCACATCACGCACATCGCGAAGGTGAGCTTGGCCACGTCCTGGATAGCCGACGGCGACACCCGGGTGAGCCCCCGCGCATTGGCGCGGATGGTGAGGAAGGTGACGAGGCCGAAGCCGACGTAGAGCGAGCTGACCACGTAGTAGCCGCCGAGAAGGCCGCTGTACCAGGTGGGGTCGAGCGACATCACGAGGTCGAAGCCCCAGAGCGACAGCACCACCACGAAGAGGGTCAGGAGGATGCCGGCGAGCTTGTTGCGGCGGTTGGTGGCGGCGGTCTCGTCACCGCCCGTCCCCTCCGCGAACACCGCCCGCGAGAACGTCAGGGCCACCCAGTAGAGCAGGAACACGCCCAGGCCGATGCGCAGGGTGAAGAAGGGGACGTTCAGCCACTGATGCTTCTTCTCCACCAGCGCCGGATTGTTCACCCACGGATACAGCGAGCCCAGCCCGAGGAAGAGGAGGATGAGGAAGAGCACGAAGGAGACGGGCAGGAAGGCGCCGGTGCTCAGCGCCACCCGCTTCACCGAGGGGGACCAGCGCGCCTCGGTCAGCTGCATCATGGCGGCCAGCGCGGGCCCCACGATGGCGAGGCTCGACCAGAACAGCAGGTTGACGAGATAGGTCGCCCACGCGTGGCGTGGCCTCCCCCCGCGTGACGCCGTGCACGAAGGCGGCCGCGCCGAGCACCGCGAGGACGGCCAGCACCAGCGTGGAGCCCTTGGAGGGCGCCGTCTCCGTCATCGTGGTCGCGCTCATTTCTTGGCCAGGGTCCGGACGTAGTTGACGAGATCCCAGCGCTCCTCGGACGAGAGCGCCTCCGCGTAGGCCGGCATCAGGGGCCCGCCCACCGAGAGCTGATGCTGCCACCAGCCGTCCGTCCGCGACTTGTGCAGATCGGGATTGGTCAGGTCCACCGAGGGCACGAACTTGGTGGTCACCAGCCCGTCGCCCTTGCCCGGTGGCGCCCGTGGCACGGCGTGCAGTAGATCACCCACAGCCCCTCGCCCTTCTTCACCGACGCGGGGGCGGCCGCGATCGGGTTGCGCCGCGCCGCCGCCGCGTCCCGCTCCTCCTTGGCGTAGACCAGCTCGCCCCCGTCGCGCGGCAGGCTGCCCGCCGGCATCGCAAAGGCGCGCTCGCCGGGCTGCACCCGCTGCGTCTGCGGTCATGTTGTCCTGCCAGCGCATCACGATGACGCCGAGCTGCACCGAGGCCACCGCGCCGCACAGACCCAGCGCGAAGACGAAGAGGAGGCGGAGGCCGTACTTCTTGATCACCGCCGCACCTCCTCGGCGCCGGCGGCGGACAGCAGCGCGGACACCGCCTGCGCGCGCTCGGGCGGACAGGCCACCGCCACCCCGAAGCGGTCGAGGGTGAAGCGCGGATCATAGCTCGGCGAAGGGCTGAGCTTGGGCAGGCGGCCGAGCACGAGGAGGGCGAGGAGAGTCGCCAGGCCCCCGAACAGGATGGTGAGCTCGAAGCCGATGATGATGAAGGGCGGGATGGACACCGGCGCCTTGCCGCCGGTGACGAGCTCCCACTTCAGCGAGGTCCAGATGGTGAGGAAGAAGCCGGTGGCGGTGCCGGTGAGCGCCCCGACGAGGGTGAAGAAGCGCACCTTGGAGAGCGGCCGGACGTGCTCGATCTCCTCCTCGATCTCCTCCACCGGCACCGGGGTGTACACGGTGAGGTCCGCGTAGCCCTTGGCCCGCAGCTCGCGGATGGCCTGGAGCGTGGTGTCCACGTGGGCGAAGACGCCGAGGACGCTGGTGGCGGCGGCCATCCTAGTGGCTTCCCCCGTGCTGGCGCGGCATGCCCGTGCTTGAGGGGATGCGGCAGGACCTCCTTGACCTCGACGATGCTGAGCGACGGCATCACGCGGATGAAGCCCAGGAAGAGGAGGAAGAACCACGCGAACGAGCCCACGATGATGGTGGAGTCGGTGATGGTCGGGTAGTAGGTGCCCCAGGTATAGGGATAGAAGTCGTGGGCGAGGCCGGGCACGATGATGTTGAAGCGCTCCAGCCACATGCCGATGAGGACGAAGATCGACACCACGTAGAGGACGGTCACGTTGGTCCGCGGCTTCTTCCAGAGGAAGATCAGGGGCGTCACGCAGTTGCTGAAGTACATCATCCAGTAGGCCCAGGCGTACTGCCGGGTGGCCTTGGCGAACACGCTCGCCCGCTCGAAGTGGTCGCCGCTGTACCACGCCACGAAGACCTCGCACACGTAGAAGTAGGTGAGGACGAGGCTGGTGACGAGGATCAGCTTGGCCATCGCGTCCAGGTGCCGGTCCGTGATGTAGGCGTACCAGTTGAAGTAGTACCGCATGGGCAGGATGAGGATGAGCACCATCGCGAAGCCGGAGAAGATGGCCCCATTCACGAAGAAGGGGGCGAACAGGGTGGAGTGCCAGCCCGGCACCAGGGCCATGGCGAAGTCGAAGGACACCACGCTGTGCACGGACAGGACCAGCGGCGTGGCCAGCGCGGCGAAGAGGCCGTAGGCGCGGCGGTAGTGCTTCCACTGCGTGTCCGAGCCTTCCCAGCCCAGCGCCATCACGGTGTAGATCTTCTTCTTGATCCCGGTGGCGTTGTCCCGCAGGGCGGCGATGTCGGGGATCAGGCCCACCACGAAGAAGACGATGCTGATGGTCATGTAGGTCGAGATCGCGAACACGTCCCACACCAGCGGCGACTTGAAGTTCGGCCACAGGTAGCGCTGATTCGGGATACGGCATGAGCCAGTAGGCGAACCACACCCGGCCCGCGTGGACGAGGGGGAAGAGCCCCGCGGTCATGACCGCGAAGATGGTCATGGCCTCCGCGCCGCGGTAGATCGATGTGCGCCACTTCGCCCGGAACAGATAGAGCACGGCGGAGATCAGGGTGCCCGCGTGCCCGATACCGATCCAGAACACGAAGGTGGTGATGTACATCGCCCACATCTGCGGCGTGCGCTTGCCCGCCGCGCCCATGCCCGTGTAGATCTGGTAGGTCCACGCGGCGACGCCGCACGCCAGCGTGAGGGCGATGACGGTCATCCAGAAGAAGTAGGTATTGCCGGGCATCCCCACGGTGCGGATGACGTCCCGGTTGACGTCCGGCCCAGGTCACCTCGCGGGTCGGGCCGGGCGCGCTCATGCCTTGTGGCCTTCCGCCGCCGGCCCGCCGTGCCCCCGCACCACCTTCTTGAGATAGGTCACCGCGGGGCGGGTGCCGAGCTCTTCCAGCACGTGGTAGCCGCGCGCGCGAGCGCGAGAGCTTGGACACCTGGGCCTTGTCGTCCTTGAGGTCCCCGAAGGTGATGGCCTGGGTGGGGCAGGTCTGCTGGCAGGCGGTCTTGATCTCGCCGTCCTTCACGGGCCGTCCCGCGTCGCGGGCCTGGTCCTTGCCCTCGACGATGCGCTGGAGGCACATGGTGCACTTCTCCATCACCCCGAGCTGGCGGACGGTGACGTCGGGGTTGAGCTGGAGATCCAGCGGCGAGGGCCAGTGGTAGTAGAACCAGTTGAACCGGCGCACGTGATACGGGCAGTTGTTGCCGCAGTAGCGCGTGCCCACGCAGCGGTTGTAGACCTGCCCGTTCGAGCCCGTCGCGCGTGTGGTAGGCGGCATAGACCGGGCACACCGGCTCGCAGGGCGCCACGCCGCAGTGCTGGCAGAACATGGGGAGGAAGATGTTCTCGGGCCGGGCCGCCGGCCCCTCCTCCCACCGCTCCAGGCGCAGCCAGTGCTGATCGCGCCCGTACGCCACCTGCTCCTTGCCCACCACCGGGACATTGTTCTCCGCCACGCAGGCCACCACGCACGCGCTGCAGCCGGTGCAGCGGTCGAGGTCCACCGTCATGCCCCAGCGGTGCTCCGGATACTTCACCGGCGGATACATGCTCGGGTGGCTGGCGTGCTCGGGCGGCTTGCCCCGCAGCTCCAGCTCGCGCGCGGCGGCCAGGCCCACGTGCTGCGCGATCTCGCGATGGTCCTGATCGAAGGTGGCCTTGCGGGACTGCGAGCGGGCGTCGCCCCGCGCCCTTGGCGAGACTCACCTTCACGCCGAGATACGGAAGGCCACCCGAGGCGGCCTCCGGCGCCGCGCCGAGAAGCACGAGCGGGTTGGCGCCGGCGTTGAGCCCGCGCGACTGGGCGTAGGCGCCGGGGAAGGCGTGGCCCTGCCCCATCGCCACCGCCACCGCCTCGGGATGCAATGCCTCCACCGGATACGGCGGGCAGGTCGACGCGGCCGTGGGGAGAGGTCAGCGTGACGAGATCGCCGCGCGCGACGCCGAGCTTGGCCGCGGTGGCGCTGGGAATCTCCACCCAGCCGTCCCACGTCACCTGGGTCATGGGGTCGGGCGCTTCCTGCAGCCAGGCGCGATCGGCGCCGCGGCCGTCGTAGAAGCGGCCCGAGGGGTACACGAGCAGCGCGTGCGTGCCGCTGCCCTCGAGCGTCGCCGGCTCCGCCTCGGACTCGCGCGGCCTCCGGCCGCAGCGTGACCGCCGGCGCCGGCGTCGCGCGCCACACGCCGCCGCGCCGCAGCGACTCCTCCCAGAACTCGGCGAAGGGCTTGCCCTTGCCCAGATCCTTGGCCGACGCCGTCCACTCGGCCTTCACGTAGTCGCCGAAGGTCGCGGCGCCCAGCGGGCCCTTGCCGGCCTCCACCCCGAGGGCCTGGCGCCCCACGGAAAGCAGAGTCCCGCCGACCGACTTGGCGTCCACCGGCCGGCCGCCGATCTCCACCGGCCCCATGGCGGGCTGCATGAGTCCGACCACGCCCTCCTCGGCCGCGTAGTCGCCCCAGGTCTCGAGCCAGTGCAGCGCGGGCAGCACGATGTGGGCCTTGGCGTTGCTCTCGCTGGGCCGATTGGCGAGGCTCACCACCAGCGGCACCTTGGCCGAGCGCCTCCGCGAAGCCGGCCTTGGCGGGCATGGTGAAGACGGGGTTGACGTCGCCGAGGATCAGCACCTCGATCTCGCCCTTGGCCATGGCCTGCGTGAGCGCCACCATCTCGGCGTACGCGCTCGCCTTGCCCAGCGCCGCATCCGCGCCGAAGCGGACGCGCTTGCCCACCGCGCCGATCGCCACGTTGAGCAGGTTGATCGCCACCTGGGTGTCGGTGGCATTGGTACCGGACACCGCCGCGCCGCCGCCGATGGCCAGCCCCGCCTTGGAAGCGGCGAGGTTGTGGGCCACGTGCTTGATCGTCTCCGCGGACACCCCGGAGCGGCTCGCCACCGCGGCGACGTCCACGCCCTGCACGGCGGCGCCGAGCGCGCGGGCATCCACGCCGGGAGCGGCCAGTCCCTCGTCGAGGATGGCCTTGAGCATGGCCAGAGCCAGCGCGCCCTCGGTGCCCGGCGCGTTCCGCAGCCACTCGATCGGCATTGGCCGCCGTCATGGACAGCCGCGGCTCCACGTGCACATAGGTGCCGGCGCGGCCCGCGGAGAACGCGTGCATCTTCGCGAAGTCCGCCGCGTGGGCGGTGGGGCTCAGCCAGGTCTCGAGGAAGTCCGCGCCGAACGAGACGAGGTAGCCGGTCTCCGCGATGTCATAGGTCGGAATGGCGTCGCGCCCGAAGCTCATCCGGTTGGCGGCACGCAGCGGCTCCAGCGCCAGTGGCTCGTAGGCCACCCGGGGGCGCGTGCCCAGCGCCTTCACCCACTCGTCCAGGAGGCGGGCGAGGCTGCCGGTCTCGAGCCCGGTGACCAGCGCGACCTTCTGCCCCGTCCGCGCCCGCACCAGCGCCGCGAGCTTGTCGGCGAGCAGCTTCTCCGCCGTCTCCCAGGGCGCCGGCTTCCCGTCCACCATGGCGCCGCGGAAGCGGTCGGGATGATAGAGCCCCTGCAGCGCCGAGTGGCCGAGAATGCACAGCGCGCCCGCGTTGACGGGATGATCGGGATTGCCCTCGAGCTTGATCACCCGGCCTTCGCGGTTCTTGGCGAGCACGCCGCAGCCGGCGGGGCACTCCCGGCACACCGTCGCGAAATAGCTCGCGACGCCGGGGACGATATTGTCGGGGGGCGAGACATACGGGAGCAGCTGCTCCGCCGTCCGGGTGCAGCCCCCGGCGGCCGTCGCCGCGCCGGAGGCGGCCACGATCTTGAAGAACGACCGCCGATCTAGACCGCTCATCGTGTCTCCCTGTTGACCCGGCGCTGCACGGCGAACTGGTCCGACCGGACGGTCAAAAACCTTGTGAACCCTATCACGCAGGAAAGCTAAGTGTCAATCAGAGTTGTGCGTTTAGCCGCAGCGTTTCCAGGGTTTCGCGGCGCCGCCCGCGCCGCAGAATCGAGATCCTCTTCGGTGTGCGCGAGGGAAACGAAGGCCGCCTCGAACTGGGAGGCGGCGAGGAAGACGCCGCGCCCCAGCATGCCGTGGAAGAAGCGGCCGTAGCGCGCGGTATCCGAGCCCTTGGCGGAGGCGAGGTCGACCACCGGCCCCGTCCGTGAAGAAGCCGGTGAGCATGGAGCCGACGCGATTGACGGTGAGCGGCACGCCGGCGCGCTGGGCCGCGTCCGCGAGCCCCGCCTCGAGCCGGGCTCCCAGCGCCTCGAGCCGGCGGTATGCGGCCGGATCCTCGAGCGCGCGGAGCGTGGCCATGCCCGCGGCGACGGCGAGCGGGTTGCCGGACAGCGTGCCCGCCTGGTAGACGCCGCCGAGCGGCGCCACCTGCTCCATCAGGTCGCGCCGACCGCCATAGGCGCCCACCGGCAGGCCGCCGCCGATGATCTTGCCCAGGCAGGTGAGGTCCGGGCGCACCCCGTAGAGCGACTGGGCGCCGCCATACGCGACGCGGAAGCCGGTGATCACCTCGTCGAAGAGGAGGAGCGCGCCGTGACGCGTGCAGAGCTCGCGCAGCCCAGAGAGATAGCCCGGGCGCGGGCGGCACCACGCCCATGTTCCCCGCCACCGGCTCCACCATCACCACCGCGACCTCGTGGCCGCGCTCGGCCATGAATCGCGACACCGCATCCGAAGATCGTTGAAGGGCAGCGCCATGGTGAGCGCGGCCAGCGACGCGGGCACGCCCCGGCTGTCCGGCACGCCGAACGTGACGCCGCCGGAGCCCGCCTTCACGAGCAGGCTGTCGGCGTGGCCGTGATAGCAGCCGTCGAACTTGACCACGAGGTCGCGGCCGGTGGCGCCGCGCGCGAGCCGGATGGCGCTCATGGCGGCCTCGGTGCCGGAGGAGACCAGGCGCACCATCTCCATGGAGGGCACCGCCCGCGCGATGAGCTCGGCCATCTCGACCTCGGCCGCGGTGGGCGCGCCGTAGCTGGTGCCGCGCGGGGCCGCCTCCGCGAGCGCCTCCACCACCGCGGGCGCCGCGTGCCCGAGGATGAGCGGCCCCCACGAGCCCAGGAAGTCGATGTACGAGCGCCCGTCGACGTCCTCGATGCGCGCGCCCGAGGCGCGGGCGACGAAGAACGGCGTGCCCCCCACGCCGCGAAACGCCCGCACCGGGCTGTTCACGCCACCGGGAATCAGCCGCTGGGCGGACTGGAAGAGCGACTCGGACCGGGTCATGGCGCCTTTCCCCTCAGCGCGCGGCGCTGGGGACGGTGAACTCGATGGGCAGGAAATCGCGCGGCCGCGGGATCCCAGGCGAAGGCGCCGGCGGCGGCGGGTCGGCCCGCCAGCACCGAGACCACCACGTACACCGCGTCCGGATAGGCGGGCTCGCCGTCCACCAGCGCGTTGCGCTTGTCGGTCTCGGAGAAGTACGCGCCGGTGTCGATGTGCGAGTGGTAGATGGTGGCCACCCGAGTAGCCTTCCGCCTCGCGCCGGCCGATGGTGAGCAGATCGCGGGGATCGATGTAGTACGCGGTGCGGGCGTCGCGGGGATGCCGCGCCGGATCCTTCTCGATGCAGCGTCGTTCTGGATATTCCGGCAGGGCAGGAGCAGCCGGTCCGCCGGGCGGTCGCCGCGCGTCGAGCACCACGCCGCAGCACTCGCCGGGATACTCGGCGGCCGCCTGGGCCTCGACCCGAGCGTATTCCTCAGGCGTCAGCGCGACGCGGCCGTCTTTCACGCGTCCAGGCGTGCGGCCGCGCACGCGCCGCCGGCGAGGGCGGCCTGCCCCCCGGCGAGGGCCGGAATAATCGACACCTCGTCGCCGTCCTTCAGCGTGGTGTCGAGCCCCTTGAGCGCCTCGATGGCCTCGCTGTTGACGTAGATGTTCACGTGATGGTGGATCTGGCCCTGCTCGTTGCGGACCAGCCCCTTGAGCCCCGCGAACTGCGCCTCGAGCCCGTCGAGCAGCGCCTTGACGTCGGGGGCCTCGAGGGAGACGCGGTCCCGATTGCTGGTGGCGCGGCGGAACGGCGTCGGAATATAGACCTGCACGCTCATGGACGATGGCTCCTCAGAGAGGCACGCTGAGATAGCGCTCCCCAGTATCGCACAGCACCGTGACGACGATCTGGTCCGGCCGACAGGCTCGACGCCGACCTGGCAGGCCGCCCACACGTTGGCCCCCGCCGAGATCCCCACCAGCAGCCCCTCCTCGCGGGCCAGTCGCCGCGCGGTGGCGGTGGCGTCCTCGTCGCGCACGAGGAGCACCTCGTCGAGCACCGCCCGGTTCAGCACCGCGGGAACGAACGAGGCGCCGATGCCCTGGATGCCGTGCGGGCGCGCCTTGCCGCCCTGGAGCACCGGCGAGCGCGCCGGCTCCACGCCGATGATCCGGACCGACGGCAGCCGCTGCTTGAGCACCTCCCCCACCCCGGTCACGGTGCCGCCGGTGCCGATGCCGGCCACGAACGCGTCGAGGCGCTCGTCGGTGGCCTCGAGGATCTCCAGCGCGGTGGTCCGGCGGTGCACCTCCGGGTTGGCGGGATTCTCGAACTGGCTGGGCATGAAGTAGCCGGCGTGCTCGCGCAGCATCTCCTGCGCCGCGAAGACCGCCCCCGTCATGCCCTCGATGGCGGGGGTCAGGTGGATCTCGGCGCCGTACCGCGCGAGGAGCCGCTGCCGCTCCACGCTGTAGTCGTCGGGCATGGTGAGGATGAGGCGGTAGCCGCGCACCGCGCACACCATGGCGAGCCCGATGCCGGTATTGCCGCTGGTGGGCTCGACCACGGTGGCGCCCGGCTTGAGCACCCCGCGGCGCTCGGCGTCGTCGATCATGGCCACCGCGATTCGGTCCTTCACGCTGCCGCCCGGATTGAGCGACTCCATCTTCGCCAGCACGGTGGCGCCGCCCGGACGCGGGAGCTGGTTGAGGCGCACCAGCGGCGTCCCGCCCACGAGCTCGAGCACCGACGCGGCCAGCCGCGGCCGCCACGTCGCTGTCGTCTTCTTCTGGGTCATCGGTCCCATCCCCATCGGGAACGCTGTTTCGTCCGCAAAAAACGGGCGGCGCCGGCTGCTCGCTTGGTTAGATGTGGTACATGGGCCGGGCGATGCTGCGCCGCTCCTCGGCCCGCTTCCGCAAATCTTCGAACGTGACGCGATCGATGACGCCGGACACCGCTTCGTCGATCTCCCGCCAGAGCTCGGAGAGATCGGACACGGGGTCCCGGCCCAGGCCCCGCCGGCCGCGCCGCGTCGGCTCCAGCCCGTTCATCGAGCCCTCCACCGCGCGGAGAACGTCGCCCACCGTGACCTGGTCCGCGGCGCGCGCCAGCCGATAGCCGCCGGCGGAGCCGCGCCGGGAGACGAGGAGCCCGGCCCGCGTGAGCCCCAGCAGCACCTGCTCGAGGTAGCGCTGGGGGATGTCCTGGCGCGCGGCGATGTCCTGGATGGGCCGCAGCCCGCCGCCGTCGGCCAGCGCCAGATCGAGCATCGCCTTGATGGCGTACTCGCCCTTGGCGGAGATCCTCACGCGCGCCCCTGCTCGATGAGGCGCGCCGCGTCCTTGGCGAAGTAGGTGATGATGATGTCGGCGCCCGCGCGGCGGATGCCGGTGAGGGCCTCCATCATCGCGCGCTCCTCGTCGAGCCAGCCGAGCTGGCCCGCGGCCCGGATCATCGCGTACTCGCCGGACACGGAGTAGGCCGCGACGGGCAGGCCGAAGTCGGCCTTGACCCGCGCTACCACGTCGAGATAGGGCAGCGCGGGCTTGACCATCACGATGTCCGCGCCCTCGTCCACGTCGAGCGCGACTTCACGCATCGCCTCCAGCGCATTGGCGGGGTCCATCTGGTAGGAGCGGCGATCGCCGAACTGCGGGGCGGAGTCGGCCGCCTCGCGGAAGGGACCGTAGAAGGCGGAGGCGTACTTCGCCGAGTACGCCATGATCGGCGTCTCCTGATAGCCCCCCTCGTCGAGCGCCTCGCGAACGGCGGCCACGCGCCCGTCCATCATGTCCGACGGCGCCACCATGTCGGCGCCCGCCTCGGCGTGCGAGAGCGCGGTGCGGGCGATGAGATCGAGGGTGGGGTCGTTCTTGATCCGGCCGTCCTCGACCACCCCGCAATGCCCGTGGCTGGTGTACTCGCAGAGGCACACGTCGGTGACCACGAGGAGGTCCGGAATGGTGTCCTTCACCGCCCGCACCGCCTGCTGGATGATGCCGTCTTCCGCATAGGCCTCGCTGCCGCGCGGGTCCTTGTCCTGGGGGAGGCCGAAGAGCAGCACCGCCGGGATCCCCATGGACGCCGCGTCCTTGCACTCCTTGAGCAGCTCGTCGATGGAGAGCCGGTACTGGCCCGGCATGGAGCCGATGGGCTCGCGCACCCCGCGCCCGTGCACGGTGAAGAGCGGCAGCATGAAATCGTCGGCTTTCAGCGTGGTCTCGCGGACCATCTTCCGCAAGAGCGGCGACTCGCGCAGCCGGCGCGGGCGATAGAGAGGGTACGGCATGGGTCAGCTCCTTGTCGCGCGCTCGTAGTGGGCGGCGATGGCCGCCGCCAGCGCGGGAATCGTGTACTCGCCGGGCATGATGGCGGTGTCGAGACCGTGCTCGGCCGCCGTGGCCCGCGTGATGGGGCCGATGCACGCGACCTGAACGCGCCGCAGCAGCGGCGGCAGCTCGCCGGCCTCGAACAGCGCCGCGAAGTGGCGAACCGTCGACGAGCTCGTGAACGTGACCACGTCGGCGCCGCCCCCCTCCAGCAGTAAGCGCAGCTCCGCGGCGCCCTGGACGGCGGGACGCGTGCGATAGGCGGCCACCTCGTCCACCCGCGCGCCCGCGCCTTCCAGCTCGCGCACGAGCAGGTCGCGGGTCTCGGCCGCGCGCGGCAGCAGGACGCGGTCGCCGGCGGCGAGGAGCCCGCGCAGCCGCGCCGCCAGCCCCTCGGCCACGTACTCGTCCGGCACCACCGCCGCGCCCAGGCCCCAGTCGGCGAGCGCTTCCGCGGTGGCGGGACCGATGGCGGCCACGCGCGCGGCGGCGAATACTTCCGCGCCCGCGTCCGCCCTCGGCCAGACGGCGGCGCGTCATGGCCACCCCGTTGACGCTGGTGAAGATCACCCAGCGGTACTCCGCCGCCCGCGCCAGCGCCGCGTCGAGCGGGGCCCAGGAATCGGGCGGCTCGATCACGATGGTGGGGACGAGGACGACCTGCGCGCCCGCCGCCGCGAGGAGATCGTGGAAGGAACCCGCCTGGGCCGCGCGCGCGCGTGACGATCACGACCTTGCCCGCGAGGGGCCGGGCTGTCTCCACGGTGCCTCCGCTCTCGCCGCGTCCGCGCATGACCGCCGCCTTCCCCTCCTCCAGATGTTCCTCGCTCAACCGTTGCCGCTCGCGCCGAGCAGCGCGCCGGCCCCGCGCGCGAGCAGCTCCTCCGCGAGCTTGTCGCCGAGCGCGCGCCCGGATGCGGGCGCTCCGCTCACCATGCCCTCGAGCACCGTGGCCCCGTCCACGCTGGCCACCAGCCCGTGCAGCACGAGGGCGCCCGCGTCCAGCCGCGCCAGCCCCGCCACCGCCGTGTGGCAGCCGGCGCCGAGACGCGCCAGGAAGGCGCGCTCCGCCTCGGCCTGCATCCGGGTCTCAGTGTGGTCCAGCGTCGCCAGAAGTTCAAGCAGCGGCCGCTCGCCCGCGCGAGCCTCCACCCCCAGGATGCCCTGGCCCACCGCGGGCGGGAACGTGTCCAGCGGCAAGAGACGGGCGCCCGCGGGCTCCACCCCGAGCCGCCGCAGGCCGGCCCTGGCCATCACCAGCGCGTCGTACGCGCCCGCCTCGAGCTTTCGGAGCCGCGTGTCCACATTGCCCCGGATCGGCTCGGCGCGCAGATCGGGCCGGCACCGGAGGAGGAGCACGCGCCGGCGGAGGCTGGAGGTGCCCACCACGCCGCCCGACGGCAGGTCGGCGAGCCCGGCGCCCCCGCGCGCCACGAGGACGTCGGCGGGATCTTCGCGCGGCGGATACGCGGCCAGGGTGAGCGCGGCCGGCAGCACCGCGGGCATGTCCTTGAGGCTGTGCACGCCCACGTCCACGCGGCGATCGAGCAGCGCCTCCTCGATCTCCTTCACGAAAAGCGCCTTGCCCCCGAAGTCGGCGAGGGCCACCTGGGCGAGCTGATCGCCCGAGGTCCGGATGGGGACGATCTCGACTTCGGCGCCCCGGGCGCGCGAGCGCCGCCGCCACCGACTCCGCCTGGATCAAGGCGAGGCGGCTGCCGCGCGTGCCCACGCGCACCCTCATCGGTCGCGCTCGCCCGTCGAGCGCCGGAGCCCGAAGATCTCCGACACCACCTCCGTCCACCGCCGGCCATGCCCGTCGCGCGAGGAGTCGCGGAGCTTGACCACGGGGGCGTGCAGGACCTTGTTGACGATGGCCTGGGACAAAGCCTCCAGCACCGCGCGCGTCTCCGCGCTGGCGCCGGGCAGGCGCGCGAGCGCCTTGTCGAGCTCGCCGCGCCGGATGGCCTCGAGCTTCTCCTTCAGCGACACGATGGTGGGGACCACCTCCACGTCGCGGAGGCGGCGCAGGAAGCGCGACACCTCGCCCTCCACCATGCTCTCCGCGCGCCGGGCCTCGCGCTGGCGCTCGCGCCGGTTCGCCTCCACCACCTGCTCGAGATCGTCCACGTCGTAGGTGAAGATCCCATCCAGCGCATTGACGGCGGCCTCGACATTGCGCGGGACACCGAGGTCGATGAGGAAGAGCGGGCGCGTGCGCCGCGCGGCGACGGCGGCCCGCACCTCGGCCACCCGCACCACCGGCTCGGGCGCCGCGGTGCAGGCGATGACGATGTCCACCTCCGCCATCACCCCGGCGATCTGCTCGAACGGCACCGCGGCGCCGGCCAGGGCCGCCGCCAGCTCGCGGGCGCGGGCCGGCGTGCGGTTGGCGATGTACAGCGGCATCGCGCCCTCCTCCATGAGGAGGCGCGCGGCCAGCTCCGCCATCTCGCCCGCGCCCACCAGCAGCACCGCCTTGCCGTCCAGGCTGCCGAAGATCTTCCGCGCCAGCTCCACCGCGCTGGAGGAGACGGACACCGCGAGGCGGCCCACCTCCGTCTCCGTCCGCACGCGCTTGGCCACGCGGAAGGCCTGGCTCATGAGGGCGTTCAGCACCGGACCCACGGTGCGGCACGACTGCGCCAGCGCGAAGGCATCCTTCACCTGCCCCAGGATTTGCGGCTCGCCGATCACCAGCGAGTCCAGGCTCGCCGCCACCCGGAAGGCGTGGCGCACCGCCTCCTCCCCGGTATGCGCGAAGAGGTGGGGCTCGATGGCCCCGAGCGCGACGCCGCGATGCGTCCCCAGCTGGCGGAAGGCGGCCGCCCGGGCTTCGCCGGGCGCCTCCGCCACGCCATAGACCTCCACCCGGTTGCAGGTGGAGAGAATCATGAGCTCCGCGACGGTGCCCTGCGCGGCCAGCGCGGCCACCACCTCGCGCAGCTTGTCCTCCTCGAGCGCGAGCTGCTCGCGCACCTCCACCGGCGCCGTCCGGTGGCTCATTCCCGCCACGAAGAGCGTGGTGGTCATGAGCCGTGACGCCCCTGTAGCAGCAGGCCCGCGCCCAGCGTGAGGAGAAGCGTGCAGAAGCCGGCGATGGCGAGGTAGGCGGCGCGGCGCCCATGCCAGCGGCCCACCACCCGCCCGGCGAGAATGGCCGCGTACACCAGCCACATGAGGACGGAGAAGAGCGCGAGCGGATCGAAGGTGAGCACGCTCCCCCAGGCCGCGCCGGCCCAGAGGGCGCCCAGCACCAGCCCCGCGGTGAGGAACGGGAAGCCCAGGGTCAAGGTGCGATAGCTGAGCCGGTCCAGCGTCTCCAGCGAGGGCAGCCGATAGTAAACCGTCCCCGGCCGCTTGGCCTTGAGCTGGCGCTCCTGGAGGAGATACATCACCGCGCCCGCGAAGTTGAGCACCAGCGCGGCGAGCCCGAGCAGCGCCAGCGCGGCGTGAATCCAGATCCACGCGCTCCGGATCGCGGGCTCCAGCGCGAGCACGCGAAGGCCGGTGGGTAGGGCCAGCCCCAGCCCCACGATCACCGGGAGCACGAAGGCGCCCAGCACCTTGACGCGGTACACCCGCTCCGCCCAGAGCTCGAGGAGCACCGCGCCCCAGATCACCACCGAGATGAGCTCGGAGAGCGTGAGCAGCGGCAGGCGGCCCAGCTCGACGCCGCGCACGCCGATGGCGAGGGTGTGGAGGAGCCAGCCCGCCTGGGTGCAGAGGAGCGCCAGCCGCCACAACCCCTCGCGGCGGCCGAGGAGGTGCCCGAGCGCGGCCAGCATCGCCACGATATAGGCGGTGAGCGCGATGTCGTAGAGCACCGCGTTGATCACGGGTCCCCGCGCTCCATCCCCGCCCTCAAGGGACTACGGTGAGGTGGGCGAGCGAGGGCGTGCCGCGCCAGTACCCCTCGCGGGCCGCGTGGATGTCCAGGTGCGGCGAGCTCCAGTCCTCCACCAGCGGCGAGCCGGCGTTCCAGCGCTGGCGCCGGTCCACGCCCTTGAGATAGCCGTGGCAGGATCGGCAGGCCTCGATGAAGTAGCCCTCGTCCACGCCCTCTCCCACGAGGCGCACCAGGTCGCGCGACTCCCAGCTCTCGCAGAAGGGACAGCGGAGCCGGGGCGCGATCCAGACGCCGCCGCAGAGATGGCAGGAGAGCCGCCGGCGGCCGTCCTCGACGAGATCGCCATAGCCGGGCATGCCGCCGCACCAGGGACAGACGCCCGGCGTCCAGATACCGTCCGGCAACTCGCGCGTCGACTGGAAGTAGGCCTCGAGCCCGGGCCGGAGCCCGGCGAGCGCGAGAAAAGACACGAAGGTGGCACCGAGCCCGAGGCGCTCGTCGCGCGTGGATGCGCCGTCCTTGGCCGCGATGGGCATGAGGTCGCGCGGACCCACCGCGCCCCCATCCCATGCCGCCGCGAAGCGCTGGAGCCCCTCGGCGGCGTCGGGGCCCAGTCCGGCGAGCTGCTCCATCACCGGCCCCACCAGCTCCTCGACCTGATCGCGCGGAAGCTCGGGATCCGCCTCGACGGCCAGCGGCAGGCCGCGCTCCCACCGCTCGCGGCGCTCGAGTGATGACCATCGGAGCGGGCGGACCAGATCCTGGGGCCAGCGACTCCAGCCCTCCAGCACCACGGTCCAGAAGCCCAGCGAGGCCGCGAGGCCCTTCCGGCGGCCGAGTGCTTCCTGCCACTCGCGCGCGAGCGCCGCGTGATCGGCCATGGATCAGTTGCCCTCGGGGCCGAGGTCCAGCGCCTCGCCCGCGTAAAGGTTGAGGCTGTCCGGACGGAGATAGCCCACCACGGTGACCCCGAGCTGCTCGGCCAGTCCCACCGCCATCTCGGTGGGCGACGTGCGCGACGCCACCAGGGGCATACCCATCCGCGCGGCCTTGAGGAGCATCTCGGAGGACACGCGTCCGGTGGAGAGCAGGATGCGGTCGGCGGTCGAGATGCCCCCGTCGCAGCGCCTCGCCCTTGAGCTTGTCCACCGCATTGTGCCGGCCCACGTCCTCGGCGAGAAGGAGAATCCGGTCGCGGTCGGCGAGCGCGGCACCGTGAATACCGCGCGACGCCTGGTAGTACACGGACCCCGAGAACAGGTCCTTCATCCTGGCACTTAGGTCGGCAGGCTTCACACGCAGCTTGGAGTCCAGTCTGGTGAAGAGCCGGGGGTCGATCCGGAAGGTGATGCCGCCGCCACAGCCGGATGTCAGGATGCGCTCGGTCGGCAAGGTCACGGGCCCGCTCAAGGTCGACGTCGGCCCGTCCGTCCACCTCGGACACCGTGAGCGCGGTGACATCCTCGAGGCCGCCGATGACTTTTTCCATCCAGAGATACCCCAGGACCAACGCCTCGAGCTGCATCGGAGAGCAGAGGAGGGTGAGAAACCGATCGCCATTCACGTATACCGTGAGCGGCTGTTCCCGGACCACCGGGCCCTTGACCTCCGCCACGCTGCCGCGCTTGACCTCGAAGAAGGTCCTCACCGAGGGCGCCTCATGGCCCCAAGCCTACGGCGTGGGCGTCCCCGAAGCAAGAACCCCCCGGCGGAGGGCCGGGGGGCTTCCCCTTGCGACGTCGGCGAGGCGGCGGTCTCAGGCTCGGGCCATCACGATGACGTAGCGGAGGATGAAGCCGCCCACCAGGACGAGGACAGCGGCCAGCCCGCCCAGCACCTTGACGCGCGCTCCGACCAGATCCAGCAGCAGCGGAAGCACCAGACCGGCAGCGACCAGCCCGCCCCAGAACAGCGGCGCGAACGTGCCCGACGTGATGGGCGCGGCCGCGGAACCCAGCATCCCCAGGAAGGCGGCAAGGAGCACCAGCTCGAGCGCCATGGCGTAGCGGTCGGCGTGCTTGACCTTCTTGTACCCGACTCCCCCGGACTCGCCGGAGAGGAAGAGGAGCAAGGAGATCGCCGCCATGCCGGTGGAGGCGCCGGAGGCGAGGAACAGCGCCCCCATCAGCCGCGCCTCGCTCCAGAACGGCTGGGCGCTGGCGCTCAGCAGCACGCCGGTATAGCTGGCGAGGAAGAACCCGAAGATGGTGCCGAGCAGGCTGATCTTGCGACGGAGCGGCGCGCGCGCCTCGCCGCCCACCCAGGCCAGGGCGGAGGAGACGAAGGCGAAGGCGCCGAAGACCCCGAGCATCCAGGCGCCGATGGACATGGGGTTCCAGAACTTGAAGGCGCCCATCATGTTCATGAAGCGGCTCGGAGTCCCGAGGTCGAGGATGAGGAGGATCCCGCACAGCCCGATGAGCAGCAGCGCCAGGGTGTAGCCGATGCGGAGCACGCCGCGGTCGCGATCGCTGCCGAAGTTGTCAGCGACGGCGGCGGTGAAGTACGCGCCGCCGGCGATGCCGCCGATGAAGAAGTACCAGACGATGAGGAGATGCCAGTCCGGAGTCTTAACGATCTCCATCGCTCGCCCTCCTTTCCGCCGCGGTCGCGGAAGGCGATGATGGCGCCCACCCCGACCAGCAGCGCCGAGCCCACCGACAGGAGCGAGTCCACGAGGACGTTCCGTTGGGGCAGGAGCGGCTTTTCCGGAAGGTGGTAGGTCGCCGGCGTGTCGAGGAGCAGGAAGAAGGCGTTGAGCCCGCCGAGGGGGCCGTTGCTGTCGGCGCCATAGAGCTGGGCGCCGGTGTAGCCCATCTCCTTCAGTTTCGCCACGCGCTTCTGCGCCTTGGGCACCAGCTCGTCGCGGAACCCGAACTGGATGGACTCGGTGGGGCAGGTCTTGGCGCAGGCGGGCCCGAGCCCGTTGTGGATGCGGTCATTGCAGAAGGTGCACTTGTTGGCCCGCCCGGTGTCGTGGTTGTAGGACACCACGCCGAACGGGCACGAGCTGACGCAGTACCGGCAGCCGTTGCAGACGTCCTGGTTGATATTGACGGTACCGTACTCGGTCCGGTAGATGGCGCCGGTGGGACAGGCGTCGAGGCAGCCCGCCTGGGCGCAGTGCTTGCAGACATCCGACATGAGCAGCCACTGGAGCTGGCCGTCCGGCTTCGGCTTCTCGATGAAGCGCACCAGGCGGTAGGTCTTGTCGGTGAAGTGGCGACTGGTTCTGATAGCCGCCCGTCCACTCCGGCTGCTCCAGCGGCGAGCTCGTTCCACTGCTTGCACGCCACCTGGCAGGCCCGACAGCCGATGCAGAGCGACGTGTCCGTGAACATCGCGAGTGTGCGCGCCATGGCTACACCACCCCCTTCTTGACGTTGCAGAGGAAGGCTTTGGTCTCCTGGATGTAGACGGTGGGGTCGGCCACCGTCGCCGAGAGGTCGTTGGTGATGTCGCCCTTGCTGCCCGGAGAGCGTCGATGCCGTTATAGCCCCAGTGCCAGGGCACCCCGATCTGATGCACCTTCTTGCCGTCGATCATGAAGGGCTTGAGCCGGTGCGTGACCATGGCGGTGACGTGCACCTTGCCGCGCGGGCTCGAGACCGTGACCTTCTCGCCGTTGGTGATGCCGAGCTCCTCGGCCAGCTCGTGGCTGATCTCCGCGAAGTGCGAGTGGAACAGCTCGGCCAGCATGGGCAGGTAGCGCGACATCACGCCGGACAGATGATGCTCGGTGAGGCGGTAGGTGGTGATGACGTAGGGGTAGTCGGGCGAGCCCACCGGCGCCAGGTTGTTCTTCTGGTCGGGCACGTCCCAGATCTTCACCACCGGGTTGTTCTGCTGCTTCGAGAGCAGGTTCGCGGGTCGGCGACTCCACCGGCTCGTAGTGCTCGGGGAAGGGCCCGTCATTGAGCGGGCCGAAGAAGGCGCCCACCAGGTCCGCCCGCATGATGAACGGCTTGTCCCCGTTCTTGGCGTCCGGGGCCAGGAAGGCGTTGAAGTCGGGGACGTCGAGGCCCACCCACTTGCCCTTCTCCTCCGGCTTCGCGCCGGGCGCCTCCGGATCCCACCAGATGAGCTTCTTCCGCTCGCTCCAGGGTTTACCCTGGAGATCGGCGGACGCGCGGTTGTAGAGGATGCGCCGGTTGGCCGGCCACGCGAAGGCCCAGCCGTGCGCGAGATAGTCCTTCTCGTCAGCGGGCTTCCGCGCATTGGCCTTGTTGATGAGCTTGCCGTCGGGGCCCTCCACGGTGACGCCGGTGTAGATCCAGCATCCGCCCGCGGTCTTGCCGTCATCGGTCATGTGGGCGAAGGAGTTGAGCGCCTGACCCTTCTTGTAGACCACCTTGCCGTCCTTGTCGGTGATCTCCTCGGTGGCGAAGCCGTTGATCTCCTTCAGGACCAGCTCCATGTCGGGCTCCTTGGGATTGTCGCCGTACTCGAAGCTCGCGGCGAGGAACCCCTTGTCCCGCTCCTTCTTGGAGCCCGCGTACATCTTCTGCAGGCGCTTGGCTAGGCTCACGAAGAACTCGGCGTCGGAGGTCACGTCGCCGGGCGGGTTGACCGCCTTCTCGTGCCACTGGATCAGCCGCATGGTGTTGGTGAGCGAGCCGTCCTTCTCCGCCGCCGGCGCGGCGGGGAGGAAGAACACCTCGGTCTTGACGTCCTTGGCATTGACGCCGGGCGCCTTCCAGAACTCCGCCGTCTCGGTGATGAAGATGTCCTTCACCACCAGCCAGTCCAGCTTGCCCATGGCGGCCCGGGTGAGCTTGGCATTGGGTCCGCCCACCGCCGGGTTCTGCCCGTCGGCGAGGAAGCCCCGGATCTTGCCCTTGTACATGTCCACGAAGATGTGCTGGTGGCTGTAGGCGTCCGCGGAGGCGCGCTTGGGCAGCCACTGGTAGCCGAAGTCGTTCTCCTTGGTGGCCGCGTCCCCGTAGAAGGCCTTGAGCAGGCTCACGAAGAACTTGGGCCGGTTGACCCAGAACCCGCCCTTCGGGGTCTCCTTCTCGAGATACGTCTTGAAGTCGGGGTGGGCGTCCCGGAGCGGCATCGGCAGGTACCCGGGCAGCTCGTGGTAGAGCAGCTCGAGGTCGGTGGCCCCCTGCACGTTGGCGTGGCCGCGGAGGGCGACGACGCCGCCGCCCGGCCGTCCGATATTGCCGAGCAGGAGCTGCAGCATGCACAGCGCCCGGATGTTCTGGACGCCGTTGGTGTGCTGGGTGAGGTTGAGCGCGTAGGTGATGGAGCCCGTCTTCTCGGGCCCGCTGTTCTCGCAGTAGAGCTTGGCCGCCGCGACGAACTTCTCCTTGGGGATGCCGCAGATCCGCTCGACCATCTCCGGCGTGTAGCGGCTGTAGTGCCGCTTCATGAGCTGGAACACGGTGGCGGGGTCCTTGAGCGTGAGGTCGCGCTTGGGATTCCCCTCCCCGTCGAGCTGGTACTTCCAGGTGTCCTTCTTGTAGGTCTGGGCGACGTGCGGGTCGTTCCCGCCCTTGCCCGTCGCCTCCAGCCCGGTAAAGAGCCCGCCGCCGTCCGTCGCCGTCTTGAATCCCGGGTCGATCAGGAAGGAGGCGTTGGTGTAGTAGGCGACGTAATCCTTGAAGTAGAGGTTGTTCTGGATCGCGTAGTTGATGAGTCCGCCGAAGAACGCGATGTTCGTCCCCGACCGCAGGGGGACGTGCATGTCGGCGACCGAGCTGGTGCGGGTGAAGCGCGGGTCGACATGAATGAACTTCGCGCCCCGCTCCTTGGCCTTCATCACCCACTGGAAGCCGACGGGGTGGTTCTCGGCGAAGTTGCTGGTGGCCATGATGACGTCCGAGTTCTGGATGTCGATCAGGTTGGTCGTCATCGCCCCCCGCCCGAACGTGGTCCCCAAAGCTGGGACCGTGGCGGAGTGTCAGACTCGAGCTTGATGCTCGTGGTAGACGATGCCGAAGGCGCGGTTCAGCTTCGAGAGGAGGTAGCACTCCTCGTTGTCGATACAGGCCGAGCCCAGGGACGCGATGGCCTCGAGGCGGTTGACCACCACTTCGTTGCCGTCCTTGTCCTTCTCACGCTCGATGAAGTGCTTCTCGCGCGCCTCGTAGTAGCGCTTGGCGATCTCGTCGTACATCCAGGCCAGCGGCTTCTCCTCCCACTTGTCGGACCCCGGCGCGCGGTACAGCGCCTTGGTGGGCCGCAGCGGGTTATTGGAGAGCTGGATGGTGGCCGCGCCCTTGGGACAGAGCCGGCCGAGCGTATGGGGCGTGTCCGGATGCCCCTCGATGTCGATGATCTTGTCGCCCTTCGAGTACACGAGCTGGATGCAGCCCACCGCGCAATAGGGACAGACGCCCGGGTGCACCTTCGCTTCCTTGATCCGGAGCGATGTCGCGGCGGCGGCCACCGGCTGGAGGTCGAGCGTGCCGGTGCCGACGGCGACGGCGGTACCGGTGCTTCCCGCGTACTTGAGGAAATCCCGACGTGAAAGACTCATGGCACAGTCTCTCCTCGTTGAGTGTGGGATGACCACGCTGCCGGGCATGCGGGGCACTTCGAGGGGCCCTGGGTGAATGAAAGCATTGGGCTGCGGGGATTGTATGGACAGACCACCGATGCGTCAAGGTTATCGGCGTTATCTAGACTGACGCTCTGCGTTAGGCGTTTTCCCGGCCGAGATGGGCGCGATCCTTCATATAGGCGTCATAGCGCGCCTTGATGAGCGCCCGGGCGTCATCGAGCCGGCCCGACTCCAGGGCGGTGACGATGGCCTTCTGTAGCGGCGGATCCACGATCCCCCCGCCCAGCACCGGATCGTAGTAGCGTCCCAGCTCGAGCAGGAGCCGGCGCACTCGCGGAATATCGCCCAGGTTCTCCTCGAGCTCCCGAATCAGCGTCAGGGCATGGTCCTCGCGCTTGCGTCGGCGAAAGCCCTTGTCCGGCGGCGTCTCCGTCATCCGGTATTTCCCCCATACAGCACGCGAACCAGAAAGAGGCCGTGGGGGGGCGCCGTCGGGCCGGCTCGCCGCCGGTCGCGGCCATCCAGGATCTCCCCCATCCAACCGGGCGCCCGGGCGCCGCGCCCCACCTCGACCAGGCTGCCGACGATGTTCCGGACCATGTGGTGGAGAAAGCTGTCCGCGGAGACGAGGACGGCGAGCCGATCGCGCCGGGTCACCACCCGCGCCGAGCGCACCGTGCAGGTGGGCGACCGGTCCCGTCCCGCCGCCGCGCAGAACGCCGAGAAGTCGTGCTTGCCCTGGAGGTGGCGCAGGCTCTGTCGTATCGCACCCTCATCGAGCGGGCGCGGGAGATGCCAGGCGTGACGGCGGAGGAAGGGATCGGCGGTGGCACCACGATCGATCACGTAGAGATACCGCTTACCCAGGGCCGAGCGTCGGGCGTCGAAGCCCGCGGGAGCCGGACGCGCATCGGTAACGCGAACCGGGGCCGGCAACAGGGCATTCAGCGCGCGGCGCAGGGCGTCGGGGGCCATCTCCGAATCCAGCGACAGACTCGCCACCTGGCGGAGGGCATGCACGCCGGCATCGGTGCGGCTGGCGCCCGTGATCTTGACCGGCGCGCCCGTCAGGCGCGCGCAGGCGTCCATCAGGAGCCCCTGCACGGTGACCTGGTCGGACTGATACTGCCAGCCGTGGAAGTCGGTGCCGTCGTACGCGAGCGTGAGCCGGTAGGTCGCCGTGCCTTGGTCCCCGCGGGTCAGCGGATCAGCAGCTCCGCGATCTGGACCCCGTTCAGCGCCGCGCCTTTTCGCAGCTGATCTCCCACCACCCAGAAGTTGAGCCCGTTGGGCGCGGTGAGATCCTGGCGGACGCGGCCGACGAAGCACTCGTCCTGCCCTTCCACGTGCACCGGCATCGGGTAGCGCTGCTCCCCCGGCTCGTCCCAGAGCTTGAGGCCCGGGAATGCGGCGAAGACCTCGCGCGCGCGCGCGACCCCCACCGGCGTCTCGGTCTCCGCATTCACCGCCACCGAGTGCGCGGTGAAGACGGGGACGCGCACGGTCGTGGGTGAGATGGGCAGGTCGGGGGTGTCGAGGATCTTGCGCACCTCGTTGACCAGCTTCATCTCCTCGCCCGTATAGCCGTTGTCCGCGAACTGGTCGACGTGCGGGATCACGTTGAAGGCGATCTGATGGGGGAAGAACCGGGGGACCATGGCCTCGCCGCGCGCCCACGCGAGAGTCTGCTCGCGAAGCTCCTCCACCCCGTTCACGCCGGCGCCCGACACCGCCTGGTAGCTGGTGGCGATCACGCGGCGGAGCCGGCCGGCGTCGTGCAGCGGCTTGAGCGGCATGACGGTGACGATGGTGGTGCAGTTGGGGCAGGCCACGATGCCGGCATGCCCCTTCACCGCGTGCGCGTTGACCTCGGGGACCACGAGCGGGACCCTGGGGTCCATCCGAAAGGCGCTGGACTTGTCCACCACCACCGCGCCCGCCTTGACCGCCAGCGGCGCGAACTCCCTGGACTGCGCGGCGCCGGCGGAGAAGAGCGCGATCTCGACGCCCTTGAACGCGTCGGGCCCCACCTTCTCGACGCGCAGCGTCTCACCCCGGAACGACACCGCCTTGCCCACCGAGCGCTCGGACGCGAACACCCGCAGATCCTTTACGGGGAACTTCCGCTCCTCGAGGATCCTGAGCGTGGTCTGCCCCACCGCTCCCGTCACTCCCACCACCGCGACCCGAAGCCCTGAGGCCATGACTCGTCCGCTTCTCCGTCTCTCGTGGGCGTCGCTAGTAGGACTTCTCGACTTCGCGTGTCACCAGATCGCCCATCTGCTGCGTCCCCACCGGCCGGTCGCCGGCGGCGCGGATATCCGCCGTGCGGTGGCCCGCCTCGAGCACCTTGAGCACCGCGGCCTCCACACGATCCGCGTCCGCGCCCCGATTGAGCGAGTAGCGGAGCAGCATGGCCGCGGACAGGATGGCGGCGATGGGATTGGCCACCCCCTTGCCCGCGATGTCGGGCGCGGTCCCGTGCACCGGCTCGTAGAGTCCGACCTTGCCGCCCAGGCTCGCGGAGGGCAGCATGCCCATGGAGCCGGCCAGGATGGCGGCCTCGTCGGAGAGGATGTCCCCGAAGGTGTTCTCCGTCACCATGGTGTCGAAGTGAGTGGGCTTGTGCACCAGCGCCATGGCGCAGTTGTCCACCAGCACGTGCTCCACCGCCACCTGCGGATACTCTTTCGCCACCCGGTTCACCGTGTCCCGCCAGAGCTGGGAAACGATGAGGACATTGGACTTGTCCACCGAGGCCAGCCGCTTCTTCCGCTTCATCGCCACGTCGAAGGCGGCGCGGACCACGCGCTCGATTTCCCTGGTGGTATAGACCATGGTGTTGACGGCGCGCTCACCGCCGCCCGGCAGCGCCTCGCGCCCACGCGGCTCGCCGAAGTAGAGCCCTCCGGTCAGCTCGCGGATCACCATGAGGTCGGTCCCCTCCACCACCGAGCGCTTGAGCGGCGAGGCATCCACCAGCATCGGAAAGCACTTGGCGGGGCGGAGGTTGGCGAAGAGGTCCAGCTCCTTGCGGATGCGCAGGAGCCCGCGCTCGGGCCTCGCTTCCTGGGGGAGATTGTCCCACTTGGGCCCGCCGACGGAGCCGAAGAGGATGGCGTCCGCCTGCTGGCAGATGCGGAGGGACGCGTCGGGCAGCGGCCCGCCGGTGGCGTCGATGGCGGCCCCGCCCACCAGGCCCCCCTCGAACTCGAAGCTGGTGCTGGTGGCCTTGCCCACCACCTCGAGCACCCGACGGGCCTCCGGGGTCACTTCCGCTCCGATACCATCGCCGGGCAGCAGCGCGATCTTGTGGGTGGTCATGGGCGTGTCGTTTCTCCGTGCGCGTCCCGGGGGGCCTTGTCCACCGGCTGTCCGCCCTCGCGGCGGCGCGCCCAGAGGGGACGCGTGGGACCGCTGAGCAGGTAGACGGAAAAGAGCGCGAACAGGAACCATTGCGGATGGGTGGCCACGATCAGCACTCCGAGCACCACGAGGAGGAGGAGCCCCACCGGGCGGCGCCGCGCCAGGTCGATCTCCTTGAAGCTCCAGTAGCGAAAGGTCGAGACCATCAGCAGCGCCACGATATAGGTGCCGACCGCCATGACGCTGGCCTGCCAGCGCTCGAGCGGCTCTCCCTCGAGCAGGAGGACCACTGCGACCACCATGCCCGCCGCGGCGGGCGTGGGCAGGCCCACGAAGTAGCGGCGATCGACGACGCCGGTGTAGACGTTGAAGCGGGCGAGCCGGAGGGCGCCACAGATCACGAACAGGAAGGCGCCCAGCCAGGCGGCGCGGCCCAGCGGGGCCAGCGCCAGCATGTACAGCATGAAGGCGGGCGCCACGCAGAACGAGACGACGTCGGCGAGGGAGTCGAACTCCACCCCGAACTGGCTGGTGGTCTTGGTGAGGCGCGCCACCTTCCCGTCGAGCAGGTCGAGCACCATGGCCACGAACACCGCCACCGCCGCCTCGGTGAACCGCCCCTGGGTGGTGAGGATGAGGGCCAGGAAGCCGCAGAAGAGATTGCCGGTGGTGAGCAGGCTCGGCAGGAGAAAGATCCCGCGGCGCCGCTGCTCGCGCAGCTCCTGCCAGCGCCGTCCCCGCGCCCCGCGCGCCCCTTCGCCCGGAATATGCCGTCGTCTCATGATGCCCTCAGCACCCCCATGACGGTTTCCCCGCCTCGGACCCGATCACCCACCTTGACCCGCAGCTCCGTCCCTTTCGGCACCAGCAGGTCCGTCCGCGAGCCGAACCGGATCAGCCCGTACCGCTGCCCGGCCTGGAGCTTGTCCCCCGGCCGCACCCGGCACACGATGCGCCGGGCGAGCACCCCCGAGATCTGCCGCACCGACACGCGCACGGCATCCGCCTCCAGCGCCACCGTGCAGCGCTCGTTCTGGTCCGATGCTTCCGACTTGTACGCGGCGAGGAAGCGCCCGGGCACGTACTCCACGTCCCGCACGATGCCCGCCGCCGGGGCGCGGTTCACGTGAACGTCGAGGGGCGAGAGGAAGATCGAGAGGCGAACCGCCCGGCCCACCCAGCGATCCTCGACCTCCGCGACGCCCATCACCTTGCCATCGGCAGGCGCCAGCACGGCGCCCGGCAGCGTGGGCACCGCCCGCTCGGGATCCCGGAAAAATGCCAGGAACGCGAGCGCCACCGCCGCGAGAACCCCCGCGACGACGGGCCATCCCATCAGGGCCAGGATACACGCGGCCACCGCCGGGGGGAAGATGAATGGCCATCCCTCGGCGGCGACCGGTATGCGCACGGTGACCGTCCCGCTCCGGCGCCCCCTACTCCCGCGGGGGCTTGATCCAGGACATCATCTTCCGCAGCCGGGCCCCGACCTCCTCGATCGAGTGCTCGGCCTCGCGCTTCCGCATGGCGAGGAAGCCGGCACGGTTGGCCTGGTTCTCGAGGATCCATTCGCGCGCGAACTGACCCGTCTGGATCTCGGTGAGGATCTTCTTCATCTCCGCCTTGATCCGGTCGTCCACGATGCGCGGGCCACGCGTGTAGTCGCCGTACTCCGCGGTGTCGGACACCGAGTACCGCATATAGGCCAGCCCGCCCTGATAGAAGAGGTCCACGATGAGCTTCATCTCGTGCATGCACTCGAAGTAGGCCACCTCGGGCTGATAGCCGGCCTCCACCAGGGTCTCGAAGGCGCTGGTGATGAGGTGGGAGACGCCGCCGCAGAGCGTGGTCTGCTCGCCGAAGAGATCGGTCTCAGTTTCTTCCTTGAACGTGGTCTCGATGATGCCGGCCCGCGCGCAGCCCACGCCCTTGCCGTAGGCCAGCGCGAGATCCTTGGCCTTGCCCGACACGTCCTGGTACACCGCCACCAGCGCGGGGACGCCGGGACCCTGGGTGAAGAGGTCGCGCATGACGTGGCCGGGGGCCTTGGGCGCGATCATGGACACGTCCACGTCCGCCGAGGGCACCACCTGGTTGAAGTGGATATTGAAGCCGTGGGCGAACATGAGCATCTTGCCCTTGCCGAGCGCGCCCTTGATGGACTCCTCGTAGACCTGGCGCTGGGTCTGGTCGGGCAGGAGGATCATGATGATGTCGCCGGCGGCGGCGGCCTCGTTGACGCTCATGACCTTGAGCCCGGCCTTCTCGGCGCGGGTCCAGCTCTTCGAGCCCTTGTACAGCCCGATGACCACGTCCTGGCCGGAGTCCTTGAGGTTCAAGGCATGCGCATGCCCCTGGCTCCCGTAGCCGATGATGGCGACCTTCTTGCCCCGCAGGAGGCCGAGGTCGGCGTCCTGGTCGTAATAGATCTTGGCCGGCATGATGATGGGTCTCCCTTGGAAGTGATTAGTCCGCGAAACCGACGACCTTCGGATCCTGGCTCTGCGGCCGCGGCGGTCCGGGCCGCTTGCCCAGCTTCTCCTCCACCTTCCGCACGCGGTTCTTGGGGCTGCGCGCGATGGCCACCTTCCCCGTGCGCACCACTTCCTGGATGCCGAAGGGCCGCAGGAGCTCGATGATGGCTTCGATCTTTCCCTCTTCGCCGGTGGCCTCCAGCGTGTAGGTGGTGGGCGTGACGTCCACCACCTTGGCCCGGAAGATGTCCGCGATGCGGAGGATCTCGGCGCGGGCCCCGGGCTCGGCATTGACCTTGAGGAGGAGCATCTCGCGCTCCACGTGGTCCTCCTCGCTGAGATCGGTCACCTTGATGACGTCGATGAGCTTGTGCAGCTGCTTGATCACCTGCTCGATGACGAAGGCATCGCCGCGCACCACGAGGGTCATGCGCGACACGGTGGGGTCGAGCGTCTCCCCCACCGAGAGGCTCTCGATATTGTAGCCGCGGGCGGAGAAGAGCCCGGCCACGCGAGAGAGCACGCCGAACTTGTTCTCCACGAGGACGGCGATGGTGTGCTTGCGCTGGTCGTCGCCGTTCACGCTAGAATCCCGTCTGCGACTTGGCCGCGCGATCGCGGACCTCCCGGCTGGGAGGCGCGACGATCATGTCGGTATTGGCCCCGCCCGCGGGCACCATCGGGAACACGCACTCGTGCTTGTCCACCCACACGTCCACCAGCACCGGGCCCGGGGTGGCGATCATCTTCTCGAGCGCGGGCATCACCTCGCTGGGCTTGGTGACGCGGATGCCGGTGCACCCGTAGGCCTCGGCCAGCTTCACGAAGTCGGGGCTGGGCCCGAGATCGATGGCGCTGAAGCGCTCCTTGTAGATGATCCGCTGCCACTGCCGGACCATGCCGTGCCCGCCGTTGTTGATGATGATGGTCTTCACGGGCAGGCGCTCCTCGTGGCAGGTGGCGAGCTCCTGGCTGTTCATCTGAAAGGATCCGTCGCCGTCGATATTGACCACCAGCCGACCGGGATTCCCCGCCTGCACGCCCATGGCGGTGGGAAGCCCATAGCCCATGGTGCCCAGCCCGCCGGAGGTGCACCACATGCGCGGGTGCTTGAACCGGTAGTACTGCGCCGCCCACATCTGGTGCTGCCCCACCCCGGTGACCACGAACGCCTCCCCGTTGGTGAGGGTGGAGAGCTGCTCGATCACGTACTGCGGCTTGACGACGTCGTCGCTCCACTCGTAGCGAAGCGGCTGATCGCGCCGCCACTCCGCGATCTGCGCCGCCCACTGGCGCCGCGTCTCCTTCATCACCCCCGTGGGGTAGGACTTCAGCTCCTCGCGCACCGCCTCCAGCAGCTTGGCGAGCACGCGCTTGCAGTCGCCCACGATGGGGATGGCCACCGGGATGTTCTTCGAGATGGACGAGGGATCGATGTCGACGTGGATGATCTCGGCATTCGGCGAGAAGGCATCCACCCGGCCGGTGACGCGGTCGTCGAAGCGTGCCCCCACCGACATGAGGACGTCGGAGTGATGGACGGCCATGTTGGCGTAGTAGGTCCCGTGCATCCCCAGCATGTCCAGCGACAAGGGGTGCGCCATGGGGAAGGCGCCCAGGCCCATGAGGGTCTGCGTGACCGGGATCTGGGTCAGCTCCGCCAGCTCGAGCAGCTCGGGGGACGCGTCGGCGGAGATGGCGCCGCCGCCGACGTAGAGCACCGGCCGCTTGGCCCTGATCAGGGAGCGCGCCGCCTTCTTGATCTGACCCGGGTGGCCGTCGTAGGTGGGGTTGTAGGACCGCAGGTGGACGGTGTCCGGATAGGAGAAGTCCCACTCCTTGACCAGGATGTCCTTGGGCAAGTCCACGTGCACCGGTCCCGGGCGGCCGCTCCGGGCGAGGAAGAACGCTTCCTTGATGGTGCCGGCGAGATCGTCACCGTCCTTCACCAGGAAGTTGTGCTTGGTGGCCGAGCGGGTAATCCCCACATTGTCGGCCTCCTGGAAGGCGTCGTTCCCGATCAGGTGCGTGGGCACCTGCCCGGTGAACGCCACGAGCGGGATCGAGTCCATGAGCGCGTCCTGGAGCGCGGTCACCAGGTTGGTGGCGGCGGGCCCGGACGTCACCAGGCAGACGCCGACCCGTCCGGTAGTACGGGAGTAGCCCTCGGCCGCATGCCCGGCCGCCGCTTCCTGGCGGACCAGGATATGGCGAATGCCCTCGAAGTCGTACAGGACGTCGTAAATCGGCAGCACCGCGCCGCCCGGCAGGCCGAAGATGAGGTCCACGCCTTCCTTCTTCAGCGACTCCAGCACGATCCGCGCTCCTGACATCTTCACCGCTTGGTCTCCCTTTTTCTTTGGTCGTGGCGGCTCGTCTTGCGCAACGGTCGGGGCTCCGCGATCTGGGCCTGGGCGGCGGCCACCCACGCCACCGGCACCGAGTAGGGCGAGCACGAGACATAGGTCATGCCCGCGCGGTGGCAGAACTCCACCGACGAGGGATCGCCCCCGTGCTCGCCGCAGATTCCGACCTTGAGGTCGCGCCTCGTGGCGCGTCCGCGCTCGATGCCCATCTTGATCAGCTCCCCGACACCCTCCTGATCCAGCACCGCGAAGGGGTCGGCGGGGAGCAGCTTCTTGTCCAGGTAGAACGGCAGGAACTTGCCGATGTCGTCGCGGCTATAGCCGTAGGTCATCTGGGTGAGATCGTTCGTCCCGAAGGAGAAGAACTCCGCGTGCTCGGCGAGCTTGCCCGCCACCAGCGCGGCGCGGGGCACCTCGATCATGGTGCCAACGGTATAGGGCACGCGCACCCCGGCCTCGGCCTGCACCGTCTCCGCCACCCGCCGGGTCATGTCCGCGGTGAGCCGCATCTCCGCCACGGTCCCGGTGAGCGGGATCATGATCTCCGGCTCCACCTCCACCCCGAGCCGGGCCACCGCGCAGGCGGCCTCGATGATGGCCCGCACCTGCATGTCGTAGATCTCGGGAAAGGTGATGCCGAGCCGGCAGCCGCGATGACCCAGCATGGGATTGCTTTCCTGCAGGGCCTCCAGCCGCGCCTTGATCTCGCCCAGCTCCTGATGCCGGGCCGGGTTGATGCCGCGCGCGTCCAGGCGCGTGAACTCCTCGAGCACGTCCTTGTACTTGGGCAGGAACTCGTGCAGCGGCGGATCCAGGAGCCGGATCGTCACCGGCAGCCCTTTCATGGCGGTGAAGATGCCGACGAAATCCTCCCGCTGGAACGGCAACAGCCGTCCACCGCCTTCTGCCGGTCCTGGGCGATCCCCGGCCATGATCATCTCGCGAACGATGGGGATGCGGTCCTCCGCGAAGAACATGTGCTCGGTGCGGACG
Source organism: uncultured Candidatus Rokubacteria bacterium (assembly GCA_963733725.1). Classification (GTDB taxonomy): domain Bacteria; phylum Methylomirabilota; class Methylomirabilia; order Rokubacteriales; family CSP1-6; genus DASRWT01. The sequence continues at coordinate 56,920 of CAVTFC010000018.1, read as the reverse complement.
AGCCCGATACCCTCCGCGGCGAACTCGCGCGACTTCAGCGCGTCCTCGGGCGTGTCGGCATTGGCCCGCACCCGGGTGGTGGCGATCTTGCGGCCCAGCCCAGCAGCTCCTTGAACTCGGGCGACAGCGTGGGATCGATGAGCGGGAGCGCGCCCAGCACCACCTCGCCGGTGGCGCCGTTCAGCGTGATGGTCTGCCCCTCGCGCACCACCGCGCGGCCCACCCGGAAGAGCCGGCGCTCCTCCTCGACCACCACCTCGCCGGCGCCCACGATGCAGGCCTTGCCCCATGCCCACGGGCCACCACCGCCGCGTGCGAGGTGAGGCCGCCGCGGGCGGTGAGGATGCCCTGGGAGGCGTGCATGCCGGCCACGTCCTCCGGCGAGGTCTCCGCGCGGACGAGGATGACCTTCTCCTCGCTGCAGCGCCGCTCCACCGCGAGGTCAGGGTCGAAGACCACGGTACCGGTGGCGGCGGCGGCGGTGGCGGCCAGCCCCTGGGTGAGCGCGGTGTACTTGGCGCGCGGGTCCACCGTCTTAACGAGGAGCTGCTGCAGCGACGCCCGCGTCCACCCGGCGCACCGCGGCTTCGCGGTCGATGAGCCGCTCCCGCACCATCTCCACCGCGATCCGCACCGCGGCGCCGGCGGTGCGCTTGCCGGAGCGCGTCTGCAGAAGGTGGAGCCGGCCCTCCTGCACCGTGAACTCCATGTCCTGCATGTCGCGGTAGTGCTTCTCCAGCCGGTCCTTGATGGCGACGAGCTGCGGCGTACACCTTGGGCATGCGCGTCTCGAGGTCGGCCAGCGGCTCGGGCGTGCGAATGCCCGCCACCACGTCCTCGCCCTGGGCGTTGACGAGGAACTCGCCGAAGAATTTCGCTCGCCGGAGGAGGGATCCCGGCTGAAGCAGACCCCGGTGCCGGAGGTGTCGCCGAGATTGCCGAAGACCATGGCCATCACCGTCACCGCGGTGCCCCAGTCGTCGGGGAGCCGGTGGATGCGGCGGTAGTCCACCGCCTTCTTGGCGAACCACGAGTCGAACACGGCGCTGACGGCGAGGCGGAGCTGCTCGGCGGGATCCTGGGGAAACGCCCGCCCGGTCTTGTCCCGCACCAGGGCCTTCGCGCTCGCGACCAGCTCGCGCAGGACGGCGGGCGGCACGTCGGCGTCGGTGCGGGCGCCGGCCCGGGCCTTGGCCTCGTCGAGGAGCCGGTCGAAGGCATGCCGCTCGATGCCCAGGACCACGTCGCTGAAGATGGTGAGGAAGCGGCGGTAGCAATCCCAGGCGAAGCGCTCGTTCTTGGTCCAGCGGGCGAGACCCTCGACCGTCCGATCATTGAGGCCGAGGTTGAGGACCGTATCCATCATGCCCGGCATGGAGGCGCGCGCGCCGGAGCGAACCGAAACCAGGAGGGGGCGCCCGGGATCCCCGAGCTTGAAACCCGCGGCGGCCTCGAGCCGCGCGAGAGCGGCGAGCACTTGAGGCCAGAGCCCCACCGGCGACCGCTTGCCGCCGTCCACATAGGCCTTCCAGGCCTGGGTGGTGATGGTGAAGCCAGGCGGCACGGGTATCCCAAGATTGGTCATCTCGGCGAGCTCGCAACCCTTGCCGCCGAGGAGGTCCCGGAGCGCGCTCGACCCCTCCGCCCTGCCATTCGCGAAGGCGTAGACGTACTTGGGGCCGCGAGCGCCCTGGACCCGGGGGCGCCGTGCTTCGCGGATCTCGCCCGCGAGCGGCCGCGCGCCTTTGCCTGCGCCATCGAGCGAGTCCTCCACCGCCGAGACATGGGTACAGAAAAAGATAGGCCCGTCCAGGGCCTGGATTACCCGCCCATGCTACGGAAGGGACCCTGCCGAATGTCAACGAATAATCTTGCCACCACGCGTACTTACGCAGGACTACGAGTCGCCGGAGCCTCAAGCGCCGCGGCCTCTTCTTTCGCGACGGCGGTCCCGGTCGCGCCGATGGCGTGCCCCCCGGGTGCCCATGACGAGCCGCTCCACCGCCGTGAGATGGTCGAGCACGGCTCGATGGGCGCCGACCTCGTCGCGGCGCCGGATCGCATCCAGGATGCGCTGATGGTCCTCGTGGGAGCGGGTGGGCCGGCCGGGCGTGTGCAGGGACTCCTCCCGGCTCTGGGTGAGCAGGTCCATGAGGGCGCCGTCAATGCGGCTGATGGCCCGATTGTGGGCGCTGGCGGCCATGGCGCCGTGGAAGGCGGCGTCCTGGGTCAGCCCCGTCCGGCCCTGCGCGACCTCCTTGGCCTGCTCCTCGAGGATGCGCGCCATCTCGGCGATGTCCTCGGGCGTGGCGCGGCGGGCGGCCAGGGCGGCGATGGCGGGCTCGAGGAGTCGGCGGGCTTCGAAGAGCTCTCCCACCGCCTCCCGATGAGGCAGGATGACCAGGGCCAGCGGCTCGATCAGGGTCTCCACGGAGATGTCGCGGACGAAGGTCCCCTCCCCCGCGCGGATCTCGATGAGCCCCCGGCTCTGCAGCGCTCGGAGCGCCTCGCGTACCGACGTGCGGCTGACCATGAACTTCTCGGCGAGATCGCGCTCGGGCGGGAGCTGGTCGCCGGACTTCAGCTTGCCTTCAGCGATCAGCTGCTTGACCTGGCGGACGATCTCCTCGTAGATCCGGGTGCTCTTGACCGGCTCGATGTCCATGCTACGCCGGCGCGTGGCTTCGCCGCCGCGCCGCGGCGCTCGGCGCCGGGCGGTGAGCCAGCCGATCAGGACGATGGCGCCCGCGAGGCCGAGGCGCAGCGTCCACTCCACACAGGTCGGGGCATCTCGCCGAACCGGGTCACGATGAAGTGGTCGTGCAGCCAGCATCTTGCCCGCCACCTCGCCCAGGATGCCGCCCGCGATGAGGATGATCCAGGGATAGCGATTCATCAGGCTGGCGAGGATCCCGCTGCCCCAGACCACGATGGGGATGGAAAGCCCGATGCCGAAGACGACGAGGCGCATGTCGCCCTCGGCGGCGCCCGCCACCCCGATGACGTTGTCGAGGCTCATCACCACGTCGGCCACGATGATGATCCAGATCGCCTCGGGGAGCGTGGTGCCGTGGCGCACGTGCCCCTCCCCGCCCCGCATCGGACTGGCGGACGAGCTTGATCGCGATCCAGATCAGGAGCAGGCCGCCCACCGCCTGGAGCAGCGGGATGCCGAGGAGGTAGGTGATGATGACGATGAAGAGCAGGCGCAGGCCCACCGCCCCCACCGTGCCCCAGATCCGGCCGAGGAACTGCTGGCGCTTGGGCAGGGTCCGCACGGCGAGCGCGATCACCAGCGCGTTGTCGCCGGCCAGGGCCAGGTCGATGAGCACGATCTTCAGGACGCCGAGACGAAATCGAAATTCACGAGTCCCCCGTCACGATCCGGCTATTCGGCGGCGGCGGGCACCGGGGACCGCCGGAGCCGGCGGCGGTACGCGGTGACCAGCGGCAGCGCGAAAAAGAACAGCGCCGCCACGGTGATCACACCCGAGATCGGGCTCGCCACGAAGATCAGGAGCGATCCCTGCGACATGATCAGGCTCTGCCGCAGCGCGTTCTCCGCGAGATCCCCCAGGACGAGCGCCAGCACCAGGGGCGCCAGCGGATAGTCCAGCTTCTTGAACACGTAGCCGATGACGCCGAACACGAGCATATACCAGATGTCGATCATGCTGCTGTGGACGGAGTAGGCGCCGATGGCGCAGACGCTGACGATGAGCGGGGTCAGGATGGCGAACGGGACCCGCAGGATGGCGGCGAAGAGCGGAACGAAGGCCAGCACCATGATCACGCCGATGATGTTGCCGGTGTACATGCTCGCGATGAGGCCCCAGACGAAGTCCGGCCGCTCCTTGAAGAGCATCGGGCCGGGCTGGAGCCCCCAGATGATGAGCCCGCCCAGCATGACGGCGGCGGTGGGGGAGCCGGGGATGCCCAGCGTGATCATGGGCAGCAGCGCGGCCCCGCCCGCGGCGTGGGCGGCCGTCTCCGGCGCCACCACGCCCTCGATGCTCCCCCTTGCCGAAGCGCTCGGGGTGCTTCGAGAACCGCTTGGCGAAGGCATAGCTCATGAAGGACGCGGGCGTCGCCCCGCCCGGCTTGAAGCCCATCCAGAAGCCGATGAACGCGCTCCGGATGAAGGTGCGCGTAGTACCGGGGCAGGATCTTCCACGTCTGCCAGACCACCTTCGGGTTGATCCGCGCCGCGCGCCCCGGAAGGCCAGCCCTTCCTCCATGGTGAGCAGGATCTCACCGATCCCGAACAGCCCGATGACCGCGATGATGAAGTCGAAGCCCTTCATCAGCTCGGTGAAGCCGAAGGTGAGGCGGAGCGCCCCCGTCACGATGTCGAGCCCGACGGAGGCGAGGATGAAGCCGAGGAGGATGGCCACCAGCGACTTGAGCGGGTTGCCGCCGCCCAGGCCGATGAAGGACGAGAAGGTGAGGAGCTGGATGGCGAAGAACTCCGGCGGCCCGAACTTGAGCGCGATCTCCGCGAGGATCGGGGCGAAGAGCGTGATCAGCACCACCGAGAACAGCGCCCCCACGAAGGACGAGGTGAAGGCCGCGGTCAGCGCCTGGCCCCCTTCCCCGCGCCGGGCCATGGGGTAGCCGTCGAAGGTGGTCGCCACCGACCACGGCTCCCCCGGGATATTGAACAGGATCGAGGTGATGGCTCCGCCGAAGAGCGCCCCCCAGTAGAGGCTCGTGAGCAGGATGATGGCCGAGGTCGGCTCCATCGAGAAGGTCAGCGGCAGCAGGATCGCGACCCCGTTGGCCCCGCCCAGTCCCGGCAGGACGCCGATGACGGTGCCCAGCGTGATCCCGACGACCGCGATGAACAGGTTGTAGGGAGTGAGGGCGACCTGGAAGCCGAGGAGCAGGTTCTCGAAGCCCACCGGTCAGTAGCCCAGCCAGGCTTCCAGCGGGCCCTTGGGCATGGGCACGAGGAACCAGCGCTCGAAGACGACGAAGGTGACGACGGGGAAGGCCACGCTCATGAGCGGCGACCGCGAGCCAGGAATGTCGCCCGATCCAGCGCATGTACAGCGCCATGTACAGCGCGGTGGCCACGTAGAGGCCCAGGAACTGGGTGGCCACCACCGCCGCGGTGGCGGGCAGCAGCACCTTGAGCACCGGGCCCACGCCGTCGCGGCGTCACGAACGGCTTGCCCGTTCGGCGGCGCCAGGCCTGGATGGCGATCGCCAGGCAGCAGCCGAGGAGGAGGAGGGCGAGCCAGAACGGAAAGAATCCGCTGCGGGGCCCGTCCGTGCCCCAGCCGACCCCGAGCCGCAGCGCGTCCGCGAGGACGAGCACGCCCACGGCCATCAATGCCAGCGCGGTCACCAGGTCGGCGGTGCGCATGCCCCTCCGTCCGCGGCGTCCGGGGCAGGCCCGCCCCGGTTCGCGGGCCGGTCCCCTTCTTCAGCAGCCCGCCCTTGCTCATGAGGTCGCGGTGGGTCTGCTCCGCCCCCTCGAGCCACTTGACGTAGTCCGCGCCCGTCAGCCACGACGGCTTGAGCGCGCCCTTGGACAGGTAGTCCTTGAACTCCGGCGTCTCGTACACCTTCTTGAGAAAGCCCTGGTACCACTCCACCGCGTCCTTGGGCATGTCGGGCGCCCCGAAGATCCCGCGCAGCATCAGGTAGGCGATGTCCGCTCCGAGCGCCTCCTTGGCGGTGGGGATCTCCTTCCAGTCCGGATCGGGAATCCGCGCGGAGTCGAACACCGCCAGCGGCCGCACCCGACCCGCCTTCCAGTGGCTCACGCACTCGGCGGGGTTGTTGACGGTGGAGTCGACGTGCTTGCCCACCAGGTTCACGCACACCTCGCCGCCGCCCTTGAACGGCACGTAGGTGAACTTCACCCCCTGCGACTGCTCGAGCAGGATGGTGATGATCTGGTCTTCCTGGGCGGAGCCGGTGCCGCCCATCTTCATCGTCCCGCCCTTTTCCTTCACCGCGGCGAGGTACTCCTTCGCCGTCTTGTACGGCGTCTCCGCGTTCACCCACAGGATGAACTCGTCCAGCGCCATGCGCGCGACGGGCGTGAGCTCCTTCCAGTTGAAGGGCACCCCGGTGTGCAGCGGCGTGGTGAAGAGATTGGACAGGGTGATGATGATGGTGTGGGCGTCACCCTTCTTGCCCTTGACGTGGAGGAACCCCTCCGCGCCCGCCCCGCCCGACTTGTTGACCACGATGATGGGCCGGGGCGTGAGCTTGTGCTTCTCCGCGATGCCGGCGATGAGGCGCGCCATCTGGTCGGCCCCGCCGCCCGTGCCCGCGGGGATGACGAACTCGATGGGCTTGGTCGGCTCCCAGGCGGCCCACGCCGGCGTCACCGGGCTCGCGACGAGGACCGCCGTCCCGGCCAAGAGAGCGCCGATGGTTCCCACGAATCCCTGCTCATGACGCATCGCCGTTGACGTCTCATGTCGTGTCCTCCACGCGACGGCTTGGCGGGCCGCCAGCGACGCATCGCCGGGTCAGGATCCGGTCGCCGCGCCCGATCGCACGCCTGACACGAAACCAGGGAATCCACCGGCCCGGCCCCGGCGAGCGTGCGCTCGGGGCGGGGCGCTTCGCCGGCTTCTCCTTCCAGAAGGGGATGACCCCCGGGATCTCCCACTTGTTCCACATCTCGTCGACCTTCGCCTGGAAGTAGTCGAGATCCTCCTCGATGAAGTGGGCGAAGCGGCCCTGCTTGAGGAGATACTCGCGCACCGGCTTGCGCGGCCGGCCCTCCGCGATGGCCTTGGACTTGCCGTAGTGCCGCACCACCCCGTCCTCGACCTCGTAGAGCGGGAAGACGCCGGTCTCGACCGCGAGCTCGCCCAGCTCGTGCGAGAGCATGGGGTCGTAGTCCCATCCCTTCGGGCACGGGTCGAGGGAGTGGATGAAGGTCGGCCCGCCGATGGACAGCGCCTTGCGGACCTTGTTCATCATCTCCACCGCATACGACGCGTCCACCGTGGCCACGTACCGGCACTCAGGATGGCCGGCGGCGAGCATGCCCGCCATGTTCTTCTTCCAGCGCGTGTGGATCAGCCGCTTCACGGAGCCGGGCGGGCTGAAGGTGGTGTTGGCCCCGTAGGGCGTCGAGCCCGACAGCTGGATGTCGGTATTGGCGTAGGACTCGTTGTCGTACATCAGGATCAGCGAGTTGTACTCCCGATGAGTGAGCGTGGCCGAGATCGCTCCCAGGCCCATGTCGGCGCCGCCGCCATCGCCGCAGAAGGCGATCACGTTGATCGGCTCCGCCTTCATCCGGCCCTTCTTCATGAGGGCCTTGAGACCGGCGGCGGTGCCGAGCGCGGCCGAGCCGGACGAGCCGAGCTGGGTATGCATCCACGGCACCACCCAGGGAGTGGTGTAGTACGTGGTATTGGCCACGTACATGCAGCCGGTGGCGCCGAGCACGATGGTGCGCGGACCGGCCGCCTTGACCATGAGCTTCATCACCAGCGCCGACTCGCACCCCTGGCAGGTGCGGTGACCCGAGGTGAAGTACTCCTCGATGGTGACCTTCTTGACGCCCTTGAAGGGCTGGAGGAGCTGGGTCGCGTTCGTGAAGGCCTCAGCCATATCGATCTCCTTACTCTCGGACGCCGAGCCACTGCGTCTTGAGGGGGGACTTCCCGGTCTTGGCCGCCTCGTAGCAGAGATCGGTGGCCTTGTAGACGTCTTCCAGCGTCACCTCGCGCCCGCCGAGGCCGCAGATGAAGGACAGGAGCGGCGGCCGCTTGTCGGAATTGTACATGGCGGCGCGGATCTCGTTGGCGACGACGCCCGAGCCGAAGGGCGAGCCGAAGGAATAGTCGCGGTCGATGACCCCGATGGCCTTGGCCCCGGACAGCGCCGCCACCATCTTTTCCGTCGGGAAGGGCCGGAACCAGCGGGGCCGGATGAGCCCCACCTTCTTGCCCTGCGCGCGCATGTTGCGGATGCCGACCTTGAAGGGCAGCGAGATGGTGCCCATGCCCATGAGGATGACGTCGGCGTCCTCCGTCATGTACTCCTCGAACCACGGATTCTCGGGACCTCGGCCGAACTCCTTGCGGAAGTCGGCATAGGCCTCCTCGATCACGGTGTAGGCGCGATTCATCGCCTCGTTGTTCTGGCGGCGGATCTCGATCACCCAGTCCTCGTTGGCCTGGGGGGCCACCGTGATGGGATTGTCGGGATGGAGCTGCAGGTCGCCCCGGTCGTACTTGGGGAGGAACCGGTCCACCTTGGCCTTGGTGGGCACCTGGACGATGGTCTGGGAATGGGTGAGGAAGGCGCCGTCCGCCGAGATCGCGATGGGCAGGAACACCCGCCGGTCCTCGGCGATCCGGTACGCGAGCAGCGTGGTGTCCAGCATCTCCTGGGCGGTGTCCACCCAGATGAGCAACCACCCCAGATCGCGGACGACGAGGGCGTCGTTGTGCTCCACCCCGAACGCGCCCGGGTCATCGAGGGCGCGGTTTCCCACCATGCACACCATCGGCACTCGGAGCGGCGGGGTGACGGTGAGGCACTCCATCGCGTACATCCAGCCCACCCCGGACGAGCCGCAGAACACCCGCGCCCCCACGGTGGAGGCGTGCTTGACGATCTCGAACTGGCTGTGCTCGCCCTCCGCCACGATGTACTCGGCCACCAGAAGCCCATTGGAGATCTTCTTGGCGATGGCCTGCATCACGGTGTCGTAGGGGCGAATCGGATACGCCGTCACCACGTCGATGTCGGCGAGCGTCAGGGCCTCCGCGCAGGCCTCGCTCCCGGAGATGAGCATTTCCTTGTCATCGGTCACTACCGGCTTGGTCTCGACGGCCATGGTATCTCCTCGCGCTAGACTTTCTTGGCGGCGTTCTCACCGGGGATGCCCGCGGTGATCTCGGTGCCGCCCTGGTCCATGTCGTGCTGGATCTCCTGCTCGTACTGGCCGCGGAACCGGAAGCCGTGCGAGCGCACGATGTGCGACTTGTCGTTGATCTTGCCCGTCATCCACGCCGTGTACTGGCCCTTGTCCTTCCGCCACATCTCCCACTGGCTGGCATTGTCCTCGAAGGAGGCCTCGTTGACCATGGTGATGCAGTCCTTGGCCGGGCACACCGCCTCGCACACCCCGCAGCCGCAGCAGGACTCCATGTTGGCGTCGTAGAGCCCGTCGGAGGTCACGTCGAAGCAGGAGTCGGGGCACTGGATCCAGCACAGCGTGCACTTGACACACTTGTCGAAGTCGATCACCGGCCGCATGGTGCGGGTGGTGAACTTCTTGAAGTATGGGTTGCGCTCGGGGACATAGCCCTTGCCGTCTTCCATGGGCTTCCCGACGGGAATGGCCGGGATGCTGACCCCTTCCCGCATCTCCCACCACTTGGGCTTCTCGAAGGAGAACGGCGTCTCCGTATTGCCCTCGGCGACCTTGACCGCGCGTGTCTCCAGCCGGTCGTAGGTCTTGCGGGCGGACGCCACCTTGAGATCCGAGCCCCACTCCGCCTCGGCGATCGCCGCGCACACCGCGTCCAGCGACAGGAAGCCCGGCTGAATCTTGGCCAGAGCGCCCAGGATGCGAGCCTCGGTGTGATCCTCCTTGAACACCCAGAGACCCGAGAAGGAGGCCTTGGCGCGGATGAGGGCCAGGTTGTACGGAGTGTCCTTCTTGTGGATGTCCTTGAGGAGATCGCCCGCCTGCTGGAGGGAGGTCATCAGCAGGGTGCCGTTGGGCAGGGTCAGCTGGTTGATCGGCTGGAGGCCGTACCAGGCCCAGGACTCCACGCCCTTGGCGAGGGTGTCGTCCACGCAGATGGTGATGTCCACTTCCTTGGGCTCGTACCGGGCCATGTTCTGCTCGAGCTCTTCCTGAGTGTCGGCGACGATGGCGAAGTCCTTGGCGGGGATGCCGTTCCGCTGAGGGCTGTCGCCGTAGCGCCCGAAGGCGATGCCCCAGCGCCCGGCCTTGCGGGCGGACAGCACGATCCCGCGCACGATGCGGGCGGCCAGGTTCTTCTGGAAGATGCCGCGGTAGACGACCTCGCACGTGAAATGCGCCATGCTTGCCTCCTGATGAAAGGACGAGACGTCTGCGAGCCTACCGCGCTCCTCCTGCGAGCCCTGGTAGGCTGGTCGGACCATACTATGCCCACGCGCCCGGGAAGTTGCAAGCGAGGAAGTGAGAGGACGGCAAGCCACCGGAAGCTTTCGGACTGGTACTTAGCAGCCAACGCCTCAGGCGCCGGCTGAGCGCACCATCCCGCGTGAAGTACCGGTGGACGGTGTCGTCGTCCGTGAGCTCCGGATGGAACGCGGCCACCAGCACCGTGCCCTGGCGGGCCATGATGCATTCCCCCTGGTGGGCCACCAGCGGCGTGACCGCGGGCCCCAGGCGGCGGATGCGGGGCGCCCGGATGAAGACGACCTTGAGCGGCGCCGGGCCCGACCCGAGATCTGCGGTCACTTCGGTCTCGAAGGACTCCTTCTGCCGGCCGTAGGCGTTGCGCTCGGCGGTGATGTCGATCAAGCCGAGCGAGCGCTGCGGCGGACTCTCGACGTCGCGTGCGAGGAGGATGAGCCCCGCGCAGGTGCCGAAGATGGGCCTGCCCCCGGCGTGGAACTTCTCGAGCGCCGGGAAGAAGTCCCAGGCGTCCATGAGCTTGAGCAAGGTCGTGCTCTCGCCGCCGGGCATGATGAGACCGGCGAGCCCGTCCAGCTCCCCCGGCTTGCGGACCTCCCGCCACGGCACGCCGATCCGCTCCAGAGCCCGCGCGTGCAGCGCGAAATCCCCTTGCAGCGCGAGCACGCCGACCGTCACGCCCGGCGCTCCCGGAGCCACGCCAGCACGGTCTCCGCGTTCCGGTCGGGCGGGAACACGGGGTACCAGACCGTCACGATGTGGCCGCCCTCGACGTACCAGGCCATGCGCTTGATGAGGGTGGCGGGCCCGCCCGTCGGCGTGGCGAACTGGAAGGTGGGGAGCGTGAGTGCCTGGGTGAGCTCGAGGGCGGCGTCGCTGAGGATCTCGAAGGGGATGTGGTTGCGCTCCACGAACTCGCGCTGGTACGCCGTGTCCTGCGTGCTCACCGCGGCGATGCGGACGCCCAGGGCGGCGAACTCCGCGGCGAGGTCGCGGAAGCCGCAGCTCTGCGGGGTGCAGCCCCGCGCCCCCGGAATGGCGTCCCACTCCGGGCCGGCGGGGCGTCCTGCCTCGCCGGTGCGCGGATAGAAGAACAGCACCCCGGGCTCCGCCGACCAGAGACGGAGATCCACCCTGCGCCCGGAGGTGGCCGGCAGCGTCACCGCCGGAACCGCCGCGCCCGGGAGATGGGCGGTCGCCCCATCGTCCACGGGCACGGGCAGCCCCGCCGGCAGCGTGTGGAGACTTCCCGTCACTACCAGCCTCGCGTCTGCAGGAGCTCCGACTCCTTGAGCTTGGAGGTCTCGATGCCGGGCATCGCCTCCCCCAGCTCCTCCGACACCTTCGCCAGCACGTCGGCATCCTTGAAGTGGGTGGTCGCCTGCACGATGGCCCGCGCGCGCGCGGCGGGATCGGACGACTTGAAGATGCCGGAGCCCACGAACACCGCCTCCGCTCCGAGCTGCATCATCAGCGCGGCGTCGGCCGGGGTGGCGATACCGCCGGCCGAGAAGTTCGGCACCGGCAGCTTGCCCTCGGCGGCAATGAGGCGCAGCAGCTCGTAGGGCGCGCCGAGGTTCTTGGCCTCGGTCATGAGCTCCTCCGGCCCCAGCGCCTTCAGCCGCCGGATGCCCGACACCACCGCGCGCATGTGCCGCACCGCCTCGACGATGTTGCCTGAGCCCGCCTCGCCCTTGGTGCGGATCATCGCGGCGCCCTCGCCGATGCGGCGAAGCGCCTCGCCGAGGTCCCGGCAGCCGCAGACGAAGGGCACCTTGAAGGCGAACTTGTCCACGTGGAAGTGCTCGTCGGCGGGGGTGAGGACCTCGGACTCGTCGATGTAGTCCACGCCCAGCGACTCCAGGATCTGCGCCTCGACGAAGTGGCCGATCCGGCACTTGGCCATCACGGGGATGGACACCGCTTGCTGGATCTCCTTGATCTTCTTCACCGGGGACATCCGCGCCACCCCGCCGTCACGCCGGATGTCGGACGGCACGCGCTCCAGCGCCATCACCGCCACCGCGCCGGCGTCCTCGGCGATCTTGGCCTGGTCGGCATTGGTCACGTCCATGATCACGCCGCCCTTGAGCATCTCCGCCAGCCCGACCTTCAGTCTCAGTGTTCCCGTGTCTGCCATTGCCGTGGTCTCCTTTTCTGGATTGACTGCCGTGGTGCCGTCAGTTCCCGCCCAGTCGGGCGAGAAGGTGCGTCTTGGCCGCCGGCCACTCCGCCTCGAGCAGCGAGAAGGCCGCGGTGTCCCGGATGCCGCCGTCCGAGGCGGGACGGTGGGCGCGAAGCACGCCGTCGAAGCGAGCCCCGATCCGCTCGATGGCGGCGCGCGAGCGCGCGTTGCGCGCATCGGTGTTGAGCTTCACCGCATGCACGCGCCACGTCTCGAACGCGTGCGTGAGCATCAAGAGCTTGGCCTCGGTGTTGATGGGCGTGCGCTGGGCGGCGGCGGCCAGCCAGGTCCACCCGACCTCCACCACATCGGGGCGCTCCGCCCCGCGCTGAAGGACATTGCCCGCCGGCCAGGGCCAGAACTCTATATTACCGAAGCGCGTGGACCCCACCACCTGCCCGCTCGTGCGCGAGACGGTGGCGAACGGCAGCGCGCGTCCCGCCGCCTGATCGTCGAGGGCCGACGCGATGTAGGCCCGCATGGCGGCCAGATCCGGCGGCACCAGGGTGAAGCGGTAGGTGTCGCGGGGCCCCCCGGCCGCCGCGGTGAGCGCGGGCGCATGCGCGAGCGCGAGCGGCTCGAGCCGCACGTGCTGCCCCTCGAGCGTCACCGCGGTCACGCGCGGACGAGCCACCGCGTCCGTGGCCACCGTCACCGGAGGGCCTCCTCGAGGTCGGCCAGGAGATCGACCGGGTCCTCGAGACCCACCGACACCCGCACCAGCCCGGGGCCGATGCCCAGCGCGGCCTTGTCCTCGTCGGGCACGCGCCGGTGCGAGGTGCGAGCCGGATAGGTCCAGGTGGTGGCCACGTCGCCGAAGCTCGGCGCGAAGTCCATCAGCTTGGTGCGCGCCATGAACCGCTCCACCGCGAGCGCTCCGCCGGCCAGGTCGAAGGAGAGCATGGCCCCCATCACGCCCGCGGGCATGAGCCGCTTGGCGAGCCCATGCTGCGGGTGCGAGCCCAGCCCCGGATAGTAGACGCGCGCCACCGCAGCATGCCGCTCGAGGTACTGCCCCAGTGCCAGCGCGGTGGCGGACTGGCGCTCCAGCCGCACCGCCAGCGTGCGCGCCCCGCGGGTGGCGAGCCAGGCGTCGAAGGGGCCCAGGTTGGTGCCGGCCCGGATCATGGCCGCGCGCAGCCGCTCCATCGGCTCCTTGCGTCCCAGCACCAGGCCCCCGGTGACGTCCCCGTGCCCGGAGATGAACTTGGTGAGGCTGTGCATCACGACAGTGGCCCCGTGCTCGATGGGCCGCAGCACCGCCGGCGAGGCCATCGAGGAATCCACCACGAGGTCGATGCCTCGCGGCGCCAGGGCCGCCGCCACCGCGGGCAGGTCGACCAGGCGAAGAAGCGGGTTGGAGATGGATTCCACGAACACCGCGCGCGTGGCCGGGCGCAGGGCGCCCAGGATGGCCCCGGTGTCGGTGGCGTCCACGAAGGAGGTCTCCACCCCGAGCCGCCGGCCGTCTCCGGCGAGATAGGCCGCGGTCGTCCCGTAGAGGTCGCGCGCGGCCACCACGTGATCGCCGGCGGACAGGAGCCCGAGCAGCCAGGCGGTGGTGGCGCCCATGCCGGAGGCGCAGGCCACCGCGGCCTCGGCGCCCTCGAAGCGCGCCACCAGGTCCTCGAGCATGGTGTGATTGCCGGTGCCGTAGCGGCCGTAGACATACCCGGCCGTCTTTCCCTCCCACACCGACTCCACCGTCTCCATGTCCTCGAACACGTAGACATTGGTCTGGTAGATGGGAGGCGTCAGCGGCCGGCTGGCGGAGGGAAGGTCCCGGCCTCCCCGGGCGGCGATGGTGTCGAACTTCACGACGGGCTCCTCCTCTCCCTCAGACCAGCGGCACCGCGAGCTCGGGCTCGCGCGGGGGACGGCTGCCGACCTGGCGGCCGAGCTCGCGAACGGACTCCGCGAGCCGGCGCACGCCTTCCTCGATCTGCGCCACCGGCACGGCGGAGAACGACAGCCGCAGGGCGCGCGCGCCGCCGCCATCGACGAAGAAGGCGCTGCCCGGCGTGAAGGTGACCCCGCGGGACTGCGCCCGCGGCAGCAGGGCGGCGGCGTCCATGCCCTCGGGCAGCGTGAGCAGCAGCGAGAAGCCGCCGCGGGTTTCCGTCCAGGTGGTGCCGGCCGGCATGAACCGCCGCAGGCTCTCGAGCAGCGCGTCGCGTCGCCGTCCGTACTCCTTGAGCGCCCGCGCCTGGTGGCGATCGAGGAGACGCCGCTGGCAGAAGTGGTAGACGGCGGCCTGGATGAGCGGGCTGGTGTGGATGTCGGCGAGCTGCTTGGCCATCTCGAGCCGCTCCACCAGCTCGGGCGGCGCGACGATCCAGCCCAGTCGCAATCCGGGGAACAGGATCTTGGAGAAGGTGCCGAGATAGACCACGAGGCCCGCCGAGTCGAGCGCCTTCAGCGGCGCGGGTGGGCGCTCGCCGTAGAAGAGCGTGCCGTCGAAGCCGTCCTCCACGATGGGCAGCCGGTGACGGGCGGCCAGGTCGAGGAGTCGGCGCCGCGCGGGAAGCCCCATGGTCAGTCCGGTGGGATTGTGCGCGCTGGGCTGACAGTAGAGGAACTTGGGCTGCTGCCGCTCGAGCAGGCGCTCGAGCTGGCCCACGTCGAGACCGTCGGCATCCATGGGCACCGCGAGCAGCTCGGCCCCGAAGGAGCGGAACACCTGCATCGCCCGCGGATAGGACGGCCGCTCGATGGCCACGTAGTCCCCCGGATCGAGGAGCGTGCGCGCCACGAGGTCGAAGCCCTGCTGCGAGCCATTGACGATGAGGATCTCTTCCGGCCGTGCCTCCACGCCGAAGCGGAGCAGATAGCTGGCCAGGTACTGGCGCAGCGGCGGATAGCCCGCGGGCGCGTAGTACTGGAGGAGCTCCCGCCCTTCCGCGCGGATCACGGCGTTGAGCACCCGGCGAAAGGCGTCGGTGGGGAAGAGCGTGCTGTCCGGCATGCCTCCCGCGAAGGAGATGAGCCCCGCCGAAGGCCGCGCGACCTGAGCGTGGGCCTGGCGGCGCATGTCGGCCCAGACCACCTGCGCCCGCTTGGAGAGGAGGCCGGCCCAGTCCAGTCTCGGCATGGCGGCCGGCGCGGCCGGAGACCCCTGCGGCACGCGGTCCGCCACGAAGGTCCCCTGCCCGACATGGGCCCGCGCCCAGCCTGCCGCCACCAGCTCCTCGTAGGCCGTGGCCACCGTGGTCCGATTCACCCCGAGCTCGGTCGCCAGCTCCCGGGTCGCCGGCAGCTTGATCCCCGGCGCGAGCAGCCCCTGGGTGATGAGCCGCTCGATATGGCCCTGGATCTGCCGCGCCAGCGGCAGCCGACCCTCGCCTCCTGGGCTTCGGTCCAAAGGTATCTTCATCGCCTCACCATCAGCCATTTTCATCACAATCTGACCACTGTAAAGGGCCAATTGGAGGAATCCCAAGCCATCCAATAGCCGGGGGGGTGGGGGCGTGGTATGATCCGGGCTCGTCGCGGCCGGACCCCACTCCGGCCCCCGAAAGGGACCGCAAGCCATGCCCGGTCTGGTGGTGCTCGAATCCATGTGGAACCGCAAGGGCCGTCTCCTCGAGGACGAGCCCTCGGTGTTCCCGTATCTCAAGGCCATACGGCAGTCCCTGGCCTGGGAAGGGATACGGGTCAACCTGGTCTATCGCCGCTTCTACAGCAGCTATGACCTGGGCCTCCTCCTGGAAGAGGCGCGCCGGAAGCGGAACTTCCAGGTCTGCTACATCGCCTCTCACGGTCAGCGGCGGAAGCTGGTGGGCATCGGCAACCGGGTGATTCGACTCGAGACCCTGGTGGATCACTGCCGGCCCAGCCCGAACCTCGGCTACATCTTCGGCGCCTGCGACTTCGTGGATCCCGACACCGCGAGCAACTTCCTCCAGGCCACCGGCGCCCGCTTCGTGGCGGGATACCAGAAGCCCATTCCCTGGACGGAGTCCATGCTGGTGGACTGCCTGTTCCTTTCCTACCTCCTCGGGGGCACCATGAAGTGGATCCGCACCAAGCACGGCGAGCGCATCCCGCCCCTGCGGGAAAAGGAGGACTTCGAGATCACGCGCTCGGCGAACCCTCAGAAAGTGACGGGCAGCTCTACCGGGACTTCCCCCTCGCCCACGACATCACCTTCTCGCTGTTCACGCTGAACCGCAAGCGGGGACGGGCGCCCGAGGTCGCTGAACTCGTTCGACGCGTACCGTCGTCGGGTGGACCGGGCGCGGCGGCTGGTGCGGGACCTCTAGGAGCGCGGATGGCCGTCGGTGAGCCGCCCCTGAAGGCCGCGATCAAGTGGATCGACGAGCAGTTCCGGGACAACCCGGGCGCCGACCGCGTCAAGCTGCTGGACGAGGCGGCCCGGCGGTTCGACCTGTCGCCCCTGGAGGAGGACTTCCTCCTGCGGCACTTCGCCGGCCAGCCGGGCCCCCCGTGACCGACGCGCAGAAGGCGCGGGTACGCGAGCAGTTCGGCGAGAGCGCCGCCGCCTATGTCCAGAGCCCGGGCCACGCGGGCGGGCCCGACCTCGATGCCCTCATCGCGTGGGGCCGCGCGCGCGGCGCCCGCCGGGTGCTCGACGTCGCCACCGGCGGTGGCCATACCGCGGCCGCCTTCGGCGCCTTCTCGCCCAGCGTGATCGCCACCGATCTCACCGAGCCCATGCTGCAAGCGGCCCGCGCGCACGCCGCCACGCGAGGCCTCCCCGCTCTCCGCTTCCTGGCCGCCGATGCGGAGGCGCTCCCGTTCCGCGGGGGGAGCTTCGGCGTGGTGACATGCCGCATCGCCGCCCACCACTTCCCTGCATTGCTTCCGCCTCTCAGAGAAGTCGCCCGCGTGCTCGCGGCGGGCGGCGCCTTCCTCGTGGAGGACATCCTCGGCCACGAGGATCGTCGATTGCGCGGCGTTCATCACCGAGGTGGAGCGGCGCCGCGATCCCTCCCACGTGCGCGCCTACTCTCACCGCGAGTGGGTGGCGTTTCTCCGCGCGGCGGGGCTGACGGTGATCGACGAGAAAGTCCTGGAGAAGTCACGGCCCTGGGACGAATGGACCGCGCGCATGCGGATGACGCCGGCCGCCCGTGCGGAGCTGGAGCGCTTCGTGCTGGACGCGCCCGCGCACTGCCGCGAGGCCTTCGCCTTCCACGTCCAGGACGGGCGGATCGCGTCCTTTGCCGACCGGCTGCTGTTGCTCCGCGCCGACCGCGACTAGTCCCCCGCTACCCGATCCGCGTGTAAGTTCGCCGCGCCGCGCGAAGATCTTACCCTCTGCCTTTCGCCTCACCCACCGGTGTGCCCTACGGACAGCCCTCGCGACGCGCGTATTCGTGCGGCCTTGCGCTGACGGCCGCCTGCCCTTGCGGTCGGCCCGACGCTGGCAAGTGCATTGCGTGCGCTCGAGAGTGGGCGCGCGCGCCCCGGAGCCGCGCGCCGTGATGCGCACTCGCACACAAGGAGGACCGGCACATGGTCAAGCTCGTCGGGGGAGCCCTGGCGGGGATGCTGATGGGCACGGTGCTGCTGGCGGGCGTCGCGGGGGCGGGAGAGGTCGAGGGCAAGATCAAGTCCGTCGATCCCGCCACCCGGTCCATCACGCTCGAGAACGGGACCCAGCTCATGATCCCGATCGGGGCGGTGGTGGATGATCACCGACTGCTGCAGCCGGGCGCCGAGATTCGCGCGAGCTTCGAGGAGAAGGACGGCCAGAAGATCGTGATAACGCTCGAGCCCGCCCGCTAAAGGCCGGCTCGTTCATCTCTGCCGCGGCGGAAGGTCCGGAGCGGGGACTCCGGGCCGCCGTCGCCCTATCCAGGCGATCCGCGGAGGACCACCACGGTGGCGCCCCAGCCGCCGCGCTCGGCCGGCGCATCCTGGAATGCCGCCACCAGCGGATGCCCCTGCAGCAGCGTGCGCACCGCCTGGCGCTGCGCGCCGATTCCCCGCCCGTGAATGAGCCGCACCTCGCGGAACCCGCGCTGCCGCCGCCACCCGCAGGTATTCGTCCACCACCGAGCGTACGTCGCGCGGCGCGAACGGCGTGGAGGTCGAGCGCGTCCTCGATCGGGATCTGGACGGGCGGAGGTTCGTTGGGCGGAGGGGCGGGGGGCGAAGGCGTGGGGGACGGAGGGGGTCCGGGCGGTGGCTCGGGGGGCCCCGGCGTCACGCGGCAGCGGCGGGCGGGTCGATGGGCGGCCGGCGGCGATGCCAGTCCGTCGCCCGCTGATAGGCGTCGGCGACCCGGAGAACGGTGGCCTCGTCGAACGGCCGACCCACGATCTGCAGCCCCACCGGCAGCCCCCCCGCGGTGAAGCCGCACGGGATGGAGGCCGCGGGATGCCCGGACAGGTTGAACACCCGCGTGAACCGGATCAGGCTCGCGCGCACCGACACCTTGTCCTGCCCCACCGCGATCTCGCTCTGGCCGACGGCGGTGGCCACCAGCGGAGTGGTGGCGCAGACCAGCACGTCCGCGCTGCCCAGCGCGGCGTTCACCTCGTCGCGGATCCGCGCGCGCGCCCGCTGGCCCTTGAGGTAGTCGCTGCCCGACACGAAGGCCCCCACGCGCAGCCGCTCCCGCACGTCGTCGCCGTACTCTTGCGGCCGCTCCTTGAGCCAGGCCTCGTGGTAGGCATAGGCCTCGGAGCCGATCACCGCGGAGGAGGCGCCGGCGGCGTACTTCGCGGTGGCGAGGTTCACGTCCTGCGCGGTCGCGCCCAGCCCCTCCAGCACCTTCAGCGCCTCCTCCACCGCCTGGCGCAGCGCCACCCCGGTGGACTCGAGGAAGAAGGAGCGCAGCACGCCGATCCGGAGCCCCTTCACGTCTCCGGTGAGCGCGGCGGTGTAGTCCGGCACCGGCAGCACGCTGGTGGACGGATCGCGCGGGTCGTAGCCGGCGATGGCGTTGAGCATGAGGGCGCAGTCCGCCGCGCTCCGGCACATGGGTCCCACGTGGTCCATGGACCAGGCCAGCGGCAGCGCGCCGGCGCGGCTCACCCGGCCGTAGGTGGGCTTGATGCCGCTGAGCCCGCACAGCGCGGACGGGATGCGGATGGAGCCGCCGGTGTCGGAGCCCAGCGTGCCCGCGCAGAGGCCGGCCGCCACCGCCGAGCCCGATCCCGAGGAGGAGCCGCCGCAGATCCGGTGCGTGTTGGCGTCCCACGGATTCCAGGCGGTGCCGTAGTGCTGGTTCAGCCCCTCCGGCCCGAAGGCGAACTCGTGCATGTTCAGCTTGCCGAGGCTCACCGCCCCCGCGCCGGCGAGGCGGGTGACCACGGTGGCGTCCGCCTCCGGCACCCAGTCGGCGAGGATGCGCGAGCCCGCCGGTGGTGCGAACACCCCGGGTGCAGTAGAGATCCTTCAGCGCCAGCGGCACGCCGTGCAGCGCGCCCAGCCGCTCGCCGCTCATCACCGCCGACTCCGCGGCCTTGGCGGCGGCGAGCGCGCTGTCCGCGGTGATGGTGATGAAGGCCTTGAGCTTGGGATCGAGCGCGGCGATGCGGTCGAGGTGCGCCTGCACGACCTCGACGGGCGAGACCTCCTTGGCCGCGATCGCGCGCGCGAGGTCACCGATGGACCGCCAGACGAGGTCGCTCACGGTAGGGCTCTCACAGGATGTGGAAGTGGCTGGCCGGCTCGTCGTCGCGCGCCAGGAGCGCGTCCAGCCCGGCCGATCGCCCCGCGGCCCGCCTCCACGAGCGGGAGCAGCCCGGCCAGCTCGGCTCGGTCAGAGTCAGCCCGCGCTCGCGGGCCAGCGCGCGGAGCATCTCGAGGGTGAGCGGTTCCATGGCGAGAGAATAGCGGCTCCCCCCGCATTGACAAGCTTCGGGGCGAGGCGATAATGCCCCACATGCCCGCCTCCGAGACCGCCGTCGCCGAGATCACGGACTGGATCACGCCGCTTCGAGGCGGCGGTGCGCGCGCGCGACTTCGCCACCGGCCGGACCCTCTTCGCTCCCGACGCCGTCGCCTTCGGCACCTTCGCCGCCGCCGTCTCCGGGCTCGACAATATCGAGCGCGAGCAGTGGCGGCAGATCTGGCCGCGCATCCGCGACTTCAGCCTCGACGGCAACGCCACCGTGCGCGCGGGCGGCGACGCGGCCTGGATCGCGGCGGGCTGGAGCTCCGAGGCCATCGGCGCCCGACGGCCGGCCCTTCCGCCGGCCCGGACGCGCCACCTTCGTGCTGGAGCGCCGCGGCGGCCGCTGGCTCGCGGTGCACAGCCACGTGTCGCTCCTGCCCAGCCAGTCCGACGAGGTGCACGGCCGGCGGAGCCTAGCAGGGCGGGCTAGCGGATCTGGCGGTAGCGGAAGCAGCTCACGAGGTGGTCGTTGACCATCCCGGTGGCCTGCATGAAGGCGTAGCAGATCGTCGAGCCCACGAACTTGAATCCCCGCGCGCGGAGATCCCGGCTCATGGCGTCCGACTGCGCGGTGCGGGCGGGCACCTGACGGGGCGAGCGCCAGGCGTTCCGGCGCGGCCGCCCGCCCACGAATTGCCAGACGTACGCGGCGAAGGAGCCGTACTCCTTCTGCACGCGCAGGAACGCGCGCGCGTTGGTGACGGCGGCGGCGACCTTGAGGCGGTTCCGCACGATCCCGGGATCGGCGAGCAGCCGCCGCACCTTGCGCGCGTCGTAGCGGGCGATGCGGCGGGCGTCGAAGCGGTCGAAGGCGGCGCGGTACGCGCGCCGCTTGTTGAGGATGGTCTCCCAGGACAGCCCGGCCTGCGCGCCCTCGAGGATCAGCATCTCGAAGAGGCGCCGGTCGTCGCGGAGGGGCACGCCCCACTCCGCGTCGTGATAGGCGGTCTGGGGCGGGCGCCCCGCCCAGTGGCAGCGGCGGCGCCCGTCCCGTTCCACCGAGCGCGCCCGGCTAGCCGCGCTCCAGGATGTACAGGTGCTGGAACATGTCCACGTAGATGTTGCCGTCCACGACGAACTCGCCCGCCTTGTTCTTCTCGACCCCGCCCACCCAGGGCTTCTTGGCCGCGTAGCGCACCACCCAGGCCACCGGCACGTACCCGACGTCCTCCTGCATGATCTCCTCGGCCTTCTTGTAGTGCTCGAGGCGCTTCTTCGGGTCGCGGGTGTCGCGCCCGGCCTCGAGCTCCTTGTCGAAGGCGTCGTTGACCCAGGCCTGCCGCTTGCCGGTGGTCTTCTTGCCGTAGAAGGTGTCGAAGTACTCGTTGTGCGGGTCCGGGTAGTCCATGAACCAGCGGATCCACACGAACTGGAGGTCCTGCTTCCAGAGCCGCTCGCGGAACACGCGCGGCTCCAGCACTTCCAGATCGGTCTTCATGTTGAGGCTGTCCAGCAGCACCGCCTGCACCGCCTCCGCCAGCGGCTTGGAGCCCAGCCCCTCGTCACGCATGCTGAGCGTGATCTTGGGCCAGTTCTTGCCGCCCTCGAAGGGCGTGCCCTTGAGCTGATCCATGGCGAGCTTCTTGTCGTACTTCTGGATGGCCTTGATCTTGGGGTCGTCGAGCGCGCCGGGGAAGCCGGGCGGGATCATGGACCACGCCGGAATGGCCAGCCCCTGGCTCACCTTGACGATGTTCTCCCGGTCGATGGCGTGCGCCACCGCCTTGCGCACCTTGAGGTTGTCGAAGGGCGGCTTGGTCGCCTGCGGGAGCAGGTACCAGGTGCCCGGGAACGGATACTTGAAGACGTCCTTGCCCGCGCGCGGGTCGGTGCGGAGGCGATTGAGGTCGCCCGCCTGGAGCGCGGTCATGTCCAGCTCGTTGTTCTCGTAAGGCAGCGCGCCCGACGGCCACCGGGATGATGGGGATGACCACCCGGGTGAGGTGCACGTCCTTGGCCCCGTAGTAGTACGGGTTCTTCCGGAGCACGATCTGCTTGTTGTGCTCCCACGCCTCCAGGGTGAAGGCGCCGTTGGAGACGATATTGCCCGCCTCCGTCCACTTGTCGCCGTGCTTCTCCACCGCCCCGCGATGGGCGGGCAGCGCGGCGAGATAGGCGGCGAGCACCGGGAAGTAGCCGCGCGGCCCTTCCAGCGTCACCTCGAGGGTCCAGTCGTCCTTGGCGCCGCACGCCGACTTCCTTGGCGTCGGTGAGCTGCTTCTTGTTGAACTTCTCCGCCGTTCTTGATGTCGTAGAGGAAGGACGCGTAGGGCGCCGCGCTGGCGGGATCGAGCTGGCGCTTCCACGACCACTCGAAGTCGCGCGCGGTCACCGGGGAGTTGTCGGACCACCGCGGTGTCCTTGCGGATGGTGAACGTCCACACCGATCCGTCCTTGTTGCTGTCTACCTTGGTCGCCATCCACGGCACCGCCACGAAGTCGGCGTTGAAGACCATGAGCCCGGCGAAGAGCGCGGGCACGCCGGAGCAGTAGAGATCCTTGTTGAAGTCGTGGCTGGAGGGTTCGCTCTGGATACCAGCCGCCCCCGCCGAAGCGGAAGACCTGGTCCTTGGCCAGCTTCTCGCCGGGCCCGGGCTTGGACTGGGCTTGGCCGCCTGGGCGGTGGTGGCGAAGCCGAGCCCGCCGAAGGCGGCCATGGCGCCGACCACCTTGAGGAAGTCGCGCCGGCCGACGCCGATCGCGGCAGAGCCGCGAGGCGAGGAGTTCGAGCTGCTCGTCGGGAATGCGCATGTGGGTGCTCCTCCTTGTCACTTCATCTTGGGGTCGAGTGCGTCGCGAACCCCGTCGCCGAAGAACGTGAACGAGAGCATGGTAACCGCGATGGCGATGGCCGGGAAGACGCAAAGATGCCAGTACGACCGCAGGAATTGCTGGTTCTCGCCCACCATCTGCCCCCAGGAAGGCGTGGGCGGGTTGATGCCGACGCCGATGAAGGACAGGGCCGCCTCGTAGAAGATCGCTTCCGGAATGCCGAAGGTGACGGAGACCACGATGGGCGTGAGCGCGCTGGGCAGGATGTGCCGGCTCACCACGCGCCCGAAGCCCGCCCCCAGCGCCCGCGCCCCCTCGACGAACTCCTTCTCCTTGATGGACAGGACCTGGGCGCGAGTCTGGCGGGCGATGCCCACCCAGCCGGTCAGCCCGATGGCGATGAAGATGTTCATGAGGCCGGCGCCCAGCATGGACATCACGAGGATGACGAAGAGGAGGCGCGGGAAGGCGTACATCACGTCCACGAAGCGGGTGACGAGGAGATCCACCCGGCCGCCCACGTAGCCGGAGATGAGCCCGATGGGCACGCCGATCGCCACCACGATGATCTGGGCGCCCAGCCCCACCAGCATGGACACTCGCGCGCCGTAGATGATCCGCGAGAGCTGGTCCCGCCCGAGCTGATCGGTGCCGAGGGGAAACTCGCGTGAGGGGAACTCGTTGAGCCGCCCGAAGTTCGGCTTGGTATAGGAGAACGGCGCGAGGAAGTCGGCGAAGATCGCGATGAGGCAGAGGAGCACGACGGTGACACCCCCCACCACCGCGAGCTTGTTGCGCAGGAGCCGGCGCCAGGCGTCGCGGTAGAGGCTCGTCCCGCGCATTGCCGCCGCGGCGGGCAGCGCCCCCGCCGGCGCGGCGCCGCCCGGAGTGGGCAGGCTAGTATCGGATGCGGGGGTCGAGAGCGCCATAGAGGAGGTCCACCACCAGGTTCATCATGGCCAGGAAGGCCCCGTAGATGAGCACCACCGCCATGATCATCGGATAGTCGCGCCCGGTCATCGAGAGCACGAAGAAGCGGCCCATCCCGGGCACGCGGAAGATCGATTCCACGAAGAAGGACCCCGTCCCCACCGCCGCGAACATCGGGCCGAGGAGCGTCACCACCGGGATCAGCGCGTTCTTGAGCACGTGGCGCAGGATCACCGGCCGCTCCGCGAGGCCCTTGGCGCGCGCGGTGCGGACATAGTCCGAGCGGATCACCTCGATCATGCTCGAGCGCGTGAAGCGGGCGATGATGCCCATGGGCGCGAGCGCGAGGGTGATGGTGGGGAGCACCCATTGGCTCGGGCTCCCCCAGCCGCCGGTGGGGAAGAGCGGGATCACGAGGGAGAAGAGGATGATGAAGAAGACAGCGAGGACGAAGTTGGGCACGGCCACGCCGAGGGTGGCCACGCTCACCGAGACGTAGTCCCACGACTTGTTCTGGTACACCGCCGCGAGCACGCCCAGGGTGACGCCCCCGACGACGGCGAGCACGAGCGCCATGCTCCCCAGGAAGAGCGAGGTGGGGAAGGTCTCCCGCATGATCTCCATGACCGTGCGGGTCTTGTAGATGAAGGACTGCCCGAAGTCACCCCGCACCGCCTTGCTCAGGAAGATGCCGAACTGGTACCAGAGCGGCTTGTCGAGCCCGTAGGCCTCGGCGAGATTCTTCTGCGCCTCCGGCGAGAGCGGGTTGGCCCCCTCCGCGACGGGGTCGAGGGGGCTTCCCGGGGTGGCGTGCATCACGAGGAAGGTGATCACCGCCATGGCGAGGATCGTCGGGACCAGCCACACGAACCGATACAGGATGTAACGGGTCACCAACCCCCCCGGAGTGCCGCGGACCGGCCTTGGCGCGCTGGAAAATCAGGTGTGGAAAATATCGGCCACCCCTCGTGAGAAGTCAAGCAAAACATACGTCTGGCGACCATTCGCGCCGCCCAGGATCGTGGCAATGCTATCCTCGGACCGCATGGCCACCGTGGGACTCACCGTGCTGCCCGACGCGCGAACCCTCCAGGTCGAGCCGGGCACCACCATCCTCCGCGCCGCGCATGCGGCGGGGGTGGACATCACCGCCACCTGCGGCGGCCGCGGCCGCTGCACGTCCTGCCGGGTGAAGTTCACCGCCGGCACCGTGCCGCCGCCCACCGTGATGGACGAGCTCCAGCTCGGCGACGCCCTCGTGCGCGAGGGCTATCGCCTCTCCTGTCAGTGCCGCGTGCTCGAGCCGATCACGGTGCAGGTGGCGCCCCCGCTCGACGAGCGGAGCTTCCAGATCCTCGGCGCGCAGCCGGCGGCGGCGGCGCTGGAGCGCGTGACCATCGACGCGGGCATCCGGAAGGACCTGGTCCACGTGGAGCTGCCCAAGGAGGAGCACCACCAGACCTCCGACCTCGAGGAGCTGCTCCGCGCCGTCGGGCGGCGCGAGGAGGACATCGCCCCCGAAGTCGTCCGCACCCTGCCCCAGCGCGCTGCGCGAGCACGCCGGCGAGGTCACCGTCACCACCTGGGGGCGCCGCATCCTCGCGGTGGACGCGGGCGACACCGCGCTCCTGAAGTTCGGGATCGCGGTGGATATCGGCACCACCAGCGTGGTGTCGTCGCTGATGGAGCTCGAGTCCGGCGAGCAGCTCGCCTCGGTGTCGAGCCTCAATCCCCAGGCGGTGTTCGGCGCCGACCTCATGTCGCGCATCGCCTTCGCCCAGTTCAATCCCGGCAATCTCCGCAAGCTCCACACCCGCATCGTGGGCCTCCTCAACCAGCACGTGGAGCAGCTCTGCGCCGAGTCGGGCGTGCTCGCGAAGTGGATCTACAAGGTGGTGGTGGTGGGCAATACCTGCATGCACCATCTCCTCCTCGGCATCGACCCCTCTCACGTCGGGCTCGCGCCCTACGCGCCCGTGCTGCGGCATCCGCTCGAGCTCGCCGCGCGCGAGCTCTTCCTCAAGGTGAATCCGGAGGCGCGCGTTGCTCTCCTCCCGATCGTGGCCGGCTTCGTGGGCGCCGACGCGGTGGCGGTGGCGCTGGCCACCCGCATCGGCGGAGACGCCGGAGCGGCGGATCGCGGTGGACATCGGCACCAACGGGGAGGTGCTGCTGGGCTCGCGCGACCACGCTCTGGGCCTGCTCCGCGCCCGCGGGCCCCGCGCTCGAGGGCGCCCAGCTGCGCTGCGGGATGCGCGCGGCGCTCGGCGCCATCGACCGCGTCTGGCTCGCCGAGGGCGACCTGCGTGTGCACACCCTGGGCGACGCGGCGGCCCAGGGCATCTGCGGCTCCGGCGTGCGTGGACGCGGTGGCCGCGCCTCCTCGACGCGGGCGTGCTCGACTGGACGGGCCTCATCGACGTGGACGCCCGCTCCCGTTTGCCCGCCGCGCTCGCCGCGCGCGTGCAGATGCGCGGCGAGGAGCGCCTGGTGATCCTCGCGCGCCCGGGCGAGGCGGGCGCGGAGCGGGAGATCGTGCTCACCCAGGACGATGTGCGGCAGGTCCAGCTCTGCAAGGGCGCCATCGCCTCCGGGGCCGCGCTCCTGCAGAAGGTGGCCGGGCTCCCCGACGACGACGTGGCGGAGCTGATGCTGGCGGGCGGCTTCGGCAACTACCTGTCCGTGCGCAGCGCGCTCCGCATCGGCCTCATCCCGGCCCTGCCGGAGAAGAAGATCCGCTATGTCGGCAACGCGGCGGCCCTGGGCGCCCAGCTCGCGCTGATGTCCGAGCCCGAGCGCACGCGCGCCGCCGCACTGGCCCGGCGCATCGAGCATGTCTCGCTGGCCGCGCATCCCGACTTCCAGGACATCTTCGTGGATTGCATGAACTTTCCACGGCAATCCTATTGAAAGATAAAGCGCTGAAGCTCCCCCACGGGCTCGCGGGCGTTCCGGTTGGCGGTGTCGAGACCGAGATCGACGCGCGCTGGCCCATGGCGTACGCGGCCGGGCTCGGCGACACCGAGGCCGCGTATCTCGACACCCTGCGACCCGGCGGCATCGTCGCGCATCCGTTGTTTCCGGTGTGCTACGAGTGGCCGCTGGCGGTGGAGAGCCGCGCCGCGCCAGCTCGGCGAGGAGATCGCGCTGCGCGGCGTGCATGCCACGCATGATGTCGTCATCCACCGCCGCGCGCGCCCGGGAGACCGGCTCCGCACCACCGCCTCCGTGGTGGCGGTGGCCCCGCGCCGCGCGGGCGCCTATGTCCTCACCCGCTACGCGACGGTGGACGCCGACGGCGCGCCGGTGAGCGCCACCGACTACGGCAGCGTCTACCTCGGTGTCGCCTGCGATCCCGAGGGCGATCTTCCCTCCGCGCCCGGCGCCTCCCGCGACGAACCAGAGAGCGCGGACAGGTGGACCGCCGAGGTTCCCATCCCGGCCACCCTCGCCCACGTGTACACGGAGTGCGCACGAATCTGGAACCCCATCCACACCGATCCGGCGGTGGCCCGGCAGGCGGGACTGCCCGCCATCCTCCTGCACGGCACCGCCACGCTCGCGCTCGCCGTCTCCGCCGCGCTGGCGCGGGAGCCCCGCGGCGCCGAGACGCCGGTGGCGCGGATCGTGTGCCGGTTCACCGGCATGGTGAGCCTGCCCTCACGCCTCACCGTGACCGGCCGGTCCGCGCGCGCCGGCGACGGCACCTGATCGTCACCTTTCGCGCCACCACGCCTGACGGCCGCGCCGCGCTCAGTGACGGATGGCTGGCCGTCGGTTCCTCCGATCCGAGTCCCGAGGAGCCCGCGATGACCAAGCTCGAGCGCGTGCAGGCCGCCATCCGGCGCCAGCCCACCGACCGGACGCCCTATGCCTTCTGGCGGCACTTCCCCGACGTGGACCGCAATGCGGCGGCGCTGGCCCAGTCCACCCTTCGCTTCCACGAGCGCTACGACTCCGACTTCCTCAAGGTCACGCCCCATGGCGGCTACGCGGTGGAGGACTGGGGCTGCGTGGAGAGGGACGAGGTGCGGCCCGATGGCCACCGTCCCTGCGCACGGCACGGCGTGAACGCGCCGGAGGACTGGAAACGCGTGCGCCCGGTGAAGATGGAGTCGTCGGGCTGGGCCACCCACCTGGAGACCATCATCCGCACCGTGGTGGACAAGCGGGCCGACTGCTCCACCGTGCCCACCGTGTTCAGCCCGCTCTCGCTCGCGCGGAAGCTGGCGGGCGACCGGCTCGGCTACGATCTCAAGGAAAACCCCCAGGCGGTCACCGACGCGCTCACCGCCATCACCGAGACCATCCTCGCCTTCATGGAGGCGTGCTTCCGTGAGGGCTGCGAGGGCATCTTCTACTCCGTCCAGGCGGCGAGCGCCACCTTCCACACCGAGGAGGAGTATCAGCGCTTCGGCGAGCCCTACGACCGCCGCATCCTGGAGGCGGTGCGCGACCGAGTCGAAGCTCACCATTCTCCACTGTCACGGCGAGCGCCTCATGTTCGACCGGCTCGCCGCCCTCCCCGCGGACGTCTGGAACTGGGACGATCGCCGCGCGGCGCCCGCGCTGGCGGAGGGGCAAGCGCGCGGTGCCGGGCGCCGTATGCGGCGGGCTCGACCAGTGGGGCACGCTCAAGGACGGGACGGCGGAGCAGGCGAAGGCAGAGGCGCAGGACGCCATCGCGCAAACCGGCGGGCGCGGCCTCATCCTGGGCGCCGGCTGCGTGATCTTGCCCGAGACGCCGGATGCCACCATGATCAAGCTCATCACGTCGGTCGGCGGCCGGCCCCGGCTCGGCCTGTTCCGGCCGCAGCTCTGAGATGGGCGCCGGTCGCTGGCTCCTGGTCGCCATCGCCGTCGGCCGGCGCCGCCGGAGGCGTGCAGTACTTCACGCGCGCGGCGCCGGTGCCGGCCGCCGACGCCCCGCTCATCCTCTCCACCTACCGCTCGCTTCGAGGGGGCCAACAAGCGCCAGCGCCTGTTCCGTCATGCGGGCGTGGACTTCGGCGCGCCGGCAGGCACGCCCGTCGATCGCGGCCGCCGAGGGACGCGTGGTCCAGCTCATCGACTATGGGCCCGGCTGCGGCCTCGGCGTCATCCTCGAGCATCCGGAGTTCAAGCGCTACACCGCCTACTGCCACCTGCAGGAGGTGCTGGCGCGAATCGGCGAGGAGGTGCCGCGAGGGCGCATCATCGGGCGCGTCGGCACGAGCGGCAATGCCGTCGGCGTGCCCCACCTCCACTTCGAGCTGTGCACCAGCGCCTGCAGCTCCCACGCCGACGGCGATCTCTGGGGCACGGCGGATCCGATGAAGTTCGCCGCCGGCTGCTTCGACCCGAAGCGGAGCTATCCCATCGGCCGGCTTGCCCTGACCTACCCCATCCCCTGCGGAGGCCTCTACCGTGAGCGCTGATCGGCGGCGTCCCCTCGCGCGCTCGCCGCGCTGCTCGCGCTGGCGCTCCTGGCGGGGGGCTGCGGCCCGGGCGCCCAGCCCCTCATCGCCGCCGCCGCCAAGGGCGACAATCCGACCGTGCGCGAGCTGCTCGGCCGCGGCGCCAAGCCGGGCCGCGCGGGCGCGGACGGCCTCACGCCGCTCATGGTGGCGGCCCAGGCCGGCCACACGGAGACCGTGCGGACGCTGCTGGACGCCGGCGCCGACGTGAACGCGCGGCGCGGCGGCAAGGCCAAGGGCCGCACCGCGCTGATCGACGCCGCGGCGGCCGGACACGCCGAGATCGTCCGGCTACTCCTCGCGAAGGGCGCCGACCCCAATGCCCGGGCCGAGGACGAGACCACCGCGCTCCTCGGGGCGGCGCTGGGCGGTCATGCGCCGGTGGTGGATCTCCTTCTCGAGCGAAAGGCCGATCCCAACGCGCGCGCCGCCGACGGGCAGACGCCGCTGCACGAAGCCGCCGCGAGGCGGGCACGGCGGCATCGTGGAGCGGCTGCTCAAGCGCGGGAGCGCAGGTCAACGCCGCCGATGCTGCGGGCCTCACGCCGCTCATGCTCGCCGCCACTGGCGGCCACGCCGAGGCGGTGACGCTGCTGCTGGCCTGGGGCGCCGACGTGAACGTGAAGGCGGGATCCGGCGCCACCGCGCTCAATTCCGCCCAGCGCGGCGGCCACGCCCGGCGTCGAGGAGCTGCTCCGGGCGGTGGGCGCGAAGGAGTAGCGCGAACGAGGGAGTGGCGGGAGCTACTTCGCGACGTTGAAGCGGAAGTGGCAGATCTCGCCGTCCTGGACGACGTACTCCTTGCCCTCCAGTCGGAACTGCGCCGCGCTCGCGCACGGTGGCCATGGAGCCCTCGGCGGCGATCAGCTCGTCGTAGCCCACCACCTCGGCGCGGATGAAGCCGCGCGCGATGTCCGAGTGGATGGCGCCCGCCGCGTCCTGAGCGCGCGTGCCCCGCGGCACCGGCCATGCCCGCACCTCGTCCTCGCCCACGGTGAAGAACGAGATGAGCCCCAGCAGCGCGTAGCAGTCGGTGAGCACGCGGCGGATGGCCGGCTCGGCGAGGCCGAGATCGGCGAGGAAGGCGCGCCTGCTCCTCGCCCGTCGAGCTGCGCGACCTCGGTCTCGATCACCGCGGAGACCCAGCCGAAGCGCGTGCCCGGCCGGCCCGCGAGGGCGCCGAGCCCGAAGCTCTCGACCAGAGTGCCCCCGCGCGCGATCTCCTTCTCGTCCAGGTTCAGGCAGTGGAGGATGGGCTTCTGCGAGAGGAAGGTGAAGCCGCGGATCGAGCCGCGCCTCGTCCTCGGTGAGGGACACCGCGCGCAGCGGCGTCTCCGCCTCCAGCTCGGGCCGGAGCCGCTGGAGCACCGCCTGCTCCTTCTGCTCCAGCGGATTGGGCTTCTTCTTCAGCGAGGCCTCCAGCCGCTCCAGCCGCCGCTCCACCACCTCGAGGTCGGCGAGGATGAGCTCGGTCTCCAGATCCACCACGTCGGCCCGCGGGGTGGCGGGCCCGCCGTCGGCGCCGGGAAACGCCCGCACCACGTGCAGCAGCGCGTCCGCGCTCCGGAACTCCTTGGCGTCGAAGGCCGCGCGCTCGCCCTTGGTGATGCCGGCGAGGTCCACCACCTCGAAGGAGGCGGTGGTGGTCTTCTTCGGCGAGAAGAGCGCGACGAGCCGGTCCACGCGCGCGTCGGGCACGCGCGCCACGCCCATGTGCATCTCGCCGCGGGTGGCGCCGAAGCGACGACGTGGCCACGCTCTGTCCGGTGAGGAGATTGAACAGCGTGGTCTTTCCGCTCTTGGGAAGTCCGAGGAGCCCGATCTTCATGAGGTCCCATGCTACCATGGCCGCCGCGTGAGTTCCCTCCGTCCGCTCGACGTCAAGGGCGCCGTCGTCGCCCTTCTCCTCGCCGCGCTGTGGGGCGGCAATCCGGTCGCGGTGAAGGTCGGGCTCGCCGACGTCCCGCCGCTTCGCCTCGCCTGGATGCGCTTGCTCCTCGGCGGGCTCACCATCCTCGCCTATGCGCTGATGGACGCGCCGGGCCGGGCTCCTCACCGTGCGGCCCGAGGAGTGGCGCGCGATCTGGTCGCTGGGCATCCTGTTCACGGCGCAGATCGGCCTCATGAACTACGGCATCGCGCTCACCACCGCATCGCACAGCGTGGTGCTGATCAGCTCATACGCGGTGCACACCGTGCTCCTCGCGCACTTCTTCATCGCCGGCGACCGGCTCACCATTCCCAAGCTGGCGGGCGTGCTGCTCGCCTATGCCGGCATCGTGGTCCTCTTCGCCCGCGACTTCGCGCAGGGCGGCGGCACCCTCCTCGGCGACCTGGTGGTGGCGGCGAGCGCGCTCCTCCTCGGCGAGCGGATCGTGTACATGGCGCGCGCGGTGCAGAAGGCTCGATCCGGTCAAGCTCCTGCTCGGGCAGTCGGCCATCGGGACCCTCTGCTTCCTGGGCGCGAGCCTCGTGCTGGGAAGCGGACATTCCCTCGCGCTACAGCGTCTCCCTCGCCGGCTCGCTCTTCTTCCAGGGGGTGGTGGTGGCGGGCTTCAACTTCGTGGTCAACGCGTGGCTGCTGCAGGTGTACCGGCCCAGCGCGCTCGCGGTGTGGTCGCTCACCTCGCCCATCTGGGGCATCCTCATCGCCGTCGCGGTCACCGGCGACGAGCTCACGCCGACTCTGCTGCTCTCCGGCCTCCTGGTCGCCATCGGCATCGGCATCGCCACCCGGAGGTGGGGCCACGCCGCCTTGACGGCCGGCGCGCGCGCGCGGTAGCCTCGACCCATGCCGAGCCAACCGTCGAAGCAGCTCGAAGTCGTGCCCAACGCGCATCCCGACCGCGACTACGAGGTCGCCCTCGAGATCCCCGAGTTCACCTGCCTCTGCCCGGTGACGGGCCAGCCGGACTTCGCGACCTTCCGTGTCCGCTACGTACCGGACCAGCACCTGGTGGAGCTGAAGTCCATCAAGCTCTATGTCTGGTCGTACCGCAACGAGGGCGCCTTCCACGAGGCCGTCACCAACCGGATCCTCGACGACTTCGTGGCCGCGGCGCAGCCGCGCTGGATCGAGGTGGTGGGGGACTGGAACGTGCGGGGCGGGATCAAGACCGTGGTGCGCGTCACCCACGGCAAGCGGCCGGAGCTCTAGCGGGCCGTCGGCTTCAGCTCGCCAGCGACAGCAGCACCACCCCCGCCAGCATCACGAGCGCCCCGGGCGCGATGTCCCGCACCTTCTGCTTCTCGCCGAAGACGGCGACCCCGATCCCCATGGCGAAGAGGATCTCCACCTGCTTCACCGCCTCCACGTAGGAGGAGAGCGTCATGAGATAGGCGGTGCCCTGGCTCACCGTGGTCAGCGCGGCGAAGAGGCCGAAGCTCACGAAGGCCTTCCAGTGCTTCGGCACCTCGGCGAAGTGGCGGCGCGATGTGACCAGCACGATGGGCGTCACGAGCAGGCTCGCCGCCAGATAGCCGCCGAGCGTACCCATGTAGGGATCCGAGCACTGCATGGCCCACTTGATCGTGACCACCGACGGCGCGAAGAAGAGCGCGGCCAGGAGCGTGTAGCGGAGGCCCCGGTCCGTGAAGAGCACCGCCAGCGGCGCCCACCAGGCAAGATGCGCTCGGTTCACGTTGAGGAGGTAGACGCCCGACATGCTGATCACGATGCCCGCGATGCCGAGCGCGCTCGGGATCTCGCCCAGCGTGAAGTAGCCCAGGACCACCAGGACGAGCAGGCTCACCTTCCACAGCGCGGTCACCATGGAGATCTGGCCCAGCTTGAGCGCCTTGGACAGCGCCATGGTCGAGATGGTCTGGCACACCGCGAAAGCGAGGCAGGCGGGCACGAAACCCGGCTTGATCGGCGGCACGCCGCGCCACCAGACGAAAGCGGCGGCGAACGGAAGGAGGAAGGTGAAGCGGCCCCAGACGTTGATGTACTCGTCGAGACTGTCGCCCAGCCGCTTCATCACCGTGTTGCGCAGCACCTGACAGAGCGCGGCGACGAGGGCCAGGAGAAACCACATGCGCGCGAGTCTACACGAGCACCCCCGGATATCCCGATCCCTTTGCCGCGAAGCCAGGGAAGAGCGGCGCCGCCGCGGGCACGCCCAGGTGGCGCAGCGCCACCTCCGCGAAGAGGAGCCGGAAGTCCGTCGTCACCGCGAGGTCACGGCCCTCGTGGAGCTGCTCGCGACGGAGCCCCGGCCAGCGCCCGTGGACCCGGCCACCGTTCACCGGCCCACCCAGGACGAGCATCGCAGTGGCATGGCCATGGTCGGTGCCGCGATTGCCGTTCTCGCGCACCGTCCGGCCGAACTCCGACATCGTGAGCACCACCACGTCCGCCATTCGGGCGCCGAGGTCGCGGTCCAGCGCCGCCAGGCCCTGGGCGAAGTCGCCCAGCCGATTGGCGAGCGGCCCGCGCTGGTTGCCCTGACCGGCGTGGGTGTCCCAGCCTCCCACGTCGGCGAAGGCCACCTCC
This sequence comes from uncultured Candidatus Rokubacteria bacterium, assembly GCA_963733725.1. Lineage (GTDB taxonomy): Bacteria > Methylomirabilota > Methylomirabilia > Rokubacteriales > CSP1-6 > DASRWT01. The sequence goes on along the minus strand of CAVTFC010000018.1, from coordinate 23,092 downwards.
ACGCCCACGTCGGCGCGGATGAGCTGGGCGATCTGCTTGAGGCTGTCACCGAACCGCCCGCGCGGATACTGGGCGCCGTTGGCGGGGGCCAGGCGCTGCGGCGCCGCCGCGCGCAGCATCTTGACCGCCTCGAAGGTCTCCTTCCCGGTGCCGTAGAGGAGATCGCGCACGCCCTGCTCGTACATCGACTCGAAGCCCCGTCGCGCGTCGACGGCGCCGGTCGCCATGCCGCCCTGCTCGCCCTTCACGTCGAAGTCCGCGAAGCTGCCCATCGCCACCGCGCCCGCTTCCCCGCGCAGGACGCGCGGAAGCTGCGGGCCCATCGCGACGGCGCGGAACGCGGACGCGCCCGGACGCGGCGTGGACTGGAGCCCTCGCGCGAGCCACCCGTCGGGGGTGGCCTTCACGCCGGGCGTGCCGGACTCCATGTAGTCCTGCGCGTCGAAGTGCGACCGCGTGGTGTCGGGGGAGCCGCAGGCGTGCACCACCGCGAGGCGCCGATCGTCCCAGAGCGGCTTGAGCGGCGCCAACGCGGGGTGAAGCCCGAAGAAGCCGTCGAGGTCCACCGTGGTATCGGGCTGGCCGGGGGCGGGCCGGGCGACCGCGATGGCGCCGCGCGCGGTGTAGTAGTCCGGGTCGCCGTGCGGGACGATCATGCTCAGCCCGTCCACGGCGCCCCGCTGGAAGACCGCGATGAGCACCTTGGGCCGCGCGGGGCCACTCTGGGCCGACGCCGCCCGCACGAGGAAGCGCGGCAGGCCGCTTGCGCCCACGCCGAGAACGCTCAGCGCGCCGCCCTTCATGAACGCCCGACGCGTGCAGCCGTCCATCCCTATCTCCTCTGGAATTCCGGTGAGCCCAGTACGAGCGCGGTCAGCTTCTCCACGTCGGTGTTGCGCGGGCCGCGATCGTCCGCGGTGGCGCGCGCGATCTCGGGGCTTTCGAGCTGCGAGGCGAGCACGCGGCGCGTCGAGGCGGAGGCTTCGCCGTGGAGCACGACGCTCACGATGCGGTCGAGCACGGCGGCGGGTCGCCCGCGGTCCACCCCCTGGAGGAAGGGCGCCAGCTCCACGCGCGCGCCGGACAGGCGGTTCTGGGCCAGCGCCAGCGCGAAGTTCATCCGCCCGAGCAGCGCCCCCGTGTTGACCCAGGCGGTGGCCACGTCGGCATAGCCGGTGGGCGGCTGCGCCTCGTACAGCGGAGCGCCCAGGCGTGTCACCTGACGGGCCAGCGTGAAGCCGCCCCCGACCGCCCCACCCGCAGCCGTGCCGGCAGCCGGCGGGGGGTCGAGCCGGCCATCCAGGGCGCGAACGGCGCTCGCCACCACTTCGAGCGGCGTCTTCGTCTTGGCCTGGTAAGTATCCGCCGATACGAACTCCGGCGAGGTGAGGATCGAGACAAGAACCGCGCGGATGTCGCCATCGGTCTGCTGGAAGACGCGGGCCGACCGGTCCACCAGCGCCTTCGAGGGATCGTCTCGCACGAAGCGCCGAGCGAGCTTGGTGGCGATGAAGCGCGCGGTGGCGGGATGCCGGGTCAAGAGGTCGATCACCGCGAGGCCGTCGGCCTGTCCCCCGCCCGCCGGAATCGTCGTCCCCAGCACCCGCTTCTCGCCCCGGTCATGCGTCCCGGGCCGGAAGAGAAAGCCGCCCCCCTCCTGGGGGCGGTCGATGGTCCAGCCCGTGAAGCAGCGCGCCACCTCGACCACGTCCTGCTGGGAGTAGCCTCCGTCCACACCGATGGTGTGTAGCTCCATGAGCTCGCGTGCGTAGTTCTCGTTCAGCCCACGCCGGCCGCGGCCGGGCACCACGAGGTCGTCGCGGGTGCTGACCCAGTTGTCGAGGTAGAAGAGCATCGCCGGGTGATGCGCGGTGGCCAGCACGAGATCACGGAAGCGCCCCAGGGCATGGGGACGGATCGCGTCGCGCTCGTAGTCCGACATGTTCCACCGCGTCGCGCCCTTGAGCGCGTAGACGTTGAAGTGGTTGAACCAGAAATCCACCATCACTTCCTGGAGCTGCCGCTCGGAGAGGATCGCGCGCGTGATCTTCGCGGCCTGGAGCTGAGCGAGAATGATGGCCGGCCGCCGGTCGGCTGGAAAGACCTCGCGGATCTCCTGCGGCGTCATCAGGCCCGACTGGAAGCGCTGCAGGTTCTGCTGGCTCGGCGGGGGATAGTCGCGGTACAGCGCGGCCGCGCTCATCGCGACCACGGGGTAAACCCCCAGCGCGGCCTCGAGCGACGCGTCCGCGATGCGCGCGGGCTCGAGCTGGCCGCTCGATCCACGCTTCGAGCCCCATGCGCTTGACGCGGGCCACGTCGCCAGGCCGCGGGCCATAGGCCAGTCGGTTCAGGACGTGGACGATCTTCTGGTCCTCCCCCAGCGGCGATGGAGCCAGGGTCACCCGATAACGCGGGGGTGGCTCGACGGCCTTCTGAATCGCGGGGGAGGCAGTCGGAGGGGGCGCCGGAGGAACAGGCGGCCAGGCTTCCCGCCGCCAGCACCAGCGCGAGTCTCAGGAAGTGTCGTCGCATCGCGGCTCCAGGCGGTATGACGTCTCCCTGTATCTTAATGTTTACAGGCTTCGGAAAACCCCGAAATCACAGGAAGCCGTAGGAGGACCACCCCCCGTCCACGGTGAGGATCTCGCCGGTGACGAAGGAGGCGGCGGGCGTGGCCAGAAAGAGCGCCGCCTCCGCGATCTCGTCGGAGCTCCCCGAGCCGCCCCATGGGCGTGCGCCGGGCGAGCTTGGTGGGGTCGAGAAGGCCGCGCGCGATGAGGCCGCCGACGAACTCCGTCTCCACGTACCCGGGGGCGATGGCGTTGACGCGGACGCCGCGGGCCGCCCACTCGATGGCCATCACCTTGGTCATCATGTTGAGCGCGGCCTTGGACACGCAGTAGGCCAGGCGCTGCGGCACCGCCACCAGCCCGAAGATGCTGCTGATATTGATGATGGCGCCGCTGCCGCGGGCCAGCATCCCGCGCGCCACGTCCTGGCTGAGCACGAAGTAGCCGTTGAGGTTCAGGTCGAGCGTGTCACGGTAGTCGGCCTCGGACAGTTCCTCCGACGGCGCCACCCGCGGCTGCCCCGCATTGTTGACGAGGACGTCGGGCACGCCCCCCAGCGCGCCCGCCGCCTCGCGGGCGAGCCGGCGCACATCCTCGGAGCGCGAGAGATCGGCGGCGAGCGCCAGCGCGGAGGGGCCCAGCCCGCCCGCCACCGACTCGCAGTCGGCGGCGCTCCGCGAGTTCACCACCACGCGCGCCCCCTCGCGGATGAACGCCTTCGCGATGGCGAGCCCGATGCCCCGGGTGGAGCCGGTGACGACGGCGGTTTTTCCCGCCAGCCGCCCCGGCTCGCTCACTTCCTGACGCCCTTGAGGAACTCCACCAGCGCGCCGTTGACCCGGGACGCCTGCTCGAGGAAGAAGGCGTGCGCGCCGGGCAGGATCCGGAAGCGAGCGTTCGGGATCATGCCCGCGAGCGCGCGCGAGAAGGCGGGCGGCGTGAGGATATCCTCCTTGCCCACCAGGACCTGAGTGGGCGCCTTGATGCGGCGGATCTCCTTGAGCCGCGTGCCGTTCCACGTGATCAGCCCCTCGCCCTGGCGCGCGAGCCCCTCGGGCGTGGTGGGATGCGGATAGGCCAGCGAGCGCTTGAGCGCGTCGGCCATCGCCGCCTCGTCGGAGAGGAAGGCCGGGGTATAGAGCCAGGGGAAGAGCACGTGGCGGAAGCGGTCCTCGAGGCTCAGGTGCGGCGCGAGCGCCATCCACGAGCGGAGCACCTGGATGAAGCGGCTGTCGCCATGCGCCCAGCTACAGCAGATGGAGAGGCTGCGCACGCGCCGGGGGTGGCGGATGGCCAGCTCCATGGCGATGGTGCCGCCCATGGAGGCGCCCACCACGTGAGCCCGCGCCACGTCCAGATGCTCGAGGAGCGCCGCCGCGTCGTCCGCGAGGAGCGCGGTGGGGTACGATGGGAGGTCGGACATCTGGGTCTCGCCCACGCCGCGGTTATCCAGCGTGATCACCCGATAGCGCGCGGAGAGATCCTTGACCTGGAGCAGCCAACCGATCGCCGGCCCGCCGAGGCCGCTCACGAGCAGCACCGGATCGCCCTGACCGTAGGTTTCGTAGTGCGCCCGGTTGCCGTTGAGCGTGGCGAAAGGCATGACGACTCCCTCAGGGGATGACGGCGATCTTGATGGACCCCGGCGTGCGATGCGCGTGGAACGCGTCCTGCGCGTCCGCGAGCGGGAAGCGATGGGTGAGAAGCCGCTCCGTCCGCACCGCCCCCGAGGCGAGAAGTCGGATCGCTTCCGGAAACTCCATCTGGTAGATCATCGAGCCCATGATGGTCAGCTCGCGGCGCACCACCCAGAAGAACTCCACCGCGGAGGGCTCGTGCGGGAGCCCGGTGAGCACCACGCGCCCGCCCGGACGCGCCAGCTCCACCGCCTGGCTCACCGCCTCCGCGCTGCCCGCGGTCTCGATCACGAGGTCCACGCCCTCACGCCCCGACAGCGCGCGCGCCGCCGCCACCGCGGAGCCGGTCGCGGTGCTCACGACGACGGCGGCGCCGAGCGTGCGCGCCACCTCGAGCCGCCCCTCGCTGCGGCCCACCGCGAGCACGGAGAGGCCGCGGGCGCGCAGCACCTGGATGGCGAGGAGGCCGAGCGTGCCCACTCCGAGCACGGCCGCCGTTTCGCCGGACGCGGCGGCCCCGCGACCCACCGCCCGCGTGACCACCGCCAGCGGCTCGGCGAGGAGGAGTTGATCGTCGGACAGGTCCGCCGGCGCGGGCCAGCACACGCGGGCAGGGAGCCGCGCCTGCTCTCCGAGCCCGCCGTCCACGTCGATGCCCACCGCGGTGCGCGCGAGGCAGAGATTGTGATTCCCCTCGCGGCACAGCGCGCACTGCCCGCACGAGTAGTTCGGCTCCACCGCGACCTTGGTCCCCGCGGTCACTCCGGTCACTCCCTTGCCGACCACGGCGACGCGACCGATGAACTCGTGCCCCATCACCAGCGGATAGCGCACTGGACGGGCTCCGCTCCAGATGCTGTAGTCGGTCCCGCACAATCCCACCGCGAGCACGCGCACCACCACCTCGCCGGGGCCGGGCACGAGGTCGGGGACGGATTCCACCCGCAGATCGCGGGGACCGTGGAGGAGCGCGGCGCGCATGGCGCGTATCGTAGCAGATGAGGCCGTGCTAGATTGACGGCGGATGGCGGCCCAGCCTTCCTTCGTCAAGGATCAGAAGCCGGCGGCGGTGCCCATCTGGCGCGAGGCGCTGGTCGGGCTCGACTGGCTCACCCTTCGCGGGTCTCCCCTGCTCTACGGCCGCGGCGTCCCGCGCGGCGACGGCTCGGCGGTGGTGGTGATCCCGGGCTTTCTCTTCAGCGACTGGTATCTCTTCGAGCTCCGCGCATGGCTCACCCGGATCGGCTATCACGCCGAGCCCTCGCGCATCGGGCGGAACGCGGATTGCCCCGACGTGCTCAGCGAGCGGCTCCTCGCCACCGTGGAGGCGGCGCGGGCGGCGACGGCGCGCCGCGTGCACCTGGTGGGTCACAGCCTGGGCGGGACGCTGGCGCGCTCGCTGGCCGCGCGCCGGCCGGAGCTGATCGCGTCGGTGACGACGCTGGGCTCGCCGTTCCGCGGGATCCGCGCGCATCCCCTGGTGCTGCGCGCCTCCAACCGCGTGCGGGCGGCCGTGATCGAGCGCCGGGGGGCATTCACCCGCGAGGCGTGCTTCACGGGCTACTGTGCCTGCGACACCATCGCGGGGCTGGAGCGCCCCTTCCCGGCCTCGGTGTCCCAGCTCGCCATCTACACGCGCCGCGACGGCATCGTGGACTGGCGCTACTGCGTGAACGACGATCCCCGCTCCGACGTCGAGGTCGGGGGCACGCATCTCGGCCTCGTCGTCAATGCCGCGGTCTACCGCCTCGTCGCCGCCCACCTGGCGGGCGCGCGACGCGAGGCGGTGGCCGCCGAGCCTCCCGCTAGACCCTAGCGGGCGTAGATCTCCTTCATCCGGTTCACGCAGACGGTGGCGGCTCCCTCGATCTCCTTGGCCGCGCGCTCGGTCGAGGCCTGGAAGGCCTCGGCGTTCCGCGCCACGATCCGCGCATTGGTCTCGGCGAGGCCGGTCGCCCGCTGGATCCCGTCGGCCACCGCCTGCAGGCCCTTGCGGTACCAGGCGAGCGGATCGCGGCGCAGCTCCTCCACGACGTCGCCCTGCGGCAGGCTCGGCGCCGGGATGGCGCGGAAGGCGTCAACGGCCGCTGCCTGCATCGCCAGCCACCCCTTGAAGCTTTCGCGCCCCGTCGCCGCGCCCAGCTCGACCAGCTCGGTCATCACGCGCTCGTTCGTCTCGGCCAGCACGGTCACGGAATCGAACATCTTGTCCTGGATCTGGCTCCCCATCATGTCGCTCCTTCTTCCACGGCGCGAGGTCCCCACGGGTCCCCCGCCGGTCACTGGGATTGGACTGGACTGTCTCATCTGGATGGACTATAACACAGTGCGTCATGTCGTCAAGCCTTGCCTTATGCAGTGCGTCAAGCCCTTCGGTAGGGTCAATATTGCAGCCGGATAGGCCACCCCGGCAGCGCCGGCTCGCCCTCATCGTCCTGCTCTTGGCCGTGGGGCTGGCGCTGGCGGCGCTGCCCTTCCGCGCGACGTGGTGGGGGGGGTGGATCCTGGCCATCGCCGAGGCCGGTATCGTCGGCGGTCTCGCGGACTGGTTCGCGGTCACGGCCATCTTCCGGCGGCCGCTGGGCCTGCCCATCCCCCACACCGCGCTCATCCCCGCGAACTGGGAGCTGATGGCCAAGCGCGTGGGCAGCATGGTCGGGGACCGCGTGCTCACCAAGACCTACGTACTCGACGAGGTGGCGCGCTTCGACATCGCCGATCTCCTCGCGCGCGCCGCCGAGCGGCTCGAGCGCGAGGACGTGGAGGCGGCGGTGCGCGCCGTCACGCGCTGGGCGGCGGGCGAGCTCTCGCCGTCGGCGTCGGCCGACCTGGTCGGCTGGCTCCGGCGCCTGCTCTCGGCGCAGGCCATGGCCCCGCTCCTCGCCGGAGCGATCGAGGTGGCCCGGCGCCAGGGCTGGGACCAGCGCGCGATCGAGTCGCTGGCGCGAGCGCTGGCCGAGGCGCTGGATCGGCCCGACTTCCGCGCCGCGGTGGGAGATCTGGTGGACGGCGTGCTCGGCGACTACCGGGCGAAAATGGGAACCTATCCCCGTCTGCTGCTGGGGCTGGCCGACGTGCTGGGCCTCATCGATCGCGACCGGGTGGTGGGCGCGCTACACGGCGCCGTGCGAAAGCTCGCCCGCGATCCCGACGATCCGTTGCGGCAGCGGCTCGCGGAATCCATCGCCGCGCTGCCCGGACGGCTCCGCGACGAGCCGGCCTTTGCCGCGCGCGTCGAAGCCGCCAAGGAGGCTCTGGTGGCGAGCCCCGAGGTGACGCGGCTTCTGGAAGACGCCACCGAGGGCCTCCGGCGCGCGCTGGTCGCCGATCTCGCCGGCGAGCGGTCGGAGGTCGTGCCCTGGATTACCGACCGGCTCGACCGCGCCCGCCGGCAGCTCGCCGCCGACGCGGCATTGCGGCAGGCGCTGGACCGCTGGGTCAAGGCCCGCGCCTCCGAGCTCCTCGAGCGCTACCACGACCACATCGCGCGGTTCATCGAGCGGGGCGTGCGCGCGCTGGGACCGGAGGGGGCGGTGCGCCTCATCGAGGAGCATGCGGGCGACGACCTCCAGTACATCCGCGTCAACGGCACCGTCGTGGGCGGCCTCGCCGGCGGCGGGCTGTACGCGCTCCACCTGTTGCTCGGTCTCCTCTGAGGGCTCGCGCCCTCAGGCGGCGGTGTGTCCGCCGTCGAGGAAGAGGGTCTGCCCCGTCATGTAGGAGGAGTCCGACGAGGCGAGAAATACGACCAGGGGGCCGATCTCCGCCAGCTCGCCCGTCCGGCGCATGGGCACGTCGCGGAGCAGCCGGTCCCGCACCTTGGGATCGGCGAACGCCATCGCATTCATGTCGGTGACGAACCAGCCCGGCGCGATGGCATTGACCTGGATATTGTAGCGCGCCCACTCCACCGCCAGGCACTTGGTGAACGACACCACGCCGCCCTTGGACGCCGCGTAGGCGGAGTAGCCGGCAAGCCCCGCCACCGCCATCACCGAGGCCATGTTGATCACCTTGCCCGACCCTTGTCCGATCAGCCGCGAGGCGGCGGCCCGGCACCCGTTGAATACCCCCACCAGGTTGACCTGGAGCGTGCGCACGAACTCCTCCGGCGGCATCTCCGCCACCCCATGAACGGGGGCAATACCGGAATTGTTGACCAGGATGTGGAGCCCTCCGAGCGCATCCGCGGTCCGCGCCACCAGCGCTTCCACCTGCGCGTAGTCCGACACGTCGGTGGGTACCGCGATGGCGCGCCCTCCCCGCTGCTCCACCGCGTGCGCGGTCTCCTCGATCTCGGCGGTGGTCCGCGCCGCCACCGCCACCTGCGCCCCCGCCTCCGACAGGGCGAGCGCCATGGCGCGGCCCAGGCCCCGGCTCGCTCCAGTGACGATCGCCACCTTGCCCTCGAGCCGGAGCGGTTCCGACATGTCTCAGCGGTAGAGCTGGTCGATGGTGTCCTGGAACTTGTCGCGGATCACCTTGCGCTTCACCTTGAGCGTCGGGGTGAGGAAGCCGTTCTCCACCGTGAAGTCGGTGGGCAGGATGGTGAACTTCTTGATCTTGGCGTACGACTGGAGCTCGGTATTGCGCTCCTCCACGATGCGGGAAACCCGCTCCACCACCTTGGGATGCTTCGCGAGCGCGGCGGGGTCCGGCGTCAGGATGCCCTGCGCCTTGGCGAAGACTGCCAGCTCGTCGGGATTCAGCGTGATGAGCGCCACCGGGAACGGGCGCCGGTCGCCGTAGACCATGACCTGGCTGACGAAGGGGTCGCCCTTGAGGAGGTTCTCGATGTTCTGGGGGGCGATGTTCATGCCGCCCGCGGTGACGATGAGGTCCTTCTTCCGGTCGGTGATGAAGAGAAAGCCGTCCTCGTCGAGCTTGCCGATGTCGCCGGTGGCGAACCAGCCGTCGGCGAGGAAGACCTCCGCGGTGGCATCCGCCTTCTTGAAGTAGCCCTTGGCGATATTGCCGCCTCGCCCCAGGATCTCCCCGTCGGGCGCGATGCGGATCTCCACCCCCGGCAGGGGCAGGCCCACCGACCCGAACTTGTACTTGTCCTCGCGATTATTGGTGAGCACGGGACAGGTCTCGGTGAGCCCATAGCCCTCGAGGATGAGGATGCCGGCGGCATGGAAGAACTCCGCGATCTCCCGTGACAGCGGCGCGCCGCCGGACACGGCGAAGCGCAGGCGCCCGCCCAGCGCGGCGTGCATCTTCGAGAAGACGAGCTTGCTGGCGATGCGGTACTTGAAGGCGAGCAGGCCCGGCACGGGCTTGCCGGTCTGCTTCAGCCGGGAAACCTCCTTGCCCACCCCCACCGCCCAGCGGAAGATCTTCTTCTTCAGCGGCGAGCCCGCTTCCGCCTTCGCGAGCACGCCCGCGTACACCTTCTCGAACACGCGGGGCACGCTGCAGATGAAGTGCGGGCGCGCCTCGGGCAAGTTGTCGCGCAGCTTGTCGATGTGCTCCGCGAACGCGGTGGTGAGGCCGCGGTGCACGCCGATGAAGGACTCCAGGCGCGCGAATGAGTGCGCGAGGGGCAGGAAGAGGAGGTGGACGTCCCCCTCGGCGATCGAGGTGGTCTTGGCCGCCGAGTCCAGCGCCGCGATGTGGTTGCCGTGGGTCTGCACCACTCCCTTGGGCGGCCCGGTGGTGCCCGAGGTGTACACGATGGTGGCCACGTCGTCGGGCCGGCCGTCGGCCACGCGGGTGGCCAGCTCGCTCTTCACCTTGTCCTGGTTGTCCCGCCCGAGCCGGCGCAGCTGGTCCCAGGTCTGGATGCGGGGATTCGGCTCGCGGGGCTCGTAGCCCTGGAGCACCACGATCTGCTCGAGCCCGTCCATCTTCCCCTGCACCTCGAGCACCTTGGCGAGCTGGGTGGGATCCTCCACGAACAGGGTCTTCACCCCCGCGTCGTTGACGATGTACTGGATCAGGTCGGACGGATAGGTCGGGTAGATGGGAATGGTGACGCCGCCCGCGGAGAAGATCGCGAAGTCGGCCTGCACCCACTCGGCGCGGCTTCCCGAGAGGATGCCCACCGCGTCGCCCTTCTTCCGCCCCAGTGCGATGAGGCCGCTCGCGACTTCGCGGACGGCCTCGCCGACGTCCTTCCAGGTGAGCGTGCGCCAGGCGCCGTCGCGCTTGAGCTGCTGGGCGGCGCGGCCGCCGCTCCCGTCCACCCGGCTCCAGAACAGTCTCGCGAGCGTGTCATTCGCCATGGTTGCCTCCAAACCCCTGCGTGCGGAGCTCTTTGCGGAGAATTTTCCCGATGGGGCTCTTGGGAAGGGCGCCCACGAAGCGCACCTCCTTCGGGCACTTGAAACGGGCGAGCCGGGTCGCGCAGAAGGCCATGACCTCGTCCGCGGTGGCGATCTCGCCGTCGCGGAGCACCACGAAGGCGAGGACGTCCTCGCCCATCAGAGGATCCGGCATCCCGATGACCGCGGCCTCCGCGGTCTTGGGGAACGCGTAGAGGGCTTCCTCGACCTCGCGAGGGTAGATATTGAAGCCCCCGCGGATGATGAGGTCCTTCTTCCGCTCGACGATGTAGAGGTAGCCGTCCTCGTCCAGCCGCCCCACGTCGCCGGTATGGAGCCAGCCGCTCCGCACCGTGCGCGCGGTCTCGTCGGGATCGCGGTAGTAGCCGAGCATCACATTAGGACCCTTCACGCACACCTCGCCCACCGCGCCGGCGGGCAGCATCCGGTCGGCGTCGTCCTGGATGGTGACGATCACGCCCGGGATGGGCTGGCCCACCGAGCCGAGCTTGCGCACCCCGGAAAGCCGATGCGCCGAGACCACCGGGGCGGCCTCGGTGAGCCCGTAGCCCTCCATCAGCTTGCCGCCGAACTTCCGCTCGAAGGGCTCCACCAGCTCCAGGGGGAGTGGCGCGGCCCCGGAGCCCCAGACCCGCATGGAGGACGTGTCGAAGTGGCCCGCCTCCGGATAGTTCAGCAGATAGACGAACATGGTGGGCACGCCCGACATCGTGGTGGCGCGGAACTTCTGGATGGTCTCCAGCACTCCTTCCGGATTGAACCAGCGGAGCAGCACGGCGCGGGTGCCGAGAAGATTCCCCGCGTTCATGAGGGTGAGCCCGTAGGAGTGCGAGAGCGGCAGCACCGCCACCGCCCATTCGCGCCGATCGAGCTCGTAGAGTGCGGCGGCGGCGCGGGCATTCTCGGCGAGGTTCGCGTGCGACAGCGCCACGCCCTTCGGCATCCCCGTGGTGCCGGAGGTGTAGATGATCACCGCGATGTCCCCGTCCTCGCGCTCGACCGTCTCAAAGCGCTCGCTCTCCCCCGCCGTCTCCGCGGCGAGCGACCGGGTGCGGCCGTCGCGTTCGCCCTCGCCATCCACCAGCAGGACGTGCCGGAGCGCCGGCAGGACGCCGATCTGGTCCTCGAACTTCCACACCATGTCCGTGGACGTGATCACCACCTTCGCCTCGGAGTGGGCGAGGATATGCGCGACTTCCGCGGCGCCCAGCAGGAAGATCACCGGGACGATCACCGCTCCCGCCTTGAGGATGCCGCCGTAGCTCTGGGTAACTTCGGGGCAGTTCGGGAGCATCACCACCACCCGATCGCCCGGGGCCACGCCCAGACGCCGCAGGGCATTGGCGAGGCGACGCGCCGCGCGGTCGGTCTCCACGTTGGTGTACTCGCGCCCCTCGAAGGACAGCGAGACGAACTCGCCGTACTTGTCGAGGCTGTGCTCACCCAGCCGGGCCAGGTTCATGGGGGAGTATCTTACCGGGGCGACACGCGGAACGCCTCGATGGAATTCGTCGAGTAGCGGTACACCCCTTCCACCTCCACGCGCGCCCCGGGGTTCACCGGGAAGCCTCCGGGCGCCACCACGTCCACCGTCATCCCGTCCGCCATGAGGGTGAAGCGCTGGATGGCCGCGCCCGGGGCCGCCCGGATGCCGACCGTGCCGATCACGGTCACCTGCTGCTGGTCGAAGCGGGCGCGTTCGGTGATCAGCACGGAGAGCGGAACCGTCTGGGCGAGGGCGGGAGCTCCCGCGGTCACGGTGGCCAGGGCCAGCAGCAGCGTCGTGATAGATCGTTTCATGGGCAGATCTCCTTGATCGCCTCGAGCCGCGCCGTAGGGCTCGGGTGCGTCGAGAGCCAGTTGTCGGAAGCGGGCCGGCGGCTCTCGCGATCGAGGCGCCGGAGCAGCGCCGAGAGCGCGCGGCATCGGGTGCCGTCGCCCGGGAGCCGGTTCAAGAGCTCCACGGCGTAGCGGTCCGCCGCGCGCTCCTCGTCCCGGTCGTAGGCGCGGAACTTCGCCAGCTCGGCGGGCTCGCGCGAAAGCATGGGCCCCGCGCTGCGCTCCTGCTGCCGGCGCGCCCGGCGCGCCACCGCGTGCTCGAGCTCCACGTGGCCCAGCTCGTGCGCGAGCGCCGCGCGCAGCTCCTCGGGCGGAAGCTGCGCCAGCGCGCCCTGGGTCACGAGGAGGCTGAAGAGACAGGTGGGGTGCGGCGCCACGCCGAGATTGATGCTCTTCATCGGCAGGATCCCGAGCCCCACCGCGCAGCCGTCCTCCGGGCCCCGCCACATCCCGGTGGTGCGCAGGAGCGGCGCCAGGGCCGCCGAGATCCGGAAGCGATCATCCTCCGTTGGCGCACGGGGCTGAACCGCAGGACGGACGGGCGGTTTGGGCGGAGGGGTGGTGGCGCAGCCAGAAAGGAGGGCCAAGACGAGCAAGCCCTTGAGATACCAAAGGTTTCCTCTGCTTGACGCCTGATAGCGCATTGCGTTATCATTACCTCACCGTACGCCGCACTGTGACAATCGTGTGGCGACAGGCTTCCAAAACGGAGGATTCGATCAATGACGATGGCCACCCAGGGAACTGATCTCTTCGCCCGGATGACCGGCGCCGCCGTGGAGATGTTCACCCTCAGCGCCGACGTGAATCAGAAGGTGCTCCGCGAGCTGGTTGACCTCTCCGCCACCGCCGCCAAGGAGGGTGTCCGCCTCTACGCGGAGCTCCAGTCCTCGGCCGTCGAGGCGGTGAAGGACGGTCAGGCCTTTGCCCTCCGGCGACAGACCGACATGCAGGACGGCTCGGTGGCGGACCCCCTGGCCTACTGCCAGCGCGGGATGCAGGAGTCGACGGAAGCGGCGCAGCGCGCCTTCAAGCTCTTCGAGGGCAATGCCCAGGCGGTGACGCGGTCGGCCGAGCGGCTCCAGGTCAGCGCCGAGCATGCCGGCAAGGAGATCCAGGCCACCTTCGCCCACCTCTCGGATCGGGTGAAGTCGCTCAACGTCCACACGGCCTAGCGGCATCGCCTAGCGGCATCGTCGCGGGTCGGGCCGCCCCGGCCCGCGGTCACCTCTCGCGCCGCTTCTCCAGACGCTCCTCGAGCGCGCGCAGCTGCTCGCGGAGCACCGCCACCTCGTCACGCAGCGCGTCCGCCTCGCCCGCCGGCTCGCTCTTGCGCTCGGACGTCCCCGGCGTCGGCGCGACCTTCGGCGCTGCCGCCCAGCCTGCGCGCGACGCCCATTCCCGGAACACGCGATCGGCCTCGCGCTGGCTGGTGATGATCGCGTCGAGGCTCGACTTCATCGTGCCCTGCACGAAATCCTGCCAGGCCTCGCCGTGCTTGATGAGCTGGTGGAGGAACCCGGTGGGGAGCGAGGCGCGGTGGTTGCGCTCGTTCTCGAGGATGATCTGGGCCAGGGTGACCGAGGTGAGATCCTCGCCGGTGGAGACATCCACCACCGAGATCTCCTTCCCGGCCCGGATCAGCTCCTCGAGCTCCTCCAGGGTGACGTAACGGCTCTCCTGCGTGTCGTAGAGCTTACGGTTGGAGTACCGTTTGATCACGTACGCCATGGCGGGAGTCTAACACCGCGCGTCAGGGCCCACAAGCCGACGCCCCCTCGGCGGGGTATACTGGCGCACCCTTCATGACCTCGTCAGGAGGACGCGCCATGCTGCTCGAAGGACGCACCGCCCTCGTCACCGGAGGCTCCCGCGGCATCGGACGCGCCATCGCGCTCGCGCTTGCCGAGGAGGGCGCCGACGTCGCCGTCAACTACGTCTCCAGCGAGACCACCGCCCGCGCCGTCGCCGACCAGATCCAGAAGCTGGGGCGCCGGGTCATGCTCGCCCAGGCCGACGTGGCCGACTACCCCGATACTTACCGGATGGCGCAGGAGGTGCTGAAGGAGTTCGGGCACCTCGACATCCTCGTCAACAATGCCGGCATCACCTCGGACAAGAGCTTCGTGAAGATGGATCACGCCTCGTGGCGGAAGGTGCTGGCCATCAATCTCGACGGGGTCTTCAATTCCACCAAGGTGTTCATCGACCAGATGCTCAAGCAGAGCTTCGGCCGCGTGGTGAACATCACCTCGGTGATCGGGCAGATCGGCAACTTCGGCCAGGCCAACTACGCCGCCTCCAAGGCGGGCGTGGCGGCCTTCACGAAGTCCCTGGCCAAGGAGCTGGCCGGCAAGGGCATCACCGTGAACTGCGTGGCGCCGGGCTTCACCGAGACCGACATGGTCACGGCCATCCCCGAGAAGGTGCGCGCCAAGCTGCTGGAGCAGATTCCCATGCGGCGTTTCGGCAAGGCGGAGGAGGTGGCGCGCGCCTGCGTCTACCTCTGCTCCAAGGACGGCGACTACGTGACGGGAGCCGAGCTCTCCATCAACGGCGGGTTGTTCATGTAACGAGCAGGGCGAGCTGAAGAGCACCCTGTGCTCTGAGGCGAGCATTACGAAAGTTGAGGGCGTCGCCCCACCGCCGCGGCACTGACAGCAGGACGCACCGCCAACGCGATGGCGCTGAGCCCCAGCATCCCCACCAAGGCCGCGCCCTGGGCGGCCAGCGCCCACGGGCCCAGCGCCCAGAGGGTCAGGAGCGCGGCGGGATCCGCCACCCGCTCATAGCGCACCGGCGTGCGCGACGGCATCACCAGCGCCTCGCCGCCGAGCACCTCCTCGCCGCGCTGGTTCACGCAGACCGTCCGGAGCCGGACCCGATTCTTCTCACCGACAATCTCGATGACGTCCACCCGCGCGGTGATGGTGTCGCCCAGCTTGACCGGCCGGAGGAACCTGAGGTCCTGCGAGAGGTAGATGGTGCCGGGACCGGGGAGCCGCGTGCCGATCACCGCCGACACCAGGCCCGCCGTCCAGATCCCCGGCGCGATCCGCTCCTTGAAGAGCGTGCCGGCGGCATAGGCCGGATCGGAGTGGATGGGATTGTAGTCCCCCACCGAGTCCACGAAGCCCGCGATGTCGCCGTCGGTGGCCACGCGCGTCAGCTCCGCGTGATCGCCCACCTCGATGCGATCGATGGTGATGCCGATCATGCCGGGTCTACCGCGGCCCGCCCGCCGGGTCCAGCCGGCGGAGCACGGCGTCCAGCTTGTCCTCCACGCCCTCGATCTTTTCCTCGAGCTGGATGAGCTGCTGGGCCACCGCGATGAGCTGGCTGCGCGAGGCGAGCCCCAGCCCCGCCACAGTCGCCTCCACCTGCTGGTCGGCGGCCTTCTTCGCGGGGCCGGCCGTGTTGAGGAATCCCTCCATCTGCTTGCCGAGGGTCTTGGCGAAGGCTTCCGTACCCATGGCCTGCTCGAGGACCTTGGACCAGGCGGCGATCCACTGGTCGAGGAATTGCTTCCACTGGACCATGAGATCCGGCGAGGCCTGCCCCTGGGTCATCACCTTGGACCAGGCGGCCATGCCCTGGTCCATGAAGGGGCGCCAGAAAGCCCCGGGATCGAGGGGCGCGGCTTGCGGGGTGCCCAGCATCTTGAGCCATGCTTGGCTCCCCTCCTCCACCTGCTTCTTCCACATGTCGAACAGCTGGTTGCTCGCATCCGCCATTGGATGGTCCTCCTACGACCTGGCGGCGAGCCAGGACGCGACCTTGGGCCAGCAGTGCACCGACGCGCCGCGTCCCGCGATGAGAGAGATGTGACCGCCCGGCAGCTCCACGTACTCGCGGTCGGTGCTCGACACGGCGGTGATGAGCGGCTTCACGCAGCCGGGCGGCGCGATATTGTCTTCCTTGGCGCCCACCGCCAGCACGGGCGCGTGGATATTGCGCAGGCTCACCGGCCGGCCTCCCATGCGCAACTCACCCCGGACGAGCCGGTTCTGCTGGTAGAAGTCCTTCACCCACTGCCGGAAGAACTCGCCGGGGAACGGCAGGTACTCGTTGGCCCACTTGTTCAGCGCGTTGAACCCCGAGACGTACTCGGGATTCCACAGATTCCACCAGAGGTTGATATTGGTGGACAGATCCATGGTCGGCTTGAGGAGCTTGAAGCCGGCCTTCACCATGTCGGCGGGAATGCTGCCCATGGTGTCCACGTACTTGTCCACGTCGAAGTAGCGCGCGTCGAGCCACTGGGCGAAGAGCCCCGCGTGCGCGAAGTCGATGGGCCCCGCCATGTCCACGAAGTTCTTCAGCGGGAACCCGGGCGTGGCGCCGAGGAAGCTCGCCGAGATGGGCGCGCCCATGCAGTACCCGAGCACGGAGATCTCGCGCGCGCCCGAGGACTCCAGCGCCTTGCGCGCCATCCGGGGCAGGATCTTGGTCACCACGTCCTCGAACGTGAGGCCGTTGTCCTCCGGCCCGAATACGCCCCAGTCCACCAGGTACATGTCGAACCCTTGCTGCGTCATGTACTCCATGAACGAGCCCTTGGGCATGAGGTCGAAGATGTACGGCCGGCTGATGCCGAGGTTGGGGACGAACAGCACCGGCGTCCGGTGCGTCCGCTTGGACTCGTACCGGTAAAGGCGCGACTTGTTTTTCCGGTAGATTTCCTGACGCCGGGTGGGCCCGATCTCGGGCTCCTTGGGATTCATGACCATCTCGGAGAAGTGCTTCATGCGGAGGAAGTTCCGGTTGACCTCCTCCTGCCAGCGCGCCCGCACCTCGGGAGACACTCCGGGCAACTCGGGCACCGCCATGGTGAACAGTTCGTCCTTCATGTCTGGTCTCCTCCCTTATCCTACGCGGGCCTGACGCTTCGCGTCAAGCCCGCAGCCCTTCTCCCTCCCGGCCTGGGAGGGAGAGGAAATGGGAAGGCTAGACGGAGAAGAGAGACCCCACCTTCATGGCCAGGCCCATATCGCCCTTGAGCTTGAGCTTGCCCGACATGAAGGCCATCTGGCCGTTGAGCTTGCCGCCGATCATGTCGAGCCAGTCCTGGGACGACATGCTCAGCGTGAGGTTCGGCACCGCCGCCGCGCCCGGATTCACCGCGCAGGTCCCGTCCTTGATCACGGCATGCCAGGTGCCGCCCTGGTCGCCGGTGATGTCGTACTGGATGGTGGCGTTCATGCCGCTCGCCTTGCTCGGCTGGAACCGGCCCGCCATCGCGTCGAAGGTTTCCTTCACTGTGGGCATGACTGATCCTCCTGTCTGGGTCTCGGTTAGAAGGTGAAGAGGTCCATACCGCCCGTCACCGTGAGGACGGCGCCGGTGATGTAGCGGGCCCGCTCGGAGCACAGGAACGTGATGGCATTGGCGACGTCCTCCGGCTGCCCTTCCGTCTGCATCGCGACGCGCTTGACCATTCGCTCGTACAGCGGCGAGAGGTTGGCGTTGGGGCCGATGATGCCCGGCGCGATGACATTGCTCGTGATGTTGTAGCGCGCGCCCTCGAGGGCGACCGACTTGGCGAAGCCGACCACACCCATCTTGCTCGTCGAGTAGGCGGTTTGCCCGAAGCCCCCCATGAGCCCCGCGATCGAGGCCATGGAGATCACCCGGCCCCACTTCCGCTCGCGCATGCCCGGGAACACCGCCTTGGTGACATTGTACGTGCCGGTGAGGTTCACCTGGAGGTTCAGATCCCAGGCCGCGTCGTCCATGTCCTTGAGCTGGCCCAGCGTGTAGATGAGGCCGGCGTTGTTGACGCAGATGTCCACCGGGCCCACGTCGCCCTGCGCGCGCCGGATCACCTCGGCGAGGCCCGGACGGTCGGTGATGTCCACCTCGTAGCCACGCGCGACCCCGCCGCCGCCCGCGATCTCCTTCGCCGTTTCCGCGGCGCCCTCGCCGTTGAGGTCGAGGACGATGACCCGGCAGCCCTCCGCGGCGAGGGTGAGGCAGTCCTGCCGGCCGAGGCTCCGGGCCCCGCCGGTGACCAGCGCCACCTTGCCTTTCAGGCCGAGATCCATCGCTAGCTCGCTCCGCTCGCACGCATTTCCATGTTCGCTTGCCTCGCCTCCGGCTGCGGCTCGCCCTACTTTCCCTTGAACTCGGGCGGGCGCTTCTGGAAGAAGGCCTGGAGCCCCTCGCCCGCGTCCTCGGTGCGAATCACTTTCTCGAAGGCGCGAATCTCGATCTCGATGGCCTTGTCGATGGGCGCCTCGAGTCCGTCGTCCACCGCCTCGATGATGAGCCGGGTGGCGATGGGCGGCCGCTTGGCCAGCTCTCGCGCGAGCGATCGGGCATCAGTGAGCGTCTCGCCGTCCTTGGCCAGGCGGTTGACGAGCCCGATCCGGTGGCACTCCGCGGCGGCGATCTGGGTGCCCAGGATGAGATGCTCCAGCGCCAGCCCGCGCCCGATGAGGCGGGGCGTCCGCTGCGTCCCGCCATAGCCGGGAATGATGCCGAGATTGGACTCCGTCTGCCCCATCCGCGCCGTCTCCTTGAGGATGCGGATATGGCAGCCCATGGCGATCTCGCACCCGCCGCCAAGCGCGTGCCCGTTGATGGCGGCCACCACCGGCTTGGGGAAGCGCTCGATGCGCCGGATCACGCTGTTGCCGAACCGGAGAAAGGCGGAGATGTCGGGCCCCGAGAAGGCGGAGCCGAGGTCGGCGCCCGCGCAAAAGAACTTGTCGCCCGCCCCGGTGATGATCAGCGACCGCACCGCGTCGTCGGCCTCCAGCTCCGAGAGCGCCTCGTTGACCTCGCGCATCAGCCCCTCGCTGATGGCGTTCACGGGCGGCCGGTTCAGCGTGAGAACCGCGAAGGTTTCCTCGCGGGTGACGATGATGTTCTCGTACGGCACTGGTGGATGACTCCTGGTTGCGCGCGGCTCAGCGAGGCCCGAGGCCGCGGAGGAAGATGTCGGCGAGCGCGTCCGCGGTGTCGGCCAGGCGATACCCGCGCTTGCCCAGCACCCACGAGGTGGCCATCTGGTCCATGGCGCCGAACAGCGCCTTGGTCGCGACCTTCACCGGCAGCCCCGCGCGGAAGCGGCCATCCGCCACGCCCTCTTCCAGCACCGAGGTGATGAGGGCGAAGTAGGACGCGATCTCGTGCGTGGAGGCCCCCCGGAAGAACTTCTGTCCCTGCCGCAGCTCCACCTGGACCACCTCGGCGAGCTGCGGGTCTTCCTCCAGCATCTCGAAGTGGAGCCGGATCAGCCGGGAGAGCTTGGCCACCGCGTCCGGCTCGTCGGCGATGGCCTTGCGGAGGCTGCCCACGAACTGGGCCATCTTCTCGCGGAACAGGGTGACGAGGATGTCGTCCTTGGTGCGGAAGTAGAGATAGATGGTACCCGCAGCAATGCCGGCTTCCCTGGCAATGTCGGAGACGCGCGAGTTGTAGTAGCCCTTGCGGGCGAAGACCCGAACGGCCGCCTCGATGATTTGCTGGGGCTTGTCAGGATCGCGCATGGGGGATGACTGAACCGCCATTCATCTTAGTCAGGCCACCGGGCCGTGTCAAACGCTAAGTCGGCTCGCCACGCCCGGCCGGCGGGGGGCGATCCCGCGTTCAGGGCGCCTCGAGCAGCGCCGACACGAGGCGGGTCAATCGCTCGAAGTCCGAAGCCGGCACGTTCACGAAGACGAGCGCGGCGCCCCGATCGTCCACCTCCCACACCACGGCGCGTACCGACAAGGGCTCGGTGTCGCCATCGGGCGGAAGGAGCACGTCGATCCGCTCGCCGGCGCGCAGGACGAGCCCGGTGGTGATGCGGGCGCCGAATGCGCTGAGGTCCACCGTCTCCGCGGGCACCCGCGCCCCGCCCTCGTGACCGAGCGTCACCACCACCGGCAGGTGCACGCGCGGCGAGCGGCGCCGGGACTCCCAGCTGTCGAGGCGGGGACGCACCCGGCGCATCGCGCGCTCGGGCAGGCCCCCGCCCACGCTGACGATATCCACCGCGATGCCCCCCGTGTCGCTGCGCACCACGCAGCCCCCAACCGCTACCACCTCCATGCGATCCACGGGACCGGGCAGGGTCACGCGAAGGGTCACGTGGGTGCCGGCAGCAAGCTCGATGGGCGCCTGCACGCGGAGACCCGAGGTGCTGATGTCCGAGACGCGACCGTTCACCGTCTCGCCCTCCGCCGTCTCGAGCTGGACGGGCCAGCTGGCGCGGGCCCGCTGGGCGCTTCGCCGATCCTCGTGCGCCATGCGGGTCGCGGGCCTCAGCTCCCGCGCTCGACCATGCGGCCCACGTACTGGTTGAGGCGAACGAAGTCGCTGCTGCGGAGATTGGCGAAGACGAACACGGCGCCGCGATCGTCCAGACTCCACACCACGGCGGTGAGGCGCAGCGGATCGCCATCGGCCTCGGGCTGGAACTCCAGCTTGGCGGAGTCTCCCGGCTTGAGCGCGAGGTCCGTCGCGATCCGCGCCCCGAAGGCGCTGAGGTCGAGCGTCTTGCCCTGGCCTTCACCCCGCCCCACGCGGATGCTCACCGGCAGGGGCCGTGTCGCCCGGGGGCCGCGGCGGCGGGTGTCCCAGCCGCCCACCAGCGGCTCGACGCGCCGCGCCTCGGTCTCGGGGAGGCCGATGAAATCCAGCGCGAGACCGTCGCCCTCGCGCCGCGCCACGCGCGCCACCACCTCCAGCCGGTTGGCCCCGCGCGGCAGGGTGATGCGCAAGGTCACCGCCGCACCCACCGGAAGATCGGCGCCTACTCGGACGCGCACGCCCGAGGTGCTGATGTCGAGGACGTAGCCTTGGATGATGCCGCGCTCGAAGGTCTCGAGCGTCACCGGCCAGTCGGCTCTGGCCCGCGCCGCCCCGCGCCGGTCCCGCCCCCTCACGCGTCGGTCCTCATGCCCAATCCAACTTGCGTCCCGGGGCCGGCCGGTGTCAAGTTCGCCGTCGCTCCCCGGGCAGCGAGCCCCTGGGGAGTGAGGTAAGATGGCGCCCATGAAGATCAAGAATCGCATCGGCATCATGCCGGGCCCGTGGCCGCCGGGGCGCGAGGGCGCCGACTTCCTCTGGAGCCTCTGCGACCTCTGCGAGCGCACCGACATCGACTCGATCTGGCTCTCGGACCGCCTGTCCTCGCCGGTGCCCGTTCCCGAGGTGATGACCACGCTGGCCGCCATTGCCGCGCGGACCACCTCCCTGAAGTTCGGGCCGAGCGTGATCGTGCTGCCATATCGCACGCCGGTGGTGGCGGCGAAGGAGATGGCCACGGTGGACTGGCTCTCGCGCGGGCGTCTCTTCCCCGCGGTGGGCGTGGGCGTGGAGCTGCCGCGCGAGTTCGAGGCCTCGGGGGTGGCGTTTCGCGAGCGCGGGCGGCGCACCGACGAGGCCATCCGCGTCATCCGCATGCTGTGGACGCAGGACGAGGTGACCTTTCACGGGGAGTTCTACAAGCTCGACCGGATCACCGTGCTGCCCAAGCCCTGGCAGAGCCCGCCCCCCATCTGGATCGGCGGCAAGAGCGAGGCCGCGCAGAAGCGCACCGCGCGGCTCGGCGACGGCTGGATGCCGTCCTTCATCACCCCGGATGAGTTTCGGACGGGCGTGGAGCGCGTGCAGGAGCTCGCGGCGGCCGAGCAGCGCGAGGTGCCCGCGGATCACTTCGGCACCCTCATCAACTTCGCGCTGGCGGATTCGCCCGAGGCCGCCGCGGCCATGGCCGGGCCCTTCATCCCCCGCGGGCGCGTGGACGAGGCCACGATCCGGCAGTGCACGGCCTTCGGACCCGCGGAGGTGGTGGCGGGCCGCATCGAGGAGTACGTGAAGGGCGGCGGCTCGAAGTTCATCCTCCGGCCCCTGTGTCCGTCGGAGATGATGCTCGATCAGCTCGCGCGGCTCGCCGCCGAGGTCATTCCCCTGTTCCACGCGCGCTGAGCCCATGCCCATCCGCCTTCGCCACGCTCTCCGCGCGATTCTCCCGCTCGCCGCCGCGCTCCTCCTCGGCGGCTGCTCGCTCATCTCGGTCGACTTCACCCCGAAGATCCGCCCGCTCGAAGAGGAGACGGTCGAAGGCACGGGCGCGAGCAAGATCCTGCTCCTCGATCTCTCCGGCCTCCTCCAGGAAGATACGCCGGGCCTCTCGCTCACCACCCCGCCCCCGCGCGTGCCGCTCCTCGCCCGCGTGCGCGAGGAGCTGCGGCGCGCCTCGGAGGACGACAAGGTGCGCGCGCTGGTGGTGCGGATCAATAGCCCGGGCGGGACCATCACCGCCTCCGACGTGCTCTACAAGGAGATCCGCGACTTCAAGGAGAAGCGGAAGGTGCCGGTGGTGGCGGCCATCATGGACGTGGGCGCTTCCGGCGGCTACTACGCCGCGCTGGCCGCGGATCAGATCCTCGTGCACCCCACCACCATCACCGGCAGCATCGGCGTGATCATGGTGACCTTGAACGCGCAAGGCCTGCTCGAGAAGATCGGGGTGGCGCCGCTCGCCATCAAGTCGGGGCCGCTCAAGGACGCCGGGTCGCCGTTCCGGGGGCTCACCGACGAGGAGCGCGCGGTATTCCAGGCGGTGATCGACGACATGTACGGGCGCTTCGTGCGGCTGGTGGCGGAGTCGCGGAAGATCCCGGAGGCGCGCGTGCGCGCGTTCGCCGACGGGCGCATCTATACGGCGGAGCAAGCCCGCGGGCTGGGGCTGGTGGATCGCGTGGGCTATCTGGACGAGGCGATCGAGATGGCGAAGCAGGCGGCCGGCCTCACCGAGGCG
>CAVTFC010000017.1:0-223285 GCA_963733725.1 uncultured Candidatus Rokubacteria bacterium | reverse complement strand
CGCGCGCAAGTGTCGGGCCGCTTCGGCGGTGGCGGCGCCGGCCGCGGCGACGTCGGCCGCGCGCTTGAGCCAGCTCACTGCCCTTCGCCGGATCTCGATCACGTCGAGCTGCGCGGTCTTGGTCACGCTCGTGAGAGTGGCCGCTTCACGAAAGTGATAGGCGATCAGCTCGGCGAGTGCGTCCTCTCGCCCGCCGGCGCGTGCTTCGAGCCGGCGGGCGGCGGCCGCGTGCAGGTCCGCTCGTTCGGCGCGAAGCAGCGTCTGATAGGCCACCTCCCGGATCAGAATGTGGCGGAAGGCGAAGCTGTCTCCGGCCGACGGCCGGATGAGATCCTTCTCGACAAGCCGATCCAACAGCAAGTCGGTGTCGGATGCCAGATCTGGTCCGAGGGCGGCAATTCCGTCCGCCCGGAACGCCCGCCCGAACACCGCGCCGAGCTGCAGGACTCGCCGCTCCTCGGGCTCGAGGAGGTCGAGTCGGGCCAGGATGGTCGCCTGAATCGTGTCGGGGAGGGTCGCGAGCGCATGCTCAACGGCCGCGACGTCATTCAGCGAGAGGACGCGTTCCCTGATCGACTGGACGATCTCGCCTGCAAAGAAGGGGTTGCCTTCGGCACGGACCACGACACGCTCGACAATCTGCGGGGCACTCGAGCCGATCCGGTCGCGAACCAGTTGCGCGACCGAATCGTCGTTGAGGGGCTCCAGGGACATGGCGACGTAGTTCCGCCGGCCTCCTCCCCATCCCGGGCGCCGATCGAGCAGCTCCGGACGGGTGAGGGCGATCATCAGCACTGCTGCATCGCCCCGGGGCTGCACGATGACCTCCACGAGATCGAGGAGGCTGTCACTCGACCAATGCAGATCCTCGAATACCAGGACGAGGGGCGACCGTCGCGCCGCCACCTCGACGGCCGTGCGCCACGCGGCAA
The DNA here is from genome assembly GCA_963733725.1 of uncultured Candidatus Rokubacteria bacterium. Classification (GTDB taxonomy): domain Bacteria; phylum Methylomirabilota; class Methylomirabilia; order Rokubacteriales; family CSP1-6; genus DASRWT01. The sequence goes on along the minus strand of CAVTFC010000017.1, from coordinate 222,353 downwards.
AGAGGGCGGCCCGGTCGATCACCTCCGGCTCCCCGGCGCCGATGGTCGCGGCGAGGAGGTCTGCCGCACGTTCGGGTGATTCGACACCGCGGTCGTGAAGCCAGACCCGAATCTCCTCGCGCACGGTTTCCGGCGCGGCTTCGTCCTTCAAGCCGACAAGGCGGATCAAGAGGGCGCGAAGCGGCCAGTACGTGACCCGTTCGCCGTACGGAAGACACTGGGCGATCGCTACCGTTGCGTCGGACGAGAGGGCGGGCAGCCGATGCAGAAACTCCTCGACGAGGCGGGTCTTCCCGGCCCCGGCGGGTGCGACGAGGCTCACGAGAAATGGGCGGCGGTCGGTGAAGGCCCGCCGGGCGACGAGCTCGAGCTGCGCCAGGTCGTCGTCTCGGCCGATGAGCGGAAAGCGGGACAGCGTGGCCTCGGCCGCCCGCCCGAGGAGGGGCAGCGCCTGGATCGGCAGCCGCTTTCCTTTCACATCGATCTCGGTCGGGCGCCCCAGGGTGAACCGGTCCCGAGCAGCCCGGGCGGTCCGCTCGCCGCAGAGGATGGACCACGGCTCGGCAGTCTGCTGCAGGCGCGCGGCAACGTTCACCGCGTCGCCAGTGATCAGGAAGTCGCTTGATGCGTTGTCGCGCGTGGCGACCACTTCGCCCGTGTTCACCCCAATTCGCACCGTTTGCTGCGGAGCGAGCTTCGGGTCCACCCGGACGCGGTCGCGGATCTCGAGCGCCGCCGACATCGCACGCTGGGCATCGTCACCGTGTGCCTGGGGAAGCCCGAAGACGGCCATGACCGCGTCGCCGATGAACTTCTCGACGGTGCCGCCGTGCGCGCTGACCACTTCTCTCGCAATGTTGTAGTAGCGCGTCTGGAGGGCTTGGACATCCTCGGGATCACGGGCCTCGCCGAGCACGGTCGCGCCCGCCATGTCCGCGAAAAGCACGGTTACGATGCGGCGTTCTTCGGCCATCAGGACTCCGCGCTCTTGGCCCGTGCGAGAACCCTGTCGGCTTCGGCGAGCAGGGGCCCGGCCCGGAGCGCGTCGAATGTCCTCCGAGCCTCGACCAGGTGGGCGGCAGCCTCGTGATGCCGGCCCACGGCGACCAGGCAGCGGCCCGCCCCCAATGCCGCCTGCCCGTGCTCCAGGGCGAACCCGTAGTTCGCCCAGTGCTCCGCCACCTCGGCATAGAGTGCGCTCGCCGCATCATGCCTGCCTTGAGCTTCGGTGAGCACGGCGCGGCCCGCGAGCACGGAGTATTGGTGGCGGGCCGCGCGGTGAACGTTGCTCTCCAACAGGCGTTCGGCGAGACGGATCGCACCCGCCGCCACACTCACTCGGAGCGCCTCGGGCAGGTGACGGGATCGAAAGACGGGGCGGTCCCGAGTGACCTCCTCGATCTCCTCGATCAGCCGCACGGTCGTCAAATGGTTGCCGCGCGTGTGCTCGATCAGCGCGACCACGGCCACCGCCGGGACGAGCACCTGTGGGTCTCGGATTTCCCGGGCCCGCGGCAGGAACTCCTCCGCGAGGGTATGGGCCTGGCTCAGCTCCCCGCGGCACACGAAGACGTACGCCATGTACGTGAGCGCGACGACGGTGACCTGACCCCCACCCTGTCGCCGGTCCCTCTCGATCAAGTCGCCGGCGACGCGAAGCAGCTCGTCCCATCGCCCGAGATCGAACAGAGGCCAGAGCGTCTCCGCTTTGGCCCACATGACCGGAAGGGTGAGCCCGCGCCGCTCCCCAAACTCGATTCCCGCTCGCTTCACGTCCAGACCCCGAGCGGGGCCCTCGACGACCCATACCCAATCGCCGAGGTTCCCGTAGGACCGGATCGTTTCGTTCCCCAGCCCGAGTTCGAGGCTGAGGCGAAGCGCTTCCCGTAGGTCGGCGAGGCCTCCGACCAGGTCGCTGAGCTGGCACCGCGCAAGGCCCCGGAGCTGGCGCGCTCGGATCGCCTCGGCATCGAGCCCGAGCTCCTGGGCCAAGGCCAGGGCCTTCTCCGACCACACGGCGCAATCAGGAGAACGGTTGGCGACCATGTGGTCGGCAGCGCTATGGGTATAGGCCAAGGCGAGCTCGCGTCCGGGCGGCTCGCGCTCGAGCAGCTCGATCGCCTGTGCGAGAAGCGCCCGTTTTCGGTCTGTCTCGCCTCGGAACCAGTACGTTCTGGCCAGGCGCACCATCGCTTCGCCCGCGCCGAGGATCTCCCCCTGCGCGTGGAACTCGGCGATCGCCTCCTCGAAGTCACGCTGGGCCTCGGACAACCGGCCATCCGACGAGGGCGGCCTCGGCGGTCTTCCCGAGCAGCCGTGCCCGGTCGGGATGACGCGGGGGAGAGAGCTTGAGCGCCTGCCGGTAAAAGGCCTCCGCCTTCCGGGCATCGAACTCGAGCGCTCGGTCGCCGGCCATGATCAGGAAGCGCCGGACCTGAACCTCGAGCTCGTGCGTGTCGTCATCCAGTCCGGCCGCCTTCGCGAGCTGAAGCGCCTGTCCGTAGTGGTGCGCGAGGATGTCGGCATGGTCGGTCACGCGATCGCCAGCCAGGCGCTCGATCCAGGCGGCCGCCGCCCGGTGCTTGCGCACCCGCGCCGCTCGGGGGATCTGCTGGTATGCGACGTCTCGGATGAGCAGATGCCGAAACGAATACTCGGCCTCACCTTTGACCGACGAGTTCCGAACCGGACGCAGGAGCTCCTTTCTGGCGACCGTTCGCAGGCCTTCCTCCACCACGCGCTCGTCGAGCCCGCTCATGAAGGCCAACGCGCCCACCCAGAAGACGGTGCCCACGACGGCGGCGTCGTGGAGGAGCGCCTTCCGCTCGGCCGGTAGCGTGTCGAGACGGGCGGCGATCACGGCCTGCACGGTCTCGGGGATCGGGATGTCGGCGCCGGCCGCAACCTGCATGATCTGTCCCCGGCGTTCGACGATCCCGCGATCAGCGAGCATGCGAGCGAATTCCCCCGCGTAGAGCGGGTTCCCGCCGGCTCGCTCGAGCAGCGCGATCTGCGTCTCCCCTGGGAGCTCCACGCCGGGGAGGTGTGCGGCGATCAGCCGGCTCGTCTCTTCACGAGAGAGCGGGGCGAGCGAAATGGTGGTGGAGTCCCGTTTGCCGCCGCCCCATCCGGGATGACGCTCGAAGAGCTCAGGCCTCGTGGTGCAGACAACCAGGAACGGCAGACCCGTCGCCCAGTCCACGAGATACTCCACGAACTCGAGCAGCGCCGCGCCCGCCCAGTGCACGTCCTCGAAGACCAGGACCAGCGGTCGGTCGTCGGCGCCGGCCTCGAGGAAGCGTCGCCAAGCGGCGAACGATTCAGACCGCTCTGCCGGGCCCCCGGCGCCGGGGGCGCTCGCGCCGACCAAGAGCGCCAGGCGGGTCTTGAGCCAGTCCCGCTCGGTAGGATCTTCAATGATTGCGCCGATGACCGCAGCGAGCTTGTCGGATGCCTCGTGTGGACTGTCCGATTCCAGGATTCCCGCCTGAGTCTTGACGATCTCCCCCAATGCCCAGAAGGTGATGCCCTCCCCATAGGGAAGGCATCGGCCTTGTCGCCAGCGCGCCCGCTCGGGCTGCCAGTCGACGAAGGCACCGAACTCGCGTACCAGGCGACTTTTCCCTACCCCCGGCTCGCCGGCCACCGTGATGAGCTGGGCCGAACCCTCCCGCGCGGCGCGAGCATATAGGGCTTTCAGGAGCGCCAGCTCGTGGATGCGGCCGATAAAGGGGGAGGGCGTGGCCTCTACGGTCTCGGCGCCGTATCGACCGTGGAAGGCTTTGGCTTGCCACACCCGGATCGGGTCGACTTGCTCCTTGACCCCATCTGGCTCGAGCGCCTCATAGTCCACGAGATGCCTGGTCGTCCGATAGGTGACCTCGTCGACTACCACCGCTCCGACCGGGGCGATCGCCTGGAGGCGAGCCGCCGTGTTGACGACGTCGCCGGTCGCAATGCCCTCGCCCTCCACCCTCCGGGCCCCACGCGCCACGACCGCTTCACCGGTAGTGACGGCCGCTCGGAGGGCCAGCTCGAGCCCTGGCTCGGCTGCGTTCAGCTCCTGGACCGCCTCGACGATGCGAAGGGCGGCCCGCACTGCCCGCTCGGCGTCGTCCTCATGGGCGACGGGAGCGCCGAAGGCGGCCATGACGGCGTCCCCGATGAACTTCTCCACGGTGCCGCCCCACCGCTCGAGCTCTCGTCTGACGTAGGTGTAGTACGGCCGCAGCGTACTCCGGATGTCCTCGGGATCCGCTTGATCCGATCGCGCGACGAAGCCGACAAGGTCGACGCACAGGATCGACACAACTTTCCGCTCTTCCTTCAGCTCGGGGAACGGAGAGTCGATCACCTGGACGGACGCGTTCGCGAGACGTTCCGATTCGTCTCGTTCATTGTTCCCCCTTGGCTCCTGCTCGCGCGCCACGGTCGCACCCCCAGGGGGGCGAAGTCAAGCGCCGGGCCGGGCCATCGCTCTTGTCGCGCGAAGCGCCGTCAGGTCTGGCGGCGTTCGTACGGTATCGGTCCGGCATACCCGACCTGGAGCGGCGCCCATCGGTCGGCCCACAGGCGCGCGAGCGTTCCCGCGAGCTGCTGCAGATGCAGGCGGTCGTGGGCTACCCAGCTCGCCAGGAGGTCGAGGCCGGACAGGCGTCCGGTGTTGGGCCTCTCGGCTGTCCCGAGCAAGCGATCAGGTACCACCGATCCGAGCAGGTCGAGGCTGGTCATGCGCCGCGCCCGAAAGGCCGCCAACGCCTCCGACGGATTTGCCTGGTGGTACTGACGATCCACCGCCCGACGCTCGGGGTCGTTGGGCGCGAATCGCGTCCCGCCCTCGAGGACGACCCGCACCCGGGCGCCGAAGTCCTCCGCCTCCTCGTCGCGCAGGTGGCAGACGATCTCGACCGGCGCCCACTCGCCGGGCTCCGGCCGGGCCCGCCAGGTGGCCTCGTCCAGATCGCCGACCAGCCCCTCCAGCAGCGCGGGGAAGCGCGCCAGCTCGACGGCGCGCCTCGTCCAGCAGAGCACTGGCATCGATCATCGTCGGACTCCTTGCGCGCGGGGCTCCGGCCGCTCGCCGCGATCCCCTCAGATGCCGGTGCCGAAGCCGCCCGCGCTGCGGACGGTCGTGGCCTCGCCGAAATGTCCCGCGGGGTGGAAGAGGGCGAGGCCGCTCAGCACGGCGGCCCGCGGACGGCCCGAGAAGGCTTGCACCAGGGCCGGCGGCACCGCGCCCTCGCCGAGGGCGCGCTCCAAGCCCGCCTGCGGCACCTGGCCTTCCCAGTCTTGCGGCTGGAACCCGCCGACGATCTCGCGCGTGCGCTTGCCGACGAGGTCGCGGTACTCGCGAAGGGCGTCGAGGTTGAGCTGTCGGGTGAGCTCGCTGACCTCCGGACTCTTCATGCCGATCCCGAAGTCCTTGCGGCTGATTCCCAGCCGTTTCATCCAGGCGTCGTCGAAGACCTGGGCGCGCCCGGAGAGCACCGGGTTGAGAAAGATGTCCTCCGCCCGTCCGACATGCCACACGAGCCAGGCGATGGAGTTGAGATCCTCGCGGGGGCGGACGCGCATCTGCTCGTCGCTGAGGCCGTTGAGCACCCGCTCGGCGGCCGAGACCTTGTTGCCGCCGACGGCGGCGGTATGCACGGCGCTGTGCTGCGCCAGGAACAGGTCCCGCATATCCATGTGGTCCTCCTCGCGAGTTGGGGGAACGGCATCACGCCGCGCCCGGGGCTCCACGCGAGCCAGCCGGGCGCGGCGCGTAGCCTTCGTGTTAAGCCTTGTCGAGCCAGACCCGGTGCATGTCGGTGAGGCCGGCCGGGATCATCTGGAAGCCCTTCACGTACTTGTGGAAGACCTTCAGCTCGTTCATGTGGAGGAGGATGACCACCGGCGCGTCCTCGACGATGAGCCGCACCGCTTCCTCGTAGTACTTCTTGCGCTTCTTGAAGTCGTTCTCGGACCGCGCGCCCTCGACCATCTTGTCGAAGTCCGCGTTGACCCACTTGCCGGCGTTCCACGCCTCCGTGGAGTGCAGCTCCGGGTAGAGCGTCTCGTCGGGGTCGAGGTCGGCGTCCCACTGTATCTGCACGAGGTCCCACTGCCGCTCCTGCAGCCACCGCCGCCGGAACGTGGGTGAGTCGGCGAGCTCGATGTTGACCTTGATGCCGATCTTGGCGAGCTGCGCCTGGACCATCTCGGCCTGGCGCGGGTCGATGCCGGAGTTGTTGGAGAGCAGCAGCACCTCCGCGCCGCTGGCGTACTTGGACTGCTTCACGAGCTGCTTGGCCTGCTCGAGGTCGAAGTACTGCCCGTTCTTCCCCGTCTCGAAGGCGGGGTCGTAGAAGCCGCCCATCGGAGGCGAGATCGGACCATGGGCAATGATGCCCTCGCCGAACTGGACCTTGCTCAGGATCTCCTGGCGGTCCAGCGCGAACGTCACCGCCTTGCGGAGGTTCTTGTCCGAGAAGGGCTCCTTGGCCAGGTTCATGTGCATGCAGCGCCAGTTACCGCCCACCGCGCGTGGACACGGTGAGCTTGGGATCCTTGCGGAGATCGGCCACGAACTGCGGCGCCACGTTGTTGATCCCGTCCACCTCGCCGGTCTTGAGCGCGGCCACGAGAGTCGAGGGCTCGATGATGAACTTGAAGATCACCTTGTCGAGGTAGGGGAGCTTGCCGCCGGCGGCATCCTTCTCCCAGTAGTCCGCGAAGCGCTCGAGGGAGATGAAGTCGCCCTCCTTCCACTCCACGAACTTGAAGGGCCCGGTTCCCACCGGGCTGCGGCCGTAGGCCTTGCCCTTCTCCTTGACCGCGCGCGGGGAGAGGATGGTGGCCGCCCGGCCGGTGGATCCGGTGAAGGCGACGCGGAGGAAGGGATACGGCTTGGCGAAGGAGAGCTTGATGGTCTGGGGGTCGGGGGTCTCGATGGACTCGAGCAGGGCGAGCTTCCAGGCGTGGATGGGCGCCTGCGCCTTGTCCTTGACGCGCTCGAGATTCCACTTGATGTCGGCGGAGGTGCAAGGGTCGCCGTTGTGGAAGGTCACGCCCTTGTTGCAGCCGGAAGACGTGCGACGCGGTCGCCCTGGACCTCCCACTCCCGCGCCAGCTCCGGCTTGAAGTCCACGCTCTTGCCGTCGGTGGAGGTGATCTTCAGGAGCCCGTTGTAGATGTTGTTGTGGATGGCGCAGGCGGTGATGAAGGTCGTGTTGTGGGCGTCGAGCGTGTCGATGTTCTGGAAGCTGCCGATCCGCATCGTGCCGCCCCGCTTGACCGCCTGCGCCTCCGCGGGCCCGGGCAGCCCCGCCGAGAGGCCGGCGAGCCCCGCCGCGCCCACGCCCAGCGCCTGGAGCATCGCGCGGCGGGTGAGGGGGTCGTGGACCCAGGCGCCCTCGCGCAGCTCGCGGTTGACTTCCTCGAATCCGTCGCGACTCTTCATGTCGATCCTCCTTGGGTGTAGAGGTGGCACGCCACGGCGTGGCCCGGCGCCGCCTCGCGGAGCGCCGGCTCGACCTCGTCGCAGTGGGCCATCCGGTGGGGACAGCGGCTCGCGAAGCGGCAGCCTCGCGGCAGGTCGATCGGGTTGGGCAGCTCGCCCTCGAGGAGCCGGGTGGGGTTGTCGAAGATGGACGTCGTGCCGTCGCCCACCGCGGGGATGGCGGCCAGGAGCGCCTGGGTATAGGGATGCAGCGGCTGCTTGAAGAGGGCGCCGGCGGGCGCCACCTCCACGAGCTTGCCCAGGTACATCACGGCGACCCGATGGCTCACGAAGCGGATGACGCCGAGATCGTGCGAGACGAAGAGGTAGGCCAGCCCCAGGCGCTCGCGGAGATCCACGAGGAGATTGAGGATCTGGGCGCGCACGGAGACGTCCAGCGCCGAGACCGCCTCGTCGGCGACCACGAGCCGCGGGCCGGCGGCCAGCGCGCGCGCGATGCCGACGCGCTGGCGCTGGCCGCCCGAGAGCTCGTGCGGATAGCGCCGCACGTACTCGGGCGAGAGCCCCACCATGTCGAGGAGCGCACGGACGCGGGCCTCGACCTCCGCCCCCTCGGCGATCCTGTGCACGCGGATCGGCTCGCCCACCATGGCGCCTACCGTCATCCGCGGGTTGAGCGAGGAGTAGGGGTCCTGGAAGACGATCTGGGCCTTGCGGCGGAAGGGCAAGAGCCGGCTCGCGGGCAGGGCCGTGATGTCCTCGCCCTCGAAGACGATGCGTCCACGGGTGGGCTCGATGGCGCGGAGCACGAGGCGGCCGGTGGTGGTCTTGCCGCAGCCCGACTCGCCGACGAGGCCGAGGGTCTCGCCCGCCGCGACGTCGAAGCTGACACCGTCCACCGCGTGGACGACGCGTGCGGGAACGCCGCGCCGCAGGGCGGCGAGGGGGTTGGCGCGCACGGGGAAATGCTTGACGAGATCCTCCACCTCGAGGAGGGGCAGCGCCGCAGTCACGAGGCCCTCGCGACGTGGCAGGCCACGTCATGCTCGGCGCGCAGCGCGCGCAGCGCCGGGGCCTCGACGGCGCAGCGCGCCTCGGCCACGGGACAGCGCGGGTGGAAGCGGCAGCCCGGCGGCAGCGCCCGGAGTCCCGGCATGGTCCCGCCGATGGCGCCCAGCCGCCCATTGCCGTCCAGGCGCGGCAGGCACTCGATGAGCCCGCGCGTGTAGGGGTGGGCGGGGGCGCGGAAGATCGTGGCCACCGAGGCCTGCTCGACCACGCGGCCGGCGTACATGACCAGCACGCGATGACACATCTGGGAAATGATGCCGAGGTCGTGCGAGACGAGGAGCACGGCGACCCCCAGCTCGCGGGCGAGCCGGCGGATGAGCGCGAGGACCTGGGCCTGGATGGTCACGTCGAGCGCGGTGGTGGGCTCGTCCGCGATGAGCAGGCTCGGCACGCAGGAGATGCCCATGCCGATCATCACCCGCTGCGCCATCCCCCCGCTGAACTGGTGGGGGTAGTCGCGCGTGCGCGTCCGCGGTGAGGAGATCCCCACGCGGCCGAGGATCTCGACCACGCGCTCCCGCAGGGCCTGCCGCGGCTCCGGCAGGTGCAGCGCCATCGCCTCGAGCATCTGGACGCCCACGCGGAACACCGGGTTCAGAGAGGCGCCCGGGTTCTGGAAGATCATGGCGATGTCCTTGCCGCGGATGTCGGCCAGCCTGCGCTCGTCGAGGGCGAGCAGGTTCTGTCCGCGGAACCACACCTCGCCGGTGACGCGTCCGGGGGGACAGCGGATCAGGCGCAGGATGGCCTCGGAGGTCAGCGACTTGCCCGCTCCCGACTCGCCGACCAGCCCCACGATCTCCCCGCGCCCGACCTGGAAGGTCACGTCGTCCACGGCGCGGAGAGGCCCGTCCTCCGAGCTGAACTCGACGGTCAGCCCCCGCACGTCCAGGACCGGCTCGCCGCCCGTGAGGGTCACGTTAGCGCCGCATGCGCGGGTCGAGGGTATCGCGCAGGCCATCGCCCAGGAGGTTGAGCGCCACGATGGCCAGCATGAGGGCGATGCCCGGGATGGTCGCCACATGCGGGGCCATCACGATGAAGGTCTGGCCCTCCGCGATCATGCGGCCCCAGGCCGGCGTGGGCGGGGGTGGGCCCAGCCCCAGGAAGGACAGCCCCGACTCGGTGATGATGGCGCCGGACACGCGCAGCGCCCCCTGGACGATGATGGGCGCCAGCACATTGGGCAGGACGTGGCGGAAGATGATGGTGAGGCTCCGCACCCCGGTGAGCCGGGCCGCCTCGATGTACGGCTCCTCCTTGACGGCGAGCACATCGCCGCGCGTCACCCGCGCGAAGGGCGCGATGAAGCCCACCGCCACCGCGATGATCACGTTCCTCACGCCGAAACCCATCACCGCCATCATGGCGATGGCCAGGATGATGATGGGGAAGGCGAAGAGTCCGTCCATCACCCGCATGATCACGATGTCCACGAGCCCACCGTAGTAGCCGGAGATGAGCCCGAGCGTCACGCCGATGACCATGGCGAGGAACACGGAGACGATGCCCACGATCAGGGCCACCCGGGCGCCGTAGATGATGCGGCTCATGATGTCCCGCCCGAAGCTGTCCGTGCCCGCCCAGTGGGCCGCGCTCGGGCGGTCCAGCGGCTTGCCCACGCCCTGCGCGAGCGGGTCGTAGGGGGCGAGCACGGGGGCGAACACGGCCATCGCGATGATGGCCAGGAAGACCGCGAGCCCGAACACTGCGCCGGGATTGCGCGCGAAACGCCGCCACCAGCGTCCGAGGACAACCCGCGCACCGAGCGCTGTGTCCGGCGGGGCGCCGGGCGCGGGGACGGTCAGGCCTTCCGGGTCGAAGGGGCGATCATCGGCGCCGAGAGGTCGCGCCACGCCGCTACGCCACCCTGATCCTGGGGTTGAGGAACGCATAGACAAGGTCCACCAGGAAGTTCACCACCACCACCGCGACGACGCCCACGAGGATCGCGCCCTGCACCACCGCGTAGTCCCGATTCAGGATGGCGGCCACGGACAGCCGCCCCATCCCCGGGATGGCGAACACCGTTTCCGTCAGCACGGCGCCGCCGAGCAACGTTCCGAACTGGAGCCCGATCACCGTCACCACCGGGATGAGGGCATTGGCCATGGCGTGCTTGTACACGAGGGAAGCCTGCCGCACGCCGCGCGCCCGCGCGGCCTTGACATAGTCCTGGTCGAGCACTTCCAGCAGGCTCGAGCGGATGATGCGCGCCACCAGACCGGAGAAGAAGGTGCCCAGGGTGATCGCGGGGAGGGCGAGGCGCCAGAGGCCCTGCCAGGGATCCGTCCACGGGGCCACCCACCCCATGGCGGGGAACCAGCCCAGGTACACGCTGAAGACCCAGATGAGAATGATGCCCTTCCAGAAAGCCGGCATGGAGTAGACGAAGATGGCGAACCCCATGGAGCCGTAGTCCCATGCCGAGTCCTTTCGCATGGCGGCGATGATGCCCGACGGCACCGCGATGAGCACGCCCACGACCACGCTGGCCACCACGAGAGTGAGAGTGGGGACGAAGGCCTCGAGCACGAGCCGGCTCACGCGCTCGTGGTTCAGGTAGGAATCGCCGAGGTCGCCCACGAGCACGCGGCCGATCCAGATGAGGTACTGGGTCACGATGGAGCGGTCGAAGCCCAGGCGCGACCGCAGGCGCTCGTAGGCGTCCTGGGTGAAGTCGTCCCCCAGCATCATGAGGACGGGGTCGCCCGGGATCATCCGCATGAGGGCAAAGATGATCACCGACACCGTGAAGAGCACGGCGAGAGTCTGGCCCAACACGAGAGAGGACGAATCGGACCATGCGCCTCCATCGGCCGATCCAATCGAGCCCGAGCGGCGAGAACCGGCAGCGCCCTCGGGGACGACACCGGCCCTTGAGTGGACGGAGTATACCCGCGGTCGGGCCCCGAGGGAAGGTGGCGCGTGCGGTCCCGGTGGACCGTCAGGCGCTCGCCACCCGCTCCGGCAGGCGGGCGAGCCGCGGCACCGGCGACCAGGTGATGACGACCGCCTGCACCATGAAGCCCAGCGCGGCAAGGAGGATGGCGGCCTCGGGCCCGGAGGCGGCCCCCACCGCGCCGCCGATGGCTGCGCCGATGGGCCGCGCGCCCGCGGAGGCCGTCATGAAGAGCGCCGACACGCGGCCGAGCAGCGCCTCGGGCGTCACGGTCTGGCGCAGCGTGGTCTGGCTGATGGTCCAGAGGATGGGCCCGGCCCCGAAGAGGAAGAAGGCCGCGCCCACCAGGAGCGGCGAGGGCACCCAGAGCGTGGCCACCATCACCGCGGCGGCGGCCACCGACACGAAGGGCCCCATCGCGATGGCCATGCCGATGGAGAGCGATTGCATGAGCCGCGCCGCCAGCAGCGCACCGACCAGCATGCCGACGCCGTAGGCGGCCAGCGAGGTGCCGATGGCCGAGGCGCTCAGGCCCAGCACGTGCACGGCATAGGGCACATACGCTGCCTGAAGGACGAACCAGGAAAGGTTCCAGAAGACCGCCGTCAGGAAGATGGGTCGCAGGAACCGATGCGTCCACGCGAAGCCCGCGCCCTCCCGCAGCTCGCGCCCGAAATGTCGGGCCGCCGGCGCGGGCCGCGCGGGCTCGGGCACGCCGACGAGCAGCACCACCGCCACGCCCGAAAGTAGGGCGGCCAGGGTGAAGGCCGGCGAGGCGCCCGCCCAGCCCACCAGCGCGCCTGCCAGCGCGGGCCCGGCCGCATAGGCCACGCTGCGCGCGAGCTCGAGCCGGCCATTGGCGGCGGCGAGCGAGGCTCGTGGCACCAGCGCGGGCACGAGCGCGGGCGCCGCCACGCTGTAGACCACGGTGCCCGTGGCGGCAATGAAGCCGATCAGCGCGAGCAGCGGCACCGAGAGCCAGCCGAACGCCGCCAGCACGGGGAGAGCCAGGAGCGCCGCCGCGCGCACGAGCTCGGCCGCCACCATGAGCCCGCGGCGAGGCAGGCGATCCACGAGCACGCCGGCGGGGAAGGAGAGGAGGAGAAACGGCAGCGTCTGCGCCGCGGTCAGGAAGCCCGTCTCCCCGGCGCCGGCGCCCAGCGCCAGCACGGCGACCATGGGCGCCGCGGCGATGCTGAGCTGCTCGGCCGACTGGGCGACGAGATTCGACCAGGCCAGGCGCTGGAACGGCGCGGCGAGCGGCATCGGCGTCGTGCCTCCTCGGGGCGATCTGGGTGCGTCTGCTTGCGTATACGGGCGAGAAGGGCGAAAGGGGTGGAAGCGCTCCAGCGCCCGCGAGTTGCTAGCGATATCGCCTTGGTGCTACGCTCCGGCGCAGGCATGGGGCCAGGGCGCCGATGACGCGTGTCCCGCTGACGGTGAAGATCGGCCTCGTCATCCTGGCCGTGCTCATCATCGGCTTCGGCGCCTCCACCGTGCTGACCATCCAGCAGGAATCGGCCCTCCTGGTCGACCAGAGCAAGCAGGCGGCGCGGCGGCTCACCGAAGCCCTCATCGCCAGCGTGGAATCGGCCATGCTCCAGGAGCGGCCCGACGTCACGCGCATGCTGATCAGCGACCTCAAGAGCTCCAGCGCGGTGCCGGGGCTCGACATCTACCGGCGCAATGGCGTCGAAGCCTTCACCGATCTGGCCACGCTCCAGGAAGTGGAAAAGAACGCCGGGCTCGAGAAGGCGGTGTTCGACTCCATCTCCAAGATGGCGCGCCCCGCGGGCCCCGCCATGACGGGGCCCCTCTTCGCGCGGGCGGTCGAGACGCTCCAGACCCAGGAATCCCTGGAGCAGCGGGACGGGGCCACGTTCTTCACCGTGCACCGCCCGGTGCTGAATCAAGAGAAGTGCCAGGGCTGCCACGGCACGGACCACAAGGTGCGCGCGGTCGTCCGCGTGGCCACCAGCATGGAGCCCGTGTTCGCGGAAGTGCGCGCGCAGCGCAACCGCCAGATGCTGGTGGGCCTGTTCACCATCGTGGCCGCGGGCGGCGTCCTCTGGGTGGCCATGCGGCAGGTGGTGGTGCAGCCCATCCGCCAGGTGGCGGGCGTGGCCCGCCGCATCGGTGGCGGGCGATTTCGCCGCGCGCGTCACCACCAAGGGCTCCCGCGACGAGATCGGCGACCTCGGCGAGGCCATCAACGAGATGAGCGCGGGGCTGGGGCGCGCGCGGGACGAGCTGTCCACGCGCAACGCGGAGCTGGCCAGCACGCTGGAGAGCCTCCAGGCTTCGCGCCGCCAGGTGGAGCTGCTCCAGCAGCTCAAGGGGGAGCTCTCGAAGTTCGTGCCTGACGCGGTGAAGGCGCTGCTGGAGCGCAATCCCGACGCCACCGAGCTGGAGAAGCGCAAGGAGGAGGTGTCCGTCCTCTTCCTGGACATCGCGGGGTACACCAAGCTGAGCGAGCAAGTCCCGCCGGACCAGCTCAACCACCTGGTCCAGACCTACTTCTCCTCCTTCCTCGAGATCATCCGCGCGCACCACGGCGACGTGAACGAGACGGCGGGCGACGGACTCATGGTGATCTTCCAGGGCGCGGGGGCCGGCGACAAGCGCGCGGCGGGTCAGGCGGATCACGCGCTCAATGCCACGCGCGCCGCCTTCGGCATCCGCCAGAAGACGATCGATCTGAACGAGCAGCACCGCGGGACCTTGCCCGCCATCGCGCTGCACATGGGGATCAATACCGGCGAGGCGCTGGTGGGCGCGACCAAGCTGGGCGGGGCCGGCGCCCAGCGCTGGACCTTCACCGCCACCGGGCCCGTGACCAATCAGGCGGCGCGCTTCGCGGGCTTCGCGCAGGGGGGCGAGGTCATCGTGGGTCCGCTCACCGCCGAGCGCATCCGCGTGTCCGTGGTGCTGGAGGCGCTGGGACCCAAGAGCTTCAAGAACGTGTCCGAGCCGATACCCGTCTTCCGCCTCATCCCGCCGGGAGTGTACGAGAAGATCGTGTAGAGCCGTCATGGCGAAGAAGCGGTTTAATAGGTACTCGCCCGCGCATGGTGGCAAGCTCCCCCCCGCGGCGGAGAGCCACCTGGGGTGTTAATGCGGAGAGCCACCTGGGGTTATAATGTCGAGGGAGGCGAGGCGGTAGCAACACCGGATTCGACGGAGGGTCGCCATGGCGCGCAAGCAAACGGCAGGATTCGATGCGAAGGCGTTCCTGACGAAAGCGAGCACGGGACGATCGGCCTCCGCGTATCGGAAGAAGCAGATCGTCTTCGCCCAGGGGGACGCGGCGGACGCCGTGTTCTACATCGAGAGAGGGCAGATCAAGCTGGCGGTGGTCTCGGACCGGGGGAAATCTGCGGTCGTGGCATTGCTCGGGCGCGGCGACTTCTTTGGCGAGGGGTGTCTCGCCGGCCAGCCCCTTCGTATGGCTACCGCGTCGGCGATGACCGAGACGTCTCTCGTGAGAATCGAAAGGCAAGCCATGGTGGGGCTCCTCCACGAGGGGTCGATGTTTTCTGAGCAGTTCATGGCGCACCTGTTGGCCCGCAATGTGCGATTCGAGGAAGACCTGGTTGATCAGTTGTTCAATTCGAGCGAGAAGCGGTTGGCGCGGGTGCTCTTGTTGCTGGCCCACTTCGGCAAGGAAGGGAAGATCGAGCCGGTGGTTCCGAAGATCAGCCAAGAAGTCCTGGCGGAGATGGTCGGCACCACTCGGCCTCGAATCAGCGGGTTCATGAACAAGTTCAGGAAGCTCGGCTTCATCGAATACAACGGCGGCCTGCACGTTCACAGTTCCCTCCTCAACATCCTCCTGCATGGTTAGGCCACCAGCGGCGTAGAAGACGGCAGCCGCTCGCCGACAGGTCGTGGCGGGCGCCCGTGGGTCCGCTTCCCGCGCAGTGAAGCCCGCAGGTGCGCTCCCGCATCCTTGACCGTCTCCAAGATGTGTTCAATTCGAGACAAGTCCCAGGTGTTCAATTCGGAACAGACTTCACGAGGTGAAGGGCGTATTCGAGGATGTATAGGCGCCACGAGAGGCGGCCTTGGCCGACTGGCCGTGTCCGGGTCGGGAGGTGGCCATGGGGCAATTGGTCGAACGTGATTCGCCGCTGGATGGGGTGCGTGTGCTGCTCGTGGAAGACCACGCGGTGGTGCGCGAGGTCATCGGCCTGCTGCTCGCGGCGTATGGAGCGATGGTGACCGCGACGGCCGGGGTCGCCGAGGCACTGGAAGCATTCGGACGGGTGCGTCCCGATGTCGTGCTCTCGGATATCGAGATGCCCGGTGAGGATGGCTACGCGCTGATTCGAAAGCTGCGCGCCTTGCCCCGGGATCGGGGTGGACAGACGCCGGCGGCCGGCCTCACGGGATTGAGCACGGTCGAGGATCGGGCCCGTGTGCTGCAGGCGGGGTTCCAGTACCACGTGGCGAAACCGGTGGACGCGCGAGCGCTGGTGAGTGTCGTGGCGACCCTGGCCGCGAGAACTGTTTGAGTGGAGGACACGGTGCTGCCACCCGCACCGGGGACTCGCGCACCGCGCCTTGCCGCTTCAATCAGGAAAGGGAGGGCGCCATGCTGTGGACGATTGCGGCGATTCTTTTGGTGTTGTGGGCGCTCGGCTTGGGCACTTCGTACACGGCCGGCGGGTTGTTCCATGTACTGCTGATGCTCGCCGTCATGGTCGTCGTGCTCCAGTTCGTCGGCCGCCGCCGGTCCGTTTGAGGGCGTCCCAGACGAGATCGACCTGGCGGTGTCGAACGGGGGGCAAGTCTTGTTCGCGATCATCTGGGCAGTCTGGCGAGGTTTCCATTGCGGCAATTCCAGGAGCGTTCATGACGACCGGCGCCTTGCTCGCGGAGCTTCGAGAAATCCGAACCGACATGGCACGTGTGGTAGAGGCCGCCGCGCACCCGGAGCGAGCCTATGTGGTCGTACCCACTCAGGCGGTAAAGGCGTGGATGGAGCGGGAGCCCGACGCGTGGGCCAAGGTGGTGAAGTGGTTCGGCGCCAATGGGAAGGCGCTCGTGCAGGTCTGAGGATCGAGTGTCGGAACAAAGGCATGACGGAAGGGGGCGACGATGGAAGTGGCGGAGCGGGTACGCCTGGAGCTGAGCGGCTTGATGGACGCGATCCATCGCGCGGGGGGAGGGGTCGTGTTCGAGGAGTTCCCGGGTGCACTCGAGAAAGACATCCGCCCCGCGGAGCCGGTTGACGGCGAGAACTCGGCGGCCCTACGAGCCCTCATCGAGGAGGCGAACGAGCTCGCGGAGACGCTGGAACGGCTTCGCCGCGAGGAAGGCGGTATTGCGGCGCGCGAGGTCGGAGGTGGCCCTCGCCAGATGCGGGTCGGAGCAACTGGTCGCCCCGGCCCAAGCTCCCTGCTGACTCGCTCCCTTAGCTGACGGAACGGACCAGTTCTTCGACTCGACCGTCCCGCTGCGCGTAGTAGGAGCGAAGAAGGAAGGTGAAGACCCCTGAGACGGTCGGGGGCCAGGTCGTCAAGGTGGAGCGGGCCCAGAGCAAGGTCACGGTGCGGGGATCCGACGGCACGGTCCATGAGCTTCAGGCCTCCGCGGAGACGCTCCATGACCTGAAGGTCGGCGACCGGCTCGAGGCCAAGCTGAGGGAAGCCCCAAAGTGCTAGTAGTGAGGGATGTTTGGCGGACTGCCTCGAACAGGGGGCTGAATCTGACCGCGACCCGAACGTGAACTAGGCGCGGACCTCGCGGCCGAGATACTCCACGGCCCGCTGCACGCCGCCCGCGCCGAAGGGAATGCCGAGCGCGATTAGCGCCATCTCCACGGCGCCGAGGGCGCCGAGCACCATGGGCGCATTGGTGTGGCCCATGTGGGCGATGCGGAACGCCTTGCCCGAGAAGGGCCCGATCCCGACGCCGAGGACCACGCCGCACTTGTTTCGGCAATAGTCGAGCAGCGGCTGCGGATCGCGGTCCGGCGTGAGCACGCAGGTGATGGAGTTGGCGCGCTCCGCGGGCTGGGTGGCGTTGATGGCCGAGCGCGCCGCCCTCCGCCCACCGGCCCACCGCCTGGCGCGTGGCCTCGGCCAGCAAGCGCGTGACGCCGGGCCGCGTGCTCCAGCCCTTCCGCGAGCAGCAGGTCGAGCGCCTTGCGGAGCGCGAAGAGGAGATGCTGCGGCGGCGTCCCGCCGTACTTCTGGTAGTGCGCCTGGCCCTGCCGGAAAGTCCAGTCCCAGTAGCGGGTGCGAAGATCGGCCTTCTGATGCACGGCATGCGCCCGCTCGTTGCCCGCGACGAAGGCCAGGCCCGGTGGGGTCATGAGGCCCTTCTGCGAGCCGGACATCGCGACGTCGATGCCCCACGCGTCCATCTCGAACGGCATGCAGCCCAGCGAGGCCACCGCGTCCACCATCAGCAGCGCGGGGTGCCGGGCCGCGGTGATCGCCTGCCGGATGGCGGGCAGATCGTTGACGACGCCGGAGGCGGTGTCGATCTGCACGACCAGGATAGCCTTGATCTCGTGGCTGGCGTCGGCCTCCAGGCGCTGCCGGACCGCTTCGGGGTTCACCGCGCGCCGCGCGTCACCCTTCAGCGACTCCACCTTCACGCCCATCATCTGTGCCATGTCGCCCCAGCCTGCTGCGAAGATGCCGCTCTCCAGGATGAGCACGGTCTCGCCGCGCGACAGCACATTGCTCAGCGCCGCCTCCCAGCCCCCGTGGCCATTGGCCGCGTAGATATAGGCGCGTCCCGCCGTCCGGAATACCTTGGGCAAGTCCTCGTGGAGCGAGTGGGTGAGGCCGAGCATGTCGCCCGAGTAGATGTCGATGGCCGGCCGCTGCATGGCGGCCAGCACGACGTCGGGGATGTTGGTGGGTCCGGGAATGTTGAGGAACTCGCGGCCGTTAGCGACGCTCATGGGCGCCTCGTCTCCTCGGGGGTTAGCGACACCATGCAGCCATCCTGCCAGCGGGGCGGGGAAAGGTCAATTCGGCCGCGGGATGGCCGCCCCGCTCAGGCGAGCCCGGCCGTCGGGCCGGGCTCGCCCAGGGCTGCGTGTCCACTCGTCGCGTCATGCGAGTCGGGATGCGCCGATCGACGAGCCATCCGCTCAGATCTCGGCGCGCAGGGAACTCGGCGCCAGGGCCGGTCAGGATGGTCGCAGCGCACCAGCGCTCGCCGGATGGTCTGCCCTGAGGCGGCTCCAGGAATGTCCGCGCTCGTGAGACCTGCCGGGTCGGTCACTGAGCCATCTGTGCCCACGTCGCCCGCGCGCGCTCCTCCGGGGCTGTCTTGGTCACCGAGCAGTTCCTCCATGTCCGAAGGGATCAGATGCGCCAGCTGATGCTGCACGATGGCGAGGGCCATCCGCGCCACGCTCGGGGCCTCGAAGAGCGCCCGGACGGGCACCTCGATCCTGCATGTTTCCTGCACCCGCGTCACCACCTGCATGGCCCGGAGCGAGTCGCCGCCGAGCTCGAGGAAGTCGTCGTCGATGCCGACCTCGTCCAGTCCCAGCGCCGCCGCCCAGATCCCGGCCAGCGTCGCCTCGAGGGGCGTGCCCGGCGTGCGGAGGGGAACGCTGAGCCCGGGTCGCGTCCGCCCGGGGTCGGGCAAGGCCAATCGATCGATCTTTCCGTTCGGCGTGAGCGGCAGGGTGGGCAGGAAGACGAATCGCGCAGGCACCAGATAGTCGGGCAGGCTCTCCCGCAGCGCGCGCTGCAGCCATCCGACCGGGGGGGCGACCTCCTCCGGTACCAGGTAAGCGACGAGCCGGTGGTCGTTGTGCCCGTCGGTCTGGCCCATCACGACGGCGGCCCGGATGCCCGCGAGCTTTCGCAGCGCGATCTCGATCTCGGCCGGCTCCACGCGATACCCGCGAACCTTGATCTGGAAGTCCGTCCGGCCGAGGTGGACGATCGAGCCATCCGCCAGCATCCGGCCGAGGTCGCCGGTGAAATAGGCCCGTTCACCAGACGCGGCCCCCACGGGTCGGAACCGGGCGCGCGTGACCTCCTCGAGCCCCCAGTATCCCGGAGAGAGGTACCGGCTGGTGACCACGATCTCTCCCGCCTGGCCCGGCGCGACTGCATCCCCGCGCTCGTCGAGGAGGCGGATCTCGTCCTCCTCGCCGGAGGGGCCGATCGCCGGCACCGCGTCGCCCGGCAGCTCGGTGACCTTGTCGAGGAAGTACGGTCGAAAGAATGGCGACTCCGTCGCACCCCACGAATTGAGCAGCAGGCACGAGTCGGCAAATGCTGCCGATATCGCTCGACGTCCGTCGCGTAGAGGGAGTCGCTCGCGAGCAGCAGGATGCGCAGCGCCGGGAACGTGTCCTCGGCTTCCAGCGAATCAACCAGTCCCCGGAACACGGGGGGGTGGAGTGATAGATGGTGATCTCTTGCTCGCGGAGCCATCTGGCGAGGGCGGCGTATCCCCCCGTCCGCAGGTCGAACGGGCAGAGACACGCCCCGCTGAGGAGGGCGCCGAAAATGCCGTTGACCGAGCCGCTGAAGCCGGCGGTATAGAGGAGGACCAGCCGGTCCTCGGCAGTGATGCGGAGGGTATTGATGTTGCGCCGGGCGTTGACGAGGCGGTTGCGATGCGTCTCCACCACACCCTTGGGCCGCCCGGTCGAGCCGGAGGTGTAGTAGAGGCTTGCAAAGGCGGCCGGCGGCACGTGAAGTGCCGGACGCTCCGCGGGCGCAGTCGGGTCCAGATCGTCGACGTCGAGCACGCCGACAGGCCCGACGGCGACGTCATCCGCGAGCCGCCGGCAGCGTGTGTCGGTCACGATCACCTGGGCCCGGGAGTCCGCGAGGAGGTAGGTGGTCCGGGCAACCGGTGAGGCCGGATCGAGCGGCAGGTAGCACTTGCCGGCCTTCAGCACCCCGAGGATCGCGGCGATCCCCGCCGCGCCGTGCTCGAAGAGGATCCCGACCGGCTCATTGTCCCCTCCCTGCCGCGCCACAATCGCGCGCGCGATCCGGTTGGCAAGCAGATCGAGCTCCCGATATGTGAGGTCCCCCGCCGCGGTGCGGATGGCCGGCCGGCTCCCGTGAAGCGCCGCTTGCTGCTCGAACCGCGCCGGCACGGACTGTTCGACGTCCTCCGAGCGAAACTCGACGAAGCGCCCAGACGGATGCCGGCATCGCTCCCGGATCCGCGCCTGCTCGGACCTCAACGCCTGCCTCCCCGTCTCGGAGCCCGCCCCTGACGCGCTTCGATCGCCTCGATCATGACCGTCGATATCGGGCGAGGCATCAGCGGGCCACTGCGCGCCGCGCCCCCCTGCCGAGGCGGAGCGCGCGCCGCACTGTCTGGTACGCGCGCCGGAGTCCCGCCGTCCACCATGTCGCCGCCGCCGGAGGGATGGCGCCTTCGATGAGCAGCATGTCGCGTCCCGGCAGCGGCACTCGCTTCGGACGCAGGAACGGGTGCCCCCGGGCGAATTCGTCGAGCGCCGCGTCCCAATCCACGGGCACGGGCGACCACGTCGCGTACATCTTCATGGAGGTCACGCAGATCGGGAGCAGGCCCGTTTCCGCCACGTCACGCCAGATCGCCGCCGCGACCCCCGGCGAGTGAAGGGTCCGGTAGTCGTCGAGGACGACGATCCCGCCGTCGAGGAGGAGCGCGCGGGCCGTCGCGAGATCGGCCCGGACATTGTCGTACGTGTGGCTGGCGTCGACGTGAATCATGCGGAAGCGCGGCTGGCCGCCGAGATGGCGCCGGAGGTCGACGGAGGGCGCGGCCACGATGGTCGGCGGCGCGCTGTGATAGCGGCGGTACGTGTCCTCGAAGAGCTGGCGCGTGAGGCCCCCGTACCAGTGAGCCTGTTCCTCTTGGTTCGGCTCATCGGGCGGCATGGCCTCGAAGATGTCGCAGGCCACGAGGCGCTCGCCGGAGCCGAGCAGATATCCGAGCAGCACGGCGCTGCGCCCCCGGTACACACCAATCTCGAGGAGATCACCGCGAGTGCCCACCGTCCGCTGGAGCCGGTCGAACTCGACGATCAGGTGCGCGTCCAGAGGCGAGGTCCAGCCGGGGATCGCGTCGAGGTCCGCGAGGAACTGCTCGAGGGAGACCCGCGCGCTCACGATCGCAGGATGCCGGATGTGCGATCGCCGCTGCCCGTGAGGCACGCGTCGATGTGCGCGGCGAGGGCCTCGGCGTGAACGGTGACCGCGGTGAGATGGGCCCCGGGCACGATCCGCACGTCGACCTCGCGCGCGCTCATCGACCACCACAGATCGGGGCGCCCGCGCCGCCGCTGCTCCGGCACCAGGACCGTCACGCGGCCGCCGTAGCGGCCGGGGACGTAAGCGCGGACGATCCATCGGTACGCCACGACCGCGGGGGACTGCACCCACGGCGGCGCCGGCGGCGGGGCGTCGAGATCATCGTCGAATGACCACGCGGGCGCCGGCGTCCCCCCCGCACGGAGGTCCTCCTCCGAGGACGGGTGATGCCCAGGCGCCGCTCGATGATCCGCGCGAGACCCCACTTGATCTCGCGGGCGGTTCCCGGCAAATCGAGCAGCTTCGTCCTCAGCTGGGCGAACAGCTTGGCCTCGGTGACCGCGTCGAGACGGCTCACGCGCGCGGCAAGCCGAACGATGGCACGAAGCGGTCTGAAGCGGGCATTGCGGCCCGACGCGTCCAGCAGGACCAGCGCCTCGACCGTCTCGCCGGCCACGGTGAGTTGCCGCGCGATCTCGAAGGCGATCACGCCGCCATTGCAGTGCCCGCCCACCCGGTAGGGCCCCCCCGGCTGGATCGCCCGGATCGCCCGCACGTAGTCGGCCGCCATCGCCTCGACCGACGTCGGGATCTCCCGATCGACGAGGGCGTGCGGATGGACGGCGTAGAAGGGCTGCTCCCGATCCAGGGCGTCGGCCAGCTTGCGGCAGTGCAGGCCCGCGCCCTCGGGATCGCCGTGCAGGTAGAAGAACGGAGGACGCGCTCCCTCGCTTCGCACGGGGGTGATGAGGGACCGCACGGTGAGGTTGCCCTGATCGAGCAGGGCGTGGGCCAGGTCCCGCACCGTCGGGGCCTCGAAGAGGACGGGCAACGGCAGGCGCCGGCCGTATGCCTGCTCCACCGCGTGCATCATCCGGACGGCGAGCAGGGAATGACCGCCGAGCTCGAAGAAGTTGTCAGTCGCGCCGACCGGTCGCGTGTCCAGCAGCTCCTCCCAGATGGCCGCGATCTGCCATTCGAGGAGGTGGCGGGGCTGGACGTAGGTGCGACCAGCGTTCGCGTCACGCCCCGGCGGAGGGAGCGCGCGGCGGTCGAGCTTGCCGTGCGGCCCGAGCGGCAGCGCCGACAGGGTCACGAACGCGGCGGGCACCATGTAGTCGGGCAGCGCGCGCCGGAGGAGCGTGCGCAGATCTCGCCCGCCGCCGGCTCGGCGCCGTCGGCGGGGACGACGTACGCGACCAGCCGCGCGTCGGGGGCGCCGGCCGGCCAGGCGATCACCGCGGCCTGGCTGACGCCGCGGCATTCGCGCAGCCGCGCCTCCACCTCGCCGGGCTCCACGCGGTTGCCGCGAATCTTCACCTGATCGTCCACCCGACCGAAGAGCTCCAGCACCCCGTCCGGGCGCCACCGCCCGCGGTCGCCGGTCTGGTACATTCGCGCCCCCGGCCGCGTGTCGAACGGATCGGGCAGAAAGCGCTCGGCGGTGAGGTCGGGGCGATCGAGATAACCGCGGGTCACGCCGGCCCCGCCGATGTAGAGCTCCCCGGGCACCCCGATCGGGGCCGGCTGCCCAGCGACATCGAGCACATAGACACGGGCGTTCGCGATAGGCCGGCCGATCAGCGCGACCTCCCGTCCCTCGTCCGCGGCCCCACCCGATGAAAGGTGGTGGTCATAGTGCACTCGGTCGGGCCGTACTGGTTGACCACCTCGCCCGACGGGCACAGGGCCGTGCGCGCATTGTGGACGTCCGCCAGCAGGAGCGGTTCGCCCGAGGTCAGCACCAGCCGAAGCGCGGTCGGCGGGCCGCCGGTGTCATGGGCCGCCGCGCAAAGGGTGCGGAGCACGGAGGGCACCACCGCGAGCAGCGCGGTCACCCGATGCTCGCGCAGCCCGCGCACCACCGCGCGGGCGTCGCGCACGTCGTCGTCGCCGAGCAGCACCAATCGAGCGCCCGCCGCCAGCGCGCCGAAGATCTCGCGCACGGAGGCGTCGAAGCCGACGGTGACGATAGGCAGGACGACGTCGGCGGGCCCCAGCGCGTACTCGCGGAGCAGATAGCCGAGATAGTTGACGACGCTCCCGTGTGTCGTGAGGATGCCCTTCGGCCGGCCCGTCGAGCCCGACGTATAGGTCGCGTAGGCCACGTCGTCGGGCCCGGCCCCGGCCTCGATGCCCCCGGGCGCCTCGCCGGCCCAAACGGTGGGGTCGTCGAGCGCGACGGTTTCGATGCTCTCGAGCGGTAGCCGCGCCCGCAGCCGCCTCGTGGACGAGCACCAGGCGGGGGCCGCGTCCTCGAGCATGAAGCGGAGCCGCTCGCGGGATAGCCGGGGTCCAACGGCAGGTAGGCCGCGCCGGTCTTCAACACCTCGAGCAATGCCGTCACCAGCGCGGGCGACCGCTCGGCGCACACGCCGACGAACGCCCCCGGGCCCACGCCCCGGCGGCGCAGGTGGCCGGCGAGCCGCGTCGCCGACGTGTCGAGCTCCGCGTAAGTCATGTGGGTGGCGCCGGCGACGATGGCCACCGCGCCCGGCGTCCGCGCGACCTGCGCCTCGACGAGGGACGCGATGGTGGCCACCGCCGGCGCGGGGGCCTCGGCGGCGATTCCACTCGTCGAGCACCTGCCGGCGCTCCGCGTCGCTCGCGAGCCCGAGCGAGGCTAGGCGGGCGTCCGGGGCCGCGACCATGGCGCCGAGCAGGCGTTCGAAGTGCACGAGCAGCCGAGCGATCGTGCCTGCGTCGTAGAGCTCCGTGCTATAGCTGGCCGTCACCTGGAGGCCCTCGGGCACCTCGGCGGCGTACACCGTCACGTCGAACTTCGCGCTCTCGGTGCCCACGGGGAGGCGACTGACCGATGAGCCCGCGCAGTGCGGGCAGCGCGGAGCGGGCATTCTGCAGGCCGAACATCACCTGCACGATCGGATTGCGGTTCAAGGTGCGTTCCGGTGCCAGCTCCTCGACCAGCTTTTCGAAGGGCACGGCCTGATGACCGTACGCGGTCAGGGCGACCTCGCGCATCTGGCGCAGGTGCTCGCGTACGGTGGGGTCACCCGAGAGATCGCCCCGCAGCGGTAACGTGCCGACGAAGAAGCCGATGAGCGGCTCGATCTCGACGCGGGTGCGGCCCGCGATCGGCGAGCCGACCACCACATCCGGCTGACCCGTGTAGCGATGGAGCAAGGCGAGGAAGCCGGCGAGCAGGGTCATGAACAGCGTGGCGTCCTCGCCGCGGCCGAGCGCCTTCAGTCCTTCCACCAGGGCCCTGGGGAATACCCGCGCCTCGCGAGCGCCCCGATGGGTCGGCGCGACGGGCCGCGGCCGGTCGGTGGGGAGCGTCACCTCCGCGGGCAGCCCGGCAAGCTGGCGCCGCCAGTACGCGACCTGGCGATCGAGCTCGCCCCCCGCGAGCTGACGCCGCTGCCACACCGCGAAGTCGCCGTATTGCACGGCCAGCGGCGGCAGGGGCGACGGCTCGCCCGCGGAGAACGCGTCGTACAGGGCCGCGAGCTCGCGGAAGAGCACTCCGTTCGACCACCCGTCGGAGGCGATGTGATGCGTGACGACGAGCAGCACGTGGTCTAGGGGGCCCAGACGGACGAGCCGCGCGCGGATCGGCCAGCTCGTGGACAGCTCGAAGGGCCGCGCCGTCGTCTCCGCCAGCGCCTCCGCGAGCGCGGCCTCGCGCGCGGTGCCCTCGAGCGGGGACAGGTCGAGCGGCTCGAGATCGATCGGTCGCGGCGGCTGCGCGAGCTGGTACGGCTCCCCCTCCGCCACCAGGAACACCGTGCGCAGAGTCTCGTGTCGCGCGACGAGCTCGTCGAGCGCGCGGGACAGGCTCGCGGGATCGAGCTCGCCCTCGAGACGCAGCGCGGTCGGCTGGTTGTACGCCGCCGAGCCGGGAAGGAGCTGATCGAGGAACCACAGCCGCTGCTGGGTGAGCGAGAGCGGACAGCGCTCGCCGGCGGCCCGCCGCGGAACTCGCGCGTCGGCGGTCGTCGCCGGCCGGTGGGTCAGCAGCCGTTCCTCGAGCCTGGCCCGCTGCTCCGGCGTCAGGCTCGCCACCCGCCGCCGCAGCTCGGTCAGATCCCCCCGCTCGCCGGCATTGGCGACGGGCTCGACGCGGTCACTCATCCCTGGCTCCGATCGTCCGCGCCGCGGGGGTGGCTGGCGTGGGCGGCTCGGCGAGGAGCCTATCGAGCTCCGCGGCGGGAAGGTCCAGCGCCATGCGCGCAACGATCGCGGCGGCCATGGCCTCGATGGTGGGCGCCTCGAGTAGTGTGCGCACCGGCACCTCCACGATCACGCGCTCGAGAACCCGCGCCACCACGCGGGTGGCGAGCAGGGAGTTGCCGCCGAGCGCCGTGAAGTCGTCTTCGACGCCCACGCGCGGAAGCTGCAGGATCTCGCCCCAGATCACGGCGAGCTCGCGCTCGAGCGGCGTGCGGGGCGCGACGTACGCGGCGCCGTTCGCGCCGGCGGCCGGGGCGACCGGGAGCGCCTGGCGGTCGAGCTTGCCCGCCGCGGTGAGCGGCATCTGCTCGATCTCGACGATGGTGCTCGGCAGCATGTAGGTGGGGAGGCGCTCGCCGAGGAAGCGGCGGAGCTCGGCGGCCGGGGGACCCGGCAGCGTCGCCGGCACGACGTAGCCGATCAGTGCCAGATCGCCGCGCGCGTCGGGCCGGGCGACGACCGCCGAGGCGGCGATGCCCGGGTGCTCGCGGAGCGCCAGCTCGACCTCCGCGGTCTCCACGCGATGTCCGCGAATCTTCACCTGGAAGTCGCGGCGGCCGATCTGGACCAGCGCCCCGTCGTCCAGGAAGTGCCCGAGATCTCCCGTCCGATAGACGCGCCGGGCGGGGTCCGCAGGGTCGACCCCGAACGCGGCCCGGGTGAGCTCGGGCAGGCGCCAGTACCCCAGCGCCAGATAGCGGCTGCGCACCGTGATCTCGCCGACCGCGCCAGGGGGCACGGGCGCCCCTGCCTCGTCCACGAGGACGATCTCGACGTCGGGGTCGATGGGCCGGCCGACCGGCACCACCCGACCCTCGGGGCGCACCCGGTGGTCCATGATATGGCAGGCGATTGTATGGGCCTCGCTGCTCGACAGCGCGTTGGCGAGCAGACACGTCGGGGGCAGCTTCCTCCAGATGCGCTCGAGATCCCGCGTATACGCGGTCTCGCTGCCCAGCGTCAACAGTCGCAGCGCCGGGAATCCCTCGTCGCCCCGCAGGGAATCGACGAAGTAGCGCACCACCGAGGTGCTCGACCGGTACACGGTGATGCCGGCGTCGAGCATCCAGGGCGCGAGTCCGGCAAGTCCCTGCTCGCGAATGTCCCAGGGGTACAGGGTCGCGCCGTTCAGCAGCGCCATGAGGGAGTTGGTCATGCCCTGTCCGGTGCTGAGCGCGGCTATCATGGTCAGCCGGTCATCGGCGCACAGGCGATAGGCATTGGTCACCCGCCGGGTGCTGGTGGAGCACGACGCGATGCGACTGCAGGACGCCCTTGGGCTGGCCGGTCGAGCCGGACGTGTAGACGATATGCGCGGGCGCGTCGGGCACGCTGCCCACCGCGGGCCGGCCGGTCGCTCCCGTCCGCGCGGCGGACTCCATGGTGAGGACGATGCACCCCGAGCCCCCCGCGGCCCGGGCGAGGGCGGCTCGCTCGTCGTCGGCCACCATGAGCCGGATGCCGCCGCCGGCCACGATCGCGGCAATCCGCTCCACCGGGAGCGTGGTGTCGAGCACGGCGGCGATCTTGCCCGCCTTGAGCACGCCGAGATACGCGGCGAGCTGCGCCGCCCCCTTGCCGATCAGCAGCGCGACCGGTTCGCTCGTCGCGCCGGCCGCCGCGGCGGGCGTGTCGAGCAATGCGTGGGCGATCTGGTTCGCCCAGCCGTCGAGCTGGCCGTAGCTGGCGACGCCGAGGCGCGTGTGGATGGCGGGGCGGTCGACGCCGCGACGCACCTGCGACTCGAAGCGCGCGGGCACCGTCTGCTCGATCACCGAGAGCGGCAGCGGGTCGAAGGGGCCCGGAGGGACGGGAACGGGTTGGCCGGCGCCGTTCATGCGCACCTCACTCGCGCCGGACCTGACCGAGCTCCGCGAGCAGCTGCGCGATGATGGCGGGCTCGGCTTGCTCGGCGAGGCGCTGGACGATCGCCTCCGCCATGCTCGCGAC
The DNA here is from genome assembly GCA_963733725.1 of uncultured Candidatus Rokubacteria bacterium. Taxonomy (GTDB): domain Bacteria; phylum Methylomirabilota; class Methylomirabilia; order Rokubacteriales; family CSP1-6; genus DASRWT01. The sequence goes on along the minus strand of CAVTFC010000017.1, from coordinate 194,554 downwards.
GGTGGGAGTGTTGAGCAGCGTCTGGACGGACAGCTCGGCGCGGAACGTCTCGACGACGCGCGAGCAGCCGCATCGCGAGCAGGGAGTTGCCGCCGAGGTCGAGAAACGGATCGTGGATCCCCACGCGGTCGACGCCCAGCACATCGGCCCAGAGCCCCGCGAGCTGCGCCTCGATGGGCGTCCGCGGCGCGACCTCGGGTGCGTCGAGAGGGGGCCGGGACGTATCCGGCTCGGGCAGCGCGCGGCGGTCCACCTTGCCGTTGGGCAGGAGCGGGAACGTCTCGAGAAAGACGAAGGCCGACGGCACCATGTAGTCGGGCAGCGCCTGCGACAGGGAGCGACGGAATTGGCTCACGATCGGCTCCGCGCCCGCGTCGAGGATCACGTAGGCCACGAGCCGCGCTTCACCGTCGGCGCCGGGCCGCGCGTGCACGATCGCCCCCTTGATCGACGGGAGGCCGAGGAGGGCCACCTCGACCTCGCCGGCCTCCACCCGGTGGCCGCGGATCTTCACCTGGAAATCCTTGCGCCCCATGTGGACGAGGCATCCCTCGGGACGCATCACGCCCAGGTCACCCGTTAGGTAGATGCGCTCGCTCCCGCCCCGCGGGTCGCGCCGGAAGGCTTGCCGGGTGAGATCAGGCCGCCTCCAGTAGCCGACGGCCAGATATTTGCTCCGCACCGCGATCTCCCCGATCTGGCCGGGGGTGACCTCCGCGCCGGCCTCGTCGAGCAGCAGCACCTCCTTGTCGGGGATGGCCTGACCCAGGGGACGTTGCCGGCCCCGCGCCAGTCCCGGGGGACGACGGACATCCGCATCACGAACGTCTCGGTCGGCCCCATGGCATGCAGGAGCACGCAGTCGGGCGGGCAATGTCTCCGGTACCGCGCCACGTCGTCCTGGTTGATCGGCTCGCCGCCCAGGCGCAGGCACGCGCGGAGCTTCGGGATGGTGGCGCCCGGCGGGAGCGCGTCGCACGTGCGCCGGAAGGTCGTGGCGAGGGTGTGCCAGATCGTGATCCCGTCGGCGCGAAGCCCTCGGGCCAGTGCCGGTAGCCCCTGCGTGACGAGGTCATAGACGAACAGCGTGGCCCCGTTCAGCAGGGCGGGAAAGAGCGAGCGCACGGAGGCCGAAAAGCCGCACGGGTGGGCCAGGGCGAGCCGATCCGCCGGACTGATTCGGACGGCATTGGTGAAGGTCCGCGTCTCCACCAGCACGTTGCGATGGTCGTGCAGCACGCCCTTCGGGCGCCCGGTCGAGCCCGAGGTGTACAGGATCAGCGCGCCCCGGTCAGCCGAGATCGACAGCGCGAGAGGGGCGTCGGTACCCCGGCGGCGTCGAGGGCGTCACCATCGAGGACGTGCTGGCCCTCGCGGGCCAGTCCCCGGGCTCGCTCGAGATCCGACCCCGCGGTCACGATGAGCCGGGCCTGGGAGTCGCCGAGCAGCTCCGCCATCCGTGCGTCGGGCAGCTCCGGGTCGAGCACCACGTAGATCTTGCCGGCCTTGAGGGCGGCGAAGATCGCCACGACGACGAAGACGCCCTGCGGGAGGAGCAAGGCCACCGGCTCCTCACCCTCCCCGAGAAGGGCCACGATGGCGCGCGCGAGACGGTTGGTGAGGCGATCGAGCTCCCGATAGGTCAGACGCCGATCGACACCCGCCAGCGCGAGGCGGTCGGGATGCCGGGTGGCCTGGGCGTCGAAGCGCACAGGGATGGACTGCTCGACGGCTTCAGCCTCGAAGGGGACGAACGCCGGGTCGCTCGGCCCGTCGGGGTCAGCGTGCATACGTCGATTCTATCTCCTTGCTCCCGGCGACAGTGGCGCGCTTGACGCTCGCGAGTGGGTATCGGCGCCCGAGGCGTGCCAGTCCCCGGGGTCGGCGGGAGACCCGCCCAGGGTACCGATCTTGCAAGATTGAGGCCCGCTCCCCAGGCACAATCGCGGCGAGCACTTGGCGGGAGTCGGGTAAGGCGCCCGCGCGGACTGGAAACCTCTCCGACAGCCCCCCGGAGGCACCAGACTTACCGGCAACCCCAGTCAGGCGGAACGCACCGGCTCCGCGCGGAACCGTTTCGCCGAGCCGATGGTGAGCGCGATGAACAGCGCCAGCACGATGGGCTGCGTGACGACGAAGGGCAGCTCGGTCTGATTGGGCGCCATCGCGGCCAGCGCCGGCACCTTCTGAAACGCCTGCACGACCCCGACGAAGACGTTGAGGTAGAGCGCGATCCCGGCGCAGACGACGTAGATCCGACGCCAGGCGCCCGCGAGGCGCAGGGCGTAGTGCGCCAGGATCGCCACCGCCAGCACCACCAGCGAGATGATGCCGACTTTGTGGGATGGCAGCAGGTGATCGAACGGAAAGCCGAACCCGGTCACGCTCGTGGCCACCGTGGCCGCGAGGAACAAGAGCGTCCAGCCACCGCGCGCTCTATCGGCGAGAAGACCGAGCAGGACGACGAGTCCTGATCCGATGCCAACCAGACTCAACACCACGTGCACGAAAGCCTAGGCGCCACCACCGGGCGCGCCGGTCAATCGCGACGAGCGCCGCCGGCGCCGTGTCGTCAGGCGGGTGATCCCGCGGAGGGCGCCGAGCAGCGGCTCGGGGAGCCAGAGAGCGAGTGCCCAGGCGAGGACGTGTGGATCAGTGGGCACGTGCCCGACCAGCCGACGCAGATAGGCCCGGCCCCACGCGAGATCCCGCCGCCGGCCGTGATAGTACGCCTCGCGCGCTCGGGCCCGCACTGCCGCCCGGAGCGCCTGCCGAACAAGGGGCCGATCGACGAGCGGGCCCTCGCGGAGCTGCAGCTTGAGGACGGGAATATCGTTGAGCGTCCAGCGATAGCGACGGAGCGCGCGGGGGCCGGACAAGCTCGCGGCCCGGTAGCTGTATCGGACCAGGCGATGGCGATGGACGGCGATCGGATAGCGCGCGGCGATGCGGATGTAGTACTCCCAATCGCCGCTGAGGTGGCGCTCCGTCCGCATCGGTCCGACGTGCTCGATGACGGCACGCGGGATCAGGATCTGTCCGGGTGTCGTGATCGGGCAATGCGCGACCATCTCGCGGTAGAGATGACCGGTCAGTACCCCACCGGGCTCCGCGGCGAGGCGCGCGGCGAGCGGCCCCCAGAACAGCCGCTCGGAGACGACGTGGTCGCCGTCGACCACGATCCCGTCGCCTGCGACGAGCCCGCTGGCCGGGTGCCTGGCGGCGATGGCCTGCTGGGTCGCGAGCGCCTCGGGCAGCCACACGTCGTCGGCGTCGAGAAACGCGAGGTACTCGCCGGTGGTGGCCGCGACGCCAACGTTCCGGGCCGCGCCCTGTCCGGCATTGCTCTGGCGGAGGTAGCGCACCGCGGACCCGTAGCGGGCGACCCGCGCCGCCGTGCCGTCGGTCGAGCCGTCGTCGACGACGATGATCTCGCGCCGCGCATAGGTCTGGCCGACCACGGAGTCCAGGGCCGCCTCGATGTAGGCCCCGGCGTCGAACGCCGGGATCACCACGCTGATGAGCGGCTCGCTCACCGGACGGGGGCGGACGCGGGCGCCAGCTCCGGGATCGGCGCCAGCTCGGCGTCGGGGAGCGCGGCCCCGAGCAGGGCCGCGATGGTGGGTGCGAGCTGTCGCACGTCCACCGGGTGGGCGAATCGGCCAGGCCCCAGCGTGGGGCCGGCGGCGATGAGGAGACCGCGCGGCTTGTGGTCGCCGGACCGATTGCCCCGGTACTCACCGCGGATCGTCCCCGTCTTGGGCGAGTGGATGGTGGAGATGGGCGCCTCCCGGTTCCACTCGACCATGAGGTCGGGGAGGTGGTCCACCGGCGCGCCGCGGTACACCTCCGCGGTCTTCAGAACTTTCTTCACGAGGGGACGTCCAGTGTCCACGTTGACGAGTGCCATGAGATCCCGCTCCAGCTCCGCGCAGAACCGATCGTACTCCTCGCCGGGCCGAACTCGTCCATAGGGCTCGCGCCCGACGAGGTTGACGCGAATCGCCCCGTACACGTCGTTGTTCGGCACCCCGAAGCAGCGCTTCGACGTCCGGTCCGGCTCGACCACCGCCTCGCCCAGGTGCCGCTTGGTCCGCGTCCGGAGCGGTCGCAAGAGCTGCCGGATTTGGAGTGGCACGCGCTCCCAGCCCCACTCGAGCGCCCGTGCGGTGGTCCGCGTCCGCGTCGGCACCTCCGACCGCTCACGCGCGGCGAGGATCCGGTCGAGGAGGTAGCTCGCGTCGTAGTGAGGGCCCATGCCGTGACTGGCCAGCACGAGCACGGTGGTATCGTCGCCCGCCTGGGCGAGGAGCGACCCGATGCCTGCGTCGATGGCCGCGTAGACGTCCCGGACGGGATCGCCCAGCGCGCGGGCCAGCTCGGGATCGTGACGCGGGTGGGTCGGATCGTGGACGTGCCAGAACTGATGGCCGGCGCAATGGCTCTCCCCGAACACCGATACGAACAGGTCCCACGGGCCCTGGGCGAGAAGGTGGCCGGTCACGCGCGTCTTCAGCGCGGCCCCGCGAACCAGCGCGTCGCGCAGGGCGGTGAACTCGGGCGCGCCGCGGCCCTTGGCGTCGCACGGCGGCACCGGGTGTCGCCCGAAGCGCGACTCCAGCTCCGCGGCGAGAGAGGCGGGCACGGTCGTGAAGCCCATCTCCGGGTCGTGCGTGCCCCATTCAACCACCTGTATCCCGTTGAGGCGGGCCGCCGGCGCCGTCTTGGGCACGTCGACGATGGCGACGCGCCGGCCCTGCTCGGACAAGGTCTCCCAGAAGGCACGGCCTCGGGTATCGATGGAAGACGGGACGAAGAACTCGTAGCTCCCGGGGTTCAGTTGGCGATACGCGTATCGCGCGTGTCGCGCCGGAGACAGCCCGGTCCAGAAGGACGGCCACACCGCCCCGACGAAGAGCCCCTCGGGATTGACCGTATGTCCCCACGTGCCGCGCTCGAGCAGCCCCCGGAGAGTGGGCAGCGAGCCGTCGCGGGTCCACTCGAGGATCAGCTCCGGGATCCCCCGCGTCGATGGCGAGGACCAGGACCTTGGTCGGGATGCTCATGAAGTGAGGATACTCCGCAGCAACGACTGTACCACCGAGGCCTGGCCCCCAAGACCACGGAAAGCTGGCGTCCTTCAATTGACGCGCCGGCCCGCATGGAGAGTCGTAAGGATTTCCGACGGTTGGAGACGGGCGGTTCGGCACTCCTGTAAGATCGCGCTGTGTCGGCCGTGGGGGACGAACGAGCGCGAGCTCGAGCCGTTTCACTACTGGGGCGCCGTGGTCCTCGGCTTCCTCGGGTCGGGTCTCCTCTGGCTCACGATCGGCAGCGGACTCGTCGTCCAGACCGCCTGGATGGTGATCGCGGGGCTCCTCATCGTCGCGATGCTGTTTCTTCCCGATCGCGGAGCCTCGTCCGTGCAGGCCGTCTGCTATGCCTTCGGCCTCCCCATCGCGATCCTCCTGACGGGCCTGATGACCCTCATGCCCGGGGCCATGGCGTACATGTTCTCGCGGACCATCGTGGAGACCTTCCCGCGCTGGCTCCAGGTGGGGATGTTGCTCGCCTGGTTTCTCCTTCTGGCGGCGATCTCCGTGCTGCTCTACTCGCGCGCGATCCGGCGCGGCGCGCGACTGGGGGCAGAGGACGTCAACGATCTGATCGAGTATCTGAAATCGCTCTGACGCGTGTCGTTCCTTCGCCTGGGTCACCCGCCGCCCGGAGTGGATCAGCATTTCGGCCTGCGATTGATGACCGAAAAACGTCCGGGCCTCCGGCCCGCGGCGTTGGCCTTGCCATCACGCCTTAACCGTGGGTAGAGTAACGTCCTAAGTTCAGAACCGCGGTCTGCGTGATCGGCGGTTCCCACCTTGTCGGGAACGCCAGGAGAATCCGATGACGAAGCCCACCCGACGCGCCGTTCTTGCAGCGGTAGCAATGGCCCCTATGATCCTCGGCGGGATCTCGCCAGCCAAGGCCGAGGCCCTCGAGGTGGGCGAGAAAGCGCCCAACTTCGAGCTGCCGGCGACCACCGGCGGCAAGTTCAGCCTCGCCCAGCTGCGCGGCAAGCCGGTGCTGATCGAGTTCTACGGCGCTCGACTTTTCGCCCGTCTGAGCGGACAACCTGTCGGCCAGGAAGGCCGACCTCGACAAGCTGCAAGCCCTCGGCGTGCAGATGCTCGGCATCAGTACGAATCACTTTTTCTCGCAGAAGGCCTTCGCCGACTCGCTCAAGCTGTCCTATCCACTGCTGAGCGATGAAAACATGGCGGTGACCAAGAGCTACAAGGTGGTCTATGGTCAGACGCCGGGCAAGATCGACTACCCGCACATGCAAGGGCAAGATCGCGAAGCGCTACTTCTTCCTGATCGATCGCGACGGGATCGTGCGCGGCAAGTGGCTCGGGGAGGACCTGGCGGTCTTCCCGACCGAGGTGCTGTTGAAGGCGGCGCGCGACCTGAGCGCCCGACGCTAGCGGCCTCTTCCTGGTGCGGGCCCGCAGTTCGTCAGTTGCCCTCGCCCTGATCGGGCTGATTGCGATCGCGGCGTGGCTTCCCCCGGTGGCGCGGGCACAGGCCACTCGGCAGGTCGCGGATCGGCGCGCTCACGGCCTCCTGGGGACCCACGCCCGGAATCGTCGGGCTCCGGGCCGGACTGCTCGAGCGCGGGTACCGTGAGCCGGAGGACTTCGTTATCGGGGTCCGCTTCACCCAGGGCGATCTGAGCGCTCTGTCGACGGCCGCGCGCGAGCTGGTGGAGCAGAAGGTGGACATCCTCGTGGTCGGGACCCGGGCGGAGGCGCGCGCCGTCCAGGAGATCACCTCGCGGATCCCGATCATCCTGATCGGCGGAGGCGATCCCGTGGCCCAGGGGCTGGCCAAGAGCTTTGCGAGGCCCGGTGGCAACCTCACCGGCGTCATCAACCAGGATGAGCTGGCACCCAAGCGCCTCGAGATCTTCCGCGGCATCGTGCCGGGTCTCAAGCGGGTGCTCTTCGTTCACGATTCTTCGAATCCGTATCGGCGCCCGAGGTGGCGGGCTATCGCGACGGCGCGCGCCGGCTGGGGCTGACACTCGTGGAGCGGCCGGTCGGCAGCCGAGACGAGGCCCGCGCGGCGCTGGCCGGGTTGCGCCGACGCGAGGTGGACGGGATCGTAGCGCCATGGGAGATGAGCTTCAATATCCCCGGCCTCGTCCTCGAAACGGCCGAGCGGCTGTCCATCCCCGCCATGTTCCCGGAACTGATCTACGTGGAGCAGGGAGGCTTGGCGAGCTACAGCCCCGATCATCAGGAGTCGGGTCGCCTGGCCGCCCGGCTCGTGGACAAGATCGTGCGCGGCACGCCGCCGGGGGACATCCCGATCGAGGTGGCCAACCGCATCCACCTCGTCGTGAACCTCAAGGTGGCCCGTGCCATCGGTCTCCGCGTGCCGCCCGAGATGCTCGTACGCGCCAACCGCGTGATCGAGTAGATGAGCGCGGGCCTCGGACGCGCGACGTGGGTGAGCTGTTCCTGAGACCGGAGGAGGACGACATGACGACCGACAAGATCACGGTGGAGTTCCTGGATGCGTTCGCGGAGGCGTTCAATCGTCACGACGTGGCGGCCATCCTGGCGGCCATGACCGCGGACTGCATCTTCGAGGCGAGCGCCGGGCCCGACGTCTGCGGGCGGCGCTACGAGGGCCCGCGCGAGGTCGGCAAGGCCTTCGCGGAGGTGTTCGAGACGTTCCCGGATGCGTCGTGGCGGGGCGCCCGTCATTTCTTCGTGGGAGATCGCGGGCTCTCGGAGTGGATATTCAGCGGGACCCGGGCTGACGGGACCCGGGTGGAGGTCACCGGCTGCGACGTGTTCACCTTCCGGGACGGCAAGATTGCCGTGAAGAACTCGTACCGCAAGCAGCGGATGTAGCGGGCGCGCTGCGCCGGAATCCCTGATGGCCGACCTCGCCGATCGCAGCGCCGTGGAGCTGGTGGCCGACGTGCGGGCCCGGAAGCTCGGCGTCCGTGATGTCGTCGCCGCGTGCCTCGCGCGAATCGAAGAGACCAACGGCGTGCTCAACGCCGTGTGCACGCTGAACCCGGCCGCGCGGGCGGACGCGGAGGCGGCCGACCGCCGGCTCGCTTCCGGGTCGCCCCCACGCCTCCTCGAGGGCGTTCCGTTCCTGGTCAAGGACGTCATCCCGACGCGCGGGCTCCGGACGACGTATGGCTCGAAGCTCCATGAGCATCTCGTGCCGGACGAAGACGCGATTTCGGTGGAGCGGCTCCGGGCCGCCGGCGCCATCCTGCTCGGGAAGACCAATACGCCGGAGTTCGCGACCGACGTCTTCACCACCAACGCGATCTTCGGCCCCACGCGCAATCCCTGGGATGCCCGCACCACGTCCGGCGGATCGAGCGGCGGATCGGGCGCGGCGGTGGCGGCCGGCATGGCCCCGCTGGCACTGGGCACCGACTTCGGCGGCTCGGTGCGCTTGCCCGCCGCCTTCTGCGGCATCGTGGGGCTGCGCCCGGCGCCCGGCCGCATTCCCCTCTACCCGGCGGATTTCGCCTGGGACACGCTCGTCGCGCATGTCCAGGGGCCCATGGCCCGCACCGTGGAGGACACCGCGCTGATGCTCGCGGCGCTCACCGGGCCCGACGATCGCGACCCGTCGTCACTTCCGGCGGAGGGGCGTGGATTTTGCGGCGGCGGGCCGAGAGCGCGCGACGCTCGCCGGCCGGCGCTTTGCCTGGTGCGGCGACCTGGGCGGGCTCGTGCCGGTCGATCCCGACGTGCTGCGCGTGACGGTGCAGGCGGCGCGCGCATTCGAGGGACTCGGGGCCAGCGTGGAGGAGGTCGCGTTCGACGCGTCGGACCTGAAAGAGATCATGGCCGGAACCCGCGCCTATGCCATGGTCGCGCGCTTCGGCGAGCTGGTCGCGGCCCACGGCGCGCGCATGGCGGAGGCGCTCGTCGCCCAGGTGACCGCCGCCCGCGCCTTCGACGTGACCGCGGTGGCGCGCGCGGAGCGGATGCGCTCCGCGTACTACCAGCGCCTGCGCGCGCTGCTCGAGCGCTACGACCACGTGCTCACGCCCACCGCGGGCGTGCCCGCGTTCCGGATCGACCGGCCCCTGCCGACCGAGATCGGCGGGCGCCCGGTGGCGCGGTTCTACGATGCGTTCCTCTTCACCTATGCCTTCAGCGTGACGGGGTTGCCCGACCATCTCGGTGCCGTGCGGATTCACCGGGGGCGGGCTGCCCGTCGGTCTCCAGATCGTCGGCCGGCGGCTGCGCGAGGACGCGGTGCTCGAGGCGGCGGCGGCGCTGGCGGCCGCGGCGCCGGAATTCTACCGCCGGCCGCCGCTCGACCGGCTGCCGGCCGCGCGCGAGCTCCAGGAAGGACTCCGCACCTCCGGCTTCAGCCTGACCTGACCCGCCACGCCCGCACCGCGAGGCGCAGGGCATACCACGCCATGAGCGCGAGTCCGATCGGCAGGCTCGCGAAGATGACGCTCAGCGGAATCTCGATCGCCACGCCGAGCTGGGCGTGGACGCCCATGGTCACGCGGATCGAGGAGGGCAGGAGCACGAGGCAGAACACGGCGACGAGCAGCCAGCGGACCGTATCCACGACCCGCCGCAGCCGGGGCCCCAGCCACGGCATGATGATCTCCACCGTGATGTGCTCGCGGTCGCGCACGCTCCACGCCGCGGCGAGGAACGCCGTCCACGTCATCACGTAGCGCACGCCCTCTTCCGACCAGGCCAGCGGCCGGTCGAAGAGGTAGCGCGCGAAGACCTGCAGGCTGGCCAGGACGACCAGGATGAGCATGCCGCTGGCGAGGACCCACTGCTTCAGCGAGGTGGGGGTGGCCGGCAGCTCGGGGTCGAGGCCTTGCATGGTCAATACCGGTTGGCGAGGAAGAGCACGGTCTGGGGGACGAACGCCACGAAGAGCACGATGGCCAGCAGCGCGACCAGGAAGGGAATCGAGTCCCGCACGAACTCCGTCATGGTCGCCCCGGTGAGCTGGCAGGCGATGAACATGAGGACCCCGAAGGGCGGCGTGATGCCGCCGATCATCACCATGCAGATCATCACGATGCCGAAGTGGACGGGGTCCAGGCCGAGCGAGGCGGCGAGCGGGGCCAGGAAGGGCGTGGTCATCACGAGGATGGCCGTGGCGTCGAAGAAGCAGCCGAGGATGAGCAGCGCGAGGAGGATCAGGAGGAGCGCCACGTGGGGGTTCGTCCCCGAGCCCCGGATCCAGTCCTCGATCATCACGGGCAGCCGCTGGCGCGTGGCCAGCAGCCCGATGACCGAGCCGGTGGCCAGCATCATGAGGAACACGCCCATGGTGGTGGACGCCCGCGCCAGGCAGCCGACCAGCGCCGCGAAGGACAGCTCGCGGTAGACGACGACCGCCAGCACCACCGAGTAGAGGACGGCGACCACCGACGCCTCCGTCGGGGTGAAGATGCCGGCCATCATGCCGCCGATGATGATCACCGGCGCCAGCAGCGAGGGCAGCGCCGCCACGAACCGCACCGCGATCTCGCGCAGGGGGACGCGCGCTCCCGCCGGGTAACCCCGCCGCCAGCTCATCCACCAGACGGCGCCCATCATGGCGAAGCCCATCATGGTGCCGGGCACGATGCCGCCCACGAAGAGCTTCCCGACGGAGACCTCCGCGATGCTCCCGTAGAGGATGGCGGGGATGCTCGGCGGGATGATGGGGCCCACCACCGCGGAGGACGCGGTGACGGCGGCCACGAAGGCCCGGTCGTACTTCGCGTCCAGCATGGCCTTCACCTCGATGGCGCCCATGCCGGCCACGTCCGCCACCGCGGAGCCGCTCATGCCCGAGAAGATCATGCTGCCGACCACGTTGACGTGGCCGAGCCCGCCCCGCACGTGCCCCACCAGGCTATCCGCGAAGCGGAAGATGCGCATGGTGATCTGGCTGGTGTTCAGCAGCTCGGCGGAGAGGATGAAGAACGGCACCGCGATCAGCAGGAACGAATCCATGCTGTTCACGATCTTGATCGGCACCGCGTCCAGCGGCACCGTGCCGCTGACCGCGATGGCCACCAGCGCGGTGAGGCCCAGCGCGAAGGGCACCGGCACCGCGAGGACGAGCAGGAAAACGACGAAGCCGCCGAAGATCAGGATGAGGCCGTCGTACGGCGTCATCGGCGGCTCGGGCGCCCTTCGCCTATAGCGCCCGGATCTTGGCCAGCCAGGGCGCGTATTCCGGGAACTGGGCGTCCAGCGACTTGATGCGCTCGCGGAACGGCGCCAGGTCCGGCGTCAGCACCTCCATGCCCTTCTTCTTGAACTCGTCGAGGAGCTGCGCCTGCTCCTTCGCCACGAAGTCGTTGTAGTGCGCCTCGGCCGGCGCCACCGCGGCGCGGAAGGCGGCCTGGACATCGGGCGGCAGCGCCTGGAACTTCTTGTCGTTGACCATGAAGGAGAAGAACCCCGCCGCGTGGTGCGTGAGCACGAGGTACTTCGTCACCTCGTAGATCTTCGCGTGGTAGGAGATCGCGAAGGGATTTTCCTGGGCGTCGATCAGCCCCTGCTTGAGCCCGAGGTACACCTCGCCCCACACCATCGGGGTCGGGTTGGCGCCGAGCGTCTTCCACGTCTCCATGAAGATCTTGGCCGGGGGCACCCGGATCTTGAGGCCCTTCACGTCGTCCAGGGTGTTGATGGGCCGCTTGACGGTGGTGAGCTCGCGGTAGCCGCGGAAGAGGAGCCCGTTCAGTCGCACGCCGGTCTTGGCGCGGATCTGCTCGAACATGTCGGCGCCGACCTGGCCGCGGTAGGTCTTGAAGAAGTGATCCGCGTCGCGGAAGAGGAACGGATACACGTGGAGCCCCGCGAGGGTGTCAAAGCGGTCCAGCGCGTTGGGATCCATGAGCTGGATGTCCTGCGTCCCCGCGCGGAGCGCCTGCGTCTGCTCGTCGTACTTGCCGAGCTGGTCCGCCGGATAGACCTCGACCACGTACTTGCCCTTGGTGAGCTTCTCGAACTCCTTGGCGAAGATCAGCGCGCTCTGATGGCAGGGGTCGGTGGTCGGCGTGCTATGCCCGAGCACCAGCTTGGTCTGCGCGAGGGCCGCGCCGGGGCAGATCAGAAATGCGGCAATCGCGAGGGCGAGGACGAAACGATGAATGCGCATGAGGCTCCTCCTTGGGGAGTGGGGCGACGCCGGGACTTTAGCATGCCGCCTGGGGCGGCCGCCGGAGTTTTGCACCGAGAGCGGTGACCGAGCGGAGCCACGCCGGTTTCGCCGTATCCAACTCTGGACATTGACGGTTTTGATCGACGTCTCTAGCATCCGCACGTGATCGAGGCGTTCAGCAGCCGAAGGAGGAGCGGATGACGAGCAGGACGGCGACGAGAAGGGTCGGCGGACATCACATCGCGTTCGCCACGCTCGTGATCGTGCTCCTTGGGTGGGCGGGCCTGGGGGTCGAGCCGGCGTGGCTCAACATCGACGCGTTCCAGTTCTTCGCCAGGGGAGACGCGAACGCGCCCCGGCTCGTCCGCATGTTCGCTCACGACGGCGAGATCGGAGCCATCGCCTGGAGCCCCGATGGCGAGCGGATCGCCGCGGGAGGACAGCTCCATCGAGCGCTGATCATCTGGGATGCCCGGACGGGTGCTCGGCTTTTCACCCTGGACAAGGAGGACGGATCCATCACCTCGGTCCGATGGAGCGGCGACGGGCGATATCTGGCCGCGGGGAGGATGTTCACAGCAGCCACGCGGAGCCATGTCGCGATCAATGTCTGGGACGCGCAGACGGGTCGGCGGATTCATGGCTTACTGGGCCCGGATCCGTCGCGGCCAGAGGCCAATGATGTGCGCAGTGGAGCATTGGCCTTCTCCCCGGATAGCACACTGCTTGCCGCCGGGCACCTGGGGGCGGTGTCGATCCACGAAGTGGCGACCGGAAGAAAGCTGTCGACCGCAAAGGGACATGTCTCGGTCGGAAAGGTTGCTGTATTTGGCCCCGATTCGCAGACTTGTGGTGACATCCGGCCCTGGGCCGGGTCCCGTCATCCAGGTTTTCGACGCGACGTCGGGCGATCCCGTTCGAGTCCTTTACGGGTGGCGATCAATCTCCCTTCGCGTTAGCCGTACGGCCAGACGGGCTCGAGATCGCATCGGCAGACTTCCAGGTATCGGAAATCAGCGTCTGGGATATGGAGTCGGGACGGATCCTGCGTACCTTGACCGGGCACCCTGGCCGATACGCGCCCTCGAATACAGTCGCGATGGTCGATTCCTGGCATCCGCGGCTCCCGGAGGTGGCGTGATCGTCTGGGATGCTGGAGACAGGTGCCCGCCTGTCGAACCTTCCGAATGCTACCGAATACGTCGATTGCATCGCGTTCAGCCCGGACGGCCGGTATCTGGCCGCCCCATATGAGCGGACCGTTCGCATTTGGGACATCTCAAACTCTTCACTCGCAGCCACGAGTGAGCTAGGAGAGCCGAGCCATGGCCAGCAACCTGGAATACGCAAAGCTGAGCGCCTATGTCTACAGCGACGGAGGACCGGATCGGCCACCGCTACCCCAGGGATGGGTTCCCGTCATGGGATCCGACGGTTACCCGATTCAATCCTGGGGTCCGAGTGGCTACTACGGCGCTGTATTTCGCAATGTGGTGACGGGCGAGTATGTCCTTGCATCACGAGGGACCGAGATTAGCGATTCCGGGGATCGAGCGGCCGCTTGGGCGATGTTGAAGGGACAAGCACCGAAGGCGCAGCTCAATGATGCGGAAGCGCTGCTGGCCCGAGCGCTGGATGAGGGCGTGTCGCTGCCGGACTTGACCTACACCGGCCACTCGCTAGGCGGGACGCTTGGCCAGCTCTTGTCGACCGGCAATATGCGCCCCGCGGTGACATTCAATGCGGCGCCGGCCCGAGACTTGCTCCCCTCGCTGGGGCGCGATCCGGATCGACAGTACCCGATCGTCGACATCGTCGATCCGGCCGACCCGCTTCCGAGCATGGGCCCGCATCTTGGGACACGAATTCAGCTCGCGGGGGATTCCTTCACTCTTTCGCAGGCCATGTTGGCCGTGTACCTGGGTTGGGACCGGGGTGGGGGAGCGAGCTTCGTCGCCGAGGTGATGAAGGTACGAGCGGCGCACTCCGTCGACAACGTAGCGCGAAAGCTCGATGCTGCTTCCTCCATCAATCCATGTCCGGTGATCCTCGATCTCGACGGCGATGGGGTGGAGACTCGCCCGGTCCATGCCGCGTCGTTCTTCGACCACAATGCGGACGGCTTCGCGGAGCAAACGGGTTGGGTCGCGGGCGATGACGGCTTGCTGGTCCTGGATCGCGACGGGAATGGCCGCGTCGACTCGGGGCGGGAACTGTTCGGCAACAACACGCTGTTGGTGAACGGCATGGAGGCTCAGAACGGGTTCCAGGCCCTGTCCCAGCTCGATGTGAATGCGGACGGGAAGTTGGACTCGAGCGATCCGGCCTTCACAAGCCTCCGCGTCTGGCGGGACGCGGATGGGGACGGTGTCAGTGCTTCTGACGAGCTGAACACGCTTGACGGCGTCGGGCGTCCAGTCGATTTCGACGGGTTACGCGGAGATGAGTACGGTCGATCCGCAAGGCAATGTCCACGGCCAGGTCGGCTCCTTTACCCGCGCGGACGGCACCCAGAGTGCCGCCACGGATGTGTGGTTCAGCGCGGCTCTCCAGCACACCATTGCCCAGGAGTGGATGCCGCTGCCTCAGCGCATCGCGGAGCTGCCCGTGGCGCCGGGGTTCGGCACGGTACGCGACCTGAGCCAGGCCATGGTGCGCGACCAGAGTGGCGCCCTGGAAGCGCTCGTCAGGGACTTCATGATCCAGACCGACCCTTCCCTGCGCACGTCGACGATGGAGGAACTTCTCTTCGCCTGGACGGGGGCGACGGGTGTCGATCCCACGAGTCGGGGCCCGCTGATGGATGCTCGGCGGCTTGCGGTTCTCGAGGGATTCGCGGGGCGACCGTTCCTGAATGGCTTCGGTCCCAATCCGACGGACCTGGCGGTGCCGTCGCTCATGGAGGCGTATACGGAGCTTCGTGAGCTCGTCTATGCCGAGCTGATGCTCCAGACTCATCTCAAGCCGCTGGATGCGCTGATCACGTACGCCTGGGACCCGGTTGCCAAAGATTTGCGCGGCGACCTCTCCGCGGTGGCCGGCGCCCTCGAGACGCGCCTGACACAGGATCCCGTTGGCGGGCGGACACTGCTGGGCGAGTTCGCGCGAGCGGTCCGCGCGCTGGATGGGGAAGAGTCACTCGGCTACTGGGCCTTCCGGGACCGGCTGGCGCAGGGTGGTGACGATCTTCTATGGATCATGGACTCCGCAGGCCGACCGGCGGTCGGGGGGTCTGGCGGCGGGGACACGCTTGCCGGGACAAGTCAGGCTGACGCGCTTCAGGGCGGCGCGGGCGCCGACACTCTGGCTGGCGGTGCCAATGGTGACACGCTCCACGGCGACGAGGGGCCGGACGTCCTCTATGGCGAGGACGGTGACGACCATCTGGTGGGAGGAGTGGATGACGACCAGCTATTCGGCGGAGCGGGCGACGACCGGTTGGAAGGGGGGGCCGGCAACGACGATGTGAGCGGCGAGAACGGCAATGACGCCGTGACTGGTGGTGCCGGCGACGACCGGCTCTGGGGCAATGATGGCGACGACGTTCTCTACGCCGGGCCCGGGCGAGACACTCTGGACGGCGGTCGCGGCAGTGACGTCTATGTGCTCGGGCGGAATACCGGTCAGGCCACGATCTCGGACAACGATTGGGCGTTTCCCAGCACTGATGTGATTCGGGTCGAGGCCGGGATCCTTCCCGGTGAGGTCCTGGCTACCCGGGACGGTGTTGATCTCCTCCTCCGCGTGGTGGGTACTCCGGCCGAGCTGCGCCTGCACTGGTGGTTCAATGAAGGCTTCGGCTACGAGTACCAGGTACAGCGAGTGGAGTTCACGGACGGCACGGTCTGGACCATCGACACGCTCCGGGACATGGTGACGCGCGGCACCGACGGCACTGACAACCTCATCGGGTTCGGTACTCCAGATCTCCTGCGCGGGCTCGGAGGCAACGACACCCTCGCTGGGGCAGGTGGCGACGATCGACTGGAGGGCGGCACGGGCAATGACACGCTCTACGGAGAGAACGGCAACGACACCCTTCTGGGTGGACCCGGCGACGACGTGCTGGATGGCGGGCTGGACAGCGACACGTATCAGTTCGCCCGCGGGTTCGGGCGCGACACCATCTACGACAATGATTGGTGGCGGCCGAGTGCCGATCGCATCCTGTTCGAGGCCGGAGTGAAGCCGAAAGATGTGACGGGCACACGAGACGGTCTTGACCTCGTCCTCCGCCTCTCCGGCGGGGCGGACGAGATCCGTCTCCACGGCTGGTTCGGCAGCGGAGTGGACTACGCGTATCAGGTGGGTGAGGTGCGATTCGCGGACGGCACTGTCTGGGATCTATCGCGCCTGCAGCAGATGGTCCTGCAGGGGACCCCGGGCGCCGACACTATCAATGGCTACGACACTCCCGACGCCATGAACGGGTTCGCGGGCGATGATCTCCTCTTCGCCTGGGGCGGCGACGACCGCCTCGATGGCGGCGCGGGAGCGGACTGGATGCAGGGCGGCTCGGGCAACGATACCTACGTCGTGGATGTTGCGAGCGATACGGTCTACGAATCCCCGGACCAGGGCAGCGACTCCGTCGAGAGCGCGATCAGCTACGCCCTGGGCGCGAATCTGGAGAATCTGAAGCTGACGGGCTCGGCTCCGGTCAACGGATCAGGAAACGAGCTCGCGAACGCACTCACGGGGAATGCCGCCGCGAATGTGCTCGACGGGGGTCTGGGTGCCGACACCATGAGCGGCGGCAAGGGGAACGATACCTACGTGGTCGAGAATGTCTCGGACAAGGTCATTGAATCATCCGGCCAAGGGGTGGACCACGTGGTCTCCGCGGTGACGTTCACGCTTCCATCCAACGTCGAGAACTTGACGCTATCGGGCGCCGCCGCGGTCGACGCGACGGGGAATTCGCTGGCCAATGTACTGGTCGGAAATAGCGCCGCCAACACGCTCAACGGGGGCACGGGGGTAGACAGCATGCAGGGGGGCGCGGGTGACGACACCTATGTCGTCGACAATGCCGGCGACGTCGTGGTCGAGCTGGCCGGTGAAGGGGTCGACACCGTGAAGAGCTCACGCACCTACGCGCTGGCGGCGAATGTCGAGCACCTCATCCTGACCGGTACCGGCGCCATCAACGGCACCGGAAACAGCCTCGACAATTCGATCACGGGCACCGCGGGGGCCAACACATTGTCCGGAGGTGCCGGATCGGATGTCCTCACGGGGGGAAGGGCAGCGACACGTATCTATTCGGTCGCGACAGTGGCGCCGATCGTATCGTGGAAAACGACACGACGAAGGGGAACGCGGATCGTGCCCTGTTCGAGGCCGCGGTTCGTCCCATCGACATCGTCGTCAGCCGCAGTGGCGACAGCCTTCAGCTCGCGCTATGGGGAAGCCAGGACACACTGACGATTCAAGACTGGTATCGCGGGTCAGGGTTCCAGGTGGAGACCATCGAGGCAGGAGACGGCCGCCGGCTGGCTTCGAACCGAGTGGACCAGATGATCCAGGCGATGGCCGGCTTCAGCAGCGGTACGGGGCTGAGCTGGTCGGACGCCGTTCAGCAACGGCCCGCGGAGGTAGAGGCCATTCTCAGTGCGCACTGGCAGCCGGCGGCGGTCGGCGGGTAGCGGACACCACGTGGCCCGGCAAGCCAGGCTCACTTGGACTCGGCGTCTCCCGATTCGAGCTCCCCCGACAGCGGACTGCTGGGCCTGGTCACCATCGCCCGCTTCCACGGGATCGCCGTCGATCTCGATGGATTGCGTCGAGACCTGGAGCTTCGGACGTCCAGGTCACCGCTAGCCGTCTCGTTGCGGCGGCGCGCCGGGTCGGCCTCAAGGCGCGTGAAACTTCGGGGGGCTGGGAGCGGCTCGCGCGTGCGCCGCTCCCGGCGCTCGCAGCCCGCCGCGACGGGCGCTACGTCATCGTGCTCCGCGTCGATCAGACCCGCGCCCTGATCCAGGTACCCGGCGGCTCGGCGGCGGCCGTCGTGCCCAGAGCGCAGTTCGAAGAGGAATGGGCACGGCGCTTCATCTTGCTCGCAAAGCCGCGACTTACCGGATCCTTCCAGGGGCAGTTTGGCCTCGCCTGGTTTCTTCCTTACCTCGCGCGATATCGCGGGCCCCTCTCCCAGGTCGTGGTGGCGTCACTGTTTCTCCAGCTCTTCGCCCTCCTCACTCCACTCACCACCCAGGTGGTGATCGACAAGGTCCTCGTGCACCGGGGCCTCGTTACCCTCGATGTCGTCGCCGCCGGCATGCTCCTCCTCATCGCGTTCGAGGGCGTGCTTGGCGGCTTGCGCGCCTACCTCCTTGCGCATACGACGAGCCGAATCGATGTCGACCTCGGGATGTGGGTAGTCCGGCATACTCTCCGGCTTCCTCTTGCCTACTTCGAGGCGCGCCGGGTCGGGGACACGGTGGCCCGAATTCGAGAACTGGAGGGCGTTCGCCACTTCCTGACCGGCCCTCCCCTGAGCGCCATCGTCGACACGCTGTTCGCCGGAGTCTTCCTTGCCATCATGCTCCTCTATAGCGTCCCCCTCACGGGCGTGGTAGTCGCCGCGCTGCCCGCCTATGCGGTGCTCTCGCTCGTGATGACGCCCCTCCTGCGTCGTGCCGTGGAAGAGCGCGCTCAGCGGGGGGCTGAGTCCCACGCGTTCCTCGTGGAATCGGTCCGGGGCATCGAAACGGTCAAGGCGACGGCGGCGGAATCGCTCCTCGAGCGTCGATGGGAGGCGCATCTCGTTGGCCTCGTTCGCGCGAGCTTACGAGCCGGCCAGCTCGGTCAAGTCGCCGGGCATATCGCATCGACCTTCGGCAAGCTCACGGCGCTGGCCATTCTGTGGATGGGAGCGCGCGCAGTGATGGAGGGCGAGTTGACGGTCGGTGAGCTCATCGCCTTCAATATGCTGGCGACGCGTGTCAGTGGACCCGTGCTTCGGCTCGTCCAGCTCGGGCAGGAATTGCAGCAGGCTCGCGTGGCGGTCGAACGCCTGGCGGATCTCCTGGAGGCGCCGACGGAGGAGCCGGCCTCCGGCTCCCAGATGTCCGCTGGCCGCGTGCTCGGGCGAATACGGCTCGAAGCCGTCTCGTTCTCTTACCGAGCCGGCCACCCGGAGGCGCTGCGCGAGCTGTCCTTCGCGATCGAGCCCGGCGAGGTGGTGGGCATCGTGGGCCCGTCCGGCTCGGGAAAGAGCACGGTCGGCCAAGCTCCTGTCCCGCCTGCACGTTCCGCAACGCGGCCGGATCTTCGTGGATGGCCTCGACGTGGCGCATTGCCATCCTGCCTGGCTGCGCCGCCACGTGGCCGTGGTGCCCCAGGAGACGACGCTGTTCACGGGCTCGGTGCGGGAGAACATTGCGTGGGCCGATCCTGGACTCCCGCTGGATAGCGTGATCGGGGCGGCGAAGCTGGCGGGGGCACACGAGTTCATCCAGGGTCTTCCGGCGGGCTACGACGCGCCCGTGGGCGAGCACGGCGCCTTGCTGTCAGGAGGTCAGCGACAGCGGCTGGGCCTCGCGCGCGCCCTTGTCATGCGCCCGACCATTCTCATCCTCGATGAGGCCACCAGTGCCCTCGACTACGAATCCGAGCGCGCGATCGAGCGCAATCTGAGCATCATCTGTCGCGGCCGGACGGTGCTCGTCATCACGCATCGCTTGAACCTGGTGCGACGCGCGGACCGCGTCATCGTGCTCGAGGCCGGCCGTATCCTCGAGCAGGGCAGCCCGAGTGAGCTCCTCGCCGCGGGCGGGTACTTTGCCGGGCGCGAGCGCGAGCAGCAGGAGCGGGCTCCCGCTCCGCGGTCGCGGCGGATCCGCGATGAATCGTCGGCGTCGAATCGACCCTGAGGATCTCGAGTTCTTCCCGCCCGCCACGGAAGCCCGGGAGCGGCCTCCGTCTCGCGTGGGCACACTCCTGGGATCGGTGATCGTGCTCGTCTTCGTGGCCGCCATCATCTGGGCTTGGGTCGGAACGGTGGACGTGATCGCGGTGGCTCGAGGGCGGCTTATCCCCAGGGACCGTACGCAGCTGGTGCAGGCTGTCGATCCGGGGGTGGTCCGCCGAATTCACGTCCGTGACGGGGCCAGCGTCCGAAAGGGGCAAGCGCTCATCGAGCTGGATCCCACCACCAGCGACGCCGAGGAGACCCGACTGGAGCATGAGCTTCTCGACGCACGGCTCAACGCCGCTCGTCTGGAGGCGCTCCTGGACGGAGAGTCGACTCTTTCGCCCCCGCCGGTCGCCTCGTCCGAGGCGGCAGCCCTTCAGCGCAGACTGCTCGAGGACCAGCGGTCCGAGCATCAGCGGCGTCTCGCGGCCGCGGGGCTCGCGACCGAGCAGCGATCCGCAGCGGTGGCGGCCACGGCGGCAAACGTAGAGCGGCTCGAGTCCGTCGTCGCCATACAGACGCAGCGGGCGAACGCGTTCCGCGCTTTGCTCGACCAGCAGTTCGTCGCCACCCTCCAGTTTCTCGAGGTCGAAGAGCGCCGGGTGGACAAGGTTCAGGAGCTTGCGATCGAGCGGCGGAGGCTCGAGCAGGAGCACGCCGCCCTCGCGGAAGCGGTGGCCCGGCGGGAGGTGATCGATGCCGAGTTCCGAAGCGCCCGCCTTGCCGAGCTCGCCAGCTGGGAAGCGCGCGCAGGCTCGCTGACCCAGGAGCTGGTCAAGGCCGTCCGCCGGCGCTCGATGCAAAAGCTATCGGCGCCGGCCAATGGCGTGGTGCAGCAGCTCATCGGTGCACACCATCGGGGGCGTGGTGGCAGCCGGCCAGCAGCTCATGGTGATCGTGCCGGTAGCGGGGGGCCTGGAGGCGGAGGCATGGCTGGACAACAAGGATGCCGGGTTCGTGCGGCCCGGGCAGCCGGTCGCGCTGAAGATCGAAACGTTTCCCTTCACGCGCTATGGCACCGTCCCGGGTTCGGTGGTGGCGATCTCGGCGGACGCCGTGTCGGTGGAGCGCTTGGGCCTCGTCTATCTCGCGCGCATTGCGTTGGAGCGCAACGCGGTAGACGTGGACGGTGAGCTCATCGCGCTCGCGCCCGGGATGAGCGTGGCGGCCGAGATCCAGATCGGCCGCCGCCGCGTCATCGAGTACTTCTTGAGTCCGCTCCTGCGCCGGAGCTACGAGGCGCTGCGCGAGCGGTGAGGCGAAAGGCGCGTCTACGGCGCCCCGTTGAAGTTGGAGACGCACCGACTGCACCGTAGCGCGGTAGGACGGCCCCGCCGTATGGGGGCGCGCCTCCCAGTAGACGCGGCCGCCGGAGAAGTCCTCGTCCACGTAGATGAGCTGCGCGCGATGGGCTGGCCCGCGGCATCCAGCGTCTCGAGCAGGAGGCGCGGGCGGCCGCCGCCGCCGGCCGCTGATGCTATAGACGTAGCCCGAGACCGTGGGCCGGCCCTTGCGGTCCGTGCCGGGCGTGGCCTCCACGCGGAAGTACTGGTCGGTGGTGGTGGTCATGGCGCCGCCCTGGGCGTGGGCGCGGCGCGGCCACGCCAGCACCAGCGAGCGCCGTGAGGAGCCGAGGAGCGCGCGGCGGGTCACCGCCATTAGTTGCCGGCGCCGCCGCCGGTCCTGGTCCAGTCGCCGGAGTGGATGGTCACCCGGTAGCTCGCGCCCGGCGTCTTCGGCCGCACCTCAGAAGTAGGTGCGGCCGGCGAACGGCACGTCGGTGTCCACGTAGGCGATCTCGCTGGCGATGGGCTGCCCCGCGGCGTCGAGCGTCTCCACCAGCAGGCGCACGCGCGCGCTGCCCAGTCCGCTGGAGTTCAGATAGACATAGCCCCAGACGACGGGGCCGCCCCTTGCGGTCCGTGCCGGTCGGGCTCGATGCGGAAGTACTGCGCTGCGTTCTGCGGGGTGATGCCCTGGGCCTGGGCGTGGCCGGCCCAGCCGGCGAGGAGGAGGCCCGGCAGCAGGCCGAGCCAGGGCGCGGCGGGTCAGGGTCACGGAGCGCATGGTGCGGATGGCCTAGAACCCGCCGAGGCGGGTCCAGTCGCCGGAGTGCGATGCGTCACGCGGTAGCTCGGGCCCGGCTGGTTCACCCGCGTCTCGAAATAGGCGCGGTTGTAGATGCGGGATGTCCTCGTCCACGTAGGCGATCTGGGAGGCGACCGGCTTGCCGGAGGCGTCCAGCGTCTCGATCAGCAGGCGCAGCCGGGCATTGCCCTTGCCGCGCGTGTTGTAGACGTAGCCCCAGATGATGTCCCGGCCCTTCTTGTCCTTGTCGGGGTGGGATTCCAGCCGGAAGTACTGCGGCGCGGTTGCCGCCGTGATGGTCTGCGCTCCCGCCGGGCCGGCGGA
Organism: uncultured Candidatus Rokubacteria bacterium; assembly: GCA_963733725.1. Lineage (GTDB taxonomy): Bacteria > Methylomirabilota > Methylomirabilia > Rokubacteriales > CSP1-6 > DASRWT01. Next base: position 172,044 of record CAVTFC010000017.1, on the reverse strand, counting down.
GGCCCGGCAGGAGCGGCAGGAGTGGGGTCAGGGCGAGGCCCAGCAGCGCCCGGCGCCTCACCGGCTGAACCGGACGAAGTCGCCACGGTTCTGGTCGATCCAGTCGTACCAGATCACATAGGTCTTGTAGGACGCGCCGACGGTGCGCACGGGATAGGCGAAATAGGCTCGGCCCTGCATGGGGACCACGCTGTCCACGTAGCCCGTGGTGGTCCCGATCACCTTGCCGCCGGCGTCGAGCGTATCCGTCTCGAGGCGCACCTTGGCATTGCTGTAGTGGAGGTTATAGACATAGCCGCTGATCACGGTCCGGTTGCCCTTGACCACGGGCTCGGCCTCGACCCGGAAGAACTGATCGGTGGCCCAGCGCTCGGCGGCCGGCGCAGGCAGTGATGCCAGGCCCGGTGCCCAGCACCATTGCCAAGGACAGCCCGAATGCCCCGAGATATCGGCTCACCGGCCGTTCCACCGGATCAGGTTGCCGCGGTTCTCCTCGATCCAGTCGTACCAGATGACATAGGTCTTGTAGGACGCCCCGGTGGTGCGCACGGGATAGGCGAAGTAGGTCCGGCCCCGCACGGGGACGCAGGCTGTCCACATACCCCGTGGTCGTCCCGATCACCTGGCCATTCGCATCGAACGTATCCGTCTCGAGGCGGACCTTGGCGGTGCTGTAGTGGAGGTTATAGACATATCCGCTCATCACGGTCCGGCTGCCCTTGACCACGGGCTCGGCCTCGACCCGGAAGAACTGATCGGTGGCCCATCGCTCGGCGCCGGAGACGGGGGCCGGGCCGATGCCCGTGGCCAGCCCCAGCGCCAGGAACAACCCAAAAGCGGGTAGATAGCGCGTCATGTCGGCTCCCTTCGGGGGCGGGCACACACACCCTGTTCAAACATAAGACGCTCGGGAGGGGGCGGGCGTTCCCCCGGCGGAGAGATTCCCCGCGGGGCCGCGCGGGGGGGGGGGCGGGTCAGGGGGCCTGGGCTGGGCCCCGAGGCGACGAGGCGGGTGGCGGCCACCCGGTGGGCGATCTGCCGGCTATGCCGGGCCACCTCCCGGAGCGAGTCGAGAATGGCCAGATAGGCGCTCGAGGCCTGGGGCTGGCATACCCCCTCGATCAGTCGCGTCTCGTGGGCCTGGGCATAGCTGCTGGCCACCTCCTGGAAGCGCATGCACTCGATCTCCACGTGGCGGGCCAGCACCTGATTGCCCGTGCGGGTCAGGTCGCGGGCGCACTCGAGAAGGCCATGGGCGCGGTCGAAGAGATTCCGCACCTCCTGGACGCCGCCGTCGGTGAAGGGGGTGCTCTCGGCCTCCATCTCGCGGAGGCTTCGGATCACGCCCTCCAGGGCGTCGCCGATGCGTTCCACATGGGAGGGAATGAACCGGAGGGGCGCGGTCTCGGGCGGGCCCCAGAGGAGGCCCTCGGTCAGCTCGGTCTCCCGCTTGTGGATGCTGCGGCCCAATACCTCGGCCGAGTCCAGGCCCGCCGGGTCCAGGTGAATGAAGGCGGCATGGGTCAGGGTCAGCATCTCGAGGGCGTCCTGGAAGATGGGGTAGAGCAGGTCGGCGGTCGCGTTCAGCATGACCGTGGGCCTCCCTTACAGGGCTCTCTATCGAGAGGGTTTGGCCTCGAGGGTGCAGTGGGCTCTCGACCATATTAGCCGCCATGGCGGCCGCGATCAAGGGGGTGAGACCGCCGGCGCACACGTTTGCGCGCCGCGTCCCAGGCACACCCTTGAGTGACCCCAAGTCGTCTCAAGGCCGTTGACGGGTCCCGCGCGCTTCGCATAGCATCGGAATGGAGACCCCCGTGACACTCGCTGAACATCTCGCCGCGCAACGGAGCGCCGTTCCCGAGTACGCGGGCGGTGCGTCGGCCATCATCCAGGCCATTGGGTGGGTGGCGCGCGACATCGCGCGCGCGCTGGCCTACGCGGCCCTCCGCGGCGACACCGGCAAGAGCGGCTCGAAGAACACCACCGGCGACGAGCAGAAGCCGCTCGATCTCTGGTCGCACGAAGCGATGGGGGGCGCGCTGCGCGGCTCGCATGCCTGCGCCGCCTACGTCTCCGAGGAGGCGGCCGAGCCCATCGAGATGGCGGAGGGCGCCGGCCCACACGGCCTCGTCGTCTGCTGCGATCCGGTCGACGGATCGTCGAATCTCGATGTCGGCGGCGCGGTGGGCACCATCTTCTCGCTGCGCCCCGCGGGGCGCCGCGTGCCGGCGGGCCCGGCCGCGCTCGGGCGCGTGGACAATCAGGTCGGCGCGGGCTACGTGCTCTACGGCCCCGCCACCGTGCTCGTCTACTCGGTGGGCGCGGGGACGCACGGCTTCACGCTCGATCGCGAGCGCGGGGACTTCCTCCTCACGCATCCCGACATCCACGTGCCGAAGAAGGGCAAGACCTACGGCATCAACGAGGGGAATATCGCCAGCTGGCATCCGGGACAGCGCGCCTTCGTCGAGTATCTCCGCACGCCCGACAAGGGCACGGGGCGGCCGTATGGGCTCCGCTACTCGGGGGCCATGGTGGCCGACGTGCACCGCACCCTCCTCGACGGCGGCATCTTCATGTATCCCGCGGACATGTCGGATCCGGCCAAGCCCAAGCCCAAGCTCCGGCTGCTCTATGAAGTGGCGCCCATGGCCTTCCTGGCCGAGCAGGCCGGCGGGCGCGCGAGCACAGGCACGGAGCGGGTACTGGAGCTCACCGCGAAGGAATACCATCAGCGAGCGGCCATCCTGATCGGCAGCGCGGAGGACGTCGCGCTGGCCGAGACGTTCTATCGCAAGTAAGCGGACCTCAACTGGAAAGGACGGGCCCCATGTCGAAGCGCGTGAAGGAGATCCTGAGCTGGTACTCGAGCGACAGCCCCGGGACCCGCACCAATCTGGCCCGCCTGCTCAACCACGGGCGGCTGGCCGGCACCGGCCGGCTCGTCATCCTGCCCGTGGACCAGGGCTTCGAGCACGGCCCCGCGCGCTCCTTCGCGGTGAACCCGGCCGGCTATGACCCGTCCTATCACTTCCAGCTCGCCATCGACGCCGGCTGCAATGCCTATGCGGCGCCGCTGGGCTTTCTCGAGGCGGGGGCCGCGGAGTTCGCGGGGGATATTCCCCTCATCCTCAAGATGAACAACCACGACGTCCTCCACGACGAGAAGGATCCGCTCTCCGCGGTGACCGCCTCGGTGAAGGACGCGCTCCGCCTGGGGGCGGTGGCCGTCGGCTTCACCATCTATCCCGGCTCCACCGCGGCTCAGGTCATGTACCAGCAGTGCCGCGAGATGATCCTCGAGGCCAAGTCCCATGGCCTCGCCGCGGTGGTGTGGTCCTACCCGCGCGGCAGCGATCTCTCCAAGGCGGGCGAGACCGCGCTGGACGTGGTGGCCTACGCGGCGCAGATCGCCGCCCAGCTGGGTGCCCACGTGATCAAGGTGAAGCCGCCCACGGAGCACATCGAGCAGGCCGAGGCCAAGAAGGCCTACGACAAGGCGGGGGTGCCGATGGGCACTCTGGCCGAGCGCATCCGGCACGTCGTGCAGTCGGCCTTCGACGGCCGGCGCATCGTGATCTTCTCCGGCGGCGCCACCAAGGAAGACGACGAGGCGCTCTTCACGGAGTATCGCGGCATCCGGGATGGCGGCGGGTTCGGCTCCATCATCGGCCGCAACTCCTTCCAGCGGCCCCGCGACCGCGCGCTCAAGTTCCTCGACACCGTGATGAAGATCTACGCGGGCGAGCTGAAGTAGGTGCCCCCGGCCGCGCCTACCGTAGCGCCCACGGAGGCTGAGGTCCGCGGGTATCTGAAGTCACTGTCGAACTGGGGACGGTGGGGCGCCGAGGACGAGCTCGGCACCATCAACCTGATCACGCCCGCCAAGCGGCAGGCGGCCGCGCGGCTCGTGAAGGATGGGGTGAGCGTCACCTGCGCGCGCCCCATCACCACCGACATCACCGCCGACACCACCTTCCAGTCGCTACGCTTCATGGTGGACTCGGGCGAGGGCCGCGACGCGGTGAGCCCGGAGCGGGCCATCCAGCGCCGCGGGGCCTCCGAGTTCATCGGGATGGTGTTCCACGGCTACGCCATCACCCACGTGGACAGCCCCGCCCACTACTTCTGGGAGGGCCAGCTCTACAACGGGCGCTCGTGCAACCTCATCACCTCGCGCGAGGGCGCCACCGTCAACTCCATCGAGGTGCTGCGCGACGGCGTCGTCAGCCGCGGCGTGCTCCTCGACGTGGCGCGGCTGAAGGGTGTCCCGTTCCTGGGGCCGGGCGAGGGGGTCATGCCCGCGGACCTCGAGGCCGCCGAGCGCGCGCAGGGCGTGCGCGTGGAGCCGGGCGATCTCCTCCTGGTGCGCACGGGCTACTACGGGCGGCGGGTCAGCGAGGGCCCGATGAATCCGATGCAGGCCGGCAACCCGGCGCTCCACGTGGCGTGCTGCCCCTGGCTGCGCGAGCGCGGCGTGGCCATGATCGGCACCGACACCCACAATGACGTGAGCCCGCTGCCGTATCCCGCGCTCGGCAACTCCTTTCACGTCGTGTGCCTCGTCGCCATGGGCCTCTGGCTCATCGACAACGGGAACCTCGAGGATCTCGCCCGCGCCTGCGCGGAGCGGAACCGCTGGGAGTTCCTCCTCACCGTGGCGCCGCTCCGGCTCAAGGGTGTGACCGGCTCGCCGGTCAATCCCATCGCGGTGTTCTGACCGGGCGATCGCGCGGGCGCCGGTGAAGCGCCTCGCCCTTGTCCTCGCCACGCTCGCCGTCGCCACGGGCGCGCTCGCCGTCTACTGGATGGGGGGCCGGCTCGCCGCGCCCGCGCCGCGCGAGATCGGGGCCTTGCCCGCCGATCTGCCCGGCCGCGCGCTCAAGGTTCCGAGCCCGGCCGCGGGCGTACTCAAGGGGTGGCTCGTGCCGGGCCGGCGCGACGGAGGGGCGGTGCTGCTGCTCCACGGCGTGAGCGCCAGCCGGCTCGACATGCTGGGGCGCGCGCGTTTTCTCCATGCCTTGGGCTATACCGTGATGCTCTTCGACTCGCGCGCGCACGGGGAGAGCGGCGGCCAGCGCATCACCTTTGGTTACCTCGAGAGTCTCGACGCGCGAACGCTGCTGGGCGCGCTCCGCCAGGCGGCCCCCGGCGAGCGCCTGGGCGTCATCGGCGTCTCGCTGGGCGGAGCCGCCGTGCTCGTGGGCCCCCAGCCGCTGCGCGTGCGCGCGCTCGTGCTCGAGTCCGTGTACCCGACCCTCGAAGAAGCCATCGACAACCGGCTCGCGATTCGGCTGGGACCGCTGGGCCCGCCGCTGGCTCCGCTGCTGACGGTGCAGCTCCGGCCCCGGCTGGGCTTCGGGCTGGAGGACCTGCGGCCCATCGACGCGGTGGACCGCGTCGGCGCGCCGCTCCTCGTGGTCGCGGGCACCGAGGACCGGCACACGACCATCGTCCAGTCCCGGCGGCTTTACGGGAGGGCCCAGGCGCCCAAGGAGATGTGGGAGGTGCCGGGTGTCGGCCACGTGGACTTTCACCGCGCCGCTCCGGCGGCCTACGAGGCGCGAGTGGGCGGCTTCCTGGCGCGTTACCTCCGCGACGGGCCCCGCTGAGGTACCCGCCAGGAGGAGTATCCCTCGGCCGCCGGGCACGGTATGATCCGGGCATGCACTCGCTGGGGCGCGGACTGGGCTGGCTCATGATGGCGGCGGCGGGGCTCGTCCTGTTCGTGAGCGTGCTGGCGGTCCTGGAGCAGCTCGGCTGGGGGCCGTCCGAGGAGATCGAGCCGCTGGTGATCGTGTCCATGGTCGCGATCATCGGGGCGGGGGCGGGCCTGGGTGTCCTGGGCGCCTACCTCGCCTTTTCCTGGCGCCGGGCCGGCTGACGCCGGGCCCGCGCGGCCCCAGAAAATTCTGTCCGTCCAATTCCCTCGGGTATAATGCCGCCATGAAAAATCCCGTGGCGACCCATCGCTCCGTGATGCGCCTGCTCGCCGTCATGCTCGTGGTCGTCATCGCCGGGACGCTCGCAGCGCCGGCGCGCGCGGAAGCGGTGGACTTCTTCCTCATCAGCGCTATCATGAGCGCGGCCGTCGTCGTCATCCTCATCGTCGTGTATCTCGTCATTGCCAATACCAGGGGCTCGAGCATAGACGACTCGAAGGGCCCCGAGCCGATCAAGGTCGTGTGCGTGGAGTCGGAGACGCAGCCCCGCACGTGCTGGGCGGTGGACAATCCGGAACAGACCGTGAGCTGGGACTCCGTGGTCGTCGTGTCGCAGCTGCAGCCGCAGAGCTGAGCCGCCGCACCCCGCCGCCGCCCCGTTCGCCCCACTCCTGAGAGGAGAGTCATGGCGCATCAGTTCGTCTTCACCCTCAAGGACCTCCGCAAGGTGGTTCCCCCCAAGCGCGAGATCCTCCGCGGCATCTGGCTGTCCTTCTATCCGGGCGCCAAGATCGGCGTGCTCGGCAGCAACGGCGCGGGCAAGAGCACCCTCCTGCGCATCATGGCCGGCGTGGACCAGGACTTCCTCGGCGATGTGTGGCGCGCTCCTGACATGAGGATCGGCTATCTCCCGCAGGAGCCGGCGCTCGACCCCGCCAAGGACGTGCGCGGCAACGTGGAGGAGGGCGTGGCCGAAGTGCGGGGGCTCATGACCCGCTTCGACGAGATCAATGCCCGCCTGGGCGAGCCGATGGACGGCGACGAGATGGAGAAGCTCCTCGAGGAGCAGGCTCAGGTACAGGACGCCATCGAGGCCAAGAACGGCTGGGACCTCGACCGCACGGTGGAGATCGCCATGGACGCCCTTCGCGTGCCCGACGGCGCGCAGGACGTGGGCCAGCTCTCGGGCGGCGAGCGCCGGCGGGTGGCGCTGTGCCGGCTGCTCCTCTCCAAGCCCGACGTGTTGCTGCTGGACGAGCCCACCAACCACCTCGACGCGGAGTCGGTGGCCTGGCTGGAGCGGTATCTCAAAGAGTACCCGGGCACCGTGGTCGCCATCACCCACGACCGCTACTTCCTGGACAATGTCGCGGGCTGGATCCTCGAGCTGGATCGGGGCGCGGGCATTCCGTGGGAGGGGAACTATTCCTCCTGGCTCGAGCAGAAGAAGGATCGCCTCGCCGTGGAGGAGAAGCAGGAGTCGGCGCGCCAGCGCACCCTCGAGCGCGAGCTGGAGTGGGTGCGCCTGGCTCCGCGCGCGCGGCATGCCAAGTCCCAGGCGCGTCTGGCCGCCTACGAGACGCTGCTCGCCGAGGGCGGGGCCGAGCGCGAGGGCAAGGCCGAGATCGTCATCCCCAACGGCCCGCGCCTGGGCGATGTGGTGGTCCAGACGGAGTCGCTCTCCAAGGGCTATGGCGACCAGCTCCTCATCGAGAAACTCACCTTCAGCCTGCCCCGCGGCGGCATCATCGGCGTCATCGGCGCCAACGGCGCCGGCAAGACCACGCTCTTCCGCATGATCACCGGGCAGGAAAAGCCGGACGCGGGCGCGCTCCGCGTGGGCGAGACCGTCACCCTGGGGTACGTGGATCAGAGCCGGGACGCGCTGGCTCCCACCCATTCGGTATGGCAGGAGATCTCTGACGGCGCGGAGGAGATCATGCTGGGCAACCGCAAGCTCGCCTCACGCGCATACGTGGCCTCGTTCAACTTCAAGGGAGCCGACCAGCAGAAGCGGGTGGGGGATCTCTCCGGGGGAGAGCGGAACCGCGTGCATCTGGCCAAGATGCTGAAGACGGGCGCCAACCTCCTGCTGCTCGACGAGCCCACCAATGACCTGGACGTGGACACCCTGCGCGCCCTGGAGGACGCGCTGCTGGCCTTCGCCGGCTGCGCGGTGGTGATCAGCCACGACCGCTGGTTCCTCGACCGCATCGCTTCCCACATGCTGGCCTTCGAGGGCGACAGCCAGGTGGTCTGGTTCGAGGGGAACTATCAGGACTACGAGGCCGACCGGAAAAAGCGGCTGGGCGGCGATGCCGAGCAGCCCCACCGCCTGCGCTACAAGCCGCTCGCTCGCCGCTGAGCGGCGGCGCTAGTTCCGCTTCGCGCGGGCGAGGTCGAGCAGTACGAGCGACCAGCCGATGGTGCGGAGCTGCTCGTCCACCGCGGAGCGGGAGCGGCGCTCGTTCCGGCGCCGATCGAGCATGAGGGCGTTCCTCTTCTGCCGCCGCTGATTCACCCGCCGGTCGAGGATCACCTGCACCGTCTCTTGCCCGGCGAACGCCCGCTTGATCTCGTCGTACAGCTCGCGCCGGTGCCGCGCCACTACGAGCAGGTGCTTGGCGACGGCCAAGTCCTCCGCCGTCCGCCGGATGGTTAGGCGTCGCGGCCCATTGGTCCGATGGCCGCGCGTGACCGGGCCGGTCTCCAGGAAGCGCCCGAGCGGGCTCCAAGTGCCGCTGCCGCAGGCGGGGCAGGTGGAGTACCCCAGCTCGAAGCACTCGTCGCAGTCCAGGCAAAGGGCGAGCTTTCGAAGGGGCAGATGGATGCCGGCAGCCAGGACACGAGCGCGATGGAGCATAAGCGCGTACACCTCCGAGGCCGATCCATAGCAAAACCCGCTCCAGCAAAGGGTTGTTTGAAAAATCAATCACTTGCCGGGCGCCGATCCGATCGCGGATTACGGAAAATGTCGAGGAGCTACCAGAAGTTGGACGCTTGTCGTCGGCCCGTCGACAGTCACTTTCGACCCCCACGGAGAGGGGACGACAGGCCAGGGTTTGGGCGGTGTCCCGGATGGCGCGCCAGCGTCTCCGGCGGTCCCCCGTCGCCGCGGGCTACTTCCCCGGCCGCCCGAACGTGAAGAAGAGGAAGTCGATGTCGCCGGGCGAGTAGCCGAGCTCGGTGGGGAGTGCCGCGGTCTCGCTGCGGTAGTACTGGAAGGCCTCATCGGGCACGCGGTCGGAGGTGGCGAGGATGCGCTCGTTGGCCCACTCGTTGTAGTCCACCAGCGTCCGGGCGAGGCCCAGTGAATCCACGGCGTCGCGCACGGGCGGCTCCCCGATCAGGCGAGGTCGAAGAGGAGCAGCTCGGTGGACTCGCTGGCCAGGATCTCGAGCGTGCCCTCGTTCTGGATGGCGGCCCCGTCGCCGGTGGCCAGCGTGGTGCCGTTCACGGTGGCGGCGCCGGAGACGAGGTGGAGCCAGACGCCGCGGCCCCGGTCCAGCGTATGCCGAGCCGACTGGCCCGGATCCAGCAGGCTCGCATACACCCGCGCGTCCTGATGGATGGTCACCGAGCCTTCGGCGGCATCGCGCGAGGCGATGAGCCGAAGTCGCCCGCGCTTCTCGGCGGGGGGGAACTTCTTCTCCTCGTAGCTGGGGATGGTCCCGCGCTTCTCGGGGAGAATCCAGATCTGGAGCAGATGGACCGGCTCCGTCTCGGAGCCGTTGTACTCGCTGTGCGTCACGCCGGTGCCCGCGCTCATGCGCTGCACGTCGCCGGGCCGGATCACCGAGCCGTTGCCCATGCTGTCGTTGTGGCCGAGAGCGCCGGCGAGGACATAGGTGATGATCTCCATGTCCCGGTGCGAGTGCGGGGGGAAGCCCGCCTTCGGGTCCACGCGATCCTCGTTGATGACGCGGAGGGAGCGGAAGCCCATGTGGGCAGGGTCGTGATACTCGGAGAAGGAGAACGTGTGGTAGGTGTCGAGCCACCCGTGGTCGAAGTGTCCGCGCTCCTTGGCCGGCCGTAGCGTGATCATCGCGGGCTGTCCCTCCCCACCCATGGTCTCACGCCGCGCAACCGCCTAGCGGGGCTGCATGCGGATGGCGCCGTCCAGGCGAATGGTCTCACCGTTGAGCATGGCGTTCTCCACGATGTGGGCGACGAGCGCGCCGTACTCCGCGGGCCGGCCGAGTCGCGGCGGGAAGGGGACCTGCTTGCCCAGGGACATCCGCGCGGGCTCGGGCAGGCCGGCCAGCAGCGGCGTGTCGAAAAGGCCGGGCGCGATGGTGCACACGCGGATGCCGAGCTCGGCGAGATCGCGCGCGATGGGCAGGGTCATGCCCACGATGCCGCCCTTGGAGGCGGAGTAGGCCGCCTGCCCGATCTGGCCGTCGAAGGCCGCCACCGAGGCGGTGTTGACGATCACGCCGCGCTCGCCCTCCGCATTGGGCGCGTTCTTCGCCATGTGGGCGGCCGCGAGGCGGATGCAGTTGAAGGTTCCGATGAGGTTGATCTGGATCACACGGGTGAAGCCGGCGAGGTCGGCGGCGCCGCGCTTGCCGAACGTCTTGTCCGCCGATCCGATGCCGGCGCAGTTCACCAGCACGTGCACCGGGCCGAATCTTGTGACGGCGGCGTCCAGCGCGGCCGTCACGTCCTCCGCGCTCGTGACATCGGCGGCGGCGAAGAGTGCGCGATCGCCCAGCTCCTTGGCGACGTCTGCGCCCGCGGAGCGAGCCAGGTCCAGCAACGCGACGCGGCCGCCGGAGGCGAGGAGCCGCTCGGCGGTGGCCCGGCCCAGGCCCGAGGCGCCGCCCGTGATCACCGCGGTGACATCCGAGATCCGCATGGGGGCAGTCCTCCTCGGGGGCGTGTTGGCGACGGCGCCGTAGTATAACAGAGAGGCATGCCTGACTCGCTCCGCGCCGCTGGATTTCGCCGTCCCGTCCGCCCATGAGCGACGCACCCCGCTGGATCCGTACCTCCGAGGACATGGGGCGCCTCGCCGCCACGCTCGCGCGGGCGCGCGCCGTCTCCATCGACACCGAGGCGGACAGCCTGCACCACTATCCGGGCAAGCTCTGCCTCGTCCAGATCGCCACCGACGCGGGAGAGGGGCACCTGGTGGACCCGTTGCTTCTCACCGATCTCTCTGCGCTGGGACCGTGCCTGGCCGATCCCGGCATCGTCAAGGTGCTCCACGCCGCCGACAACGATCTCGCCTACCTCAAGCGGCTGCACCCCTTCACGGTGGCGTCCATCTTCGATACCGCGATCGCCGCGCGCTTCCTCGGCGTCACCGCGCTGGGCCTCGACGAGCTGCTGAAGACCTTCATCGCGGTGGATCCGGGCAAGTCGCGCCAGAAGGATGACTGGTCTCGCCGTCCGCTCACCGCGGAGCAAGAGATCTACGCGCTCAACGACGTGCTCCACCTCAACGCCCTGCGCGAGCGGCTCACCGAGGACCTGCGCGCCCGGGGCCGCCTCGCCTGGCTCGAGGAGGAGTGCGCGGCGCTGGCCGCGCTCACGGTGCCCGCGCGGGTGATCGATCCCGACGCCTATCTCGATCTCAAGGGCACCAAGGACCTCGACCGCCGCGGGCTCGCCATCCTGCACGAGCTCTACCGCGAGCGGGAGCGGCTGGCGCTGGAGCTGGATCGCCCGCCCTTCATGGTGCTGGGCCACGACACCCTGGTGCTCCTCGCCGCGCGCCGGCCCCTGGATGCCGCCAAGCTGCTCGAGATCCCCGGCTGCACGGTCAAAGTCGAGCGTCGCTTCGGGACCGTGATCCTCGGCGCCATCGCGCGCGGCCTGGAGGTGCCGGAAGACGAGCTGCCGGTGCGGACGCCCAAGCCGCGTCCCCATGTGCCCGGTCCGGTACGCCGCCGGATCGAGAATCTGCGCGCCTGGCGCACCAAGGCGGCGGCCGCGATCGGCCTCGATCCCGGTTTCTTCTTCCCCCAGCGCCTCATCGACCGGCTCGCTGCGGATCCCCCCGCCGACGCCGAGTCGCTGGCCCGCACCGAGGGCGTCCGCCGCTGGCGCGCCGAGGTGGGCGGGCCGGAACTGCTCCAGGTCCTGCGCACCGCCTGACCCCTGCTTGCCGACCCCCCGGGTTGGTGGTACCCCTGGGACAGGCGCAGGGGCTGCTCACGGGCCCCAGGCTCCCGGACCGAGGCTGTCCCGTTCGGACATGGAGGACGCGCTATGACCTCCCGTCCACGTTACGTCCGCGAAGGCATCATCGGCGGTCTCCTGGGCGCGACCCTCGTCGCGGTCTGGTTCCTGATCTACGACGCCGCGCGCGGCCACCCCTTCCGCACCCCGGCGCTGCTGGGGGCCGCCACCTTCCAGGGAGTCGGCGATCCCTCGGCGGTGCCGGTGGCTCCGCACCTTGTCGTGCAGTACTCCGTGCTCCACGGGGTGGTGTTCGCCCTGATCGGAGTCATCATCGCGTCCCTGATATGGTCGGCCCAGCGGCAGCCGGGACGGCTCCTCACGCTCTTCATCGTGGTGGTGTGCTTCGAGGTGTTCTTCCTCGCGGTGGTGGTGGCCCTGGCCCGGCCCGTGCTGGGCGACGTGGAATGGTGGGCCATCCTGCTCGGTAACGCGCTCGCCGCCGCGGGTATGCTCGCGTACTTCTTCGTCGGCCACCGCGCCCTCGGCCGAGTGCTGCTGGGACCGTGGACGCGCGTGTTCCACGAAGGCCTCGTGTCGGGTCTTCTCGGCGCCACCGCGGTGGCGCTCTGGTTCCTTGCCATCGACGCCGCGGCGGGGGTGCCGCTCCGCACCCCGGCGCTGCTGGGCGCCGCGGTGCTGGAAGGGCTTCGCGACCCGTGGGCGGTGACGGTGACGTGGCCGCTGGTGCTCAAGTACACCCTCATCCACGGCGCGGCCTTCGTGGCCTTCGGCTGGTTCACCGCGGGGCTGCTCGCGCTCGGCGACCGCGAGCCCCGGCTGCTCTTCGCCTTCTTCATGCTGTTCTGCTGTTTCGAGGTGTTCTTCGTCGTGATGTTGATGATTCTCGCCGAGTGGCTCTTCGATGCGCTCGCGTGGTGGAACATCCTCGCGGCGAATCTCCTCGCCGCGCTGGTCATGCTCGCGTATTCGTTCCGCGGGCACCGCGTGGCGTGGCGCGCGTTCCTGTCCGAGCGCGGGGAAGGCTAGGCTAGCGGCGCGGTCGCTCTGCCGCGCTGCCGGTGGGGAGCTCGTCGAAGGGCAGCTCCTTGTCCACCCGCACATCGGCCGGGCAGCCCCAGCACGCGCTCGGCGATGATGTTGCGCAGGATCTCGTCGGTGCCGCCGGCGATGCGGGCGCCCGGCGCGATCAGGTAGCGCCTCCTGGAAGGCGGCCCGCATGGGGCTCTCCGTCGGGTCGAGCATGACCCCGCCCATGTCCTGCAGGTCCAGCGCGAAGGACGCGATGTCCTGGAGTTTGCTTGCGCTGACGACCTTCGCGATGGAGGTTTCCGGACCCGGCGTCTCGCCGCGCGAGAGCGCGGTCATGGTGCGGAAGTGCGTGTACCGGAGGCCCTGCTGGCGCACGTACCAGTCCGCGAGCCTCTCGCGCACGGCGGCATTCTCGATCGCGGGGCCGTCGGGGATCTCGATGGCGCGGGCCAGCGCGAACATCTCGTCGAAGTCCGGCCCGGACACGTCACCCACCGCCAGGCGCTCGTTCATCAGCGTGGTGATGGATACGCCCCAGCCCTGGCCCGACCGCGCCGAGGCGCTGCGTGTCGGGCACGCGCACGTCGGTGAAGTACACCTCGTTGAAATTCGAGGCGCCGGACACCTGCTTGATGCGGCGGACCTCGACGCCGGGGGAGTGCATGTCGAGGAAGAAAAAGGTGAGGCCCTTGTGCTTGGGCGCCCGGGGATCGCTCCGGGTGACGATGATGCCCCAGTCGGCGAAGTGCGCGCCGGAGGTCCAGATCTTCTGGCCGTTGACGACCCAGTCGTCGCCGTCGCTTCACCGACGCGCGTGCGGAGGCCCGCCAGATCCGACCCCGCCGGCAGGCTCGGAGAAGAGCTGGCACCAGATCTCCTCGCCGGCCAGCGCCTTGGGAGTGTAGCGCTGCTTCTGCGCCTCGGTGCGCGTAGGCGTGTAGCGTGGGCATGCACATGCCGAGCCCGATCTCAAAGTAGCCGCGCGGGACGAGGAATCGCGCCTCTTCCTGGTTGTAGACCACCTGCTGGATGGGCGTGCCGCCGCGGCCGCCGTATTCATTGGGCCAGGTGATGGCGGCCAGCCCGGCGGCATGCTTCTTCGCCTGCCAGGCCTTCGCGCGCGTCGAGCCCATCGGTCTCGCCGTAGCGCGCCTTCCAGGTCTCGCCCGCATAGGTGCGGCGCGCGGCATTGGCCTCCAGCCACGCGCGCGCCTCGGCGCGAAACTCCGCTTCCTGAGGGCTATCGTTGAAATCCATTTGCTCTCCGCTCCGTCGCCTCGCGCTTCAAGACGCGATGATGAGCTTGTCCTTCCAGCGCGCGGTGCTGCCGAGGGTGAGGGCGAGGCAGCTTGGCGCGGCGATAGTACAGGTGGCAGTCGAATTCCCACGTGAAACCCATGCCGCCGTGGGTCTGGATATTCTCCTTGGCGGCGTGGAAGAAGGCCTCGCTCGCGGCCACGCGCGCCGCCGCCGCCGCCACCGGCAGCTCGGCGGCCTTGGTCGAGAGCGCCCAGGCGGCGTAGTAGGCGTTGGAGCGCGCCAGCTCGACGGCGACGTACATGTCGGCGAGCTTGTGCTTGATCGCCTGGAAGGAGCCGATCGGCCGCCCGAAGGCGAAGCGCCCGAGCGCATAGTCGCTCGCCATCTCGAGCGCGGCCTGAGCGCCGCCTACCTGCTCGAAGGCAACGAGCACCGCGGCACGATCGAGCAGCCGCTCGACCAGCGGCCAGCCGGCGCCGGCGGCACCGAGGGGCTCGGCGGCGGCGCCCTCGAAGGTGATCCGCGCATGCGAGCGCGTGGGATCCACGGTGGCGACGGGAGTACGCGTCACGCCGCCCGATCCCAGATCCGCCAGATAGAGCGACACGCCGGCGGGCGTCCCGTCCGCCGCTCTCGCGGCGACGATCGCGAAGTCGGCCACGTCGCCGTCGGGCACCGGCAGCTTGGTGCCGCGGAACGTGCCCTCCCGCGCGGCCGTCTGGAGGTTGCGCGGCATGGGGCGCGCGCGCGCCCTCGGCCAGCGCGAAGCAGCCAATGGGCTCGCCCATGGCCAGCCGCGGGAGCCACCGCTTCTGCTGCTCCGGAGAGCCGCCGAGGAGCAGCGCCTCGGTGGCAAGATAGACCGACGAGGAGAACGGTGTGGGGGCCAGGCTGCGGCCGAGCTCCTCCGCCAGCACGCAGAGCTCGAGATAGCCGAACCCCGCGCCCCCGTGGTGCTCCGGAATGGTGGTGCCCATCCATGCGAGCTCGCCCATCCCGCGCCAGAGCTCGCGATCGTAGGGCTCATCGGACTCGAGGATGCGCCGCACCCGGGTGGGCGCGGCGCGATCCGCGAGGAACTTTCGGGCCTGGTCGCGGAGGGCCTGCTGCTCCTCCGAGAAGGCGAAATTCATGGAGACTGCCTAGCCCACGTGCGGGCGGAAGAAGTCCAGCGTGCGCTGGTGCGCGAGCTTGGAGCTCTCGGCATGGAAGCTGCCGCGCTCGTCGCAGTGGAAGCCGTGACCGGCCGGATAGACGTGCATGGGCACGGTGGGATGCGCCTTCTTCACCGTCTCCCAATGGTCGGGCGGGATGGAGGCGTCGGTCTCGCCCCAGTGGAGCAGCACCGGGCAACGCGGCGTCTCGGACACCGAGGCGGCCACGCCGCCGCCGTAGTAGCCGACCGCCGCGCTGAGCCCATCGATGCGAGTCGCGGCCAACCAGGTCAAGGTGCCGCCCAGGCAATAGCCCACCACGCCCACCTTGAGCTTCTCCGCCTGGAGCGCCTTCACCGCGGCGCGCACGTCGGCCACCATGTCGTCGATCTGGATCTTGGCGCGGGTGGCGCGGCCGTGCTCGACGTCGGCCGGCGCATAGCCGATCTCGAAGTTCCGGTCCACGCGGTCGAAGATGGCGGGGGACAGGGAGAGATAGCCCGCGGCGGCAAAGCTGTCGGTGACCTTCCGGATATGCTGGTTCACCCCGAAGATCTCCTGGATCACTACGATGCCGCCGCGCGGCGTGCCCGCGGGCTCGGCACGGTAGGCGGAGAACTGGTGGCCGTCTTCAGCGGTCAGCGTGATCGTCTTGCCCATGGGTGGCGCTCCTTCAGGCCCGCGTGCGGGCCGTGAACACGGTGATGGGATAGAGGCAATAATAGTCCGGCCGGGCCAGGATATATCCGGGAGATTCCGGCTCGCACAGGGCGCGGCGGCGGCGCCAGTCGTCCTCGCCCAGCAGGGGACGGAGCCGCTCGCCCCAGTTGCGACCGAATACCACCTTCTCGATATAGTCGCGCGCGGCGGGCGGCAGCGGCGCACGGCGGGTGAGGAGGTAGGTCCGTAGCGAGCAATCGACGAGGCCGGCCTCGCCGAGGGACTCCAGCGTGCGCTGGCGCCGCTCCTGAAAGCTCCGCTCGCCGGCCTCGTCCCGCCCGCGCTCCGTCTCCGCCGCCTGGATGCGACGCTCGAGGTCCGGATGCCCGGGCAGGAAGAGCGCGGACAGCGCCTGCGATTCCTTCACGATCACCCGGCCGCCGGGGCGGAGCACGCGGGTGAATTCCTTGAGCGCGCCGGCGGTGTCCGAGATGTGGTGGAGCACGTCGCCGCACCAGACCCAGTCGAGGCTGCCGTCGGGCGCATCGATCGCGGTGCCGTCGCCCACGCGGAACTCGAGCCGGGGCGGCGGCAGCGTCGCGCCGGCCAGCGCCCGCGCCGCCTGCACGCGCTCCTCGCCGGGCTCGATGCCGAGCACGCGCCCGCCCGGCCCCCCCGCCTCCGCGAGCCAGAGCGCGTAGAGCCCCACGCCGCAGCCCACGTCGAGCCCGCGCGCGCCGGCGGGCAGCTCGAGATCGGCGATGAGGGCATGGGCTTCGGGCTCCTGGAAGCGATTCATCCGCTCCAGGGCGCGGGTGAAGGGCTCGGGATCACTCATGCCGGTTTGGCCATCACGTTGACCTTGATCGTGGTCGCGACCGCGACCGTGCGGTAGAGCGGTCAGCGCGCCTGGTAGACTCCCACCAGCGCTTCCGCCTGCGCCTGATCCACGCCGGTGAGCTCGAAGCGCATGCGCACCTCTGCGAAGCGGGTGGGCTCGGCCACCGCGCGCACGCCCTCGATGGTGACCTCGGTGCGACGGAGCGGCACGCCCTGCTGCTGAGCGTAGAGCTCGATGAGGGTGACCCCGCAGGAGGACACCCCGGCCAGGAAGGCCTCGCCCGAGGACAGCGCCTCGTGCGGGCCCGACGGCGAGTCGATGACGAAGTGATTCGTGCGCGCCTGGTTGAGCGCGCGGCCGGGCAGGCCGCCGCTGTACGAGCGAACGGTGTCGATCTTCACCTCGTCGTTACGCTCGGAACTCATCATGTATCCGCTCGCCTCGATTCTTGGATGGTCGCCTCGCCTCCGGCTTCGGCTCCTACTGCGGGCTGCGGCTCGCCAATCACGCTCATGATGCGAGCGCGGCCGCCCCCGCGTCGGAGCACTCCTGGTCCTGCTCGCCGGTGCCGCCGCCGCAGCCGATGCCGCCGATGACCTTGCCCTTGACCACGATGGGCGTGCCGCCATGGCTCGGCAGCACCTGGCCGGCGAGGACGGCGGGGACCATGGCCCAGAACATTGCGCCCTTCTGCGCGCGCTCCGCCAACACGGCGGTGGTAGCGCGAAAGTTGGCCGCCGCGGTGGCCTTGGCCCGCGAGGTCTCCGGGCTCAGGAAGCTGGTACCGTCACCCCGCGCGGAGAGCACCAGACGCCCCGCCTCGTCCACCACCGTCACCGTCATCCCGCTGCCCAGCGCCTTGGCCTTGTCCTGCGCGGCGCGCACCGCGCGCTCCGCCATCGCCAGTGTCAGCTCGATCATGCCTATCTCCCCTTGAACTGCGGCGGGCGCTTGTCCACGAAGGCCCGGATGCCTTCGCGCGCGTCCTCGGTCTCGAAGCAGATGTTCTGCGCGAAGGTCTCGAACTCGAGGCCGCCGCGCAGGTCGGTGTCCAGGTTGTGGTACAGCGCGCGCTTGGCCAGGCGGATGGCCACCGGCGGGCCCGCCGCGATGCGCCGCGCGAGCTCATAGGTGGCCGGCAGCAGCTCCTCGGGGGCATGGAGCGCGCTCACGATGCCGAGGCGCAGGGCCTCGGCGGCGTCGATCATGTCGCCGGTGAAGATCATCTCGGCGGCCTTGGCCATGCCGACCAGGCGCGGCAGGAAGTAGGTGCCGCCCCAATCAGGGTGCAGGCCGCGCTTGACGAACGTCTCGCCGAAGCGCGCGGCGGTGGAGGCGAGACGGATATCGCAGCCAAGCGCCAGGTTCATGCCGGCGCCGGCGGCAGCGCCGTTGACGGCGGCGATGATGGGCTGGGGCGCGTCCCGCATGGCGAGAAGCGTGCGATCGCGGCCCGGCGCCACCTTGTCCAGGATCGGGCGCTCCGTCCGGGACTCCTTGGCCTCGTTCATGGCCTTCACGTCGCCGCCCGAGCAGAAGCCCTTGCCGGCGCCGGTGATCACCATCACGCGCACCTCGCCATCGCCGCTGGCGCGCAGCACCGCGTCGTGGAGATCGTCGCGGAGCGTGTCGCCCAGCGCGTTCAGCCGATCGGGGCGGTTGAGGGTGAGGGTGGCGACGGCATCCTTCACCTCGTAGAGCAGGCACTTGTAGGCGGTCATGGGCGAGTCCTCCGCGGCGGGTATCGCTCAGGCGATGGCGCCGGACTTGCGCAGGTCGGCGAGATCGTCGGCGGAGAAGCCCCAGTCGCGGAGCGCCTCCTCGGTGTGCTGGCCGGGCGCCGCCGGCGGTCGGGCGATGGCGCCCGGCGTCCGGCTGAAGCGGGGCGCCGGGCCCGGCTGCGGCACGCCGTCCACTTCCACGAACGTTCCGCGCGCGCGGTTGTGCGGGTGCGCGGGCGCTTCCGCCATGGAGAGCACGGGCGCGAAACAGACGTCGCTGCCCTCCATGATGCGACACCATTCGTCACGCGTCTTCTGCTTGAACACCTCGGTGAGGCGCGCGCGGAGCTCGCCCCAGCGTGCCTTCTCCCACTGCGGCGGCAGCGCCTCGCCGGTGAGCCCGGTGAGGCGCAGGAGCTCGCCGTAGAAACGGCCTTCGATGGAGCCGATGGCGACGTACTTGCCGTCCTGGGTCTCGTAGACGTCGTACCAGGGGGCGCCCGAGTCGAGGATATTGTCGCCGCGTTCGTCGTTCCACATGCCCTTGGCGCGGAGACCATACACCGCGGCGGCGAGGGAGGCGGCGCCGTCCACCATGGCCGCATCGACGATCTGGCCGCGGCCGGAGCGCCCGGCTTCGAGCAGCGCGCACACCACGCCGAAGGCCAGATACATGCCGCCCCCGCCGAAGTCGCCCACCAGGTTGAGCGGCGGCGCGGGCGCGCTCCCGCGGCGACCGATGGAGTGGAGCACGCCCGCGAGCGCGATGTAGTTGATGTCGTGTCCGGCGGCGGGCGCCATCGGGCCCTCCTGGCCCCAGCCCGTCATGCGCCCGTAGACGAGCCGCGGGTTGGCGGCCAGGCACTCGTCGGGGCCGAGACCGAGGCGCTCCATCACCCCGGGGCGAAAGCCCTCGATGAGCGCGTCGGCGCGGGCGACGAGACGCTTCACCGTGGCGATGGCGGCGGGCTGCTTCAGGTCCAGCGCCACCGAGCGGCGCCCGCGGGTGAGGACGCTGAAGCGCGGCTCCACCGGCAGCCCGAGGTCGGTGGGACCGGGACGGTCGATGCGCAGCACCTCCGCGCCCATGTCGGCCAGCATCATGGCGCAGAAGGGACCGGGGCCGATCCCGGCGATCTCTACGACCCGCACGCCCGTGAGCGGACCGGAGGCCATGATCCCGCGCTCAGGCCTGCAGCACGTGCTTGGTCACCGCATCCTCGACCACGGTGCCCTTGAAGAACTCGGGATTGAGCGCGGTGTGCAGGCGCGCGGCATTGGTGAAGGTGAACTCGACGGAAGTCGTCCTCGCCGATGAGCCCGTGCTCTACCAGCTCCCAGGCCTCCTCCAGCACCTCGGTCATGTCGGTGACGTCGAAATGCCCCACGTCGGAGGAGAAGATCGGATTGAGGCGGTGATAGCCGTGCCGGTCGAAGGCCCAGGCGGTGGTGGGATCGTCCGCCTCGCAGCCGAAGTAGAAGTGATCCGCGAACTGGCGCTTGAGCTCGTCGATGGAGCCGATGCCGGCCGCCGCGAAGTCGTCGAGCTGCTCGCGGTAGTCGCGCTCCGTCATCTCCTCGAGCGTCTTGAACGGGGGCACCAGGCTGGGCCCCGCCATCAGCTCGTCGATCTTGTCCGTCGTAGAGCCTGCCGCCATAGCGGGAGAAGAATTCCTGGAGCGCGCTGCCGATCGAGGTTGAGCGGGCGCAGGTTCGCCTCCATGGCGCGGCCGTTGCGCTTCTCCCAGTGCCCGACCAGATCGGTGAGGAGATTGCACGCCCAGCCCACCCCGCCCTCCAGCATGGCGAAGCGCAGGGCGGGGAACCGCCTCACCACGCCGCCGATGATGAGGGCCTTGGCGAAGGCGTGGCTGGCGGCGGCGAAATGGCCGATGTGGTTGTAGGTGAAGTTGTCGATCGACTCGCGCCCGTGCCAGCCCATGCTGCCGGAGTGCGCGGTCACCGCCACCTTGAGCTCGAGGCACTTCGCCCAGAAGGGGTCGTAGTCGTGCGCGCTGTCCAGCGCGAGAGAGTCGATGACGTAGCGCGCGTGCGCGGGATCGGCTCGCCGCCCGCGCCGCCGCCGGCACCGGCCGCTTGACGTGGTTCGCGATCATGATGACCTTCATGCCCAGCTCGCGCACCGCGTAGGTCGCCTCCTCGATGGCCTCCTGCGGCGTATGCACGGGCACCACCGCGGCGGGCGCAATGCGGGCAGCGATAGGGAGCGAACATCTCCGCATTCATCCGGTTCACCGCGCGCGCACAGGCGCGGCGCAGCTCCTCGTCGGGGTTGCCCACGTGAAAGAGGCCGAGCGAGGTGTAGAGCAGGCAGAAGTCGATGCCGAAGTCGTCCAGCCGCTCGTGGAAGAGGCGGGGCACCATGGCGGTGGCGCGGTCGAGCGTATTGGCGGGCTCGCCCCACCAGGTGGGCCGGTGCAGCCGGCGGTCCCGGCGCTCCTCGCGGCTCCACTCGTACCAGCCGGTCTCCGCCTGCTTCTTCACGAAGCGGTCCGCCACCGACGGGCCCGCCACCTGGCGGAGATAGTCGAGGAAGATGGGGACCGGCTCCAGCCAGTGGCCGTCGCCGTCGATCACGGGATGGTCGAGACGGGCGCGGACGGCGGCGGACTTGGAGTCTTTCGAGTAAGCCATGCAGGCTCCTCCCGGGGAGTTCACGTATGCGGTCGCAGGCGGCCGGCGATCAGCTTCTCGGTCGTTGTAGGCCATCCGCGAGGGCAAGTCAAGGCGGGCCCCGGTCCTGATTGACACGGGAGGCGGCCCTGTTGTGTAGTGTGGGCCTGCCATGACGCGATCGTTCGCCCTGCTCCTCTTCGCGATAGCGGTGGTGCTCGGCCTCGCGCCGGGCGCGGCCCGCCCGGCGGACAGCCCGCGCACGGTGGACGGCCAGGCTATCGATCCCGACGCGGAGCTCTTCGTCGCCCTCGCCGACGACACCAACAACATGGACCCGCGGATCGGCATGGGCTCGATCCGCTCCAACTACATTCGTCAGGTCTTCGAGAGCCTGGTGGACGTGGACGCGGCGGGTAAGCCCCAGCCCGGCCTGGCGCTCACCTGGCGGGCGGTGAACGACAATCTCTGGGAGTTCACCCTCCGCCGCGGGCGTGCGCTTTCACGACGGCGAGCCCTTCAACGCCGACACCGTGCTCTTCAACTTCGACCGGATGTTCCGCAAGAACCTCGACAAGTGGGGCATCAAGGACGTGCCCGCCGGCGCCTCCTTCGAGAAGCTCTACCCGATGGTGACGCGCTGGGAGAAGGTCGGCGACACACCGTGCGTCGTGCACACCAGCGAGCCGGTGGCCATGCTCTGGGACGCGCTCGGCCGTGAGCCGCTGGTGCCCAAGGCGTACACCATCAAGCACGGAGTGGAGGGGCTGAACGAGCGGCCGGTGGGCACGGGGCCGTGGCGGATGGTGGAGTGGAAGCGCAAGGACAGCATGCGCTTCGAGCGCTGGGACGGGTACTGGGGCCCGCCGCCCCTCGTCAAGCGGATGCGCTTCCAGACCATCCCCGAGGGTGCCGCGCGCATCGCCGCCCTTCGCGCGGGCCAGGTCGCGCTCGTCGAGGCGGTGCCGCCCATCGACGCGGCGGGGCTGGGCCGCGACCCCGCCTTCAAAGTGGTGAGCGCGGCCAGAAGCTCGGCTGCCGGCTCTACGTCAACGGCCGGCCCAAGGACAAGTACGACTCGGGCGGCAAGGACGGCCTCTTCGCCGAGCCGCGCCTCCGCCTGGCCCTGAACCACGCGATCAATCGCGACGCCATCATCAAGAAGATCTTCGGCGGCTACGCCATTGCCAATGCCTCGCCCGTCGCGACGGTGATGTACGGCTACGCCGCGCAGGAGCCCTACGCCTTCGATCCCGCGCGCGCCAAGGCCCTCCTCGCCGAGGCGGGCTGGCGCGACACCAACGGCGATGGCGTCGCCGACAAGGGCGGCGAGCCCCTGGCGCTACAGCTCCACTTCCCGGCCAAGCACTACGGCCAGGCCTTCGACGAGATGACGGCGGCGGTGGTGGAGATGCTCAAGGACGTGGGCGTGCAGGTGATCGTCAAGCCGCTGGACTTCGGCTCCCTGCTGCAGACGCTGAACAAGGGCACCCTGCCGCACAATGGCGGCTTCACCGCCTGCCGGACCAGCAACAGCGTGGACGCCGAGGACCAGGTGCGCGACTGGGCGACCTTCACCCTCGTCAACTGGACGCCGTATCCCGCCCGACCTGCTCGCCCTCTACCAGGCCTCGCGGCGCGAGGTCGATCCCGCCAAGCGCCTGCGCGTGCTGGCCGACCTTCAGAGGCAAATCCGCGACTGGGCGCCGGTGGTGCCGCTCTACCAGGAGATCAAGCTGTACGCGCACAGCGCGCGCGTGCTCCGGCTTCACCCCGCTGCCCGAGCTGCACATGGACTTCCGCGGCGTGGCCCTGCGGAAATGAGTCCATGCGGTCCTTCCTTCTCCGACGGCTCGCGCACGCTCTCGTCGTGGTCTGGGGTGTCGTCACCTTCGTCTTCTTCCTCGTCCGCCTCACCGGCGATCCCGCCGCCTTCCTCGTAGACCCCACCGCCACCCAGGACGAGATCGCGCACACGCGTCGCCTGCTCGGCCTCGATCGCCCGCTCGGCGTCCAGTACGCGGATTTCCTGCTCGACGTCGCGCGCGGCGACTTCGGCCAGTCCTTCCAGACCCGGCGTCCCGCGCTCGGAGTGGTCATGGCCCACCTCTGGCCGGCCACCGCGGAGCTCGCCGCCGCCGCCCTCGTGCTTTCCACCGTGCTCGCGATCCCGCTCGGCGTGCTCTCGGCCACCCGACGCGGGCGGCGTGGGTGGATCACGCGAGCCGGCTCGCCTCGCTCTTTCTCCAATCCATGCCGGCTTTCTGGCTGGGAATCATGCTCATCCTGCTTCTTTGCCGTTGAGCTTGGCGGGTTGCTCCCCGCCTACGGCTCGGGGACCGCTCCGCCACCTGATCCTGCCCGCGATGACGCTCGCCGCGGCTCCGCTCGCCCAGAACGTCCGCCTCATTCGCTCGGGCATGCTCGAGGTGCTCGGAGAGGACTACATCCGCACCGCGCGCGCCAAGGGGCTGGCCGAGCGCGGCGTGATCTACCGGCACGCGCTCCGCAACGCGGCGCTGCCCGTGCTCACGGTCACGGGCCTCTCGCTGGGCTTCATGCTGAGCGGCGCCATCATCATCGAGACGGTGTTCTCCTGGCCCGGGTCTCGGCCGGCTCATCGTCCAGGCGGTGCCCGGACGCGACTTCCCGGTCGATCCAGGCCGGGGTCTTCGTCTTCGCGGTGATCTTCGTCGCTGTGAACCTCGGCGTGGACCTGCTCTACACGGTGCTGGATCCGCGGGTGCGGCTCACGTGAGCCTCCGCCGCGACCTGCCCGCCCTGCCGGGCTCGCCGTCATCGCCGCCGTGGTGGTGGTGGCGGTATTCGCGCCCCGCGCTGTCGCCGTCGGATCCCGTGAAGAACCGGCTGCTCGATCGCCTCACCCCGCCCATGTGGGCGTCGGGCGGCAGCGCGCGGCATCCGCTCGGCACCGACACTCTGGGGCGGGACGTCCTGAGCCGGCTCCTTCACGGCGCGCGCGTCTCGCTCCTCGTCGGTGCTCGCCGCGGTCGCTCATCGCGGGAGCGATGGGCGTGGCGCTGGGGCTCGTGGCCGGGTATCGCGGCGGCTGGCCCGACGATCTCCTCATGCGCGCTGGGCGACATCCAGCTCGCCTTTCCCGTGCTGCTCCTGGGCGTGGCGGTGATCTCGCGTCCTGGGCGCCAGCCTCACCAATATGGTGCTGGTGCTGGGCGCCAGCGGCTGGGTGACCTATGCGCGCATCGCGCGCGGCGAGACCCTTTCGCTCAAGGAGCGCGAGTTCATGGCCGCCGCCCGGGCCCTGGGCGCGCCCGCGCGCCATCTGGTGGCGCGCCACCTCTTGCCCAACGTCCTGCCGCCCATCATGGTGGTGGCGACCTTCTCGGTGGCGCGCACCATCATCGCGGAAGCTTCGCTGTCCTTTCTGGGGCTCGGGCCTGCCGCCGCCCGCGCCGAGCTGGGGCGCCATGCTCGACGAGGGGCGGAACTACATCACCACCGGCTGGTGGCTGGCGCTCTTCCCGGGTCTGGCCATCCTCCTGCTCGTGCTCGCCATCAATCTCTGCGGCGACTGGCTGCGAGACGCCCTCGACCCCCGCATGGAGAAGGGAATCTGATGAAGTACTGGGAGGACATCCGGCCGGGCGACACGAGCACGCTCGGCTCGCACACCGTCACCAAGGAGGAGATCATCGCCTTCGCGACGAAGTACGACCCGCAGCCCTTTCACCTGGACGAGGAGGCCGCCCGGCAGAGCATCTTCGGCGGCCTCATCGCCAGCGGCTGGCACTCCTGCGCGATCATGATGCGGCTGTCGGTGGAGGCCATGCGCAGCGAGCAGATGGCGGGGGTGGGCTCGCCCGGCATCGACTCCTGCCGTTGGCAGAAACCGGTGCGGGCGGGCGACACCGTGACCGTACGCACGGAGATCATGGAGACCTGGCCCTCGCGGACCAAGCCCCTGGGCTTCATCCGCCGGAAGGCGGAGATGCTCAACCAGCATGGAGAAATTGTCCTCACCGTGATCGGCGTGGGCATGTTCCGGCGGCGCGGGGCCGCCGCGTGATGGATCTCATCTACTTCGAGGACGTGGCGGTGGGCGAGACCCATCGCTTCGGGCGCTACGAGGTCACGCGCGACGAGATCATCGAGTACGCGCGGCAGTTCGACCCTCAGCCCTTCCACGTGGACGAGGAGGCGGCGAAGGCGAGCATGTTCGGCGGCCTCATCGCGAGCGGCTGGCACACCGGCGCCATGTTCATCCGCATGCTCAACGACCATGCCATCCCGGGCAGCGCCACCACCGGGGCGCTCGGCTTCGACGATCTCAAGTGGCTCAAGCCGGTGCGCCCGGGCGACATCCTCTCCGTCGAGACGGTGGTGCTCGAGAAGACCGAGTCGCGGAGCCGGACGGACATCGGCGTGGTGAAGGTCGAAGGCCGGGTGCTCGACCAGCGCGGCGAGGTCAAGATGAGCCTGGTCTCCCTCGTGCTCTACCGGCGGCGGAGCGCTCGGCCCGCGACGAGATGAAGCGGATCGCGCGGCGCGGCGGGCGGATCTACCTGCGGGCGCCGCGCCGCGCGGATCGCGACGAGGTCCTGCGGCTCAACCGCGCGAGCCGGCGCTTCTACCGCGGCCTGGTGATGCCGCCGCTGACCGCGCGCGGCTGGTCCGCCTACCTGGCGCGGCGGAAGCGATCCGATTCTCCGGGCTATCTCGTCTGCCGGGCGTCCGACGGGGTCATCGTGGGCGGCATCAATATCAACGAGATCGTGCGCGGTGTCTTCCGCAGCGGATATCTCGGCTATCAGATCGGGGCGCCGCATGCGCGGCGGGGGTACATGACCGAGGCCCTCGCGCTCGTGCTCCGACAGGCGTTCGGCCCGCTCCGGCTCCACCGCGTCGAGGCCAATATCCAGGGGGGCAATCGCGCCTCGGTCGCGCTGGTGCGCCGCGCGGGCTTTCGGCTCGAGGGACTCTCGCGCCGCTATCTCAAGATCGGCGGCCGCTGGCGGGACCACGAGCGCTGGGCGCTCACGGTGGAGGATTGGCGCCGCCGGGTCGGCGCCGAAGGGCGAAGATCCGGTGGACGGCCCAGCGCGTGATGCCGTCCTCCTCGCCCACCTGGCGGAGGAGGGTGACATTGTCGAAGGCGGCGTCGAAATGCCGCGCGCGCGCGGGCAGGTAAGCCCACAGGTCGGCGAAGCGGGACCGGCAATACTCCGCCACCGTCATGTGCGGGCGAAGGCGCGCGCCGTCGTGTGGCCCCCACGGAAGCCAGGCCAGGCCTGCGCAGCGCGGCGTGCAGCGCCGCCAGCGTGCTCCGGGCCGCCGCCGACAGGGCCACGTTCACCCAGACCACGTCCTCGTCGAAGTGCCCGAATCCGCCCACCTCGATGGGGCCGGGACGATTCGCGCGGGCGAATGCCTCGAGCAGCGCCTCGACCGGCGCGATGTCCGCGGTCTCGAAGTGGTACTTGGTGGTGAAGTGGGCGGGGAGGTCCTGCCGGAGGGTGAAGGGGAGGTCGAAGCGCGCGGCGATCTCCTCCACGAGCTCGCGGTGATACTCGCGAACGGCGCCGCCGAAGAAGCACGGGAGGATATAGCGCATGGACGCCCGCTGGCTGCGCATTGTACGACGCGCCGCATGAGGTAGACTGGCCGCGATGAAAGAGGCCCTGCCCGAGCCGCTACCCGACGACCCGCTGCCCCTGGCCGAGACCTGGCTCGCCGAGGCGGCGAAGGCGGTGAAGACGGCCACCGCGATGACGCTCGCGACCGTGGATCTCGACGGAAATCCCACCGCGCGCATGGTGATATGCCGGGGTTTCGATCCCAAGGCGGGCTGGCTGGTCTTCTACACCGACCGCGAGAGCGCCAAGGGGCGCTCGCTCACCGCCCGGCCGCGGGCCGCCGCGGTCTTTCACTGGGACGTCTTCGAGCGGCAGATTCGCGTGGAGGGCCCGGTGACGCTCGCGCCCGACGCGGATTCGGACCGCTACTGGAATACGCGGCCGGTGGAGGCGCGGGTGGCGGCGGCGGCGAGCGAGCAGAGCCGGCCCATTCCCTCGCGCGCGGCCTTCCTGGCGAGGATCGACGACGTCACGCGCGGCGCCGCCGACGGGATTCCGCGGCCGCCCCGCTGGGGCGGCTACCGGATCTGGGCGGAGCGGGTGGAGCTCTGGGTGGGCCAGCCCGGCCGCGCCCACGACCGGGCCGTCTGGACGCGCGCCCTCTTGCCCTCGGAGGGCGGGTTCCGCGGCGGCGTCTGGAGCGGCACGCGGCTCATGCCATGACTCGAAGTCCATCCACGATGCTGACCGAGATCGTTCCCGAGCCCCGCGCCTGGCGTGGCCCGACGCTCACTCCCGATCGCTACCTGGTGCCCATCCCCGACGCGGTGCCTGCGCGAGCTCGACGCCGTGGTGTCGGAGCTGCGGAAGGGGCCGGTCCCTACGCTGCTCCTCGAGCCCGCTCACTTCCTCCTCGCCGCCTGCGCGCGCCTGATGGCCACGGTGCGGACCCATCTCGACGGGGGAGCGGGCGTGGTAGTGCTGGATCGTCTGCCGCTCGACCGTATGAGTGCGTCAGAGGCGGTGGATACGAGAAAACGGGACGGGTGCTCGACGACGCCGGCCGCGAGGCGGTGGCGCGCATGGACGCCTTCCTGCAAGATCCCGCCAACCGGGTAGACCTCTGGCTGGAGCGCGGCCAGATCCAGTTCCTCAACAATCGCCTCGTGGTCCACGGCCGCACCAGCTACGTGGACCACGACGACCCCGCGCGGCATCGCCATCTCGTGCGCCTCTGGCTCCGCGCCGGCGACCGCCGCCACTTCCGAGGCTGAGCGCGCGGCGAGGGCATCCCGGCTCACCAGACCGGCAAGATTTGCGCGATGGCCGCGCCCATCGCCGGGGCGGAATGACGCGTTTAGCGCGGGCATTGCTGAAGCCCGTCACCTCGAGGGCGAAGCCCATCGGTCGAGGATCGGACACATCAACGAAATCAATGGTCTCCCGGCTGGCCAGCTTGGCACCCGGCGTGCACTGAGAGGGAGTACAGGTCGAGTCGATACACTGAAAACCCAACCCGAAAAAAATTCGACATAGGGGGAAATAGAGATGCTGAGTTTCTGGAACAAGAAGCGGAAGATGCTGGGCAACCAGCGCGGCTTCACGCTCATCGAGCTGATGATCGTGGTGGCCATCATCGGGATTCTCGCGGCCATCGCGATTCCTCTTTACGCGAACATCCAGGCGCGCGCCCGCATCGCCAAGGCGCAGGCCGATTCCCGTACGCTCGCCTCCGCGGTGAGCATGTTCTCGGCCCACATGGGCACGCTGCCGGGGGCACTCACCGATCTGAACTCGGCGGCCACGAACAGCCTCGGCCAGACCGCTGGCCCGTTCATGGCCTCCACCCCGGCGCCGCCTGCTGGTTGGTCGGCGTATGGGTATACCTCGACGGCGGCCGGTATCTTCACGATCTCGGCCTCCGGCGACGCGACCACCGTCAGCCTGCCGTAGGCTACTTCTCAACTCACTCACCCGCGGGGGAGGGGCTTCGGCCCCTCCCCCGTTGTTGTCTGGCTCGCGACTCCCTGTCTAGTTCGGGACGATGGCCGCGCGCGTGACGTGCCCTTTGTCCTGCTGGGTGAAGGCCTCGTTGATCTCCTCGAGCGGAAACTTGTGCGAGACCACCTTCTCCCACGGGTACTTCGTGAGCGTCCGCCGCATGAGATCCAGCGCCCCCCGGAGATGCTCGGCCTCGTAGTGGGCGAGTCCGATGATGCGGCGGTTCCCGAAGATGATCCAGGAGGGATCGAACTCCGCCTTCCAGCCGACATTGATATTGCCGATCTCGAGATAGGTGCCCTCGGGGGCGGTCATGCGCAGGCCCTCGTCCACCACGCCCGGATTGCCCACCAGCTCCAGCACCACGTCGCCGCCCCAGCCGTCGGTGAGCTGCTTGACGCGCGTGATGCGTTCGGCGGCGGAGGAGTCCCGACGGAGATCCACCACGTCGGTGGCGCCGAACTTCTTCGCCAGCTCGAGCCGCTCGTCCACGCCGTCGATCACCACCACCTGGCTGGCGCCCATCTCGCGCGCTACCGCACAGGCGTAGACGCCGAGCCCGCCCGCGCCCTGCACCACCACCGTCTGCCCCGCCTTGAGGCCGGCGATGTCGAGTCCCGCGTACACCTGGGTGTAGGCGCAGTTGATGCCCGCCGCCATCTCGTCGGTGATCTCGTCGCCCAGCTTGAACACCGCGTGATTGGGCCGGAGGTAGAAGTACTGGCCGAAGCCACCCTGGAAATGCGGCCACACCTCGCACGAGACGAGCCAGTTCGCCTGGCGCACCGGACAGGACTTGAACTGGCGGCGAAGGCACGCCTTGCAGCGGCCGCAGGGGAAGAAGTAGCGGTACAGCACCCGGTCCCCGACCTTGAGCGGCTGGCCGGCGGAGTCGGCGGTGACGCCGGCGCCGAGCTTGGCCACCGTGCCCACGTGCTCGTGACCGGTATTGAGCGGGAGCGGACGGCCCATCTTCTTGTAGTCCTGCTCGCCGCGCCAGTAGTGCATGTCGGAGCCGCAGACATTGGCGAGCGCGATCTTGACCAGAATGGCGCCCGGCTCCGGCTCGGGCACGGGATACTCGCGGATCTCGAACGGGGTGCCGGTTCCGTGGAAGACGGCCAGTTGCGCGGTGTCAGGCATTGCGGGCCTCCTAGGGCTGGGATTCCGAGCGCTCTTCGAGGATCAGCCACCGGCCGTCTTCCCGCCTGCCGACGAGCAGGGAGAGCGGGCTCGTGTAGCGCTTGAGCTCCGAGTAGCGCTGGGCGGTGATGCGGACATTGGATCCTTCCGCGGTATAGGTGACGGACGAGTAAGCGCTCCGGTCCCCGCGCGCTTTGGCCAGCGGCATGGCCTGCTTGAGGAGCTCGCGGTACTGGGGCGCGGTGAGGGAAAGCTCGGGCACCTCACCGGTGGGATAGCGGCGAAGGTTCCGGATCACGGCGTCGTCGGCGTAGAGGTCACCCACCGCCGGCCAGTAGCCCTTCTCGAGGTTGACGTACTGGGTGAAGAGGCGTGTCGCCCCCGCGAGGCGGTCGGCCTCGAGCGACTGCGCGCTCGCCGGCACCGTGCCGAGCACGGCGGTGAACGCGAGAGCCCCGAGCGGCCGCGCCACCGCTGCCCGCATGGGGCTAGTAGCCCTCGTCGAGCAAGGGGAAGGCGCTGGTCGCGTGTGGGAGCGTCACCGGCGTGGCAGGCCGCAGGTAGCTCCGATCCAGCGCGGACAGCCGCGTGACGCCGAGGAGGCCGAGCGCGATCCGCACCTCGTCCTCCAGCAGCTCCAGGGTGCGCACGAGGCCCGGCGCCGCCGCGGCGGCGAGACCGCAGCAGGCCAGGCGCCCGAGGCCCGACCACGTTGGCGCCGAGCGCGATCGCCTTCACGATGTCGGTCCCGCGCGCGTAGCCGCCGTCCACGAAGACGGTGGCGCGGCCGGCCACCGCGGCCACGACCTCGGGCAGCACCTCGGTGCTTCCGACGCCGTGGTCGAGCTGGCGGCCGCCGTGGTTGGAGACGTAGACCCCGTCCACGCCGTGCTCGACGGCGATGCCGGCGTCCTCGGCGGTGGCGATGCCCTTGAGGATGAGCGGGATGGAGTGCCGATCCTTGAAGCGCTTGACCTGCTCCCACGAAAGCGCCGCCTGGTAGTCCACGCCGGCGACGTTCTGGCGCCAGGGTTTCACGAAGCGCCGGGCCAGGTCACGCTCGCGACGGCTGTACATGGCGGTGTCCACCGTCATGCAGAACGCCGCGTAGCCGTGATTGATGGCTCGCTTCACGTAGTCGTCCACGAACTGGTCGTCCCCGCGCACGTAGAGCTGGAAGATACGGAAGTTGTCGGCGGCGGCGGCAGTGGCCTCGAGTCCGGGATTGCACGCGGAAGACAACATCTGCGGCACGCCGAACTCGCCGGAGCCGATCGCGGCGGTGGCGCCTCCGCCCGGCGTGAAGGATTCGATGGATCCGATGGGCGCGAGCATCACGGGCAGCCGGATCTTCCGCCCGAAGAGCGTGGACGTCACGTCCACCCCGCGCACGTCGCGCAGCACGCGCGGGCGCAAGGCGATGGAGTCAAGGGCCTGGCGGTTCCGTCGAAGCGTGGTCTCCGTCTCGGTGCCGCCCATGAGGTAGTCCCACGGGCCGGGGGCGAGGTTGTGCTTCGCCGCCTTGACGATCTCGTGCAACGTCTGGAACCGCTCGGCCAGGTCGGACGTCATGGCTCTCCTCGGTGGATCCGGTCTGGATCGGGGAAGGGATCCCAGAGACGCGCCGCCGCCGTCACCGACAGCTCGACATCGTCTTCCAGGAGGTGACCCGCCTCGACGAGCACGTGAGCTTGCTGCCGCACCCGCGCCAGATACTCCTCGCGCGAGGCATAGCGCTCCTCGACGGAGAGGCGCGGGTCGCCCGACTGCGCGCGCTCCGCGCGGGTGCGCGGAAAGGGGAGGGTGGCGCCGGCGAAGACCAGAAGTTGCTCGGCCCCGCCGATGTCGGGATGGCGCAGCGTCCAGCCGGTATGGGTGGCGATCGGCACCGCGAGCTCGGGCAGAACGATTCCCGCCACCTCGTTGCCGTCCGCGTCCACCGTGGAGACGAGGGAGCCGAAGGCGCGCCCGGGGCGGGGCGGCAGGGTGGACCAGTCGAGGCGGCGGGGCCGCGCATGATGCTTCGGATAGCTCGACCGGGGGATGCGGCCGAAGGCGGGGGCGAGCCGGTCGGGCGGCACGGCGGTCCCATCGGCCAGCCGAGGATGGCGGCTCGGCGGCGGCTCCACGCCCTCGGTCACCCACCGATCGAGGTTGACGAGGCCGGCGCGGAGCAGCGCGGAGTAGTCCACCACTCCCCGGAGATTCTGCGACTTGTCCACGGCCCCCGTCGGGTCGGCGGGCGCGATCTGGACCTGGCTGGGCGGCCACACGCCGAGCCCATGCTCGGTGCCCGCGTAGTGATAGATGCGGACACAGGGGCCATGCGGCTCGTCGCGCGTGCCGTCGGGATCCGTATGCAGGAGCGAGGCGTCGCCGCGGTGGTACTCGGCCGAGGTGTTGGTGTAGAAGACGCGCAGCCGGCTACCCCGCGCGTCGAGCCGCGCGTGGAGCGCGTCCTTCATCCCCGTGTCGGGATCGGTGGCGGGCTGGTCGGTGAACGGGAAGAGGTGCGCCATCATGTTGTTCCGGTCCTTCGAGTTCTGGCCGAAGCGCTGGTTGAACTCGCCCCGCATTCCGCCCGCGACATTGGCGAAGATCCCGTCGAGCGCCTCGCGCCCCGCCTC
The DNA here is from genome assembly GCA_963733725.1 of uncultured Candidatus Rokubacteria bacterium. GTDB lineage: Bacteria > Methylomirabilota > Methylomirabilia > Rokubacteriales > CSP1-6 > DASRWT01. The sequence continues at coordinate 139,603 of CAVTFC010000017.1, read as the reverse complement.
GTCGAGGTTGAGGTCCTCGTAGGCGTAGGTGCGGAGGAGGCGCCCCGTCTGCGAGCGGCCGTAGGCGTACGCCCAGCGGAGCGCGCCGGGAGCGGGATTGCCCTCGGCGCTCCCGCCGTGCTTGAGCCAGGAGACCGAGTCGCGCAGCGTCGCCATGGACAGCCCCAGGACGGGCGCGCCCTCGGCGGTGTAAGTGATCTGGTAGAGGCGGCCCTTCTCGAAGCCGCCGTCCATGTGGATGTGACGCGGGTCGGGAATCACGCGGCTATCGACCACGCGCGCGAAGCGCCAGCGCTCGCGCGGAATCACCGCCGCGTGCCCGTCGGGCTGGTCCCGCACCGTCAGGACCGCTTCGCTCTCGTCGAGGTCCGCGGCGCGATAGGCGAGGTGGCCGCGGTCCGACAGGAGGAAATCCGCGACGTTCGCGCCGGCCTGAAGCTGGGAGTACACGCGGCCGCGGAGCGGGCGGCCGGTCGCGTCGCGCGCTTCCGGGGCCTGCATCCGGTAGAGCCCGGCGATTTCCGGGACGTCGCATTGCCAGCCGCAGGAGATCACCACCCAGCCTCGCTTCATGAGAAAGCCGTCGCCCACGTCGAGGGGCGGGTGGGGATCCGCCCCGGGAACGAAGGCGGGGCGCGTGGCGCGGTTGAAGTTGGGCACCGAGACGGTATTGCCGCGATTCACTACGTCGAGCAGCACGCGGCCCGCGCACCGCGCCCGGTCGACGGGGAGCAGGATGGAGACGTCGCTCCACCACTCGACCCGGCCCTCGGCGTTCCGGGGGGCCAGCTCCACGTCGGTGATGCGCCGGTTCGCGGGATGGAGGGGGTCGATGGAGAAATGAAGCCGCCCCTTCAGCTCCTCGTAGGGACCGATCTCGCCGCCGGGACCGGTGAAGGCGGCGCCCCCGGCGAGGGGACGGCGCCGCATGATCTCGAATCGGGTGACGGGCACGGGAGCCTCAGTCGGCGCCGACGAGACGCGGCAGGATGTGGCCGATGCCGCCGCGCAGGACGGCGTCGGCGATGTCGTCCATGGCGGTGGGCTCGGCGTTGAGGATGACGACCCGCGCGCCCGATTCGCGGGCCACCGGCACCACGCCCGCCACCGGATAAACGGCGAGCGTGGTACCGACGGCAATAAGAAGATCGCAGGACTCGGCCGCCCGCTGCGCCCGCAGCAGATCCTCGCGGACCAGGCCCTGACCGAAGGAGATCGTGGCCGACTTGAGGATGCCGCCACAGGTACGGCAGGCGGGGTCCGCCTCGCCCGCCGCGCACGCGCGCCAGCGCGCGCTCCATGGGGGCGCGCTCGCCGCAGGCCATGCAGGTCACCTCGCGCATGGTGCCGTGGATCTCCACCACCCGCGCGGGATCGGAGCCGGCCTTCTGGTGCAGGCCGTCCACGTTCTGGGTGATGAGGGTGTGCAGCTTGCCCCGGCGCTCGAGGACCACCAGGGCGCGGTGGCCCGCATTGGGCTCGGCGGTCCACGCGGGCGACTCCAGGCGGTTCTGCCACGCGCGCTTCCTTACCTCGGGATCGGCCATGTAGTGCTGGAGGGTGGCCATCTGCTCGGCCTTGGGATCGCGCGTCCACAGGCCCTGGGGACCGCGGAAGTCCGGGATGCCCGACTCCGTGGAGATGCCCGCGCCGGTGAGGACCACCACGCGCTGAGCGGCGTCGACGAGCTTGCGGGCCGCGTCGAGCTCGGGCCGCTCGGGACCTCATCATGTCCGCTAGCTCCCCTCGCTCCGCTCGGATCACCATCAGTATCCGCTCGCCTCGCCTTCGGCTGCAGCTCGCCAATCATTTCTTTTTCTCGAGCTCGTCGAGGCACTCGGCGAGGAGGGCGAAGGCGGCGCGCGTGAAGACCCACATATTGGCCTCGCGGTCGGCTCGTCCCGTCTCGATGGTGCGGGAGCGCTCGATGGGGCCGACCACCGCGATGCAGCTATGCCCGGCGGCGTCACCGTAGCGGTTGCCGGTGGGGCCGGCGGCGCCGGTCTCGCCCAGTCCCCAGGTGGTGCCCAGCCCTTCGCGGATGGTGCGGGCGTTCAGCAGCGCCGACGCCTCGGTGCTGGATCGGATGCCGCGCACCGCGTCGTCCGGAATCGCGAGCAGCCGGCGGCGCGCGGCCTGCGTGTAGATCACGCCACCGCCGAGAAAGTACGCGGAGGCGCCGGGAATGGAGAGGAGCGCGGCCGAGATGAGCCCGCCGGTGGAGGATTCGGACACGGCCACGGTCTCGCGCCGCGCGACCAGGCGCGCGGCGAGGGGGGCGCAGAGACCGGCCAGGAGCTCGGGCACGGCGCCGAGGATAGCACGGGGCTTGCCGCCGCGCCCGCGCTTCCCCTATGATCGCGGAGCACTCCTCACCACTCGCCACGGAGGCCACACATGGGTCAGCTGGACGGCAAGGTCGCCATCGTCACCGGCTCCGGTCGCGGCATCGGGCGCGAGGTCGCGCTCCGCGTGGCGCGGGACGGCGCCAACGTCGTGGTCAACGATCTCGACGACGAGCCCGCTCGCGAGACCATCGCGCTCATCGAGAAGCTGGGCCGCAAGGCCGTCGCCTGCGTGGGCAATGTCACCGCGACGGATTTCGGCGACCGCATCGTGGACACCGCGGTGAAGCAGCTCGGCGGGCGTGCACGTGATCGTGAACAATGCCGGCTACACCTGGGACAACGTCATCCAGAAGATGACCGACGAGCAGTGGTACACCATCATCGACGTCCACGTCACCGCGCCCTTCCGCATCCTGCGCGCCTTCGCCAACTACGTCCGGCCGGTGGTCGAGGCGGAGACGAAGGCCGGCCAGCGTATCGTCCGGAAGATCGTGAACGTGTCCTCGACCTCGGGCACCAACGGCAATGCCGGGCAGGTGAACTACTCGGCGGGCAAGGCGGCCATGGTCGGGGTGACCAAGACGCTGGCCAAGGAGTGGGGCCGCTACAACGTCACCGTGAACTGCGTGGCCTTCGGCTATATCCAGACGCGGCTCACCCAGCCGCTCGCCGAGGGCGAGGCCGGGACCATCGAGGTGGACGGGCGCAAGGTGCGCGTGGGCGTGCAGGGCACGCGCATCGCGGCCATGAACCAGACCATCCCGCTCGGCCGCGGCGGCACCCCCGCGGAGGCGGCCGGCGCCATCTATCTTTTCTGCAGCCCCGACTCCGACTACGTGAGCGGGCAGACCCTGGTCGTGACGGGAGGCGTTTGATGGCGCGCAAGCCGGCGCTGAGCCTCGCCGCGGTGCCGGGACGGCGGAGCGCGACGCTCGAGCTGGCGCAGCGCATCGAGAAGGAAGGCTACGCCGGCATCTATTGCCCCAGCATGAACGACGGCCTCGCCCTCTGCGAGGCGCTCGCCCAGGCCACCAAGACCATTCCCTTCGGCACCAGCATCGCCAATATCTACACCCGTCACGCCTATGACTTCGCCAACACCGCCTCCTTCGTGCACGAGATCTCGGGCGGGCGCTTCCGCTTCGGGATCGGCGTGAGCCACGGGCCCGCGCATCAGCGGCTGGGCGTGAAGCCGGGGAAGCCGCTGGAGGACATCCGGAAGTTCGTGGCCGACCTCCGTGAAGGCGCCAAGACCGCGGGCGACCTGCCGCCGGTGGTGCTGGCGACGCTTCGCCAGAAGATGGTCGCGCTGTCCGCCGAGATCGCGGAGGGCGCGGTGTGGGCCAATGCCGCCCGCTCGCACATGACGGCCTCGCTGCGCCATCTGCCGGAGGCGAAGCGGAAGGACCCCGCCTTCTTCATCGGCAACATGATCCCGACGGTGGTGTCCGACGATCGAGCGGCCGCCGCGGCGTGAACCGCAAGACCCTCGTCAACTACGTCAAGCTCCCCAACTACCAGAACTACTGGATCGAGGCGGGCTTCGAGGAGGAGATGCTGGCCATCCGCAAGGCCATCGCCGCCCGCGAGGACGACCGCATCCCCTCGCTGATGTCCGACCGCTGGCTGCGCGAGGTGACGCTGTTCGGCTCCGCCGCGGAAGTGCGCGAGGGCATCGAGGCCTGGTACGCGGCCGGGGTGAACACCCTCATCGTCGTCCCCTCGTCCACCAAGGGCGGCCAGATGGTCGCCTTCCAGGAAGTCATGGAGGCCCTCCGCTGATGAACGCCCCCGCCGTCGACACCTCCCGGCTCAGCATGCCGCTGTCCGAGGCCATCTTCACCCAGCGCGCCATCCGGCGCTTCCGCCCGGATCCCATTCCGGTGGCGGATCTCCGGCTCATCATCGAGGCGGCGGTGCGGGCGCCCAATGGCGGCAATCAGCAGGTCGGCCGCTTCCTCGTCCTCACCGACCGCGCCGTCATCCGCGAGTTCGGCGCGCTGTACCGCGAGGCGTGGTGGGCCAAGCGCTGGGACGATCACAAGTGGACCAAGCCGGAAGACATCCCGCCCGACAACAAGAACTATCGTTCGGCCATGGGGCTGGCGGAGTCCATGAAGGACGCGCCCTGCGTGGTGCTCGCCTTCTCGACCGGATCGGGGGGCGCCAACTCCGTGATCCCCGCGGTGCAGAACCTGATGTTGGCCGCGCGCGCGCTGGGTATCGGCTCGGTGCCCACCACGCTGCACGCCAAGGTGATGGATCGTGTCAACGCGCTGCTGAGCATTCCCAAGGACGCGACCTTCCAGTTCTGCGTGCCGCTCGGGTATCCGCAGGGCATCCTTCGGGCCCAATAACCGCCGGCCGACCTCGGAGACCACCTTCCTCGACCGCTGGGGCGGCGCCGTGCCCTGGAAGTAGGGAAGCGCACTCCCGATGCCGACGCCCGTCTTCCTCCACTACGACCGCGAGGCGCTGGACCGCGAGTACAACAACCGCGCCAAGGTTCCGAACGCGCTGGAGATGCTCGACGGCTACGCGCGTGAGAGCGAGGAGGCGCGCGCGGTGTTGCTCTCGCGGCTCGACCTGGCCTACGGGGCGCATCCGAGCGAGCGGCTGGACGCGTTCGCGCCCACGACTCCGCCGCCCGGCGGACGCGGAGCGCCCATTCATCTCTTCATCCACGGCGGCTACTGGCAGTGGCTCGACAAGGCCGACTTCAGCTTCGCGGCGCGGGCCTTCGCGCCGGCGGGCGGCATCACCGTGGTGATCAACTATGCCCTGATGCCCGCCGTCTCCATGGACGAGCTGGTCCGGCAGTGCCGCGCCGCCGCCGCCTGGACCTATCGCAATGCGGCGTCGCTGGGCGGCGATCCCGAGCGGCTCTTCGTCTCCGGTCACTCGGCGGGCGGGCATCTCACCGCCATGCTCCTGGCCACCGACTGGCCGCGCTTCGAGGCGGGGCTGCCCGCGGGGCTCGTCAAGGGCGGCGTCGCGCTCAGCGGGCTCTACGATCTGGAGCCCATTCGCCTCTGCTATCTCAACGACACGCTCAAGCTGTCACCGGACGCCGCGCGCCGGAACAGCCCCATTCATCTCCGACCCGCGCATCCGCGCCCGCTACTGCTCGCGGTGGGCGGCCTCGAGGGCGCGGAGTATCAGCGGCAGGTGGAGGCGCTCGCGGCGCCGTGGCGGGCCCACGGCATGCCGGTCGATATCCTGGACCAGGCGGGCCACGATCATTTCACCATCGTGATGCAGCTTGCCGATCCCGACTCGCCGCTGAGCCGCGCCGCGCGCGCCCAGATGGGACTGACCTAGGACTGGCCGGGCGCCGGCTTGGTGCGGGGTCGCTCGCGAAGGAGCGCGATGAGTCGCCGCGCCAGGACGGCCAGCACGAGGACGACGACCGCCCCCGCCAGGAGAGGGGCGAGCAGCGCCAGCCCGCTGAGGGCGAACGAGCCCACCAGCTCACCCGTGGCCACCACCGGATTGCCGACGCCCGCCGTGAACGTCGAGGACTTCAACCTCAGAAGGGCCGTGCCCGCCTGAACCAGACCGGCCGCCCCGCCCCCGGCGACGATGGCCAGCGCCCAGCGTAGCAGCGGCGACAGCTCGGGGGTCACCGCCGCCGTCGTGATGACGCCGGCCGTGATGGCGGCGGGCGTCGCTAGCGTGTCCAGGAGATTGTCGAGCCACGGCACGTAGTAGGCGCCCACCTCGAGGACCGTGGCCAAGCCGAACGCCAGCAATGCCGCATCCGACCCGAGCCAGGTCATGCCGGGCGTGAGGCTGAGATCGCCCATTCGCGCGGCCAGACCGGTGAGCAGAAGCGGGACGAATACCCGCAGGCCGGCCGCCGTGCTCAGCGCCAGGCCCACGGGGATGCCGAGGAGGGACTCCACACTGCCTGCTGTTGTCGATCGGCTACTTCTGGACTTCCACCTTGACCTTGGTTTTGCCCGCCTTCACGAAGCCGAGCTCCTCGGCCGCGCGCCGCGTGACATCGATCACGGCCGTGTTCGACGCGGCCATTCGGTCGTTGACGGTGAGCACGACGCTCTTGCCGTTCTCCACGTTGGTCACCTTGACCTTGGTTCCGTAGGGAAGCTTCTTGTGCGCCGCCGTGAGCCCGCTCTTGTTGTAGACCTCACCGCTGGCCGTCTTCTTTCCTTCGAACTTGTCGCTGTAGAAGTTGGCGATCCCCTCCTCGCTTGTCTGGGCGGCGGCATTGCCTGCTATTGCCACCGTCACGAGCATCACGAAGACCGCCATCCTCACCTGCTTCGTCCGGGCCAGAGCATTCATCGCGCGCTCCTTTCATCGGGGCTCACTCCTCGGGATCGACCCGCTCCCTCATCATGTCGAGGTTGCCGGCGCTGGCTATGGGACCTTGGTCGTATCCGCGATTCGTGACGCCTCAAGGGGAACCGCCGTACGAGGCTGCTCCCCTCGACTAGCGCGAGCGAGGCCGGGCGGGCTCGGGACGCGCGAGCGCGATGAGGCGGGCGAGGGTGGCGAGGCGCTCGTCCAGCGTCTCGCCGGCCGGCTCCACCCGTAGCGTGGTGATCCCGGCGGCGCGGTAGGCGGCCAGCCGGGCCCGCACCATGGCCTCGGTGCCGATGAGATTGGTCTTGAGCACGAGCTCGTCCGGCACGCGCGCCACCGCCTCCTCGCGCTGGCCGGCCAGCCAGAGGCGCTGCACCTCCACCGCGGCGTCGACATAGCCGGCCCGGCAAAACGCGTCGTTGTAGAAGTTGTGCCGCGCCGAGCCCATGGCGCCCAGCGTGAAGGCCAGTCCCGGCCGGCGCTCGCCGATGAGGCGGTCCACATCGTCCCCGAAGGCCACGCGTGCCGCCCGCCTGGAGGTCGAGATCGGCCAGCTTGCGTCCCGCGCGCGCCGCCCCGCGCGCGAGGGGCTCGAAGAACACGTTGGCGTGCTCGGGCATGAACGAGGTCCCGAGCCAGCCGTCCGCGACCTCACCGGTGAACTCGAGGCTCTTCGGCGACAGGGTGGCCAGGTACACGGGAATCGGCGGCACCGCGGGCGCGCCCGAGCGCAGGGCCTTGCCCTCGCTGTTGGGGAGGGGAAGCTGGTACACCTGGCCCTGGTAGGTGAGCCGCTCGCCGCGCGCCACCAGCCGGACGATCTCGATGATCTCGCGCATGCGCTGCACCGGCCGGTCGAAGACGACGCCGTGCCAGCCCTCGATCACCTGCGGGCCGCTCACCCCCAGCCCCAGCACGAAGCGGTGGTCCGACATCGCGGAGAGGCTCATGGCCGTCATCGCCACCAGCGCGGGCGTCCGCGTGCCCGCCTGCATGATGCCGGTGCCCAGCCGGATGCGGGTGGTGCGCGCGGCGAGATAGGCCAGCGGCGTGACCGCGTCGTGCCCCCACGCCTCCGCCGACCACACGTCGTCGGCGCCGAGGCGCTCCGCCTCCTCCACATAGGTGGAGGCGGTGGCCCAGTCGTCGATGGCGAGCCGCTTGGAGATGGCGATGCGCACGGGGTGGCTCCCGCGCTCAGGCCAGCGCGGCGGCGCCGTCGAGGACGGCGAGGCGACCGCCGCCGACGTTACGGCCAAGGAATTCGTCGTTCATGAGACCGCCTCCACCCGGGGTTCCCGTCTCGCTTCCCCGCGAATGGGGATAACCCCAATCTGGCCCATCATGCCAAGCCGGTCAAACTGAAACGACGCCGACGATCCCTTCGTCCGATTACCGATTGCCCTCGCAGAGGTACACGTCGGCGGTCATGTAGTCTTGAAGCCCGAAGTACCCGCCTTTCGTCTTCCGCTCCGGTGTCAACAGAGCAACGTTTCCACCCAACCGCGCCGCCTTTTTCTGAAGATCATCGAGTGCGTTGTCGGCAACCGTGCCGAGCACACGGCAGCCGCGAACCCGATTCTCGTCATTGACGACGAGCACGCCGACAGGTTTTGGTTTCGACGCGCATCCGGCCAGGACCAGCGTCAACAAACACGCCGACACAATCCATCGAGTGCTCATCATGTCATCCCCTTTGTTCGTGCGGACAGGCCGAAGGAACGCGGCGCGGGCAACGTTCGCGGCGGGGGCGCACTAGCCGAGTGCCGTTGTGATCTGCTGGAGCTGGCCCGCATGGTCGAGGTCGTGCAGCCGCATGAAGAGGAGCGCCTCGCGCCAGGTGAGCGGGCCGAAGAACGGATGCTCCACCGTGGCGTCGAGATGAGCGGCGGGGTCCGCGGTGAGGACCCGCGCGAAGAGGGCGGCGCGATCCCGCTCGAGGATCCTCGAGCCATTCCTCCGCCGTGCGCGGCGGCGCGCCTTCGACCCCGCGGTCCCGCATCGCCGCGCGGCAAGGGGGCCCCCGAGGCGAGGGCGACGATGGCGCCGCCGAAGTAGCGGCCCGCCGCCACCACGTGGGCGAGCACCTCGTTGGCGCTCCAGTCGTCGGCGCCCGGCCGCTGGCCGAAGCGATCCGCCGGCACGCGCGCGGCGGCCGCCCGGAGATCACGCATCGCGAGCTGCACCTTCTCGACCAGCTCGGCGGGGGTGAGCTTGGCGCCCTGCGCCTGGAGATAGCTCCGGATGCGGCGCTGCTCGTCGTTCACCGCGTGGCCGAGCCCGCCTGGGCGTCGGCGGGAGCGATCTCGACGAGGCAGGAGTTGTAGGTCGTGGCGCCGCTCGGCGCCGCCCGATCCTCGGTGAGGAGGTTGGCCGACCCGCGCGTGTCCACGCCCTGGGCGTCCAGCATGAACCACGCCCCTTCCTTGATGGAGACGACGCCGGGGGCGATGCGGTCGGTGACCCGCGCCGGCAGCACGGTGGCGCCGCGGTCGTTGAAGACGCGCACCGGCTGGCCGTCGGCGATGCCGCGCGCGGCGGCGTCGGCGGGATGGATCCAGACGTCCTGCGGATCCACGCGCGACAGGATCGGCTGGTTGTCGTGCGTGGAGTGCGTGCGCGCGCGCGACTTGGGCGAGACGCAGTGCAGGGGATGGCGTCGGTCGGGGCCGGATGGGCGGGATCCACGTCGGCAGCGCCGGGATCGGGCCGAGCCCGCAGGGGTCGGATTCGCCGGCCAGGGTCGTGGAGTAGATCTCGATCTTCCCCGACGGCGTCGAGAACGGATGCGCGCGGGGTCGCGGATCTCCGCGGCGAAGGCGACCGGCTCCGCGGGCGGCGCAGAGCCGGGCCACCCCGCGCCGCGCGGAACGCCTCCCAGTCGTCGATCTCGCTGCCCGCCGTAGCTCGCGCAGCCACTCGTCCTCGCTCTTGTCTTCGTCGGCGGGCAGGTCGAGGCGGCGCGCCAGATCGGCGCAGATGTCGCGGTCGTTCCGGCACTCGTGCATGGGCGCGATGGCCTGCTTCATGTAGATGACGTAGTGCCCGCTGCCGCTCCACGGCGTGTGCACGTCGTTCCGCTCCCAGAAGGTGGTGGCGGGGAGCACGATGTCGGCGAAGCGCGCGGTGGGGGTGAGGAAGTGATCGTGCACCACCATGAAGTCGAGGCGCTCGAGGGCGGCCACCGTCTTGCCGACATTGGGGAGCTGGTTCACGAGGTCGCCGCAGGCCGAGTAGACCATGCTTGATGTCGGCGGGATAGCCGCCCGCGCGCCCGCGCTCGAGGAGATCGGCGAGGAGCGGCGAGGCCACGCGCGCGCCCGCGGGATTGGGCCCGGCGCCGAGTCGCTTGACGCCGTGGGGGCGGGCGCCGCCGCTGCAGCCGGAGTTGCCGCCCGGAGATGCCCACGTTGCCGGTGATGGCGGCCAGCGCGTAGGCGGCGCGGTGGAACTGCTCGCCGTAGGCGGTGCGGCCCGGCGCATAGCCGGACTGGATCGCGGCGGGCTTCGCCGTCGCGAACTCGCGCGCGAGCCGCCGGATGGTGGCGGCGGGAACGCCGGTCAGAGCGGCTCCGCCCACTCCGGCGTCTTGCGCACGCCGTCGGCGGAGCCCCGAGATAGGACCGGTAGGACGCCGCCCGCCGGCGCGCCCGCGGGCAGGTGCGCCTCGTCGAAGCCCAGCACGTAGCGGTCGAGGAAGGCCTGGTCGTGCAGCCCCTCGCTGGCGATCACCTCCGCCATCGCGATGAGCATGGCGGCGTCGGTGCCGGGGCGGATGAAGATGTGCTCGTCGGCGATCTGGGCGCTCGTCCGCGTCACCCGCGGGTCCACGCAGATCATGCGGACGCCACGCGCCTTGGCCCGCTGGAGATACTGCATGGAGCCGGTGCCGAAGTGCCCGTCGCCCGGGCTCCAGCCCCAGAGCAGCATGAGGCGCGAGTTGACGTAGTCGCCGGGCTCGCGGCCGGAGAACTTGCAGTCGGCGGCGGCGCCGTAGGTGTGGCGGAGGGCGAACACCTCCGCCTCGTTGGAGAGATTGGACCAGAGCTCGGTGCAGCCGCCGAACCGGTGGAGCAGGCGCGGCAGCGCGGATCGGTTGTGGAGCGCGGCGGTGCTGCCGGTGCGCGAGCAGTCGAGGATGGCGGCGGGCCCGTGGGCGTCGACCGACTCGGCGCATCTCGCGCCGCGATCTCGTCGAGGGCGGCGTCCCATGAGATCCGCTCGAACTGCCCCGAGCCCCGCGGGCCCACGCGGCGCAGCGGATAGCCGAAGCGGTCCGGATGGTTCACGCGCTCCGCCGCCCCGAAGCCGCGCACGCAGGCATGCAGCGGCGGCATCTCCGGCGTCCAGCGGCCGCGGATCGGTGCTGATGCGGGCGATGCGGCCGTCCACCACGTGCGCGTTCACCACGCAGCGCCCCCCGCAGTTGTGCGCGCACGTGGACGTGACCACCGTCTCGCCGGGGCGGCCGGCGGGGCGGGGCGACTCGTAGGTGGTGCGGGGAGTCACCGCCCGCTCAATCGAAGACGATCACGCCGCGGGCCACCTGGCCCCCGCGCAGCGCCGCGAAGCCCTCGTTGATCTGGTCGAGCTTGTAGGTGCGGCTCACCAGCTCGTCGATCTTCAGCCGGCCCTCGAGGTACAGATCCACGAGCTTGGGGAAGTCGATGTTCGGGCGCACCGAGCCGTACATGGTGCCCTTGATGGCCTTTTCCTGGAGCGCCATCATGTAGGGCGTGATGGGCGCGCGAACATTGAGCGCGGCCATGCCCACGATGACGGCGGTGCCGCCGGGACGGATGGCGTCGACGATCTGGAGCGTGGTGGCCTCGCCGCCGATGGCGTCGAAGGCATAGTCCACGCCGCGGCCCGCGGTGAGCTCGCGAACCTTGTCCACCACGTTCTCGCGGGACGCGTTGAAGGTGTGGGTGGCGCCAAATTCCTTGGCGTAGGTCAGCTTGCTGTCGAGGAGATCGGCGGCCGCGATGATGCCCGCCCCGGCCAGCCGCGCGCCCTGGACCACGTTGAGCCCGACGCCGCCGCAGCCGATGACGAGCACGGAGGCACCCGCCTCCACCTCGGCGCACCGAGTCACGGCGCCCACGCCGGTGGGCACGCAGCAGCCCATGAGCGCGGCCTGGGGCCACGGCATCTCGTGGCGGATCGGCACCAGCATCTCCGCCGGGCACACCACCTGCTCGGAGAACGTGCCGATGCGCGCCATCTGGTTGATGGGGGCGCCGTCCTGGTGCAGGCGATGGGTGCCATCCAGCATGGCCCAGCGGGGTGACGTGTGCCCGTCGCAGAGGATGGTGCGCCCGATGGAGCAGTAAAAGCAGCGCCCGCAATGCGGCCGGAAGGAGAAGATCACGTGATCGCCCGGCTTCACATTGGTGACGCCGGCGCCGACTTCCTCGATCTGCCCCGCCGCTTCGTGGCCCAGCACCATGGGCAGGGGCGGCGTCCAGTCCCCGTTCATGATGTGCCAGTCGCTGTGACAGATCCCGGCGGCCTTGACCTTGACGCGGGCTTCCCCGGTTTTCGGACCACCCTGGGTGAGATCCACGACCTGGAGCGGCTCATTGGCTTTGTAGAGGACGGCGGCTTTCATGGATGACTCTCCCGGGGGTGGAGGTTGACGTCGGTGTCGGCCCGTCCGTGCCACGAGGCCGGCGGTGCGACGAGGCCGACCGTGTCACGAGCATAGACGAGCTATTCGCGTTTTACCAGGGGCGGGATGCTCTGCAGCGCCGCCGCCGCGCCCACCGAGAGTGCGGCCAGCGCGAGCCAGGGCGCGTGATAAGAGCCGGTGGCCTCGCGGAGGAACCCGAAGAAGGGCGGCCCCACCAGCACGCCGGACCACGCGCACGACACGGCCACGCCGGTGAGGAGTCCGGCGTAGCGATGGCCGCCCACTTCGGCGGCGAGAGCCAGGTAAAGCCCGACCCAGCCGAAGGCGCCCACGCCCGCCACGAAGGCCACGAGCCCTGCCGCCGGCGCGGGCAGGCCGACGCCGGAGGCGAAGATGAGATAGGTGAGCGTGCCGATCAGGGAATTGATGATCACGCAGGGCCGGCGCCGCCCGCCGAACAGGCGATCGCTGATGATGCCCCACCCGAGCCGGCCGCCGGTGCCGCCCGCCTGCATGAGGGCGAGCAAGGCGCCCGCCGCCACCACCGTCCAGCCGAGTGTCTCGCGCGCGTAGAGCGCGAGGTAGGCGAGCACCGAGGCCTGCGTCATGCCCAGCGCGAGACCCGCGGCCAGCAGTACCGGCAGCGAGCGCGTGGTGAAGAAGCGGCCCAGCTCGCCGAATCGCGCGCGCTCCGCCCCCGCGATGATGGCGCCGCCGCCGTCGCGCCTCATGCCGGCCAGCACCGCCGCGGCCGCCGCCAGCGATGCGAGCGCGGCCACGGTGAGCGCGTGGCGCCAGCCGGCGGCCAGCGCGATGGACGGGAGCGTCAAAGAGGCCACGATGCCGCCCACGGTGAGACCCGTCTGCTTGACGCCCATGGCGAAGCCGCGCTCGCGGGCGGGGAAGCGCTCGAGAATGGCCTTGCCGGTGGTCGGGTTGACCACCGCCCAGCCCAGTCCGGCGAGGAACAGCATGCCCAGCATGAGCGGCAGCCCCTGCGCGCGCGCCGCCAGCGCGATCATGCCCCCGGTGAGGCACTGGCCAGCGGCGAGCGTGAGACGCGCGCCCAAGCGGTCGGTGAGCCAGCCCGCGGGCAGCGACATCACGACGCCGCCCAGATAGATCGCGGGCAGGAAGAGCCCGACCTGGGTGCGGGTGAGCTGGAGGTCTTCCAGCAGCAGCGGCGCCAGCGGCGCGACGGCCAGCACCGAGATCGCGCCCAGCGCGTGGGCAATCGATACCAAGGCCAGGAGGCCCCAGCGTCCGCGGTCGCCTCCCTGGCGCTCGCCCCCGCGCACGGTCATCTCCACCATTTAGGCCTATCACAGCGCGCGACGATACGCGCATTTGCCCCTTGTCTCGCGCCGCGCCGAGGGATTAGGCTGCGGAGGTTCGCAAGGTCGACGGAGACAGGGAAGCAAACCATCCAGAGGAGGCGTCCAGGTGACTCTGTTCGATCTGAAGGGCAAGGTGGCGGTGGTGACGGGCGGCAACGGCGGGATCGGGCTCGGCATGGCCAAGGGCCTAGCCGGCGCCGGCTGCGCCATCGTGGTGGCGGCGCGCAACGCCGACAAAAGCAGCCGCGCGGTGAAGGAGCTGGAGGGTCTCGGCGTCCGCGCCGCCGCCATCTCCGTGGACGTGGCCGACGAGGCGTCGGTGGAAACCTTGATCGCGCGTGCCGTCGAGGGCTTCGGGCGCATCGACATCGTGGTGAACAATGCGGGCACCAATGTGCGGAAGCCCCCGGAGGAGCTGGCGCTGGCGGAGTGGCACCACGTGATGGACACCAATCTCACCAGCGCCTTCCTGGTGAGCCGCGCGGCCTATCCCCACATGAAGCGGCAGGGCGGGGGCAAGGTGATCAATATCGGATCCATGATGTCCATCTTCGGCGTGCGCTTCTCGCCCGCCTACGCCGCCTCCAAGGGCGGCATCGTGCAGCTCACCAAGGTGATGGCCACCGCGTGGGCGGTGGACAATATCCAGGTCAACGCGGTGCTGCCGGGCTGGATCGACACCGAGCTGACCCAGGGCGCGCGAAAGCAGATCGCGGGCCTCCACGACTCGGTGCTGAAGCGCACGCCGGCCGGACGCTGGGGCGCGATGGCCGACATGTCCGGCGTGGCGGTGTTCCTCGCCAGCCCCGCATCCGACTTCGTGACCGGGACCGCCATTCCGGTGGATGGGGGCTATTCGATCCAGGGATGACTGCGGTACCATCAGGGTCTTGGTGGCCCATAACGTGGTGGCAAGGCTTGTCGTTCTCCTCTTCTTCCTCGCGACCGCCGGTTGCGCCTCGGTCGGGCGTCTGGACACGGCGGCCCGGGAGCCCGCGCCGGCCCCCGCGCTCGACTTCGGGCGCGACACCTTCGCCTTCCCCAACGAGAGCCTGACCAAGAATCGCGACAAGCTCGATCTCTACGCGAACTACTGCTTCGTGATGGTGCGCGCGGTGACCCAGTTCCAGCGCTTCGCGCGCTTCGAGCCCGACCAGCCGCGCCTGGACGGCGCCGCCTACGTGGAGCGGGTCCGACAGGTGGTCGCCCGCCCGCCCTGGCACGAACCGCTGCCCGCCGACGCGCGCGTGGTGATTCCGGGTTATGCCTCCCTGCACGACCTCTCGAGGGACGAAGAGGCGGCGGTGAAGGAGGGGCTGGGCGGGAAGTTCTGGACCATCGTGCAGTGGACGAACTGGCGCGTGGTGTTCCCGGTGACCGACGCGCATCAAGAGGGCGTGGCGAGCCTGATCGTCGAGGAGATCCGTGCCCGGCGCCCCGTGCAGCTCCTCGTGACGAACTTCCCCACCTGGGAGCTCAACCACACCGTGCTCGCGTACGACTATCGCGTGGCGACCGCCGGCGACGTGGACTTCGTGGTCTATGACCCCAACGATCCCTACGTTCCCGGCATCATCACTTTCGATCACGCGGCGCGGCGCTTCGTGGCCACGCGTCTGTTCGATACCGAGGTGGGCGGCATCCGGGCCTTCCGCATGTACTACGGGCCCCTCCTGTGAAGACGCCGAGTGAGCGCGTGGCGGTGGTCGCCGCCGGGGTGGCCACGCCCATCGGCCAGGATCTCGACGCGTTCTGGTCCTCGCTGCTCACCGGCGCCAGCGGGATCTCGACGATCGAGCGCTTCCCCGTTGCCGATCTGCGGGTGGGCCGCGGCGGGGAGATCAAGAAGCTCACGCGGGTCACCCGCTGGGCCGGCGTGCCCGACTGTCGCGCCACGCGCCTGCTCGTGTCGGCTGCCGACGAGCTGGCGGCCCAGGTGCCGCTCCGTCCCGCCGACGTGGATCCCACGCGGCTGGCGGTGGTCGTGGGCACCGCACTGGGGGGTGTGGAGGAAGGCGAGCGCGCGCTCGCCGGCGAGGGCCCGCGGCGGCGGCTGCGCGGCGCGCTCTACGACGCGCCGGGCCACAACCTGGCCCGCTGGCTCGGCGCGCGCGGGCATGTGCTCACCGTGTCCACGGCGTGCGCGTCGGGCGCCACCGCCATGGGTATCGGCGCCGATCTCCTGCGCCAGGACATGGCCGACCTCGTGGTGGCGGGCGGCTACGACATCCTCTGTCGCTTCGTGATGCGCGGCTTCGACGCCCTGCGCTCGCTGACGCGTGATGAAGTGCGTCCCTTCGACCGCCGGCGCAGCGGGCTCCTCCTCGGCGAGGCGGGCGCGCTGGTGCTGCTCGCCCGCGAGGCGGACACGGGGCGCCGCCCGCTCGGCTGGCTCCGCGGCCACGCCAGCACCGGCGACGGCTCCCACATCTCGGCTCCGGACCCGCAGGGCCGTGGCCTCGAGCGCGCGGTGCGGCTGGCGCTCGCGGAAGCGGACGCCGCCCCCGGCGACGTGGATTTCGTGAGCGCGCATGGCACCGCCACGCTGCTCAATGACCGGATCGAGACCGCGGTGCTCAAGCGTGTGTTCCAGGCCCACGCGTATGCCATTCCCGTGAACTCGATCAAGCCCACCATGGGGCACACCATGGGCGCAGCGGCCACGCTCGAGGCCATCATGTGTCTGCTGGCAGGGCGGCATGGACAGATCCCGCCCACCCGCCATCTCGAGGTTCCGGACCCCGAGTGCGACCTGGACTATGTGCCGGGAGCCGCGCGCGCCCTGCGCCCACGGCTGTCGCTCAGCACCTCGCTGGGTTTCGGTGGATGCAACGGGGCGCTCGTCCTGGAGTCGGCGTGACCATGGCTCAGGCGGCCCGCCGGATCGAGAAGGGCGTCCCGGCGCCCGCCATCCGGGCCGTCGGGTTCGTGTCCGGGTGGGGCAAGGGGCTGGATGCCGTCCCCGCCGATGCCCGGGTGGCGGCGGGGGGCCGGGATGTGGTGCCTCTCGGCCGGCCCGCGGTGGAGGGGGAGCGGTTCCGACGGGCCACCCGGGAGTGCCTCTGGGCTCTTGCGGCCGTTGAGGTCATGCTGGAAGATGGAGCGGTTGACCGGGCGGCGCTGGCCGGCGATCGGACCGCGCTGCTCTTCGTGACGGCAGCGGTGTACGGGGCGTCGAATCGCGCCTTCATCGAGGGGAGCGGAGGCGGGACGCACTTCGCGTACACGGCCCCCGCGGTGGTGTCCGCGGAGGCGGCGATCGAGTTCGGCCTGCAAGGGCCGGCGGCGCTGTTCATCGGGGGTCCGCCCGCCACGTTGCGGGCGATCTGGTACGCGGCGACCTTGCTCGGGGCGGGCACCTGCGACCGCGCGCTCGTGCTGGCGGTGGAGACGTTCGCGGAGTGCGCGGACCTCTACGCCCGGGCGCGGCGGCGCAGCGCGCCGCCCCTGGTGGAAGCGGCCGGCTGCGCCTGGCTCGAGCCGGGAGAGGGGCGGCTCGATCTCAGGGTCGGACGGTCGCCACGCGATGCCGCCACGGGCCTCGAGCGCCGGCTCGGCGAGACGTTCGCCTGCGGGCCGCTCGCCGAGCTCGCGCTGTGGCGGCGCGCTGGCGGCGGGGGAGACCTCCGGCTGCGCGGGCGCTGGCGGGGCGAGACGGCCGATCTCAGCATCACGAAAGGTGGGGCATGACGCAGAAGGAAGTGCTGGACGAGCTGAAGGCCATCGTCGTCGAGCGACTGCGCTTTGACCCGCGGCGGGCCGCCGACATGACGCTGGAGACGACCTTGCCCAAGGGCGTGGACGGCTCGCTCGGGCTGGACTCGCTCGACTTCATCGAGCTCTCGGTGGCCATGGAAGAGCGATTCGGGATCATCATCGAGGACGGGCAGGATCTCGCGGATGAATTCCACTCCCTCGACAGCCTCTCGCGCTACATCCTCGCCAAGATGGGTCCGGCATGAGTCCCAACTCCGGCACGGAGCGCTGCCCCGGATGACCCGGGTCGTCGTCAGCGGCCTCGGTGTGGTGAGCCCGTACGGCGCTGGCGCCAAGACCTTCTGGGGCGGGCTGGCCGCCGGCGTCTGCGCCATCCGGCCCATCACCCTGATCGAGACGGACGGGTTTCGCTCGCGCATCGCCGCCGAGGTACCGCCCGAGGTCATGGCCGGGCTCGGCGTCTCGTCTCGCCGCGCCCGCGCGGACCGGCTGGGGCTGGCCGCGGCGCGCGAGGCGCTGGCCGACGCGGGGCTCGGCCGCGACGAGCGCGCGGCTGCCGCCCTCATCATCGGCGCGGTGGGCGGCGGCATGCTCGAGGGCGAGGCCTGGTACTGGGAGGAGACGCGGACGGGGCGGCCGTCTCCGCGCATCAGGGCGCTGCGCTCCATTCTCCCGTCTACCCATGCCGAGACCCTCAGCTGGCGGCTTGGCATCGGCTGGGCCGAAGGAGACCATCGTGATGGCCTGCGCGTCGGGCGCGGCCTCCATCGCCCTGGGCGCCGACCTTGATCCGCCGGGGCACGGTGGCGCGCGCGCTCGTGGGCGGCGTGGACGCGCTCACCCGCATCTGCTTCATGGGGTTCAACGCGCTCAAGCTCCTGGCCCCCGAGCCGTGCCGGCCTTTCGATCGGGCGCGGAACGGCATGTCCATCGGCGAAGCCGCCGCCTTCCTGGTCCTGGAGGACGCCGATGCCTGCCGGGCGCGCGGGGGGCACGTGCATGCCGAGTTCCTCGGCGCGGGCATGACCACTGACGCCCATCACGTGACCTCGCCGCAACCCGAAGGAGAGGGGATGGCGCGGGCCATGGAGCTGGCCCTCGCGGACGCGGCGCTCCCTCCGCGAGCCGTCCACTACGTCAACGCCCACGGAACGGGAACGCTCCAGAACGACCGCACCGAGGCCTTGGCGCTCGTGCGAGTGTTCGGCGCGGGCGGCGTGCCGGTGAGCTCGACCAAGTCGCTGGTGGGCCACACCATGGCGGCGGCGGGAAGCCTCGAGGCGGTGGCCACGGTACTCGCGCTCCAGAACGGGCTCATCCCGCCCACTGCGAACCTCGTCGACGTGGATCCCGGGATCCCGTTCGACTGCGTGCCGAACACCGCTCGGCCGGCTCCGCTGGAAGTCGCGCTGAGCAACTCCTTTGGCTTCGGCGGCCAGAACGTGAGCCTGGTGTTCGGCCGATGAGTGCCGCGCGCCGCGTGGTGGTGACCGGGATGGGCATGGTGAGCGCCGCCGGCGCGGGCGGCCCCGCGGCGGTCGCCGACGCGCTGGCGCGGCCCATGGCCGGCATCGCCCCCATTCGAGGCTTCGACACCTCGGGGGTTCCGTCCGTTCTGGGTGCCGAGGTGGACGACGGCATCCTCGAGACGCTGATCGACCGCGACGCGGCTCGCCGGCTCTCGCGCATCTGCCGGTTCTCGGTGGTGGCGTGCCGGCTCGCCATGGAGTCCGCCCGGGTGGAGGGGGGCCCACAGCTCGGGCTCGTGGTGGGCACGGAGTTCGGCGATTTTCGATCCAGCGGCGAATTTGCGACCGGCTATCTCAATCGCGGACCCAATGGATTGTCGCCCATGCTGTTCCCGGGCACGGTGATGAACGCGATGGGCGCGGCCGCCTCCATCGCCATCGGCGCGAAGGGGCCCACGGTGACCGTGAACCAGACCACGGTGGCCGGCGATCTCGCGGTGGCGCGCGGAGCGGCGCTCGTCTCGGGCGGGCAGGCGGAAGCGGTACTGGCAGGCGGCGTGGACGAGCTGTGCGGCCCCGTCTACCGCCGGCTCGCGGAGATGGGCGTGATCTCGCCGATGCGGCGGGGCTCCCACCGCATCGGGGTGGAGGGCTGCCGCCCGTTCGCGCCAGACCACAATGGGCCGGTACTGGGCGAGGGCGCCACCTTCCTCGTGCTCGAAGAGTACGCGCTTGCGCGCGCCCGCGGAGCGCCGGTGCTGGCGGAAGTGGTGTCGGCGGAGTGGGGCAATATCCCGACGGCGCCGCACACCGCGCCCGCGCGGAGGCCCGATCCGCGTTCCCCGCTACGCCGCGCGCTCGAGGCCAGCGGGATCTCGGCGGCCGCGCTGCGTGCGGTGTGGGCCGCCGGCAACGGCGATCCCGCCCTCGATGACTGGGAGCACGCGCTGCTCGCGGTTGACCTCGCCGCCCACCCGGCCTTGCTGCCCCCGCGATCCCTGGCTCCGCAGTTCGGGCAGCACAGTGGCCTCGGTGCCCTGCGCGTGGCCGCGGCTGCGCTCGCGGCCGCGAATGGGCCGGCCCTCGCCCACGGCCTTGCCCGGGGCGGCTGCCGCACCGCGATCCTCGTCGCCAGGCCCGCCTGAGCGGAGCGTCCGTGGGCGACCACCTGATCGTCATCCCGGTCTTCAACGAGGCGGCCACCATCGAGGGCCTGGTGGCGCGCGCGCGCAGGTACGGGACGGTGGTGGTGGTGGACGACGGCTCCTCGGACGCAAGCGCGGCGGTGGCCGCGCGCGCGGGCGCCGAGCTCGTGCGGCTGCCGCGGCAGCGCGGGAAGGGCGAGGCGCTGCGCCGCGGCTTCGACGCCGCGCTGGCGCGCGGCGCCGAGCGCGTGGTCACGCTGGACGGGGACGGCCAGCACGATCCCGATGAGATCCCCCGGCTGCTCGAGGCCGCCGCCGAGCAACCCGACGCGCTCGTCGTCGGCGGGCGGCTGGGCCACGGACCCGACGGGAATCCCGACGAGCCCGGCTACCGGATCATCCCGCGCGAGCGTCTCAATGCCATGCGTGTGGCCGGCTTCTTCATCGACTGGCTCACCGGCTATGCGCTGCGCGACACGCAGTCCGGCTTTCGCGTCTATCCCTTGCCGCTGCTCGCCGCCGCGCGCGGGCGGCGGGGCGGGTTCGTCTTCGAGACCGAGATGCTGCTGCGCGCCGCCTCGCTGGGCCTGCCGCTGGTGGAGACGCCCATCACCGCCGTGCATGACGCCAACCGGCGGAGCCGCTTTCGCCCGCTGCGGGACGGCATCGCGGTGACGGCCTTTCTCACCGTGAAGGTCGCCGGGCGCTGGGTCCGCGACGTGGCGATGGTCCTGTGGGCGCTGGTCCGGCCCTTCCTCGGGGAGCGGCGCAAGACGCGGCACCGCGAGGTGATGGCGGCCACCGCCGGCACGCGCGACAACTTCGGCGCGTTCATGCTGGGGGTTGGCGCGTTCGCGCTGGCGCGCACCGGCGACACCTGGGTGCGGTGGTGGCATGACCCGCGCGCGATCCAGATCCGCGAGGCCGGGCTCGCCACCGTGGCGCTGCCCCTGCTGGTGGCCCTGGCGCTCGCGCAGGGCGTGCTGGGCCGCGTGGGCCGCGACCCGCTCACCCCGCTCATCCGTCGCGTCTACGCCCAGGACCGGCTCGCCCGCGCCCTCCGGTCCTGTCAAGGGCGGCGCTCGGCGCGCTCATGACCTCCGAGACGGACGTCCTCGTGATCGGCGGGGGGCCCGGTGGCTCCACCGCCGCCACCTGTCTCGCGCGAGGCGGGCTGCGGGTGACCCTGGTGGAGCGCGAGGTCTTTCCGCGATTCCACATCGGAGAGTCGCTCCTGCCCGCCACTATCCCGCTCCTCGAGCGGCTGGGAGTCATGGACCGGGTGAAGGAGGCCGGGTTCATCACCAAGTACGGCGCCTATTTCCACGATCAGGAATCCGATCTCTCCTACACCTTCACCTTCCAGCCCGGCAAGCCCTGGCCGCCGTGGGCCTTCGAGGTGCCGCGAGCTCAGTTCGACCGCGTGCTCCTCGACCACGCCGCCGCCCAGCCGGGGGTCACGATCTGTCAGCCCGCCCGGGTGGTCGATGTCGCCTTCGACGCCGACGGCGTGAGCGCGGAGATCGGCGACGCGTCGGGCCGCCGCACGCTCCGCGCCCGCTTCCTGGTGGATGCGAGCGGGCGCGACGGCTTCCTCGCCTCCCGTCAGGGAGGCCGGCGCGAGCCCATTCCCGGGCTCGGGAAGGTCGCGCTCTTCGCCCACTTTCGCGGGGCGCGGCGCTGGCCCGGAAAGGAAGAGGGCAATATCCGGCTCTATGTCTTCGAGGACGGATGGTTCTGGTGGATCCCGTTCACCGGTGACGTGACGAGCGTGGGCTGCGTCCTCCATGCGCGCGCGGCGCGGGAGCGCGAGGGATCGGTGGAGGCCTTGTACGAGGAGATGCTGGCGCGCTGCCGGGGGGTGGCGGAGGGGCTCGACGGCGCCGAGCGCATCACCCCGGTGCACACCGCCGCCAACTTCTCGTATCGCACCTCGCCGGTGGTGGGCGACCGCTTCGTCTGCGTGGGCGACTCGGTAGTCTTCATCGACCCCATCTTCTCCACCGGCGTCTTCGTGGCGATGCAGTCGGCGGAGCTGGCCTCGGTGGAGATCCTGCGCGCCTTCCGCGACAATCGCTTCGCCGCGCGCCGCTTCGGCGGCTACGCGCGACGCATCCGGCGCGGCATCCGGCCCTTCACCCGCTTCATCAACCGGTACTACGAGCCGGCCTTCATCGAGGTGCTGCTGCAGCCGAAGCCGAACCTCGGCATCCTCGACAGCGTGACCGGGCTCCTCGCCGGCGGGGCCTTCCTGCGCATGTCGTTGCGCATGCGGACGTCGCTCGCCCTCTTCTTCTGGCTGGTGGCGGTCAATACCTGGCGCCGCCGCTGGCGGGGCCAGCCGGTGGAGTCGAGGCGCTCCTGGTGACGCGAAGCCACCCTATAGAGGTCGCCCCTTGGGGCGACCGTAGATCAATCAAGGCCATCGATGAATCACGACGACCGTAGAGTGGACCCCCTCGACACCGACGTCCTGGTGGTGGGCGGCGGGCCCGGCGGCTCCACCACCGCCGCCTTCCTCGCCCGCGGCGGGCTCCGGGTCACCGTGGTGGAGCGCGAGGTGTTCCCGCGCTTCAAGGTGGGCGAGTCGCTGGTGCCCAACTGCATGCCCATCCTCGAGCGCCTCGGCGTGCTCGACAAGGTCAAGGCGCACGGATTCCTCGACAAGTTCGGCGTCACCTTCCACGACCAGGAGCTCGAGCGCGAGGCCACCTTCACCTTCCGCGAGGGCCGGCCCTGGCCGCACTTCACCTTCGACGTGCACCGTGCGGAGTTCGACCAGGTGCTGCTCGACCACGCGGTGAGCGAGGGCGCCCGCGTGCTCCAGCCCGCCACGGTGGAGAAGGTCGCCTTCGATGCCGAGGGCGTGACCGCGCGGCTCAGCGACGGCGACGGCGAGCGCAGCCTGCGCGCCCGGTTCCTCGTGGACGCGACCGGGCGCGACGCCTTCCTCGCCTCGCGCCAGGGCCGCCGGGAGCCCATGCCCGGCCTTGGCAAGGTCGCCATCTTCGCCTACTTCCAGGGCGCCAAGCGCTGGCCCGGCCGGGAAGAGGGCAATGTCCGGATCTACATCTATCCGGAGGGCTGGTTCTGGTACATCCCGCTCGCCCGTGACGAGACCAGTGTCGGCTGCGTGCTCCACGCGCGCACCGTCCGGGACCGGGAGGGCTCGCCGGAGGAGCTCTTCCGCGCCATGGTCGACCGGTGCGACCGCGTGCGCGAGAACCTCGAGGGCGCGCGGCAGGTGACGCCGATGTACACCGCGGCCAACTTCTCCTATGCGGTGGAGCCCATCGTCGGCGATCGATTCCTCTGCGTGGGCGACGCGGTGGCCTTCGTGGACCCCATCTTCTCGGCGGGCGTCTTCCTCGCCATGGCCTCGGGCGAGATGGCCGCGGAGGAGATCCTCGGAGCGTTCCGCGACAACCGTTTCGCGGCGGGGCGCTTCGCGGGTTATGCCCGGCGGCTCAAGCGCGGGATGCGGCCCTTCACACGGTTCATCACCCAGTTCTACGACCGCCAGTTCCTCGAGATCTTCATGAACCCGCGAGACGCCTTCGGGCTCGTGGACACGGTGACCTTCGTCCTCGCCGGCGGGGCCTTCCGCCGCATTCCCCTGAAGAAGCGCCTCTCCCTCGAGCTCTTCTTCGCCATCGTCCGCGATCAACCGGTGGATCCGGCGGCGTCAGGGGCGCGCCGAGTCGCGCCTGGAGTACTAGCCGCGGGGGTGCTCGCCTGCGCGTCTTCCCGAAGGGCTATGGCTTCACCGTGCTCGGCATCGCGGTGGGCATGGCGGGCCTGGTGGCGCTGGGCGCCATGGGCGAGCGGATCAGCCGGTTCATCGAGGGCGGCGACCGCTTCGTGCTCGGCCAGATCTCGGTGGCGGGCGAGGGGATGGGCATGGGCGCGGGCTTCACCGCGGGTGGCCTCCTCCCCGCTGCCCGCATCGCCGAGATCACGCGGGTGCCGGGCGTCGCCGTCGTGCAGCCGCAGGTCATGCTACCGATCAGCACCAGCACCTCGCACTTCCTCACCATGACCCAGGAGCTCGTGATGGGCATGGATCCCGCCGCGCCCCAGGTCAATCGCCACTACGGTGCCCTGCCGCTCCGCGCCGGCCGCCCGCTCGCCGCCGGTGATCGGAAAGTCGCGGTGGTGGGGAGCGACTTCGCCGGCTCGCGCAACTTGGCCGTCGGCGCCGCGCTCCCCATCGGGGGGCTCGAGTTCATCGTGGTGGGCATCCTCGACAAGACGCTCACTGCCCCCGATCGCTTCGCCATCGTGCCGCTGGAGGACGCGCGGGACCTCTGGCTGCGCCGCGACCCGCTGCTCTTCCGCGTCTTCGGCTCGGGCGGCCTGGCGCGCCCCGATCTCAACTCGGGCGCGGCGGTGGGCTGGCAGGAGGGCGTGGACCCGGATGAGCTCGCGCGCCGGATCCAGGCCTCCGTGAAGGGCGTCAACGTCACCATCCCGGGGGAGCTCTCGCGCCTCCTGCGTACCTCCACCGCCTTCTTCTCCGCGCTCCTCATCGGCATCGGCGCGCTGGGCCTCGTCATCGGTGGGCTCTCGCTCGCCAATACGGTCACCGCCGCCGTCTTCGAGCGCATCCGCGACTTCGGCGTCAAGCGCGCGCTGGGCGCCACCGACACTCAGCTGCTCCGCGAAGTCCTCGGCGAGGCCC
Source organism: uncultured Candidatus Rokubacteria bacterium (assembly GCA_963733725.1). Taxonomy (GTDB): domain Bacteria; phylum Methylomirabilota; class Methylomirabilia; order Rokubacteriales; family CSP1-6; genus DASRWT01. Next base: position 114,945 of record CAVTFC010000017.1, on the reverse strand, counting down.
TGCGGGTGAGCCTCTGGGGCGTGGGCCTGGGCGTGCTGCTCGCGCTGGCCATCGGCGCGGCGGTGGACTGGCGCACGCTTCGCGAGGGCCAGCAGCTCTTCCATTTCTCGCCGCGCCTCCTGACCTTCGCCTTCGTCTTTGCGGTGCTGTTGGGCGGGCTCGCCGCCGCCTACGCGACGCTCCGCATCACCCGGCTCTCGCCCGCCGAGGCCATTCGCCGGGGCGCGTGAGCCCGGGCGCGTGCCCAGGCACATCCATGATCGTCCGGGCCACCGGGCTGACGAAGGTCTACAAGGGCGTCGACGGCGCCGCGCCCGTGCGCGTGCTGGACGGCGTGGACCTCGAGGCCCGGCCGGGGCAGGTGGTGGCAGTGATCGGGGAGTCGGGCTCCGGCAAGTCCACGCTCCTGAATCTCCTCGGGCTGCTCGAGCCCGCCGACGCCGGCGAGATCTGGTTCGACGGCGAGCGCGTGAGCCATCTGGGCCGGCGGGCTCAGTGCCGCGTGCGCGGGACGCGGATCGGCTATGTCTTCCAGGCTTTCCTCCTCATCGGGAGCCTGACCGCGCTGGACAATGTCCTCCTGGCCGCGCGCTATGTCGGGCGGGACCGCGGCACTGCTACGCGGGAGGCGCTGGGCCTCATGGAGCGGATGGGGGTCCTTCACCGACGCGGGCACTATCCCGCGCAGCTCTCGGGCGGCGAGCAGCAGCGCGTGGCCTTTTGCCGCGCGGTGCTCAATGCGCCGCCGCTCGTGCTCGCCGACGAGCCCACGGGCAACCTGGACGATGTGCACGCGCGCGCCATCCTGGCCGAGCTGCGGGCGCAGGCGCGGGAGCGCGGCGCGGCGGTGATTCTCGTGACCCACCGTCCGGAAGCGGCCGCGGAGGCGGATGCGTCCCTCCGGCTTTCCGCGGGCCGCCTGGTCGGCCCCCCTGGGTAATCCGCCGATGGTTCTCGACACCATCGGCCGGTCCCGCTAGCGCGCCGCGTGGAGCCACCCCGCTCTCACGCCGCGGCGCGCACCACCCTCGCCGCCGCCGCGCTAGCCCTCGCGCTGCTTCTGCCCGGCCTCGGCGCCGCGCCCTTCGACGATCCCGGCGAGGGCCAGCACGCCGAGATCGCGCGCGAGGCGTGGCGGTCGGGCGACTGGCTCACCCTGCGGCTCAACGGCGTCCGTTACTTCGACAAGCCGCCGCTGCTCTACCTGCTCGAGGCGGGCGCCTTCGCGACCTGGGGCCTCTCCGAGTGGGCGGCGCGGCTGGCGCCGGTGGCGGGCGCCGCGCTGGCGGTGGCCGCTACCGCCTGGCTCGGCGCGCGCCTGCTCGGCCCGGGCGTCGGGCTGCTTGCGGGCATTGCGCTGCTCTCCTGCGGCTTCTTCTATGCCTTCGCGCGCTACGTGCGCCCCGAGACCCTGTTTCTCGCGTGCATACAGTGGGGCTTCGCGGGGCTGCTGGTGGGCGCGCGCGGCGGGTCCCGTGCCGCGGCCGCGCTGGGCTGCGCGGCGCTGGGGATGGCGGCCATGGCCAAGGATCCGCTCGGCCTCGCGGGCCCGCTGGCCGCGCTCGCGGTGGCGCTCGGTCTCGCGGGGAGACTGCGGCCCGTGCGCGCCTGGCTGCCGCCGCTGGGAGTCGCGGGCCTCGTCGTCCTCGGCGCTGGCTGGCCGGCGCTCGCTGCATGGACCAATCCCGGCTATCTCTGGTACACCGTCGTGGACAACCACCTGCGCAATGCGACCCTGACCCGCTTGTTTCCCGACGAGGACGTGCCACTCGCCATGGGCGAGTTTCTCGTGGTGGCGGGGATGGGGGCCTTCCCCTGGATCGTGCCCGCCGCGCTGATGGCCTGGACGCTGGCGCGCCGCCGCAGCTGGCGCGATCCACGGGAGATCCCGTGGGTCGCGCTCGCGCTCTGGGCGGCCGGGCTCCTGATCCTGTTCGCGACGATTCCGTTCCGGCTGCCGCACTACGGGCTCCCCGCGTATGGCGCGGTGGCACTGCTCGCGGCGCGCTGGTGGCATGAGCGCCGCGACGAGGCGCGGCGCGCCGCTCTGCTTCATGCCGCGCTGCTGGGGCTGGCGGCCCTGGCGTGCGCGCTCGCGGCCGCCAGCGACGGCCGCCTCTTCGCCGAGAGCGTGCTCGGCGTCACCGATCCCACCGCGCGCAAGGCAACCACACTGGCCGCGGGCGTGAATAGCGTCGCCCTCTGGCCGGAGTTCGCGGCGCTCCTCGCGAAGGCCGCGCTCGTGCTGGGTGTGGGCGCCGCGGCGCTTGCCATGCTTGCCGGCTTTCGCCGGATCGCGGTCCCCGGCGCCGCCGCCGCCGCCCTCGTCGCGGTGACCATGCTCGCCACGCTGCCGCTAGTGGGCGACGCGCTTCGCATAGTTGCGGACTCACGCGCGGTGGATCGGCTCGGCGCCGAGCTGGCCGCGCGCGCGAAGCCCGCCGATGTCGTCGTGCACGAGGGCCCCATCGAGGCCTCCGGGGCGCTCGAGCTCTATTCCGGGCGCCGTCCGGTCCTGCTGGACGGGACGCGCAGCGTGCTGGGCTTCGGCGCCACCTTCGCCGACGCTCGCGAGACGTTCTGGACGGCGGAGCAATTCAGGGAAGTCTGGCTGTCGGGCGGGACGACCTATCTCGTCTCGCCACGGGCGCCCGAGCGGAGCATCATCGCCGGACTGCCGCCCGACCGCGTGCGGCTCCTGCTCAGTCACAATGGCCGGCGGCTCTACGTGAGCCTCGGCGCGCCTCAGCCCTCGCGGTAGAAAACCAGCAGGAGGCCGACGGCGAACAGCGCCGGCGGCCAGAGCCGCCCCGCGATGCGGCCCCCGCGCGCCGGCAGCCGGAGGTCGAGCCAGCGCGCCCAGCCGGCCAGCACGGCCAGCGCGCCCAGAGGCAGGTGGGTGATCTCCATCAGATAGGCTTCCTTCACGTGCACCAGCGGATGCGCATGCGCCAGGAGCAGCCCGCCCCCCACGGCGACGAGCAGGGGGAAGACGCGGGCCCAGGGCTCGGCCGCGAGGCGGCCGGTGCGCACCAGCCACTCGAATATCCCCAGCGTGGCGGGCAGGAGCGCGAACACGCGGTGCTGGAGCACCTCCGGATCAGTCAGGCCCTCGACGAAGGACTGGGTCTCGCTGAGCGGCCAGCTCCCCGGGTCGCTGCGAAAGAGGAGGAAAACCGACAGAGGCAGGAAGGCCAGGGGCCAGTGGCGCGCCCAGCCGATACCGGCCAGCCGGTCAAGCGCGGCGAGCAGGCCCACCGCCAGCACGATGAGCCCGGCCACGTTGTGGTTGTACTCGGACCAGGCGGTATCCGCTGCCGTCCGCGGAGCGAGGGGATCGTCCAGGTCGGAGACGGCCTCGAGCTGGGCGAGACTCGGTGTGGTCAGGTGTGGCCAGCGCGGAGTGAAGCGCGCGAGGACCTCCGCCGGCGTGGCGCGGTCCGCCACCACGTCCACCGCGGGCGGGGCCGAGCCGAGCGAGGCGGCCACGAAGAGGAGGGTCACGCCGAGCCCGGCCTCGACTTCCACGAAGCGGCGCAGCCGCGCCGGGAGGACGGCGCGGCCGGGAGGGAGCCGCCGCACGACGGAGGAGTTAAGCGCGCCCAGTCCGCCGAGACCGGCGAAGAGCATGAGCTTGGTGGCGAGCATCCCGCCGTAGGACGTGCCCACGAGAGCGCCGAGATCGCCTACATAGGCCAGCGCCAGCGCGGCCCCGGTGACGGCGAGGGTGGCCACCGCAACGAGCGCGAGCCGGGAGAAGGCCGCGAGCGCGCGCGTGGGCCACGGCTCCGCTCTCCGCAAGAGCGCGAGCACCACGAGGTGGACGAGCCCGCCGACCCAGATCGATGTGGCGACCTGATGGACCGCATCCAGGCCGAGCAGGATCGGCCGCCCGTCCAGCCTCGCGGCGGCGTGGCTGGTGCCCGCCGCGCTCGCCGCGAAGGCCAGGGCCGCCACCAGCAGAGCGAGCCGGCGTCTCCGCGACGCGGGCGCGCGCGCGACGGTGGCGGCGGCGCCGAGCGTGGCGAGCCCGCAGGCAAGGCGCAAGACATTCGCGTGGACGAGGGGCGTGGCGAGCACGGCACCCGATGACCAGCCGGGTGCGTCGGCGACGGACGCAAGGACGAGGAACAGGCTGCCCGCCTGGGCGGCCATGGCCAGGCCGGCGCCCCACGCGGTGAGCAGGAGCGAGCGGCGGGCGGCGCCGGCGAGCCCGGGCTCAGCACGGAGCCAGGGGAGGAGCACGACGAGGCCGATCGCGGCGCCCCCGAGGGCGAGGGCCTGGCCGCTGAGCCCGAGCGCGCGAAGAAATACGAAGGCCAGGGCGATCACGAGCCCCGAGTATCCCATGCCGGCGGGGGCCGTCACGCGAGACGGCGTGTATAGTACAAACTGATCGCCATGGCGCCCGACTATCTCCGCACGCTCTTCCTCCATCCCCCTTCCGCCGACGGCTTCGACGGCGGCGCGGGCTCCCGGTATCAGGCCCGGCGCGAGATCCGCTCCTTCTGGTACCCGACCTGGCTGGCCCAGCCCGCCGCGCTGGTGCCGGGGTCGCGCCTGGTGGATGCCCCGCCCGACGGCCTCACGCTGGACGATGTGCGGCCCCTCGCGCGGCAATACGACCTCTGCGTGATCCACACGAGCACGCCGTCCTTCGCCGGCGACAGCAAGGTCGCGGAGGCGCTGAAGGCGGAGAATCCCCAGCTCACGGTCGGCATGGTGGGGGCCGCGGTGGCGGTGGCGCCCGGGCCCTCGCTGCGGGCGAGCGCGGCGCTCGACTTCGTGGCGCGCAGCGAGTTCGACTTCACGGTGCAGGAGGTGGCGCAGGGTCGGCCGCTGGCGGGCATCGCCGGGCTCTCGTACCGCAGCGGGATCCGGTATCGCGCACAACCCGGAGCGCGCCGTGCTCGAGGACATGGACCGCCTGCCCTTCGTGACGCCGGTGTACCGCCGCGACCTCACCGTCGAGAACTACGCCATCGGGTACCTGCGCCACCCGTACGTCTCCCTCTATACCGGGCGCGGCTGCCGCTCGAAGTGCACCTTCTGCCTCTGGCCCCAGACGGTGGGCGGGCAGCGCTACCGCACCCGCAGCGTGGACCACGTGGCGGAGGAGATGGCGCTGGCCCAGCGCCTCTTCCCCGAGGTGAAGGAGTTCTTCTTCGACGACGACACCTTCACCGACGACCTGCCCCGCGCGGCGGCCATCGCGAAGCGCCTGGGCCCGCTCGGCATCACCTGGTCGGTGAACGCCAAGGCGAATGTGCCCGCCGAAACCCTCGCCGTCCTGCGGGACAATGGGCTGCGCCTCCTCCTCGTGGGCTACGAGTCCGGCGACCAGCGCATCCTCAACAACGTGAAGAAGGGCGTGCGGCTCGACGCCGCCCGCCGCTTCACGCGTGACGCCAAGGACCTCGGCATCACCATCCACGGCACCTTCATCCTGGGCCTGCCCGGCGAGACGCGGGAGACCATCGCGGAGACCATCCGCTTCGCGCGGGAGATCGACCCGCATACCATCCAGGTCTCGCTGGCCGCGCCCTACCCGGGCACCGCGCTCTACGCCGAGGCGCAGCGCAATGGCTGGCTCGAGTCCGACACGCCTCGTGGACGGAGACGGCGTTCAGCAGAGCGCCATCGGCTACCCGCATCTGCCGCGGACGGAGATCTTCCAGTCAGTGGACCTCTTCTATCGGCGCTTCTACTTCCGGCCGCGCAAGATGATCTCGCTGGCGGGGGAGATGGTGCGCGACCGCCAGGTCCTGCGCCGGCGCCTCCGCGAGGGCCGCGACTTCCTGCGCTTCCTCCGGAAGCGCCGCACGCCCCGCGCGCGGGTGACGGCATGACGGGGCCGGCGGCATGAGGTGCTCGTGATCGACGCCATCGCGGCGGAGGGAATCGCGTACCTGCGCGAGCGCGGGTTCCAGGTGGACGAGGTCTCCAGCAAGCTGCCCCGCGAGGAGCTGCTCGGGCGCCTGGGCGACTACGAGGCCATCGTCACGCGCTCCTCCACCACCGTCACGTCGGAGTTCGTGGCCCATGCGCGGCGGCTGCGCATTCTCGGCCGCGCCGGAGTGGGCGTGGACAATATCGACATCGACGCCTGCTCGCGCCAGGGCGTGGTGGTGGTGAACGCCCCCTACGGCAACGTGGTGTCGGCGGCCGAGCACACCGTGGGCATGCTGCTGGCGCTGGTGCGGAAGATCCCCTCCGCCAACGACGCGCTCAAGCGGCTGGACTGGGACCGCGGCATCTATGGCGCGGAGCTGTTCCGGAAGACGGCGGGGGTGATCGGGCTGGGCAAGGTGGGCTCGCGCGTGGCGGCCCGGCTCCGCGCCTTCGAGATGAAGGTGCTCGTCTACGATCCCGTTCATCCCGGAGAGCCGGGCCCGCGAGCTCGGGGTCCGCCTCACCGACCTGCAGACCGTGCTCACCCAGTCCGACGTGGTCACCGTGCATGTGCCGCTATCCGACGAGACCGAGAACCTCCTCGCCGCGCGCGAGCTGGCGCTGCTCAAGCCGGGCGCGCGGCTGGTGAACTGCGCGCGCGGCGGCATCGTCAACGAGGGCGATCTCCTCGCCGCGCTGGAGTCGGGCCGGCTGGCGGGGGCGGCGGTGGACGTGTGGACGGAGGAGCCGCCCGTCTCCGATCTGGTCAAGCGCCTGATCGCCCACCCGCGGGTGGTGGTGACGCCGCATCTCGGCGCCAATACGCTGGAGGCGCAGGTCAACGTGGCGGTGGACGTGGCCCGCCAGCTCGTTGCCTTCCGCGACGGGGAGCTGGTCGAGCACGCCGTGAATATCCCGGTGGGAGACCGCGAGACGGTCGCCGAGCAGCGGCCGTTCCTCGCGCTGGCCGAGCTGCTCGGCCGCTTCTGCGTCCAGCTCGAGCGGGACAATGTCGAGCGCGTGGAGGTCGAAGTGGCGGGGCAGGTGGGCCGGCGCGACCCCGAGCTCATCGCCCGCGCGGTGCTCAAAGGTCTCCTCGGCGGGGTCACCGCGCAGGCGGTGAACCTCGTCAACGCCCACCTGGTCGCGCGCGAGCGCGGGGTGGCGGTAGTGGTGCGCACGGACGAGAGCGCGGGCTCCGGCTACACCAACCTCATCACCGTGACCACCCAGGCGGGGACGGGCCGCAAGATCATCGCGGGCACCGTGTTCGACGGCACTCCTCGCATCGTCCGGCTGCGGGATCTCCACGTCGAGTTCATCCCCGAAGGGCACATCCTCGTGCTCTCGTACGAGGACCGGCCGGGGATGGTGGGGAAGATCGGCTCCATCCTCGGCCGCCATAACGTGAACATCGCCTCCATGCACGTGGGCCGCCGCACCCGGCGCGGCGGCGCCATCGTGGTGCTCCTCCTCGACGAGGCGGTGAGCCCCGAGGTCATGGAGGAAGTGGCCAAGGCGGTGGAGGCGGATTTCACCCGCCTGATCCGGCTGGACGCATGAGCCGGCGGCGCGCGACCGGCGCGCTGACCGCGGGGCGCGACGCCGTTCGAGACGCGGCCCTGGGGCGGCTACCAGACGCTCGAGGAGGGCCGGGCTACAAGGTGAAACGGCTCGTGGTGGAGCCCGGCCATCGCTTCAGCCTCCAGCGGCACCACCGCCGCGCCGAGCACTGGGTGATCGTGGCGGGCTCGCCCAAGGTCACCATCGGCGGCCGGCAGCCGCCGGCTCCGCCCGCGCGAAGCGGTGACGGTGCCGCGCGGCGCCTGGCATCGCGTCGAGAACGTGGGGCGCGTGCCCGTCGTCATCGTCGAGGTCCAGTACGGCGCCTATCTCGGCGAGGACGACATCGTGCGCAGCAGGACGACTACGGGCGAGTCGGCCGCCGATAACCGCCGCTACTCCCCTCCGCCTCCGAAGTAGAAGTGAGCGCCGATGCCGAAGTAGTCGATCTCCTTCCGGAGGAACTGCCCGTCGGGCGAGTTCCCGTGGAAATACTCCAGCATCACGAGCAGCCGCCGGCCCAGGATCTGCGCGCGGTCGAACTGGACGCCCGCGCGCACGGAGATCTCCGGGTTCCAGCGATTCTCCTCGCGCGCCTGCACGTTCACCGCCGCCACCGGCGTGACCCCGGGGAGGAAGAACAGCCGCTTTCGCACCTCCACGCCGCCCCCCACGATCCAGGGCTCGAGGCTGGAGGGATCCCGGTTGAAGAGATAGCCGCCGCCCGCGTAGACGCGAAGGACGCGCTCGAGGAAGTGGTAGGAGAGCTTGAGGTCCACCGCCTCGTAGGCCAGGTTCACGCGGTCGGGGCGGCTCGGAGCAGGAACTCGTCTCCCAGATGGGAGCTCTGGTGGAAGACGCGGGCCAGGGCCTGAAACGGACCGACGGCGTAGGCGCCGGCGGCGCCCACGAAGTAGTCGGCGTTGACGAGGTCGTGAGAGTCCGAGTTCATGTCGAAGATGGCGAACACGCCTGCCTGGAGGCCGACCTCCCAGTGCCCGCCGAAGGGGGCTGCATCGCGATAGATCGGGATGGTCTCGCCGAAGTTGACCGAGGCGATGTCGGTGAACTGGTCGTCGCCGAGATAGCGCTGATAGGCCGCGGAGAAGTGGGGCCAGCGCGGGTCGGCCAGGAGCGCGTCGAAGAGATAGCCGCGGGGCAGGAAGCCGAGGTCCATCTTCTCGGCGTCCTTGTCAGGATTTATGAGCCGGCGATGGGCCCGCGGGACTAACCGCGGTCGGGGCGGCGGCCGCCGCCCCGACGGAGCTGTGGCGGCGGCGTGTCCACGATCTCGACGCCCGTCACGCCGGGAATGCGCTGCAGCGCGGTGAGGACGCGTCCCGATCCGTTGCACCGATCGCGCTCGCGGATAGGCGAATGACGCCACCGTCCACGCTGATGCGCGGGCGCCCGGAGCCGAGCGTCTGCTCGAGCAGCGCGGTGGCATAGCCGCGAAGATAGGCATCGTCGGCCGGCGCGGCGACGGCGGCGGCCGCCCCGAGGACGGCCAGCACGGATGCGAGGGCGATGGCGCGAACGAGACGGGGCAACCCCGATGGAGCGGGCGGGCGCATTGGTCATGGGCGTCCTCCTCCGGCTACTCTCTCACGGAGGCGAGCCTTGGCGCGCCGCGCCCTACGCCCCGGAATCGCTAGCGAACTGGTGGCGGCGGCGGCGGGGGCGGCGGGGCGGAGGTGGCGGCGGCGGCGCGACGCCTCGAGCCGGATACGCGGTGACGGGTGCCCGCTGGCCGGGGATCTGATTGCCCTTGGCGTACATGCACTGCTGGTACGCGGCGTCGTAGCGCCCCTGGACGGTGGCGGCGGAGTAGGCCCCGGCATTGGCGCCCACCGCGGTGCCTCCGAGCAGGCCGCCGCCCGCGCCGATGGCGGCGCCCGCCCCCGGATTGCCCGCAGCGGCGCCGATGGCGGCGCCCAGTCCCGCCCCGATCACGGTGCCGATCACCGCCCCGGCGGCGGTACTCTGGTTGCCGACGTCGCCGCGTCGCCGCTCTGCTGCTGCGCCCACTGCCGGCAGGCGGCGTCATCAGTACTGGAACTGCTCGAACGTCTTTCCCGACCCCGGCATGACCGCGACGCTTGGACCTGGCGGCACGGTGACACAGCCGGAGGCGAGCAGGACCACCAGCGCGCCCGCGATCCACCGGTCGGCTTCAGGCGGGTCGGCTTCATGGCCGCCTCCCGCCCGGAGCGCTCGAAGAGGTGATGCATCTCGCTCTGGAGCTGCTTCATCCGGGCCTTGACCTGGCCTGCCTTGGCGAGCTGCTCGGGCGTGAGGATGGCGCGCACCTCGAGGGCGATCTGGGCGCTGTCCTGCAGGAGCTGCTCGCGCAGCTGACCGATCTGCTGCAGTTGAGGCTGGAGGTCGGCGGTCTGGACAGGGCCGGCGGCGAGCAGCTTGTCGGCCAGCTCGTCCTGGGAGCGGCGGAGCTGCTCGAGCAGATTGCGCGTCGCCGTCCGATGCGCGGACAGGATGCCGTGCACCTTGGTCTCCTGCTCCGGCGTGAGGTTCGCGGACCGGATCAGGAACGGCAGCACCATGCCGCCCTCGCGGCCCCACGGCCCTCCCCGTCTCCCCTCCGTCCCCATGCCCTGGCCGGCGGCGGGCCGTGTCACTCCGGCCGCACTCGTCAGCATCCCCAGCATCACGATCCCCAGCATCACCATCCTCAGCATTCCCACCGGGTTCCGCGCTCGAATCATGGAGCTCCTCGCCTGCCTGACGCACGGGCCCGCATGGGCCAGCAGGGCCGGCGTGCAGCCGGCGGTGACGAGCCAGTCGGCTCCGTCGCAGATATGCTCGTGTCCTCGTCGGCCTGATCCTCCAGGGCGTCCGCCGGCGCCGGTGTATAGCCGCGTAGAGAAAACAGCGCCAGCGAGACCTCGGTGAGCATGGCGCTGGCTTCCTCCGGGCGCATCGAGGGCGGGACATAGGTGACCGCGCGCCACACCGCCACCTCCACCCAGAGCAGCGCGGCGAGGGCGAGCGCGCCGGCGCCCACGCGGCGGGAAGCCAGCGGCGCAAGCTCGGCACCGGCCGGGCATGGGGTATGGGCCCGTGCGCCAGCACGCGGTCACCACGTCGAGATCGCGGGTGAGCGCGTCGAGTCGTCCGCGCAGGCGGGACAAGCCTCCACATGGGCCTGCTCGCGCGGGTCACCCAGGCCCGCCTGCAGATGGACCAGACGCCGCTCGGTCAGGCATCGGCTCATCGCGTGTCCGCCAGACTCAACCCGCAGGCGATGCACGGCGCGAAAGAGGTGGCGCTTCACGGTGCCCGGACTCAGGCCCAGCGCGGCGGCGATCTCGGGCCCCGACCAGTCCTCGAGATGTCGGAGCACGAATACCTCCCGCTGCCGATCCGGCAGCGACCGGAAGGCCTGCCAGATCCGGCGTCGCTCCTCGTCGCTGATCGCGGCGTCCTCCGGCGTCAGCCCCCGGTCGAGCGATGGGTACCAGCTCGACCTGGTCGCTCCAGCGCCGGAAACGCTGCCACCAACCCGCGCGCCGGCGGTCCCGGCAGGTATTCACCGCGATGCGGGTGAGCCAGGCGCCCCAGTCTCGCGGGCGGACCCTGGCGTCGCTCGGATTCCAGTGCTTTGACGAACACTTCCTGCACGACCTCCTCCGCTTCCTGGCTGTCGCCGAGAAGTAGCCCGCAAAGACGCCGCAAGCGTCCGGTATGGCCGCAGACAGTGTCCTCGTAGCCTGGGCCGGCTCCACGCCCATTGGGACGAGGGGACCAACCGTCTTGCTTACATTGACGAGCGACGAGGGTCGGCGGTTGACCGGTCGGAGAAGAAAGGGCAGGCGGGACGAATGGTTACTGCATCCAGCCGGAAACGCCCAGATAAGCGCGGCCAGCCCCAGATACTCGTGGAGCACGCGCTCGGCCATCCGGCGCTCCCGCCACCAGCCGTCCCGAGGGAAGCGCCCATAGGGACTGCCCCGGACTATGGCCGCGATCCCATCGCCTCCGCGCCGATACCAGATCGTTTTTACCCGGCGCGTATGCTCGGGTGAGCTCACGAGAATGAGCCGGTGCCAGCCGCGCGCGCGGGCCTCCTGGCGCACCAGGCCAGCTCATCCTCGGTGATCTGCGCCGTCTCGCTCGAGGGTCACGATGGCGGCCGCGGGAATGCCGAAGCGAAGCAGCGCGGCGTGCGACTCGCCCTGGACGTCCAGCGGCCGCACGCCCAGCTCCACCAGCGCCGCCACCGACGCGGGATTCACGGGGCGGGACACGATGACACGGGGCGCCCATCCCTGCTTGAAGAGATCGGCCACCGCCTGCTCCCGGAAGGGCGCGTCGCCCGCTACCACCACGAGGGCGTCGGCATCGGCGAGCGCGTCCTCCACGACCAGGGCATGCGCCACCGCGCGGAGCAGGGGCCCGTGAAGCGCCCAGAGCCGCGACGGCCAGGAGCAGGAACACCGCGACAATCCCCAGCAGCCGGCGACGCGTCACCGCTCGAGCTCGATCAGATACTCCTTCACCCGCCTGGCATCGGCGGCGTCGGGCTTGGAGCGCGAGGTAGCGCTCGAAGGCCTCGCGCGCCCGGGCATTGTCCCGGGCCTGAAAGTAGAGGTAGCCGAGCTGACGGAGCGGATCGGGAAAGGCGGCGTCGAGCGCGATCGCCCGCTCGTAGGCGTCGCGCGCCTGCTGGAGCAGCGGCGGCCGGTCCTCGGGCCGGCGGGTCCGCTGCGCCTCGAGCCGATGGAGGTCGCCGTAGTAGAGGTGAGCCACCGGATCCCCGGGCGTCAGCGCGAGCACGCGGTCGAGCTGGCTCCGGCCGAGCTCGAAACGGCCGGCGCGGAGCTCCAGCGCGGCGTTCTCCCGCAACGCCAGCCGTGTGCGGAGCGCGTATTCCTCGTTGCCCCTGGTCAGCGTCTCGAACGACGCGTCGGGGGCTCTCGACTGGAGCCACTTGCGCGCGCCGGCGAACCGCTCATCGAGCCGGGGGCGATTGCCCAGGTAGTAGCCCTCGGTTCGGCCCGAGTCGCCCGCTTCCTGACGGAGCCGCTCGAAGGCGACCGGGGCCTCGCGCGGGTCGTAGCCCGCCCCCACCATGCGCGCCAGGCCTTCGGCATCCGCCTCGCGCTCGAGGTCACGGCCATAGCCGGTGACGGCGGCCATATAGGTGAGGGGCAGCGCCTGCCCCGAGAGCGGGCTCGACATGGGGGCGGGCGATGCCTCCGGCGCGTCCCGGCCGGCGCGAAGGGCGTGCCGTGCCGTCAGGTGCACGGTCTCGCGCCCGAGGATCGCAGCGAGCTGGGCTTCACTGCCCAGTCGCGCCAGGAGGCCGGTGTGAATGAAGAGCCGGGCATTGGGTAGCATGAAGGCGGCCGGCGCGGCATCGCGGAGCACGGTGACGCGGATGGGCGGGGTTTCGGACGCGGGTAGACTCGTCGGCATGAGGCGGACGGCGACGCCGGCGAGATACTCGTCCAGCGGGGGCTCGTCATGAACCTTGCCCGCCTTCAGCAGCCGCTCTTCTTCCCGGTCGGCCCGATCCCGGAGCGTCCGCTCGTCCGGCTCCGAGGGCTCGGCGCCGGACGCAACCCCCGCGACCAGAAGAATCACGAGCAGCGGCGTCAAAAACTTGGTCGCCGGCCCCCACCGCCTGTACGATGACCGCGAGGAGGTGCTACCCATGCGTCGTGCGCTCATCATTTCGGTGATCATGCTGACCCTCACGGCCTGCGCGTCGTCTCCGCCGCGCCCGCAGCGGAGCGAGTTCGAGGACATCCCGGTTCCCAAGGGCCTGACGGTGGACATGGACAAGTCCACCATCATCGAGTCGCCCGCGGTCAAGGCCGCCCGGCTCGTCTACAAGGGGCGCTTGGAGCCGGAGAGCCTCGGCGCCGCGTTCCGGACCACTCTGGAGGCCAATGGGTGGCGGCATCTGTCGTCGACCACCGCGTCAGGCAAGGGTACCACGCAGATTTACGAGAAGGCGGGTAACTCGCTGCAGGTCCTGATCTACGAGGGCATTTACTACACCTGGGTGGAGCTCTCGGCGACCAAGTACGTGGGCGGCTCCGCGCAGGCCGCGCCGCCGCTCGGCGCCACTCCCGTTCCCGCGACCCGCTAGCCCGCTCCGGCCTCCTCTCGCCCGCCCTTTCCTCCCATCGTGGGGGAGAGGGCAGGGTTGAGGAGCCGGATGGTCAAGCGAGCCTAGGGGCGTCTCCAGGCCCGGCCCTCGCGCTCGAGCAAGCGTGTCGGCCTCGGCGGGGCCCCAGGTGCCGGCCTCGTAGTTGGGGAACTTGCGCGGGTCCCCTTTCCCCCAGGCCTGGACCACCGGCTCCAGCAGCTCCCAGGAAAGCTCGACCCAGTCGCCGCGGGCGAAGAGCGTCGCGTCGCCCTTCATCGCGTCCAGCAGCAGGCGCTCGTAGGCCTCGGGCGGCTCGGCCCCGAACGCCTTGCGATAGTCGAAGTCCATGTCCACCGAGCTTGATGCGTCAGCTCGGAGCCCGGCAGCTTGGCGCCGAACGTGCAGCGAGATGCCCTCGTCGGGCTGGATGCGCAGGACGAGCCGGTTCGGCTCGGCGAGGGTCTCCGGGATTGCGCCGGAAGACCAGGTGCGGCGTGCGGCGGAACTGCACCGCGATCTCGCTCGGTGCGCTTGGGCAGGCGCTTGCCGGTGCGGAGGTAGAACGGCACGCCGGCCCAGCGCCAGTTGTCGACGCGCAGCTTGCAGCGCCGCATAGGTCTCGGTGATGGATTCGGCCGAGACGCCCTTCTCCTCGCGGTAGCCGGGCACGCGCTGCCCTCCGACGAAGCCCGGCCCGTACTGGCCGCGCACCGCCACCGAGTCCACCTCGCTCGGGAGCGATCGGCCGGAGCGCCCGCATCACCTTGATCTTCTCGTCGCGCACGGGATCGGCGTCGAAGGTGACCGGCGGCTCCATCGCCACCAGGCAGAGGAGCTGGAGGATGTGGTTCTGGATCATGTCGCGCAGCGCGCCCGACTCCTCGTAGTACGCGCCGCGGCCCTCCACGCCGAGCGTCTCGCCCACCGTGATCTGCACGTGGTCGACGTGGTTGCGGTTCCACAGCGGCTCGAAGATGCCGTTGGCGAACCGGAAGACGAGGATGTTCTGGACCGTCTCCTTGCCGAGATAGTGATCGATCCGGTAGACCTGCTCCTCGCTGAACGACCGCGTGCGACCGCGTGGTTGAGGGCCCGGGACGACGCGAGGTCGCGCCCGAACGGCTTCTCGATGACGATGCGCGACCCAGCCGTCGGCGCCTTCGCCGCGCTGGAGTCCCGCCTCCCCGAGCCGCTTCACGATATGCGGGTAGAGCGAGGGCGGGGTGGAGAGGTAGAAGAGCCGGTTCCCGCTGGCGCCGCGCTCCCGCTCCACGCCGCTTGATGAAGTCGGCCAGGCGGGGATAGATGCCCGGATCGGCGGGATCGGCGGTGTAGTAGAAGAGCGCCTGGCGCGAAGCGCTCCCACACCCGCTGCGACGGCGGCTGGACGCGCGCGAAGTCGGCGATGGCCTCGCGCATGTGGGTGCGGAAGGCCTCGTTGCTCATCTCGGTGCGCGAGACCCCGATCACCGCGAAGGGCTCGGGCGAGCACGCGGCTCTGGAACAGGGACCAGAGCGCGGGCACGAGCTTGCGCTTGGTGAGATCGCCCGAGGCGCCGAAGATCACCATCGCGCAGGATTCGTCGGCCACGTCAGTGCCCTCTCCGCGTCAGCGCGCGCACGCGCCTCGACGACCTTGTCGAGCGCGGCGCGTCTGGTTGCCCTTGCAGGTGCAGCTCGCGCCACCCGCCGGCCGGCCTCGGACAGGGCCTGGAGATCGCCCAGGGCCTGCGCCGCCTTGAGCGTCGCGAATCCGTAGCCGCGCGCCGGGGATGGCGGTCCTCCGCCGGTCGTCTGCCGGTGAGCTGGAGGAAGAGCCCGTTCGCGGGCCCGCCCTTGTGGAGCTGGCCGGTGGAGTGCAGGTAGCGCGGGCCATACGCCACCGTGGTGGCGACACGGAAGCGGTCGCGCAGGAGGAGTGCGGATCTCCTGCAGGCGCTGCCCCGCGTCCGGCGTCGGGCGTGAGATAGGCCTGGATGGCGAGGTAGTCCCCCGGCTGCGCCTGGTCGAAGTGCGCGCGCAGCCCCTCGGCGACGGAGTCGGCTTGTCCTCGCGGCCCGTCATGAGCGCGAGCCGTCTCCTCGGCCACCGCCTTCCACTCCGGGAACCGGTGCGTCTTGCGCCAGCGCGCGAGGAGCTCGCGGTCTTCTCCTTGGCCGAGGCGACATTCGGCTCGTCGAAGGGATTGACCTCGAGCAGCGCTCCCGGCGGCGGCGGTGGCGATCTCCCAGCGGACGAACTCGGCGCCGAGGTCGAGGACGTCGTTGAGCTCGAGCCGATCACGGGGTGGCCTGCCGCGGCGAGCTTGGCCAGGCGCGGCGTCGATGGGCGCTGTCGCCCTTGAGCGAGGATCGGACGACGAAGAGCGCGGTCGTCGCCGTACACGGCGGGCGCGCCGAGCGGCTCGTCGTCCACCGGCACCAGCCCCTTGCCGTCCTTGCCCAGCGACTCGGCGAGGAGCTGCTCGATCCAGGCGCCCGAGCGCGCGGAGCTTGTCCGAGAAGACGAGCGTGACCTTGTCGCGGCCGGCGCGCGCGAAGGCCGGCCAGCGCCGCGCCGAGCCGGAGGCCGGGATTCTCGGCGACGGGCACCTCGCGGCCGCACGCCGTCCAGCCATGTCCTCGGCGCGCTCGAGCGAGGCTCTTGACGTCCACGCCGATGAGCGCCGCCGGCACCAGCCCGAAGTAGGACAGCGCGGAGTAGCGCCCGCCGATGGAGGCGGGGTTGAGGAAGGTGCGGCGGAAGCCGCTCTCGGCCGCGAGCTTGTCCAGCGGCGTGCCGGGGTCCGTGATGGCCACGAACTGCATGCCGGGCTCGGGGCGGCCCGTCCGCCTCGACCTGGGCGCGGAAGAAGCGGTAGAGCGACGTGCGTCTCCAGGGTCGTGCCGGACTTGGTCGCGACGACGAAGAGCGTCTTGGGCGAGATTGATCCGCTCGAGCACGCGCTTCACCGCGCCGGGGTCGGTGGAGTCGAGCATGAGGAATCCGGGAAGCCCATCTTGGAGCCGAAGGTGACGTTGAAGACCTCGGGCGCGAGCGACGAGCCGCCCATGCCCAGCAGCACGACATGGGTGTGCTGGAGCCGCCGGATCTCGTCGGCGAAGGTCCGGATATCCTCGGCCGCCTCGCGCATGATGGTGGGCGCGGTGAGCCAGCCGAGACGATTGCGGATTTCGTCCGCGTCGCCCGGCCAGAGCGTCGCGTCCTTGGTCCAGAGCCGGCCCACGAAGTCCTGGCGTTCGAGCGTCTCGAGCGCCGCGGTCACGGCCGGATGCCGGAGGGCATTCGGCGGGAGCGGGATTGTGGGCGGCGCGGGCGGCGGGGCGGGCGGGGGCGTGGGCTCGGGACTCTTCGCCGCGGGGGGCGGCTCGGCGCTCTTGCCTTTCCCGCTCGCGGCCGGCGGCTCCTTCGTCTTGCCGCCGCCGGTGGCGCGCGCCGGTGGCTCGGACTGACGCGCGCGCGCCTTCGGCGTCTCCACCGGCTGCAACGCATCGTCGTCGAGCGAGATCACGCCCTCGCGGCGGTTGGGCTCGTCGTCGTCGTCACCCTTGCCGGCGGTGGCCTGGCGAATCAACTCGGCGGCGGCGGCGGCCAGGGGGTCGGTGGGCCGGGGCCCGCGCTCTTCCGGGCGGGGCCGCGGCGGGAGTGGCGGCGGCGCGGGCCGCGGCGCCGGCGCCGGGCGCGGGGGCGCCACGGGCGCCACCGTGGCCACGGGCGCGCCGGCGGCCGCCGGCCCGGGCGCCGGCGCAGCCGGACGCGGGGGCGCGGCCGGCGCCGCGGCGGCCACGGGCGCGGCGGCCGCGGTCGGCGCGGGCGGCACTGGCCGCGGTGGGGACGGCGCGGTGGTCACCGGCCGCGGCGGCGGCGTGGGCATACCCTTGTCGGGGGCTGGCAAGCCGCCCTCGAGCTGGACGATCTTGGCGACGCGCCGGGCATGCCGCTCCTCGCCGGAGAATCGCGCCTCGAGCCACCCGCGTGTCACCTCGACCGCGGTGGTCTCGTCCAGCACCCTCGACCCGAGGCAGAGCACATTGGCATCATCGTCCTCGCGGCTCTGCCGCGCCGTGAAGAGATCGTGACAGAGCGCGGCGCGGATGCCCCGGATCTTGTTGGCCGCGATGGAAGCGCCCACGCCGCTGCCGCAGACGAGGACCCCCGCGTCCACGAAGCCGCGCAGGACCGCCTGGCCGACGGCGCGCGCGAAGTCCGGATAGTCCACCGGATCGGTGGAGAAGGTGCCGAGGTCGAGGATGTCGTGCCCGTCGGCTTCGAGCGCGGCCGTGACGGGGCCCTTGAGGGCGAATCCCGCGTGATCGCAGCCGAGTGCTATGCGCATGGGTTCACCATATCTCCGCTGGGGCCCATTCTCTCAAGAGTGTGGTGGCCCCACAACGTTGTCGTAGAGGCGCCGCTGGCGGTCCCGGGCCGCCCGGAAGGCTGCGTGCCGGCCCGGTCCGGGGCGATGATGCGGCCGCCCGAGGTCGGAGGCGGCAGCGGCGCCCCGAGCGCGTCCAGGGTTCGCAGGGCGGCGCCCCGGCTCGAGGCCTCCGCCTCCGGCGGACAAGGTCAAGGGCCGGCCGAAGGCGTCGGCGATCATGCGCGTCCAGGCGGGCGAGTGCCGCAGGGCGCCGCCCGAAGCGATCACCTCGTGCTCTGCGGCGGCGAGCGGCGCCAGACGCTCATAGACCAGGGAGAGGCGCAGCGCCACCGCCTCGAGCAGGGCGGCCGCCACGTCGACCGCGCTCCGTCGCCAGCGAGAGGCCGGCGATGGCCGCGCGCGCGTCGTCGCGCCATCCCGGACTCCGCTCCCCGGCCAGGAAGGGCAGCGCGGTGAGGCCGTGCGAGTCGGGCGCCCGCTGCGCCAGCGCCTCCTCGAAGGCCGGTCTCGCCGGGCAGGGCCAGCCGCTCACGGCACCAGGCGAGCACATTGCCGCCCTCCGACGTGGCGCCGCCCACGAGCGAGCGCGCGGCGTCGATCCGATAACGCCAGAGGCCGCTCGGCACTGCCGCGTCACTTGAGTCGTGACGAGGCGGAGCGCGGCGGACGTGCCGACGTTCAGCGCGACGCGCGCGGGCCCCGCGCAGTCCGAGCCCAGGTTCGAGCAGCCGCCGTCGCCCCAGCCGGGAAGCCAGGGCACCCTGGCCAGCGCGGGCCAGCGCGGCGGCCCACTCGCCCGCGAGCCCGCGCGCGGGCGCATCGGCGATTGCGGGGAGCCGATCCGGCCCGATCGCGGACTCGGCGAGCAGCGGCGCGTCCCATGCCAGCGTCTCCTGGTCGAGGAGCCCGGTGCCCGAGGCCATCGAGACGCTCGCCTGGAGGATGCCGGTCAGCCGCGCGAGGAGATACTCGGCGAAGCCGCACCAGGTGGCCGCGCGCGCGAAGACGTCGGGACGGCTCGCGCGCAGCCAGGCCAGCCGCGCGGGGTAGAAGCCCGCGTGCAACGGAGCGCCGGTGCGGGCGTGGGTGGCGCGCGCGTCGAGCCGGGCGCGCAGAGCCGCCGCCGCAGCCGCGCTCCGCGTGTCGGCCCAGGTGAGCAGCGGCGTGAGGGGGCGCCCCGCGGCGTCGAGCGCGAGCAGGCTGTGCCAGAAGACGGAGGCGCCCACGCCCGCGATCTCGGCGGCGCGCGCGCCCGCGCCGGCGAGGCAGCCGTCCACCGCGCCGGCCACCGCGTCCACGAGGGCGTCGGCGTCGAACTCGACGGCGCCGTCCGGCGCGGTGCGCGGCGCGAAGGACACGTGGCCCTCGGCGCCGGGCAGGGGCGCGCGCGTCGGCGTCGAAGCACGCCGCGCGCGCCGAGCTGGTACCGACGTCCAGCGCCATCACGAGCATCGTTGGGGTATATTCTCGCACAAACGCCAACGAGGAGACCGCCATGACGACGATCCGGGTATTGAGTCCGCAGGGAGAGCCGCGCGCGGCCACCCAGGCGGTGCCGTCGCTGCCGCGATCCTTCCGCGGCCTCACGGTGGGATTTCTCGACAACAAGAAGCACAACTTCGACCGGCTCGTGCTCGAGATGGGCGAGATCATGGTCGCCCGCTGGGGCGTCGCCCGCGTGGTGCACCGGCAGAAGGCGAACGCCGCCACCCCCGCCGCGCGCGACATCATCGAGGCGCTGGCGAAGGAGTGCGACGTCGTCTTCGCCGGCTCCGCGGACTGAGGGTCCTGCACGTCGTGGAGTCTCCACGACACGCTGGAAGTGGCCAAGGCGGGCACGCCCGCCGGCCTCATCTCGACCACGGTGTTCCAGAAGCTCGCGCTCTCCGAGATGGCGGCCCTCGGCGCCACCGCGCTGCCGCTGCTGGTGGTCCAGCATCCGCTCGGCGGTGAGAAGCCGGAAGGCGTGAGCCGCCGCGCCGCGCAGGCCTTCGAGCAGCTGGCCAGCCTCCTGGGTCAGCCGTGAGCGCGCCCGCGGCAAGCCCGCGGGAGCTCGAGCTTGCCGGAGGAGGAGGTCTACGCGGAATTCGTCAAGCGCGGCTGGTGCGATGGGCTGCCCATCGTGCCGCCCACTCCGGAGCGGGTGGGCGCGACCCTGGCCATCGTCAAGGGCGATCCCGGCCGCTCGCTGGGGCTCATGCCGCCGCTCTGGCGCGAGTGCACGATCGAGAAGCTCGCCGTCAACGCGGTGATGGCGGGCTGCGAGCCGGCCTACTTCCCCTTCATCGTGGCCGCCGCGCAGGCCGCTCCTCGATCCCGCCTTCAACCTCTACGGCGTGCAGGCGACCACGCATCCGGTGGCGCCGCTCCTCATCGCGAGCGGGCCGCGGGCGCGCGGAGATCGGCATGCACTCGGGATCCGGCCTGTTCGGCCCCGGCTTCCGCGCGAATGCCACCATCGGCCGCGCCATCCGCCTCATCCTGATGAACGTGGGCGGCGGATGGCCGGGACGGCATGACATGGCCACCCAGGGCAGCCCGGCGAAGTATTCCTTCGCCATCGGCGAGATCGAGGAGGGCAGCCCCTGGGAGCCGCTGCACGTGGCGCTCGGCTTCCAGGCGGAGCAGAGCGTGGTCACCATGTACGGCGGCGAGCCGCCCCACAACGTGAACGACCACGTGGGGACCACCGCCGCCGGCATCCTCAATAACGTGGCGTCGGTGGCCACCTCGCTCGGCTCGAATGTCGGCTGGTACATGTCGCAGGCGCAGCTCCTGGTGGTGCTCGGCCCCGAGCATGCCGCCACCATCGCCGCCGACGGGTTCACGCGCGCCGACGTCCAGCGCTTCGTCTTCGAGCACGCCCGGCTGCCGCTCGGCCGGCTCAAGCAGGGCGGCATGTACGGCATCCACGACTGGCCCCTCTGGATGCAGAAGGTCACCGACGAGTCGGTTCTGCTCCCGCGCGTCCCCTCGGCAGACGACGTGCTGGTCATGGTGGGCGGCGGGCCGGGCAAGCACTCCGCGGTGGTGCCCAACTGCACCTTCAGCCGCGCAGTGTCGCGCGTGGTCGACGGCGCCGGCTAGCCGGCGGCCGAAGGGGACCCCGCCCTGCGCGAGCGCATCGTCTGCTGGACCCTCATCGGGCTGGCGCTCGTCGTGAGCGTGGTGGCCACGCTGGACGCGCGGGGCCGGGTGGGGTTGACCTATCCCGGCTTCGCGGTGATGGACCAGCTCCTCGTGGCGCCCGGGGGCGTCGACAAGGGTGGGCTCCTGCCCTTCGACCTCATCCGCGCCGTCAACGGCCAGCTCGTCACCGCCGGCCGCGAGGTCCAGGCGGAGGTTCGCCGGCACCCCGTCGGCACCCGCTTCCACTATCTGGTGAGCCGGCGTGGCACGTTGCTCGAGGCGGACATCCCCAGCCGCGCGATCACGCTCACCGCCTTCAAGCGATACGTGACCGACGGGCTCCTGCCGTCGCTCCTCTATCTGGGCCTCGCCGCGGTGGTGCTCGCGCTGCGCCCGGGCGCGCCGGAGACGCGCGTCTTCCTCTTCTTCGCGCTCACGTGGTTCTGCACCGCCGGGCTCTTCCCCGACTCGTGGACCACTTATCGCTTCAGCACGCTCTTCCTTATCGCGTGGGCCTTCGCGCCGGCCGCGTACCTCCACATCGCGCTCCGCTTCCCGCGGCCGCGGCCCATCCTGTACCTCCGTCCCCGCCTCGTCTGGATCCCGTACCTCGTCGCGGCGGTGCTCGCGCTGGCCATCCAGCTGCCGATGACGCACATGCCCGTGGCCTGGACCTATCTGGTGCCGGCGGTGGCCGCCACCTACTGGGCCCTGGCCTTCGTCGTCCTGGTGGGAAGCCTCGTGCAGTCCGCGCGTAGGGGGCGCGACGCCGCTGATCCGGCAGCACGCCAAGGTGCTCACCGCCGGCTTCGTGGCCGGCCCCCTCCTGCCGGTGCTCGGCACCGCCGCGGAGGCGGTGGCGGGAGTGGCGGTGCCGTATCTCGAGCAGATCTGGCGGCTCAACGTGCTCTTTCCGGCCACGGTCGCCTACGGGATGGTGCGCTACGACCTCTTCGACCTGCGCGCGGTGATCCGGACGGGCACGGTGTACGCCGCCGTCACCGGCGTCGTGGTGGTGGCCTATGCGGGCGCCATCACTCTGGTGAACGTGGCCTTCGCGCGGCTCGGGATGGGGGAATCCCTCCTCGTGCCCGCGGTGGTCGTGGCGCTCGCGGTGGTGCTGTTCCTCAACCCGGTATACCAGCGCACCCAGGCCCTGGTGGACCGCCTCTTCTTCCGCGAGCGCCTCGATATCGGGCGGACCATGGAGCAGGTGGCCGACACCATGACCACCCTCCTCGACCTCAACCGCATCGTGCTCCTCATCACGGAGACGGTGGATCGCCTGCTCCATCCGCATGGCCACGCGCTGCTGCTCCTCGACACGGAGGGGAACGTCTACCGGCCCATGGGACCGGACAGCGCCGCCTATCTGGCGGTTCCCGCCGACGGCGCGCTGGCGCGGCTGCTCGATCGGCGGCCCGTTCCTCTCACGCGCGAGCGGCTGGCGGCGGATCCCGAGTTCTCGGGACTGAGCGAGACGGCGCTCGCCACCCTGGACGCGCTGGGCGCCGCCCTGGTGGTGCCGGTGGTGTTCCGGGGCCGCGTGCGGGGCATGCTCGCGCTGGGACCCAAGCGCGCGGGAACGGCGTATACCACGGAGGACCTCCGGCTCGCCCGCCACCTCGTCAACCAGAGCGCGGTGGCGCTGGAGAACGCGCGCGCCTACACCGCCCTGGAGGTCGCGCACACCGAGCTGCAGTCCGCGCTCCGCCGGGTCCAGATCCTGGAGTCCATCCGGACCAACCTCGCCAAGTTCGTGCCCCGCACCGTCCAGGATCTCATCGAGGAGGCTCCGGAGGCGCCCGCCTTCGAGAAGCGCGAGGTGGACGTCACCGTGCTCTTCGTGGACATCGCCGGCTACACGCGGCTCAGCGAGCGCTTCGACGTGGCCCGCGTGAACCAGCTCGTCGAGCGCTACTTCGGCGCCTTCCTCGACGAGATCCTCGGGCGGGGCGGCGACGTCAACGAGACGGCGGGCGACGGGCTCATGGTGATTTTCCGCGGGCCCGACCCGCGCGATCACGCCCGCGCGGCGGTGCTCGCCGCGCAGGGGGTGCTGCGGCGGGCGCACGCGATCAACGACGAGCTCACCGAGCTCAGCGAGCCCATCCGTCTCCACGTGGGGGTGAATTCCGGCACGGCAGGGGTGGGCGCCACCAAGATCGAGGGCAGCGCGGGGACACGCTGGACCTATACCGCCTCCGGGCCGGTGACCAATCTCGCCGCGCGGCTGGCCGCGCTCGGCGAGGGCGACGCGGTGGTGGTGGGCAGCGAGACCGCCCGCCGGCTCGGCGGGGAGATCGCCCTCGAGGACTGGGGTGAGCGGCAGCTGCGCAACGTGGAAGAGCCGGTGCGCGTCTTCAGTCTCTCGGTGCCGACGCGGCCCGCGTCTGGCGCTCGGCCGCTAGCCCGCGCGCGTGAGGCGGAGGAGGGCGGCGAGCAGAAGGGTGGCGCCGGCCATGCCCACCACCCCGAGCGATTCGCCGAACACCATCACGCCGAGCACGGTGGCGGTGAGCGGCTCGAGCAGGGAAACGACGCCGGCGGTGGTGGCGGGGATGCGCCGGAGCCCGACCGTGAAGAGGATATACGCGAGCGCGGTGGGGACCACTCCGAGGTAGACCAGCAGCGGCCAGGCCTCCGCGAGGGGCCGGCGCACCGACGGCTCCATCAGCAGCATCGGCGTGATCAGGAGCGCCGCGAGGGTGAAGGTAGCGGCGGCCAGCGGCAGGGGCGCCGCGCGCGCGAGGAGCCGCTTGGTGCCCACCGCGTAGACGGCGTAAGATAACCCGGCGCCGAGCGCGAGCAGCGCTCCCAGCGCGGAGCGGCCCGCCATCTCGCCGGGGCCGCGCGGGCCGATCACCAGAAGAGCGGTGCCCAGCACGGCCATGCCGAGCGAGACGCGCACGATGGGAGTGAGCCGCTCGCCGAGGAAGAGCGCGGCGAGCAGCGCGATCATCAGCGGCGCGGAGCAGATGGCGAGGAGAGCGGCGACGGCGACGCCGGTGAAGGTCACCGCCGTGAAGTAGCAGATCTGGTAGGCGGCCATGGCGGCGCCCGCGGCGGTGAGGGCGAGGCCGTCGCCGCGCGCGGGCGCCACGGTGGGGCGCGCGCGGACGAGGATGGCGATGGTGAGGAGACACGGCGCCGCCACCGCGAGCCGCGCCCAGCCGACGAGCAGTGGGCCCGCGCCCGCGTCGCCGGCGGCGAGGGTCATGGTCGCGCCGGTGGTGCCCCACGAGATCGCGGCGAGCGCGACGAGGAGAATACCGATGAGCATCGAGGCGACAGTATACGGGAGCGGCGCGGGCGACCCGGTGGGCTTCATCGGGCTCGGCAATATGGGCGGGCCGATGGCCGGCCGCCTCCTGGACGCCGGCTATCCGCTGGTGGTCCATGACGCAGTGCCGGCGGCGGCGGAGGCCCTTCTCACGCGCGGCGCGAAGTGGGCGCCCACCCCGGCGGCGCTGGCCGCGCAGGTCCGCACCATCATTACCATCGTGCCATCGTCGCTCGAGGTAAGGGCAGTGGTCCGCGGGCAGGATGGCCTGCTGGAGGGGCTGCAGGCGGGGAGCCTGCTCGTCGAGATGACCTCCGCGGATCCCTCGGAGACGCGCGCGATCGCCGCGCTGGTGGCGGCGCGCGGCGCCGCCCTCATCGACGCGCCGGTCTCGGGCGGCGTGCGTGGCGCGAAGGCCGGCACGCTCGCCATCATGGTGGGCGGAGATGCCGCGCTTCTGGAGCGTGCGCGCCCGATGCTGGCCGCCATGGGCGACAAGATCTTTCATGCGGGTCCGGTGGGCGCGGGGCATGCCATCAAGCTGGTGAACAATACCTGCTCGGCGGTGGCGCTGGTGATGACGGCGGAAGCGGTGGCGGTGGCCGCCAAGGCCGGCGTCGATCCCGCGAGAGCGGTGGAGATCATCCAGGCGTCCTCCGGCAAGTCGAACGCCACCGAGACCAAGTTTCCCCGCTTCATCCTCAACGGCGCCTTCGACGCCGGCTTCGCGGTGCGGCTCATGGCCAAGGATCTGGCCGGCTTCGAGCGTCTCGCCCGCGAGACCGGCGTGGACTCGAAGCTGGCCACCATCACTGCCGAGCTCTACCGGACGGCGATCGATCGGGGCCTGGGCGAGGACGATCACACCGCGGTGGTGCGGCTCATCGAGGAATGGACCAATACCCGGCTGCGGGCCGGAACGGGAGGAGCGCGATGACTCGGATCGGCTTCATCGGCGTGGGCACCATGGGGCTGCCCATGGCCGGCAATCTCGTGAAGAAGGGCTTCACGGTCACCGCATTCGACGTGAACCCGGCCGCGGTGAAGGCGGCGACCGACGTGGGCTCGGCCGCGGCGGCCTCGGCGGCGGAAGCGGTGGCGGGCGCCGATATCGTCATCACCATGCTGCCTTCCTCACCGCATGTGGAGTCGGCCTTCACTGGCGACGGCGGCGTCCTGATGGCGGCAAAGAAGGGCACGCTCCTCGTGGACATGTCCACCATCGATCCCGCCGTCACCCGGCGTCTGGCCGCGGCGGCGGCGGAGCGCGGCCTGCGCTTCGTGGACGCGCCGGTGTCGGGGGGCGTGCCGCGCGCCACCGATGGCACGCTGGCCATCATGGTGGGCGGCACGCCCGCCGACTTCGAGACGGCGCGCCCCGCGCTGGCCGCCATGGGCGCCAATGTCATACACGTGGGGCCGGTGGGCAGCGGTGAGGTGGCCAAGCTGTGCAATAACCTCATCGCCGGCGTGGCCGCGGTGGCGGTGAGCGAAGCGTTCCGGATCGCGGAGGGTTTTGGCGTGGACCCCCGGGTCATCACCGAGGTGATCTCCAAGTCGTCCGGCAACACATGGGTGATGGAGCACATGCACCCGGTGCCCGGACTGGTCGCCCGCTCCGCTTCGACCAACGAGTACCGGCCCGGCTTCATGACGGATTTGATGTGCAAGGACGTGGGCCTCGCGGTCGACGCGGCCCGCGGGCTGCGCATCCCACTCTTCGTGGCGCCCGCGGCGCAGCAGGTGTACCGGCTCGCCTCCTCGCACGGCCTCGGACGCAAGGACTTCACCAGCGTCTACACCTTTCTCAAGCCGTCGGCGGAGAACGCGCCCGTCTAGGCGGCGGGCTTCCCGCTCTCGATCCGGGTGGTACGATAGCCGCGGGAGCCCCCCGTGATCCGCCGCCGCCCGATTCTCCTCGCCGCTGCCATCGTCGTCGTGCTGATGGCGAGCGCGGGGCTCTGGTATCTGCCCGAGCTCGTGCGCCGGGTGGCGGTGGAGCAGATCGTCAGGATCACCGGGCGGCAGGTCACCATCGAGGACGTCGACCTCAACCTCTTCACCGGGTTCGTCGCCGTGAAGGGCTTCCGCATGGCGGAGCGGGACGGCCCCGAGCCCTTCGTGCGATTCGAGCGCCTCGACGCGCGGCTCTTCCTGCCCGCGCTGGTGCTCCTCGACCTTCGCCTCCGTCATGTGGGTGTCAGCGGCTTCAGCGCGCGCGTGATCCGCACCGGCGAGACCGAGTTCAACTTCTCGGACATCCTCGCCCATTTGCCCAAGAGCGAGCCGACTCGGTCGAAGCCGAGTCGCTTCACCGTCACGCTGGACCGGATCGCGCTCGCGCGCTCCCGGGTGCAGGTCGAGGACCGCACCGTCACCCCGGCGGCGGACTGGTCGCTGCAGAGCCTCGACGCCGAGGCGTTGTCGGTCACCACGCGCGCGAGAAGCCCCGGCCGGGCCATCCTGCGCCTGCGCTCGGGCGAGGCGAGCGTCGAGCTGGACAAGGCGGTGTTCCAGCTCTCGCCCCTCGCGGCGTCGCTCACCGTGAAGCTGGCCGGCTTCGACCTCACCCGGGTGATCCCGTACATTCAGAATCCCGATATCGCCCTCGAGAGCGGCGTGCTGGGCGCCACCATCGAGGCCTCCTTCCGGCGGGTGGGCGGCCGGGTGGAGGAGCTCCGGCTCGGCGGCGAGATCGGGCTCGAGCGCTTTGCGTTGAGCCACAGCCAGACGCCCGGGCGATCGATCGCCATCGCCCGGCTCGGAGTGGGCATCGCGAAGGTCGACGCGCTCGCCCACACGGCGGTGATCTCCAGCGTGGCGATCGAGGGCGCGGACATCGGCGGCGTGCGGCGCCCGTCGGGCGAGATCGACATCCTCGTGGCCCTCGCCAGCTTCATCGAGCGGCGCGCCGCCGCCGAGCGGGAACGCCTCGCTCGAGGCCGGACGGCGGCGCCCGCGCCGCCCTCGCCGACGGCGCCCGCCGAGGCGCCGACCGCACCCGCGGCACCCACCGCGGCCGCGGCCCCGCCGGAGCCCGAGTGGCGTGTGAAGGTGGAGCGGATCACCATCGGCGGAAGTCGCGTGCAGCTGCTCGACGAGTCGGTGTCGCCGCCGGCCCAGTGGCGGCTGGAGGATCTCGGGGTCAGGCTCACCGGGCTCTCCAACTCGGGTGACGACGCGCCGGCGGTCGGTGACGTCAAGGGGCAGCTGAGTGGGCCGGGTCAGGGACGGCTCTCGGCCCTCGCGGTGGAGCTGGCGCGGTTGCGGGTGGCGGCGCCGCTCGCCGCGCTCGCGCGCGTCACGCTCACGGATCTCGACGTTGCCGCGTTCAATGCCTACATGCCGTCGAATGTGCCCGACCTCCGCACCGCGGGTCTCTTCTCCACCGAGCTGGAGCTGGACGTGGCTCGGCGCGAGGGGACCACCGAGCTCGCGGTGGCCTCCGCGACGGGCTCGGTGCGCTTCGCCGATCTCGTCTTGTCCCGCCGGGGAGTGGCCGAGCCCATCGTCAACCTGCCCAAGCTGGCGCTCGCGATCACCAAGGCGGACCTGGTGACACGCAAGGTGGTGCTCGGCACGCTCGAGATCGACGGGCTCGAGGCCCGGATCACGCGTGACCCGGACGGGAAGCTGGATGTGGTGACCCTGCTCGAGGAGGCGAAGGCACGGAGCGCGTCCGGATCGAGCCCGGTGTCGGCGCCTGTCCCCCCGATTGCCGCCGCGGCACCCGCTGCCGCGCCGCCACCTCCCTGGAGCGTGTCGCTCGATCGGTTCACGCTCAAGCACGGCGGCGGAACCTGGAATGACCTCGCGGTGACACCCGTTACCGTGCTCACGGTGAGTGACATCTCCGTCACCGCCCGCCGGCTGCTCTGGCCGACGGTGGGCAGCCCCGGTACCCGTCCGGGGACTCTTCGGGTCACGGCGGGGCTGCCCGGAGGTGGACTGTTCCTGGTGGAGGCGCGGGCCTCGTTCGATCCGCTCGATCTCACCTTTCAGATCTCCATGCTGGACGCGCCGATCGAGCCCTACCAGGCCTATTTCCCGTTCCCGGCGCAGTTCAAGGGCCTGTTCAGCGGGGACAGCAACAATAGCGTGAAGATCGAGAACGGCAAGCTGCTGGCCGCCTCTCAGGGCAATGGCTATGCCAAGCAGATCGAGGTCCGCGAGCCCGGCGCCGAGAACCCCGCCCTCACGCTCGAGCGGATGGAGATCCGCGGGGTGGACTTCTCCTGGCCCAACTATGCCTTCGTGAGCGTGGTGAGCTTCCTGCGTCCCGAGACTCGCGTCGAGCGAGCGGAGGACGGCTCCCTCAATCTCCGGCGCATGTTCGAGCCCAGGCCCAAGTCGCCGGAGCAGAAGCGCGCGGACGCGGAAAAGAAGGAGCGGGAGAAACAGGAGGAGGAGGAGAGGAAATCGGCGAGAGGGGGTGTCGCAGAGGAGAAGAAGCCCGGGCTCATGGAGACCATGGTGCTGGACTTCGACCGGATCGTGATCGAGGAAGGCTATACGCGCTTTCTCGACCACACCACCAAGCCCGCCTTCTCGCAGGACATCGGGCACCTCGCGCTCACCGTCCGCAACCTCTCCAATACGCGGGACGGGCGCCGGTCCACGCTGGCTATGCAGGGCATCGTGGGGGGCGACGCCGCGCTGGACATGCGCGGAGAGCTCTCCCGCCTGGGGGACGACTTCTTCGCCGACCTGGTGGGCGAGCTGCGCGATTTCAGCGTGGCCAGCGCCAATCCCTACGCCAGCAGCATGCTCGCGTGGTTCGTGAAGGAGGGGAAGCTGGGATTGCGCGTGCACTATCGCATCGAGCACGATCGCCTCACCGGCGAGAACGAGATCGTGGTGAAGAATCTCCAGGTGGCGAAGGGGCCGGAGTCCGACGAGGTGCAGAAGCGCATCGGCCTGCCGCTGGGCCTCATCGTCGCCGTGCTCAAGGACTCGCACGGCGACATCTCATTCCAGGTCCCCATCTCGGGCACGCTGTCCGACAAACAATTGGATTGGGGCGAGACCATCTGGGCGTCGGTGAAGCAGGTGCTCGTCAAGGCGCTCGCCTCGCCCTTCAACGCCATCGGCCGGCTCTTCACCGGCGGCGGTGGCGACGACGAAGAAGGTGGAGGAGGTCAAGGTGGATCCGGTGACCTTCGCCGCGGGGTCGAGCGTCATCGGGCCCGCCATGGAGGGGCATCTCGATCGGGTGGGCGAGTTCCTGCGCAAGACGCCGTTCGTGCACCTCACCTTGGTGCCGGTCGCCACCGCCAGGGACCTCGAGAGCCTCAAGGCCCAGGAGCTCACCGCGAAGATCCAGCGCATCCAGCGGGAGCGCGGAGTCCCCAACTACGCGCGCGCGGTGGGCATTTACTACCGCGATCAAGGCATCGAGGGCCCCGTACCGGCCACCGCCGAGGAGCAGCTGGTAGTCCTGCAGGCCCGCGAGGAGGTATCGGAGGTGCGCGTGAAGGAGATGCTCGAGCGGCGCGCCGGCGCCACGCGGGACCTGCTCATGAAGGCGGAGGGGATTCCCGCCGAGCGGCTCCGCCCCGGCGAGGCCCGGACGCTTCCCGCCGAGCCCTCCGACGGGCGCGTCGAGTTCGCGATCACCGCCGAGTAGCCGCGCTCACACGGCTCGCGTCGCCGTGCTATGATCCGGCCGGTCGAGGAGGAGGATTCGAGGTGCCCCACTACGTCATGCTGAGCACGCTGAGCGAATCCGGCCGCCGGGTCCTGCGCGAGCGCCCGGGCTGGATCCGCAAGGTGAATCGCGAGCTCGAGTCCAAGGGCGCGCGGGTGCGTGCGCAGTTCGCCCTTCTCGGCCCCTACGACTTCGTGACCATCCTCGAGGCGCCCGACAACGAGACGGTGTCCGCGCTGTCCATCGAGATGGGCGCGCGCGGCTCGGTGCAGATGATGACCATGCCGGCCATCCCGCTGGACACCTTCATCAACAGGCTGGGAGGACGGAAGACGTCCCGGTCCGGCCGGAGGGCACGCCGCTGAACGTTCTCGCGCTCCATCCCGACAAGTGCACCGGCTGCCTCCGCTGCGAGCTGGCGTGCTCCTACATGCAGACCGGCACCTTCCAGCCCGCCAAGTCCGTGATCCGCGTCTCTCCCTTCGAGGGCTACACGTCCTACGCGCCGTACACGTGCACCCAGTGCGCGGAGGGCTGGTGCATGACCGCCTGTCCGGTGGGCGCGATCCAGATCAATGCCGCCGGGGCCAAGGACGTGCTCGACGACAAATGTGTCGGCTGCAAGCTCTGCACCATCGCGTGCCCCTACGGGACCATGTTCTTCGACTCCGACAGCTACAAGGCGTACAAGTGCAACCTCTGCGGCGGCGCCCCCGCCTGCGCGGAGGCCTGCCCGACTCAGGCCATCACCTTCCAAGAGGGTCCCACTCGCGACTGGCTCGGTGACTTCGCCGCCCAACGCACGGTGCACGTCCTCGCGCGGGAGATCGCGTGATGGCCCGCCACCTCGTCATCGGCGGCGGCACCGCTGGCCTCAATGCCATCCGGACGATTAGAGAAGAAGATGGAGGTGCCTCCGAGATCACGCTGGTCTCCATGGAGCGCCCCTATTCCCGCATGGTCTTGCCGTACTACCTGGGCGAGTCCATCTCCGAGTCGCATGTCTTCACCGCCACCCCGGCCTCGCTGGCGGCCTGGAAGGTCAAGGCCCTGATCGGCCGGAAGGCGACCGCGCTGAACGTCAAGGCCAATACGCTGACGCTCGACGACGGGAGCGCGGTGGAGTATGACGACTGTCTCATCGCCACCGGTTCGCGGGCGGCGAAGCCACCCATCCCCGGCGTGGACGGGCCCGGCGTGCATTCCTTCTGGACGCTCGACGAGGCGCGGAAGGTGATCGCGGACGTCACGCGCGGTAGCACGGTCGTCATGGTGGGCGCGGGCTTCATCTCCTTCACCATCCTCAACGCCATCCTCGCGCGGGGCGCGAAGCTCACCATCGTGGAAGTGGCGCCCGCGCATCTTGCCGCGGATGGTGGACGAGGCCTGCGCGGGCATCGTGGACCGCTGGCTGCGCCGGCACGGGGTGGAGATCCGGGCGGGAGCCACCCTCACCAAGGTGGAAGAGGTCAAGGGCAAGCGGAAGCTCTCGTTCAAGTCGGGCGCGCCCATCGTGGCCGATGCGGTGATCATGGCCACCGGGATCCGGACCAATCTCGAGTGGCTGAAGGACTCGGGCCTCGAGCTCGCTCAGGACGGGCAGGGGGGCATCGTGGTGGACGATCACCTCCGCTCGAGCGTCAAGAACGTCTATGCCGCGGGCGACGTGGCGCGAGGGAAGAACCTCGTCACCGGCGCCGCCGAGGTGCATGCCATCGAGCCCACCGCGCAGGAGCACGGCCGCGTGGTGGGGGCCAACATGGCCGGCCGCGACGTCGCCTATCGCGGCAGCCTGCTCATGAACATCGTGGAGGTCTGCCACCTGGACGTGGCGTCCTTTGGCGGGTGGGACGACAAGGGCGCGGAGGTGTTCACCGGCGTGCGCCCGGAGCGCTCGCAGTACCGCAAGCTCCTCTTCCGCGGCGGCCGGCTCACCGGCGCCATGATCTGCGGGCCCGCGGAAGACATCTGGACCACCAATGACGTGGGCATTCTCAAGGGCCTGGTGCAGACCGGCTCGGATCTGTCCGCGTGGAAGGCGCATCTCGCGCGGGATCCCTTCGACGTCAAGCCGGCCTTCATGGCCACCCGGACCACGGCGGCGCTCCTGCCGCAGACCATTCTCGGCCGGCCCTCCCATTCACCCTCGCTTCCCCAATCGGTGGCCACACGATGAGCCCCATCGCGACGATCACGCGCACCGCCAAGACGCCCTCGCCCGCGCTGTCGCTGCCCGGCGGCTATACCGGGAAGCTGCTCCGCGTGAACCTCACCACCGGCAAGATCTGGACGCAATCATGGACGCCGGACGAGATGCGCGACCGCCTCGGCGGCATCGGGCTCGGGGCGCGCATCCTGTGGGAGGAAGTGCCGGCCAAGGTGCACTGGGATCATCCGGAGAACCGGCTCATCCTCGCCACCGGGCCCCTGGCGGGGCTGCCGGTGTGGGGCACCGGCGGGCTCACCGTGGTCACGCGGGGCGCCATGACGAACGGCGCCACCTCCACCAATGCCAATGGCTTCTTCGGCGCCTCGCTGAAGTTCTCCGGCTACGACGCCATCGTCATCCAGGGGCAGGCCAAGAAGCTCTCCTACCTCTACATCAACGACGGCGTGGTCGAGATCCGCGACGCCGCCCACCTCAAGGGCAAGGACACCTGGGAGACCCAGCAGGCCCTGGAGACCGAGCACGGCCTCAGCGGGCACCGCATGAGCGTGTACGGGCCCGGGGTGGCGGGGGAGAACGTGGTCCGCTTCGCCGCCATCCACGGCGACTATGGCCACGTGGCCTCCAAGAACGGGTGCGGCGCCGTCATGGGGAAGAAGAAGCTCAAGGCAGTGTGCATCGTGCGCGGCACCGGCGGGCTCAGCGCGCACGACCCGCGCGGGCTGGTCCAGGCCGCCGACGACATCGCGCACGACCTCAAGACCGATCCCGCCACGCAGACGCTCTACAACTGGGGCACGCTGCCCGGCGTCTCCAACCTCTACAAGCTCGGCGTGCTCCCGATCAAGAACTACACCACCAACCTCACCACGGTGGACATGACGGAGTGGGAGCCGGCCAAGCTGCGCGGGGGCTTCGACCATCGCGGGCATCAGTGCAATGCCTGCGGCATGCACCACTGCCATATCCAGGTCATCCGCAACGGGAAGCATGCGGGCGAGCGGGTGGACGAGCCGGAGTACGAGGGCTGGTCGGGGGCGGGCTGGCAGATCGGCCTCACCGACAAGGACGCCATCACCTGGCTCAACACGCGGCTGGACCGCGCCTGCGTGGACATCAACGAGTTCGGCTGGGTATGCGGCTGGGTGATGGAGTGCATGGAGAAGGGCTACCTCACCGAGAAGCAGGTCGGCTTCCGCCTCAAGTGGGGCGACGCGGAGGGAGCCTACCGGCTGCTCCAGATGATCGTCAACCGCGAGGGCTTCGGCGACATCCTCGCCGAGGGCGTCAAGCGCGCCTCCGAGAAGGTGGGCGGCGAGGCCGCCAAGTGCGCCGATCTACACGCAAGAAGGGCGCCGCGCCGCGCGGGCACGACCATCGCGGCCGCTGGGACGAGATGCTCGACACCTGCACCTCGTCCAACGGAACCATGGAGAGCGCCAACCCCACCTTTCCCACGGAGATCGGCCTGCCCGGGCGCATCACGCCCTTCGACGGCGAGCAGGTGGCGCGGCTGACCGGCGGCATCCTGGGCCGGCGCCACTTCGAGGACTCGCTGGGCGGCTGCTCCTTCACCTTCCGGACCCGCATCGAGCTCCTGGCCCGCGCGCTGTCCGCCGCGACGGGCTGGAACTACACGCTGGCGGAGGCGATGCGCTTCGGCCGGCGCACCGCGGCCATCCTGCGCGCCTTCAACCTGCGCTGCGGCATCGGGACCTCGGTGGAGTATCCGTCGGAGCGCTACGGCTCCCAGCCCGTGGACGGCCCCGCCAAGGAGCACAATGTGATGGCGCAGTGGGAGCGGATGCTCGACGTCTGGTACGAGACGGTGGGGTATGACCGCAAGACCGGTAAGCCCAAGAAGGAGACGCTCCAGAAGCTCGGCCTCGACTGGCTCGCGAAGGACCTGCTGGAAGAAATGATTGGCGAGCCGCAGCCGAAGGCGAGGCGAGCGGATACATAATGGGTTCCCGAGCGGAGCGAGGGCAGTCCAAGGCCGATAGGGCCCTCGTCATCACCATCGAGGTCACCACCTGGGTCACCAAGCAGGTGGGCGGCGACGGCTCCGGCACGCGAATGTTCGACGAGCCGCTCGTGGCCGGCGACACCGTGCGCACCGTGCTCCGCCGCTTCTCGCGTCGGTTCCCCGAGCTGGACGCCGCGCTGTGGAATCCGGACCGGACGGATCTCGGCGAGCCCATCGAGGTGGTGGTCAACGATGCCGTGCTCGGTGTCCACCACTCCCTCGACACACTCCTGGAAGGCGGCGAGCACATCACCTTGCTGGGCCAGTTCATGGGGGGCGCCGACCCGCCGCTGCCCGACTACCGTCTCCTCGCCCGGAACACCTCCAAGGAGAGCGAGAACGCCATCCACGACGATGCGGTGGCCAAGAAGTACGGTTTCTCGGGCGGCCTAGTTCCCGGGGTCACCGTCTACGCCTATATGACCCACCCGCTGGTCGCCGCCTGGGGGCCCCAGTGGCTGGAGCGGGGGACGGCGACCGTACGCTTCGTCAAGCCGGTTCTGGACGAGGACGAGACCCTGGTGGCGGGCACGGCAAGCCGACCCGCCGGCGGTCCGCTCAGCGCGACGGTCACGGTGTCGACGGGATCGGGCGGTCTCTGCTCGACAGGCACCGCCACCTTGCCGGACTCGCCTCCCTCCGCGCCGGATACGGCCCGGTACGGGACGGCGCCGCTACCCTCGACGCGGCCCCCCGCGCATGGGGAGCTATCTCGCGGCGCAGAAGACGCTCGGCACCCCGGTGAACCGTTATGACGAGGCGGCCGCGGCCGAGTGGCTGGCCAAGGTCGTCCGACGGCCTCCCGCTGTACCGCGGCCGCGAGGGCTTCATCCATCCCGCCTTCTACCTCGACCAGGCGAACAAGGCGCTGTCGCTCAATGTGAAGCTGGGGCCGTGGATCCACGTGGGCAGCGCGATCCAGCACCTTGGCGCCGCCCGTCTCGGGCAAACCCTGAGCACGCGGGGTGGAGTCCGGTCGGTCTTCGAGAAAAAGGGCAAGGAGTTCGTGGAGCTGGACCTCCTGATCCTGGCCGACGGTCGGGCCGTGGCCCACGTGCTCCATACCGCGATCTTCCGGCTACCTCCCTCGAGCTAACGCTGTGCCGCGCCCGCTGCCCTGTTCGCAGGGCAGTCGCGAAGGGCTCGAAATCCTTGCCAAATATGGCGGATTTCGAGCTTTCCCTTGACTCACCCTGATTGGCTCTGATAAGTTGCGCGCTTAGGGCCCCGAGCTATTCCTCCCCATTCTGGTGCCCGCGAGGTCATGATGGCGCAAACCATTGGATTCATTGGGCTTGGAATCATGGGTCGGCCCATGGCCAAGAACCTCCTCAAGGCCGGGCACTCCCTGGTCGTCCACAGTCGGAGCCAGGCGCCAGTCGAGGAGCTGGTGGGCGCAGGCGCCAAGTCCGCGTCGTCTCCGCGCGAGGTCGCCGGCCAGGTGGACGTGCTCATCACCATGCTGCCGAACTCGCCCGAGGTGGAGCTGGTGGCGCTGGGCAAGGACGGCATCATCGAGGGCGCGCGCTCGGGCCTCCTCTTTCTCGACATGTCCACCATCTCTCCGCTCGTCTCGCAGAAGGTCGGCAAGGCGCTGGCGGCCAAGGGCGTGCGGATGCTCGATGCGCCGGTCTCGGGCGGCGAGAAGGGCGCCATCGACGCCGCGCTCTCCATCATGGTGGGCGGCGAGAAGGCTGACTTCGACGCCGCGCTGCCGATATTCCAGGCCATGGGCAAGACCATCACCCACCTGGGCCCGCTCGGCGCGGGTGGCTTCACCAAGCTCGCCAACCAGATCATCGTCGCGGTGAACCTCACCGCGCTCGGCGAGGCGCTCACCCTCGCGCGCAAGGCGGGGCTCGATCGCGAGCTGACGCTCAAGGCGCTGGGCGGCGGGCTGGCCGGGTCCAAGTGCCTCGAGCAGAAGACTCCGAACTATGTCTCCGGCACCTACAAGCCGGGCTTCAAGATCGACCTCCACTTCAAGGACCTCGGGCTCATCATGGAGTCGTCGCGGGCGCTCGGGGTGCCGCTCCCCGCCACCGCGGTGGTGCAGGAGCTCTTCAATGCCATGCGCGTCAAGGGCCGGGGCGGGCTCGATCACTCGGGGGTGATCACGCTGCTCGAGGAGCTGGCGGGGCTGCCGGAGAAGGCATGAGGGCCACCGTCGACCGGCCGGGGCTCGACTCGCAGGGCCGCTCCCCTCTCATCAAGATCCGGCGCGTCCGGAAGGGGGATCTCTCCAAGGTCCGCGACGTGATCGAGCAGTCCTTCGCCGACTTCTTCGAGCGCCAGATGGGCACGCGCCCGCGCCAGGTCTTCGGCGGCGCCCAGTACGTCCACCACCGCTGGCTCATGGAGCCTTGGGGCTGTTTCGTCGCCGAGGAAGGCGACGGCAAGATCGTGGGCGCCGCGGTGGCGGTGATGTGGGGCACGCTCGGGCTCATCGGGCCGGTGGCGGTGCTGCCCAACTACCAGAACCAGGATATCGGCCAGCAGCTCATCGCCGCCTGCCAGGGCTTCTTCGACGAGAACAAGGCGGCGATGCACGGGCTGGTCACCTATCCGCACAGCGCGAAGCACCTGACCTTCTACGGCAAGTTCGGTTATCGCCCGCGCGGCCTGGTGGCCATCACCTTCAAGGCGCTGGACCGCCGGGAGATCGTGCAGGCCACCCGTCCGATGCGGCCGGGGCTGGCGGTGCGCCGCTACTCCTCGCTCGAGGAGGCCAAGAAGAAGGCGGCCATTCTCAAGGTGCATCGGATCACCAATGCGCTGTACCGGGGCATGGACGTGGGCAAGGAAGTCGAGATCGTCGACGGCCTTGCCCTGGGCGACACCTTGCTCCTCGAGAAGGGGCGGGAAGTGATCGGATTCGCCATCTTCCATACGCCCGGCGTGAGCGAGGCGCCGCAGGGCGCGCTCTACGCGAAGTACCTCGCCATCGATCCCCGCCACCGGAAGCCCGAGCACCTGCACGTCCTCCTGGGCGCGCTCGAGGACATCGCCCACGAAGCGCAATTCCAGCGTGTGGTCGCGCCGGTGTACACGTACTACTGGAGCGCACAGCAGGTGCTCGTCGAGCGCGGCTATCAGATCGACTTCACCATGGTTCGGATGAAGCGGGGCAAGCAGATCGAGGACGAAGACCCCGGCGATCTGGTGCTCGACGACTGGCGCTGAGGTCGTGACGCGCTCCCGCCTCCGCGCGGGGCGGTGCCGCGGCGCGGCGGCCGGCCTCGCCGCTCTCCTCTTTTCAGGTCTCCTCGCCGGCTCCGCCGGTCCCGCGCGCGCCCATGCCATCGTGCTCGAGGCCTCCCCCGCGCACGAGGCGGTGCTGACCGCGCCTCCCGCGCGCCTCGTCCTGCGGTTCAACAGCAAGATCGAGCACGCGCTCAGCCGGGTCACCATCGAGACCACCGCCGGCCGGCCCGTTGCGCTTCCGGTGGCCCGCGCCACCGAGGCGGACGCCGCCCGCCTGGTGGTGCCGCTGACCCCGCTGGCGCCGGGCATCTACATCGTGCGCTACCGCGTGCTCGCGGCCGACGGCCATGTGACCGAAGGAGCGCTGCGCTTCACCATCCAGGCGGCGCCCTGACCGGCATGACGCTCCTGGCAGGCTTTCTCGACGTCCTCTTGCGGGGCCTCGGGCTCATCGCACTGTCGGCGGCGGTGGGCGGCGTGGCCTATGCCCTGGTGGTGCTGCGCGCAGGGTCCGCGCGCTCGGCGGCGGCCCCGGAGACGCTCGGCCGCGTGGGCAGCCTCATCGCGCTGGGTGCGCTGTTGCTGGCCTGCTCGCGGGCGGTGGTGCTGTTCGTGCTGCATCCCTGGGTGCTCGCCGACGCGGAGGGGCGCTGGCCGGTGATGGACTTCGTCGTCACCGAGTTCGGCCGCGCAAGCCTCGTCGGCATCGTCCTGGTCCTGGCCTTGGCCGTGGTGGCGGCGCGCCTGCGCGGCCGGCCCGCCGCGCGCGTGAGCTGGATGGCCGCCGCCGCCATCGCGCTCCTGGTGCTCGCCAACTCGGCCTGGCTCGCGCATGCGGTGAGCCGGCTCGAGGGCCGCGGCCCGCTCATGCTCGCCACCGTCTTCCACCAGGCGGGCGCGGTGATCTGGATGGGCGGGCTCATGCACCTCGTGCGCTCCTGGCGCGCGCCGCTGCCGCCGGATGCCCTGGCGCGGTTCTCCCTGCTCAGCATGGCGGCGGTGGCGCTGGTCGTGGGGCCCGGTCTCGCGCTGAGCTGGGGCTATGTCGGCGGCCTGACCGCGCTCGTCGGCACCGGCTATGGCGTGATGGTCCTCACCAAGGTGCGCCTTGATGGCGCCCGTCCTCCTGCTCGGCGGACTCAACTTCCTCCTCATCCGGCGCTGGACGCGGGGCGCGGCCGACGCGTCGCCGGCGCCCCGGCTGCGGCCGTTCGTGGAGGCCGAGGTGGGGATCGGGATCACCATCCTCCTGGCCGCTGCCTCGCTCACCTCGCTGCCGCCCGCGGTGGACGTGGTAACGGACCGCGCCACCCCCGCGGAGGTGGCCGCGCGCTTCGTGCCGAGGCCCCCGCGGCTGGTCTCGCCGCCGGTGGAGCGGCTCCTCGCCGCCGCGGCGCCCATCGACGACACGCTATCCACGCGGCAACCTGAGGAGTATGCCTGGTCGGAGTACAACCACCACATGGCGGGCTTCTTCGTCTTCGGCATGGGCGTCCTTGCCCTCCTCGAGCGGACGGGCCGCGCGCGCTGGGCCCGGCACTGGCCGCTGCTCCTGCTGGGGCTGGCCGCTTTCCTGTTCGTCCGGAACGACCCGCGCGCGTGGCCGCTCGGCCCGGCGGGTTTCTGGGAGAGCATGGCGCTGCCCGACGTCCTCCAGCACCGGCTCGTGGTGCTGATCGTGGTGTCGCTCGGGGTCTTCGAGTGGTTGGTGCGCATCGGCACCCTCGAGCGGCCGGGCTGGCGGCTCGTCTTTCCCCTCCTCTGCGCGGTGGGCGGCGCCATGCTGCTCACGCACTCGCACGCCATGTTCAACCTCAAGAGCGAGTTCCTCGCCGAAGTCTCGCACGCGCCGATGGGCGTGCTGGCCGTGATCATGGGCTGGGGCCGGTGGCTCGAGCTGCGTCTGCCGCGCGAGCAGCGCGCGGTGCCAGGCTGGGTCTGGTCCACCGCCTTCTGTCTCATCGGCGCCATCCTCCTCGTGTACCGGGAGACCTGAGCGCGGTGAGCCCGCTCGAGGGGTTTGCCACCGCGGCGGGCACGGCGGCCTACCGCGCGCGTGTCGCCGCCACCACGGTGCCCGCCCATTTCCGCGCCTGGGACGGCCTGTCGCTGTCCTCTCTCGGCATCGGGACGTATCTGGGTGGCGAGGATATTGCCGCCGACCGGGCTTACGAGGCGGCGGTGACCCGCGCGCTGGAGCTGGGCATCAATGTCGTAGACACCGCCATCAACTACCGGCACCAGCGCAGCGAGCGCGCCATCGGCGCCGCGCTGCGGGCGCTGGCGGTGGCGGGAAAGGTTGAGCGGGCCGGGGTGCTCGTCGCCACCAAGGGCGGCTTCCTCCCCGGGGATGGTGCCGCGCCCTCGCGGCTGGATGCGGACCTCGCGGAGACCTATGTGCGGCGTGGCATCGTGGCGCGCGGGGAGCTCGTGGCGGGATGTCACTGCCTGGCCCCGCGCTACCTGGCCGACCAGCTCGAGCGAAGCCTCGCCAATCTCGGTCTCACCGCCGTGGACGTGTACTATCTCCACAATCCCGAGACCCAGCTCCAGGAGGTGGACCGCCCCGAGTTCGCCGCGCGGATGCGCGCGGCCTTCGAGTTCCTCGAGGGCGCGGTCGCCGCCGGCAAGATCCGGCGCTACGGCGCGGCGACCTGGAACGGCTTCCGGCAGGATCCCACCGCGCCGGACTATGTGTCCCTGGCCGACCTCGTCGCGCTCGCCACCTCGGTGGCGGGCAAGGACCATCACTTCCGCATGCTCCAGCTCCCGTACAACCTGGGCATGACCGAAGCCTTCACGACGCAAAACCAGCGCTCGGGGCGCAAGACGATGAGCCTCCTGGAGGCGGCGCGCCGCCTCGATCTCTTCGTCATGACGTCCGCGCCCCTCTATCAGGGCCGGCTCGCGCGCGGGCTGTCCCCGGTGATCGCGGAGTTCCTGCCCGGCCTCGAGACGGATGCCCAGCGCGCGGTCCAGTTCGTGCGCTCCACGCCCGGAGTGGGCGCGGCGCTCGTGGGCATGCAGCGGCTCGCCCACGTGGAAGAGAACGCGCGGCTGGGGAGCGTGCCGCCGCTTCCCTGGAGCCGGTTCCAGCGCCTCTTCCAGGGGGAGGAATCGGCTTGAATTCCGCGTGTCGGTCGGGCTACGGTGGGGGGCGTGACCAACGGCCGCGCTCTGCGACGCTCCTCGGAGCCCTGACATGATCAGCAAGATTCATCACGTCGGCATCGTGGTCGAGAAGCTGGATCATGCCTACGCGTTCTGGCGCGATACGCTGGGGCTTCCCCTCCTGCGCGAGGCCGAGATCCCGGAGCAGGGAGTGCGCGCGGCCCTGCTCGCCGCCGGCGACAGCGAGGTGGAGCTGCTCGAGCCTATCCGGTCAGACAATGGCGTGGCGCGTTTCCTCGCCAAGCGGGGCGAGGGGCTCCATCACCTCTGCTTCGAGACGCCGGACATAGCCGGCGAGCTCAGCGCGCTCCGCGGTCGTGACGTGGCGCTGCTCGACGCGGTGCCCCGCAACGGGCTCGCCGGCCGCGTCGGCTTTCTGCATCCCAGCGCCAGCCACGGCGTGCTGGTGGAGCTCGCCACCCCGCCGCGCTCGGCGGCGCCGCCCGAGTCGCCGGTTCGCCTCAAGCGCCTCGTGATCGGCTGCGCCGATCCGCAGGCGGCGGCCCGGACCTATCAGCAGCTCTTCGGGCTCCCCGAGGTCGAGATCAATGGCGGCCCCCGTGGAATGCTCGGCTGGACGGGCGGCGGCACCTTGCTCATGGTCCCCGCCGCCGAGGTGGGAGGGATGCAGGGGATGGTGGCGCTCTCCATGGTCGCGCCCGAGCTGCGCGCCCTGGTGACGCGGCTGGAGGACGCCGGGACCAAGATGCTCGTGGGCGCGGCGGAGTTGACCGTCGAGCCCGAGTCCTCGCACGGCGTCCACCTGCACATCAGCCGCTACCACTTTCCCTGATCGGATCGCGGTGACGGGCGAGCGGGGTGGCGACACCGGCTGGCTCGTCGCGCTCTGCCTGGCCCGAGCGGGGGCCTCGGTGATGTCCATGGCTTTTCCCACCGTGCTCGCGGCGGTACAGACCGAGTGGGGGCTGAGTAATCGCGCCGCCGGCTCCATCAGCTCCGCGTCCCAGGCGGGTACCGCGGTCTCGCTCGTCGTGCTCTCCGCCATGGCCGACTATTGGGGGCCCCGCGCGGTGTTCCTCGTTTCGTCCGCGGTGGCGGCCGTGGTCGCGCTGCTCCTGCCGATGCTCGCCCAGGGCCAGGCGTCCGCCTTCCTCCTCTTCTTCGTGATGGCGGTGGTGGTGGCGGGTAGCTATACGCCGGGCGTGATGCTCATTGCGGGCCGGTTCGAACCGGGCCGCCGCGGCGGCGCGGTGGGCTGGTTCCTCGCGTCGTCCTCGGTGGGCTATGTGCTCGCTCTCGCGGTGGGCGGGTGGGTGGTGGCCACGGCCGGGCTGGCGCGCCGCCCTCTGGGCGCTCGCGCTGGGTCCGCTCCTCTGCCTCGCGGTCGCGATCGCGCTCTTTCGCCGTCGGCTGCCGCGCAGGGACGCCGCCGCGGCCCGCTTCAGCCTGAACACCGGGCTCGGCGGCAACCGCGCGGGGCAGTTCGTGGTGGCCGGCTACGTGTTCCACTCCTGGGAGCTCCTCGGCATGTGGGCGTGGACGCCTGCCTTCATGGCCGCCGTCCTCGTCGCCCACGGCTCTACGCCGGAGCGCTCGGCGGGGCTGGGGGCGGGCCTGGCCGCGCTCTTCCACGTGATGGGTATCGTGGCGGGGAGCACCGGCGGCTGGCTCTCCGACCGCTGGGGACGCACCGCGGTGATCGCCTGGATGATGGCGGTGAGCACCCTCTGCTCGTTCACCTTCGGCTGGCTGCTCGAGTCGCCCCTACTCGTGGTGGCGCTGCTGGGCTGCCTCTACGGCTATGCCGCGCTCGGCGATTCGTCGGTATACTCGACCGCGATCACCGAGACGGTACCGCCATCCCGGCTGGGTTCGGCCCTGGCCATTCGCTCGCTGCTGGGGTTCGGCGCGGGAGCCATCTCGCCCTGGGTATTCGGCTGGATGCTCGACCTGCTCGGCGGGCAGGAATCCACCATGGCCTGGGGATGGGCGTTTTCCATGCTCGGCGTGGGGGGCGCGCTCGGCCTCGTCACCATACTCTGGCTGCGGCGGCTGCCCGAGGCGCGCCGCCTGGCGGGGGGACGGCGGTGAGCCCGGGACCGGGGCGCATTCGCGGCACCGGCGCCGGGCGCAAGACCCGACGCAGCCTGCAGCGGGGCGGCACCGGCGCCGCCGGCGAGCTGAATGCGCAGCTGGGTAAATGGCCGCGCGTCCGCATCACCCCCATGTTCGGGCGCTGGGGCTACTTCGTCGGCGACCAGCTCTTTGCCTGCTTCCCCCTCCGTACCAAGGACACCGATCTCTGGATCCGCCTCACTCCCGAAGACCAGCGGCGCGCGCTGCTCGTGCCGGGCTTCAGCCCCCACCGGCGCTTCGCCGCGCGCGGCTGGGTAGAGTGCGTGGTCGAGACCTCCCGCGACGTGGGCCGCGCCATCCGGTGGCTGCGGCGAGGCTACGACACCGTCATCCAGTTGGTGGAGCGGGAGGAGCGTCGGTCGCGCTGAGGCCCGCCGACGCAGCGGTGGGCGCGCCGGTGGCCGCTCGCGCCTGCGCCTCGATCCGGTCCACGTCGAGGAGTGGCACCAGCACCCACGCCAGCGCGGTCATGGCAGCGGAGATCCACACCAGCGGCGTGTAGCCGTACATCTCGTAGAGGTGAGCGCCCACGTTCTGCGAGAGCTGAGTCCCGCCGTTGTACACCGACATGAGCAGCGCGAAGAACGTCGCCTCCACCCGCCGCGGGCAGGCCTTGGCGGCGAGGTCGAGAAAGGCGAGCTGCATGATCATCCCCACGAAGCCGAAGATGGTGTCGATGGCAAGGGCGGACATCCGGCCGCGGTACACGAGGTAGCAGAGGGTGCCCGCCACGCCCACCCCGATGGACCAGTTGAGGAGCTGCCGCAGCGGCATCCGCCTCGACAGCGGCGCGTACACGAACGCTCCCACCACCGACGCGGCCGAGTTCAGCGAGCTGAGCAGGCCGATGAAGCGCTGGCTGAACCCGAGCTCGTCGGTCTGGTAGTAGAGGAAGGCGGGACCGAAGGACGGGCTGAACGTATAGAAGAAGAGAAAGCCCGCCACCATCCAGACGTCTCGGTGGGTGAGGGCCTCGCGGATGGCCCCCGCGGTGGCCCGGAAGGCGGCCGCGTCGCGCGGGGCGGGCGTCTCGCGCACGAAGAAGAGCGCCATCGCGAAGGACACCAGGGGAAAGCACGCCGCGACGGCGAAGGCCAGGTGGAGCTCGCGCGTCTCCGCCAGGTGCCCGCCCACCACGCCGATCAGCACCGCGGAGCTGGTGATGCACGCCCACTGCACCGCCTGGAAGGCGCCGGTGAGCCCCAGCGGCCGGCCCGACTCCACCATGAGGGCGTCGGTGAGCACGTCGGTGAAGGCCAGGCCGAAGCCCATGACGGTGAACAGCGCGGCCATCCACCAAAAGGTGTGTTCCCGCGTGAGCGCCAGACAGACTCCGGAGACGGTGGCGAGGGTGCAGGTGAGGAGGAAGTAGCTCTTGCGCCGCCGGCCGAAGAGCGGCACGAAGTCGGAGATGAGCCCATAGACCGGCTTGATGAACCAGGGGATGGTGCTCAGCAGGAAGAAGCTCGCGACCTGGCTCGGCGAGAGGCCCTGATCCTTGAAGAAGACGGTGATGGCCTGGTTGGGGAGATACCACATCCCCTGGGCGAAATAGACCACGCCGAAGAGGAGGGCCAGGCGCTGCGCGTCCCGCGTCCGGAACGGATGGAGCCGCTTCAGGCGCTGGAGCATCATCGGAGATTACAACCCGTGCTACCCTTGACCGTCAATGGTCACCCTCGCGGCTTCCGATTCCCTGCCTG
The DNA here is from genome assembly GCA_963733725.1 of uncultured Candidatus Rokubacteria bacterium. GTDB lineage: Bacteria > Methylomirabilota > Methylomirabilia > Rokubacteriales > CSP1-6 > DASRWT01. The sequence continues at coordinate 70,570 of CAVTFC010000017.1, read as the reverse complement.
AGTGGCTCTCGCCATGTGGGCCGGTCACCCGCCTTGTCCCCTGACGCCATCCCGGGCGCGCCCGCGGCGCCGCCGTCCGTCGCCCGCGCCATCGAGGGCGCGGTGCGCGCGCTGGACGAGGCGCGCCTCCAGGGGGAGTACTGGGATCAGGACGAGTTCCTCTTCGTGCCCGACTTCCTGCCGCCGGCGGTGGTGGAGCTGCTTCTCGAGGACGTGGGCCGGCTGGAGCCGGGGCTGAATCGGAACTATATCCCGCGCCACAAGAAGGGCGGGAGCGTGAGCCACTTCGCCATCGCCGAGTCCGGCCCCGCGCTGCTCGCCTTCTACCGTTCCGACGCCTTCCGCCTCTTCCTCTCGCGGCTGGTGCGCGCCGACCTCAAGCTCTGCCCCGACGAGGATCCCCATGCCTGCGCGCTGTACTTCTACACCGAGGCCGGCGATCACATGGGGCATCACTACGACACGTCCTACTACAAGGGCGCCCGCTACACCGTCCTCGTGGGCCTGGTCCAGGATTCGTCCAGCCGGCTTCTCTGCCGTCTGCACACGCGCCAGCCCGGCCGCGCTCCCCGCGACCTGGCGGTAGCCACCACCCCCGGCGCCATGGTGATCTTCAACGGCGACAAGGTCTATCACGGGGTGAGTCCCTCCCAGGCCGGTGACCGGCGCGTGGTGCTGACGCTGGAATACGTCACCAGCCAGGAGATGGGACGCTTCAAGCGCGCGTTCTCGAATCTCAAGGACGCCGTCGCCTACTTCGGCATCAAGAGCCTGTTCCAGAGTCGCGGGCGTCGCGCCCGGTAGTCCCCCCAACCCGTTCGGCAAGGAGACCTCGATGTCCGCATCCGCCGCCGCGTCACGCCCGATGGCCGGGCGCGCCCGCTGGACACCCGTGGAGGGCGCCGACGCCCTCTTCACGCCGGACTTCGTGGAGTACGTGGTCCGGCTCCACGACGAGTTCACCCCGCGCGTGCGCGCGCTCATGGCCAAGCGGTCCGAGGTGCTCGCGCGCGCGCTGAAAGGGGGGAAGCTGCCGGGGCCCCTGCCGGCCAGCGAGGCGACGACCGGCGCCTGGAAGGTGCCGCCGGTGCCGGCCGATCTGCGCCGGCCGGGCATCGAGATCTCGGGTCCCTGCTCCATCACCAGCATGTTCATCAATGCGCTGAATCCCGGGCCCGAGGGCGAGCGGGCGGAGGGCGACCTCGACGACGACGAGGACTCGGCCGGGCACCGGCTGGTGGACACCGTCCGTGCCGCCCATAACCGGCTCGCCGCGGTGAACCGCGAGCTGGCGTTCACCGACCGCGAGCGCGGCCGCGACTACCGGATCGCTCCCGGCGAGCTGCCGTTCTTCATGCATCGCGAGCGGGGGCTCCAGCTCGACGAGGGGGATTTCACGGTGGACGGCGCCCCCATCCCGGCCGCCATTCTCGGCACCGCGCTGACCTTCTTCTATGCGGGCCGGGCCCAGGCCGGCCGGGGGCAGGGGATCTTCTTCTACCTGCCGAAGCTGGAGTCCGCCGAGGAGTGCACGTGGTACCGCGACCTCTTCGACCGGAGCCGGGCCCTGCTGCCCTTCCTCAAGGACGCGGTGATCAGCGCCGTCCCTCTCGTGGAGTCGCTCCCCGCGGTGTACCAGATGGAGGAGATGCTGTGGGCGCTCGGCCCCTATGCGGGCGGGCTCAATGCCGCGCGCTGGGATCTCAAGGCGAGCATCTTCGAGTTCATCATGGCCGATCCCCAGCAGGTATGGCCGGATCGCTTCGGGGTGGACGTGCGGTCCACGCCGTTCATCGCCAATATCTTCCGCCGGTTGGTGGCCATCTGCCTCAAGCGGGGCGCGGTGCCCGTCGGGGGGATGGCCACTGCGCTGCCGAGCCAGGATCCCGAGGTCAACCGGGCGGCGGCGACGGCGATCCGGGCCGACAAGGAGTGGGAGGCGCAGCAGGGCTTCATCCGTGCCTGGGTGGCGCACATCTTTCACATGCAGACGGCGGGCGAGCCGTTCAAGCGGCTCATCGCCTCGGGGTGGAAGCCGACACCCGAGATGGCCGACCCTGACCGCTATCCGGTGCGCATCGAGGTGCCGGCGGGGCCCATCACGGTGGAAGGCACCCGCCGCAACGCCCGGATGGTCGTCGAGTACCTCGAAGGCTGGCTCAACGGGCGCGGCGCCAAGGGCATCGACAGCTTGGCCGGCAAGCCCGGCATCCACCCCGCCCTCATGGAGGATCTCGCCACCGGCCGCATGTCGGTGGCCCAGATCGCCCAGCGCATCCGCCACGCCGCGCGCGACAGCCAGGACGGCAAGACCGTGCACGACTTCGCCCTGGTGAGCCGCCTGCTCCGCGAAGAAACCGACGACATCCTCGCCCTGCTGTCCGCCACCGTGAAGGATGACGGGGGCCGCGCCGCCTTCGCGGCGGCGGAGACGCGCTACCGCAAGGCGGAGAAGATCGCGAAGCGGTGGATCAGGAACTACACCGAGCTCGACTTCCGCAGCCTGGGGAGCTACACGCGCGCCGACCTGGAGGCCATCGCCGCCGCGCCCGACCCCTTCTAGCCGGCGGGGCGGGGCGGCACGCTAGGCGGCAGAAGTGCGCTCGGCGGGCGCGGGGGCGCGCTGGGGGACGGGCTTGGAGGTCAGCCGCAGCACCACCGGCAGGACGAGGAGCGAGGCCACCAGCGCGCACGCGGTGCCAATGGTCAGAAGCAGCCCCAGCCCGAGAATGCCCTGGTGGCGGGACACCATCATGCTGCCGAAGCCCACGATGGTGGTGAAGGCATTGAGCGACACGCCCATCACCGCGCTCCGCTGGACGAGCGGGCCGCCGTGCTCGCGTCCCTCCAGATGGCTCATCACCACGTTGAGGCCGAACTCGGCCGCGGTGCCGATGATGAGGGGCAGGCCCCAGACATTGGCGAGCGTGAACTTGAGGCCGAACACCCACATGAGGCCGAAGGTCCACAGGAGCCCGATCACCAGGGGTAGGAGGGCGAGGCCGGTCTCGCGGATGCGTCGCAGCATGAGGAAGATCAGGACGGAGACGAGCACGAAGGCGTAGACGGTGCCCTGGAGGTAGGCGCGCTCCATGAGGCGGATCGCCTCGAAGGTGATGACGGGGGCCCCGGTGACGTCGGGGGCCACCGTGCGCAGGTCCGTCACGAAGCGCTCCGCGCCCTCCCGCTCCCAGATGTCCACCTTGGGGTGGATCTGGAGCAGGAAGTTGCCGCTGGTGCCGATGAACTTACGGCGGAGCTCGTCGGGCACGTCCACCAAGGTGATGGGTCTCGGTTGGAGGTTCCGCTGGAGCGAGTAGAACTTGTCCACGAAGTCCCGATACAGCTGCGCCTGCAAGTGGGTGAGGGCGGGCTCGGCCACCTCGCGGTCGATCTTCTCCAGCCGCGTGAGGAGCGCGCCGCTCATGTCCCGGAGCTTCCGGATCTCGGGCGGGAGCTTGTTGCCGCCCTCGGCGGCGGCGATGTCGAACCGGCGCTTGAGGTCGCGCACCACGCGGGCGAGGTGCTCGAGATCTACCGGGCTCGAGCGTCCAATCTTCACCGGCGCCACCAGCGGGGCGAAGCTCCGGATGATGGCGACTTTCTCCTCTTGCTCCTCGGGGATGAGGCGGAGGACCGAATCCACCTCGGACACGGTGGGGAGCTTCTCGAACGCCGCCTGCAGGCGCCGCAGCTCCTCGAGGCTGTCGGCGGAGGCGAGGCCATTGAAGCCGGAGCGGCCGGTGGTGGCGAGAATGCGCTTTTCCCAGGTCACCGACTCCGTGCCCTTGGCCTGCAGGTTCAGCAGGTTGTAGTCGAAGGCCACCGACGGCAGGGCCCACAGCGAGGCGGCGGTGACGGCGCCGGCGACGGTGAGCACCGTCACCGGATAGCGCGTGATCCGCTCGAGGAAGGGCACCCGGATCCGCTCCAGCTCGTGCGCGCGCGGCTTGTGATCTCGCGGCCGATGGGCGTGACGCCGGTCCACCAGGACCAGCACCGCGGGGAACACCGTCATCATGGCCAGCCACGAGAGCATGATGGCCAGTCCCGCGATGTACCCCAGCTCCTTGATGCCGCGGAACTCCGTGAGCATGAGCACGAAGAAGGTGCCGCCCGCGGTCAGCGCCCCCAGCAGCATGCCGGGCCCGGTGCGGGCGGCGGTGATCTCGAGGGCCTCGTGAAGACGGCGGCCGAGGAAGAGCTCCTCCTCGTAGCGGAAGAGAAAGTAGATCCCGTAGTCGATGCCGATCCCGACCACGATGGAGATGAACATCACCGAGAAGATGGTGAGGTGGCCGAGGGTGAGGGTGATGACGCCCAGCGACCAGGCGATGCTCACCGCGAGCACGATGAGCATCAGGAGAGGCTTGCCCAGCCGCCAGTAGGCCAGCCACATGATGCCCAGCGTGAGGATGAACGAGAGCGCGGTGGCCACCTGGCTGTCCTGGAAGGCGGCCGACATCTCGTCGTTGGAGAGCACGGGGGCTCCGGTGACGCCGGCCTGCACGCTGGGGAACACCGCGCGCAGCCGGGTCACCGCGTCCCGGATGACCTCGATGGCCTTGGCGTCCCCGGTGAAGCTCGACTTGTCGCCCTTGGGGGTCTCCACCAGCACGAAGAGGAGGTTCTTGTCGTCGGAGAGGAAGTAGCCGGCGTCGGGATCGGAGTCCCGACCGAAGGAGAAAAGGTTGGCCCAGGGAGAGCGGTACGGGGTGGGCCGGTCGAGCCGCTGAACGATCTGCTCCAGGAGCACGTGGAGGAAGCGCGTGTCGGCGGGCCCCTCGTCGGTGATCCCGAGGTCGAAGACGTTGTTCATGAAGGCCTGGGCGAACTGGACGTTCACGCCCTCGAGGAGGCGGGCCAGACTCGGGTCGCTGGCGAAGCCCTCCATGAATTCCTGATGGTCGAAGATCTTGTCGCGAATCTCGCGGAGCTTCTCGGTGGAGAGGTAGAGGAGCTGGCGGCTCTCGAAGCGCTTGGGGTCGATACGGTACGACAGGCGCGGAAACTTCACCGGAGAGGCGCGGAGCTCCTGGACGAGCCGACTGGCATAGGCCTTGGCGGCCTCGAGGGTGGGCGCCTCCACCACCACCACGATGTCCTCGAGCTCGCCGAAGTCGCGCGTCGTATTCCACGTACTTCTTCACGTAGCCGGCGCTCGGGGGCAACACGTCGCGCCCGGAGGTCTTGAAGCCCATGTGCTGCACGGTGACGATGATGCCGGCGGCGGCGAGGGCGAGGGCGAGGATGACCGTCACCCGCGGGCGCCGGCAGGACACCCGCACGAGGCGGCGAAGCAGGCGACCGGTTCGCGAAATGGCGATCATGGAGCGCGCGTGGGCGACCGGCTCAGTCTACCATCGCCCTCGGGATCGCAGCCGCTACTCGGCGGCGGCGATGAAGCGCGCGAGACGCTGGTGGGCCTCGTCGTCCGTCCACTGCTCGGGCGGGGACTTCATGAGATAGGCGGAGGGGGCCAGGAGCGCGCCCTTGAGGCCGCGGTCCATGGCCATCTTGCAGCACCGGATGGCGTCGATGACCACGCCCGCGGAATTGGGCGAGTCCCACACCTCCAGCTTCAGCTCCACGGTGATGGGCTGATCGCCGAAGCCGCGCCCCTCCAGGCGGATGTGGGCCCACTTGCGATCGGCCAGCCACGGCACGTAGTCGCTGGGCCCGATGTGGATGGAGTCGTCCGGCATGTCGTGCGCGAGCTGCGAGCGCACCGCGTCGGTCTTGGAGATCTTCTTCGACTCCAGCCGCGAGCGCTCGAGCATGTTGTAGAAGTCGGTGTTGCCCCCCACGTTGAGCTGGCTGGTCCGGTCCAGCCGGACTCCCCGGTCCATGAAGAGCCGGGCCAGCACGCGGTGCACGATGGTGGCGCCCGACCTGGGACTTCACGTCGTCGCCCACCACCGGGAGGCCCCGCTCCTCGAAGCGGCGTCGCCAGTATTCTTCGCGCGCGATGAAGACGGGGATGCAGTTGACGAAGCCGCAGCCCGCGTCGAGAATCTGCTCGACGTACCACTTGGTGGCCATCTCGCTGCCCACGGGCAGGAAGTTCACCACCACGTCGGTGCGGGTCTCGCGCAGGATGCCCGCGATGTCCGCGGTGGACCCGGGAGCCTTGGTGATCACCTGGGAGAGATAGTGGCCGAGGCCGTCGTGGGTCATGCCGCGGTGAACGGTGACGCCCAGGCGGGGACCTCCGCGAAGGAAACCGTGTTGTTGGGCGCGGTGAAGATGGCCTCGGACAGGTCCGCGCCCGACCTTGCGGGCGTCGATGTCGAAGGCGGCGGAGAACTCGATGTCGCCCACGTGGTAGGACCCAGGCGCGGGCGCATGAGGCCGGGGATGAATCCGTCATCGGGCGCGTTCCGGTAGTAGTGCACGCCCTGGACGAGGGCCGACGCGCAGTTGCCCACTCCCACGATCGCGACCCGCACCGGACCCGAACGCGCCTCGCCCACACCCGCCTCCATGCGATGAGTCGTCCCGCGCAGCGCTCCCGAGTCTAGCACAGCGAGCGGGAGCGCCGCCGCCGGCCCTACCCGTCCGCGTCCATGGTGGTGTGGCGACCGGCGTGGGCCGCGCGGAGAGCGCGGCGAGGAGGAGCAGTCCGGCGGCGGCCCAGGTGCCCTCGCGCAGCCGGCGCACGAGCGTGTAGGAGAGCCCCACCGCGCCGCCGTATCCGAAGGCGGCGAAGATCGCCATGTTGCCGCCCTCCAGCGCGCCGAGCGAGCCGGGAATCATGAAGCTCGCGAACTTCACCGCCGCGCCGAACGACTCCATCACCAGCGCAGTGAGAAGGGTGACCGGGAGGCCGAGGAAGTTGAGGACGAGGAAGATCTCCAGGCTCCCCACCGTCCACGCGAGGAGGTGCACGAGGACCGCGCCCACCAGGCGGCCGCGATGCGCCCGGTAGAAGCGCGACAGCGCGCGGTCCAGCCCTTCCAGCCGCTCCTGATTGCTCGAGTTCGGTCCCATGCCGAATCGGGCGAGGAGTCGGCCCCCGCGCCCGGCCGCCCCGAGGAGCTGGACGACGACGAAGCCGGTGACCGCGAGGACCTCGAGCCCCAGGAGAATGGTCATGCCGGTGAGCACCGGCCCCGAGACCGGCACCACCGTGCGCGCGAGGACGAGTCCCAGCACGAGGAAGAGTCCCTGGCCGGTGACGATGGCGGTCTTGTCCACGATGACGGCGGCCAGGCCCTCGGGGATGGGCACCCAGTGGCGGAGGAGGAACGCCTTGACGGGCTCGCCGCCCACGGAGGCGGTGGGCGTGGTCGCGTTCACCGCCTCGCCGGCGAGCCGCGCCGTCCAGATCTTGGCGAAGGGCGGCACGTGATCGGCGAAGGCGAGACGCCAGGCGGTGGCGTCCAGGGTGGCGGTGAGCGCGTAGGGAAAGCAGATCACCACGAGGAGCCGCCAGGACAGGGTCCGGATGGAGTCCAGGATGGCGGCGAAGCCGATCTGGTGCCCGAGATAGCCGATCACGCCAACGCCCACCACCACGATCAGCGGACGGAGCAGACGTCCCGGCGCGCACGGTGACCGGCGCGGTCGGGATGGGGCCCGCTCCGCCCGCTAGGACGCGGCCGTCCGGCCGCGACGGATCCGGTCCACGCACGCGATCCAGTATGACTGCGAGCCGAGGGCCACCACGAGGGCCAGCGCGGGCAGGGCGGCGGGCGCGACCCACCGGAGCAAGACGAAGCCCAGGAGCAGGAGATAGAAGAGATCCCGGTTGCCCATGTTCTTGAGCGCGCCGCCCACCGTCTCGCCCACCGCGATCTCGCGCGGGCAGGCAGCGCGCGAAGAAGCGCGCTCAGCGCCACGCCGGCCGACCCCACCACGCCGATGACGGTGGTAGCGGCGCCCGCCCGCGGAGACCGCCATGCCCAGCACCAGGCCCGAGTGGATCACGGTGTCGATGGCCCAGTCGAGGTGGGCGCCGAGGCGTGACTCCTGGAAGGTCAGCCGGGCCAGCTCGCCGTCGGAGTGGTCCACCACGCAGGCCATCAGGTAGACCACCACGCCCGCCGCGGCGGACAGCGGCGTGGCGTGCCAGAAGGCCCACACCGCGCCGAGGCCGATGCCGAGGCTCAGCAGACTCACCTGATTGGGCGTGGCCGGGGTGCGGACCAGGAGCGCGCGTGAGTCTGCGCGAGAGCCGCCGGTGCAGGTAGCGCGTCCACGCCGGTGTCGTTGTCGGTGCCGAGCCCGGCATACAGCAGCCGGTCCGCCTCCACGAGATCGCCGCGCGCGCGCGCGCAGAAGCACAACCCGGCGGCGGTGACCTGCTTGAGTCGTGTCGCCTCCACGTGGCGCACGAGCGCCTGGCCCAGGGGCTCGCCGGCGGCCAGGGCGCGGGCCAGCCGGCGTGCGGTGTCCGCCATGACGCGGAGGACGGGGGCGCCGGCCTCCAGGGACTCCGTCAGCGCGGTCTCGGCGGTCTCCGCGAAGTCGGCCAGCAGCGGGCGCCAGGGTGCGCGCCTCCACCAGAGCGGCGGCGGGCACGAGCAGGCAGCCGCCGGCGGCGAGGGCGCGCACGGCGTCCGCGTCGCCCGCGCCGAGCCAGCGGACGCGGCCGCCGAGACCGCGCGTTCGGCCCAGCAGGCGCTCGAGCGCGGCGCTGCGAAGCAGCGCGGGAACGGCGACGATCCCTGCGCCGGCGCGCGCCGCCGCCACCATCGCCCGCAGCGCGAGGGGACGGCCGGCCACGCGGGACCGCGGCCAGGGCGGCACTGCCTCGAATCGGTCAGGTAGAGGACGGCGGCCTCCACTTCAGCGCCCGAGCCGCTCGATCCGCGGCAGCACGTCGGTCTCCGCGCGGCGGAGATCCTCGACGAAGTCCACCTCGGTCCACGGCAGGCCGGTGACGTCCACCCAGCCCACCGGCACGCGGGCGAGGAGCCGGTGCAGCGCGTCCTCGTACTCGTTGGTGCCGCCGGTCTCGTCGATGGACTCGCCGAGGAGCCGGATGTACTCCGCCGCATGCTCGGCGCCGCACTTGAAGAAGCCGATGCCCTCGCCGACCACTTCCCAGCGCTCGGGCACGAACTTCTTGCCCAGCGCGATGACGCGATCGCCGACCCCGTAGAGCTTGACCTCCTCGCCGGTATCGGTGAACCCGCGGTCGAGCAGCAGCGCGCTGGGCGCCGGGCGAGGCGATGAGGCGGGCGAGGAACGTCCGGGGGAAGAGGACGTCGGCGTCCATCACCAGCGTGCTGTCGCCGCCTGAGGGCATCGCGCGCGCGCCAGAGCGACAGGATGGAGCCCTTCTGGTACTCGGGATTCTCGACGAAGCTGACCCGCATGTCGCCGCGCCGCGTCGCCCGCCGCCGCCCGCACCTGATCCTGGCAATGGCCGACCACGATCACCGTCTCGTCCACGCCGCGCCTCCGCGAGGGAGTCGAGCATCCGGTCCAGCAGATGGCGGCCCGCGATGGGCAGGAGACACTTGTGCGTGTGATCGGTGAGCGGGGCGAGGCGGCGCGCCACCCCCGCGGCGAGCACGATGGCCTTCATCGCCCGCGCCCGCGGCCGCCCGCCCGAGCCCGCGCAGCGCTCCGCGAAAGCGATCCCGGATCTCCTCGGGCGGGTAGGGGATGCGCGGCGCCGGCTGCTCCGCCGGAGTGACCTTGGCCAGGATGAACGACGGGCCGTCCCCGCGCATGGCGGCGGCGGTGGCATCGCGCAGCGCGGCCGCTCCCGTCACCGCGACCGTCGAGGCGTAGCCGGCGGCGGCGGCGAGCGCGTCGAGGCGCGCGTGGCGCGACGGGGACACCTGGTTCCCGGTGGAGCCATACACCTCGTTATCGAAGACGATGTGGACCAGGTTCCGCGGCCGCTGCTTCCGGTGGAGCCCGCCCCGAGCACGGGCGCGCCGCCGATCATGGGCAGGATGCCGAGGTTCATGAGGAGGTTCCCGTCCGCCGTCGAAGACCACGGTGGTGAGGTCCGGACGGGACGAGCGCGACGCCGAGCCCGATGGCCGAGGCCAGCCCCATGGAGCCGATCATGTAGAAGTTCTGCGGCCGATCTCCCACCGAGAACGACTCGCGGCAGATGAAGCCGTTGGCATGCACGACGGGCGCATCGCCGAGCGCGCCGAGCGCGGCACGCAGCGCCTCCAGGCGCGAGATCTCCGGGCGCAATCAGCCGCGAGATTGCCGGTCGTCCGCCGTTGAAGCGCCGGACGGGTTGTCCGTCGGACTGGGGGCGAGCGGGGGCCATTTCTGGGCCCCCGCTGATGGTAGACAGAGACTTCACCGCCGCGCGTGCTGTGTCGCCCCCGCATGCATGCTCGCCATGCCCCCGCGTGGCCATGACGCCGGGCGGGAGAAGCAGCGCCACCGGCTGGCTCAGGCGCTCGGCTTCCGCGCGGGCCCAGGCGATATCGGCCGACACGCTCGCGGCGGTGAGCACGCGATGGGGCACCGCGATGAGATCGAGGAGGCGGGGGGAGATGTCGCCCATCACGATGTGCTCGGGAGCGTCCTTGCCCGCATGGCCGCGCCAGGTGACGAGGAGGAGGGCGGGGAAGCGGTACATGAGCGACAGCGAGACCAGCGCGTTGAGGCAGGTGCCGAGGCCCGAGTTCTGCATGATCACCAGCGGCAGGCGCCCCGCCATCCACGCCCCCGCCGCCATGCCCACCGCCACGTCCTCGCGCACCGCGGGCACGTACGGCAGACGGGGATGGGTCTCCAGCGCGGCGATGGCGTCGCCCACCAGCGAGCAGGGCACGCCCGTGAAGAAGTCGAAGCCTTCCGACTCCGCGAGGGCGACGAAGTCCTTCCCGCTGATGGTGCCTATTTCTTGATCTCCGCCCAGGCCCGCTGATAGTCCTCGAAGGTGTCGACCTCGAGCCAGCCCTTGTAGACGTCCACGCAATGCACCCGCTCGCCGCGCGCCACCAGCTCCTGGAGGAGATCGGTGAAGGCCGCGTGCTCGGCGGAGTCCGCCTCGTGGAAGCGTCCGCCGCCGGCCGCGCGCGTCTCGTCCCAGGCGCGGCGGAGCGCCTGAGGTCCCGCGCTCGGAGAAGAGCGCCATGCCGATGAACTCGCCGTTGGCGCGATCCGGCGCCACCCGCGCGCCCACGGTGACGAGGGTATCGTCGCCCCCGCTGCCCAGCGCACGAAGGCCGGAGGCGGCCGCCTGCTCGGTCACCACGAGGTCCAGCGGCTTCGAGAGCGGCAGCAGGCGATCGCGCTGATCCACCCACGCGCGGTCCACCACCACCGCGCAGTCCGCCTCCGCGCGGAGGAGCCGCTCGAGGACGGAGCGCTCGAAGAGGATGTCCGAATAGAGGAAGAGCACGCGGCCGGATAGCACCGGCGCGGCGGCGAAGAGGGAGACGCATTCGCCCGCTCTCCTCGTATCGGTCGTTGTCGAAGTAGCGGAGGCCGGGGACGGTGACCTGATCCTTCCGGTACCCGCGCACCACCGCGATGTCCTGCACGCCGCACGCGCGCAGGCGTGTCCACCTGCCGCTCGAGGATGCTGCGGCCCTTGATGTCCAGCATGCACTTGGGCCGGTCCTCCGTGAGCGGCAGCAGCGACTTGCCCGAGCCGGCGGCGATGATCACCGCGCGCACCTGGCTCTCCTGCGGCAGGTATTCCGCCTCGATGGCCTCGAACTCCGCCACCCCCACGTGCCGGTAGATCTCCTCCAGCGGCACGATGTGCGGGTCCAGCGCGTCCAGCCGGCGCTCGCGGGCCAGCGTGCCCAGCGCGGTCTCCATGCCGCGCACCGCGCCCCGCAGCACCTGGTTGGCCCAGATCACCATCTTCACCCCCGCGCCCTTCCAGCTCCTCGAAGGTCACGGAGGGGTAGAGAGTGGGCACCACCACCACCGGGGTGGGCCGCTCCCAGAGGCGCATGAACTCCAGCACCTCCGCCGCCGTCTTGGACTTCGAGTGCATGAGGATCATGTCGGCCCCGGCGTCCGCATAGGCATGGGCGCGCCGGAGCGCCTCCTTCATGCCCCAGCCCGCGATGAGGGCCTCCACCCGCGCGATCACCACGAAATCCGGGATCCCGGCGCGTCTTCACCGCGGCCCGGATCTTCCCCGCGAACTCCTCCACCGACAGGAGCTCGCGCCGCATGCCCGGATAGAGGCTGCACTTCTTGGGGAAGATATTGTCCTCCATGCAGATCCCGGCCACGCCGGCGCGCTCGTATTCCTCCACCGTCCGCACCACGTTGACCACGTTGCCGTAGCCGTTGTCGGCGTCGGCGATGACGGGAATGGACACCGCGTCGTTGATGTAGCGGGCGGTCTCGAGGTTCTCCGTCATGGTCAGGAGGTTCACGTCGGGCATGGCGCGCTGGGCGGCCGACACCGCGAAGCTCGACGACCACACCAGCGGGAAGCCGGCGGCCTCGATGAGGCGGGCGGATAGCGCGTCGTGGGCGCCGACCATGGGGACGAGCCCCGGACGGCGGAGGAGCGAGCGCAGCAGGGCGGACTTGGTCATCGGACTCTCCTCGCGCGCGCCGGACTACTGGGTCCGGGCCGCCGGCTTTTTCTTGGTATCGTCGTCCAGCACCTCCGCCTGCTTGCTCTTCATGCGCCGGATGAGCTCGGCGTAGGAGGTGGTCTGGATGATCTTGTTGAACTGCGTGCGGTAGTTGGACACCAGGCTCACGCCCTCGATGCTGACGTCGTAGACGAGCCAGCGCTCGCCGCGCTTCACCAGCCGGTAGTCGATGGGCACCTCGGTGCCGTTCTTGGTGACGAGCCGGGTGCTCACCACGCTGATGTCGCTCTCGACCCGCTCGGCCGTATAGAGGATCTTCTCCCCGCCGTACTGGTCGATCTTCGAGATGTAGGACCGCTCGAGCAGATCGGCGAAGAGCGAGACGAACTCCTCGTGCTCGGCGTCGGTGCGGCCCTGCCAGTGGCGGCCGAGGGAGCGCCGCGCGATCTCGGGGAAATCGAAGATCTCGTTGGCGATCTTCCGCACCGCGGCCCGTCGCTCCGGCACCCGGTTGTCGCCCTTGTAGGCCGGGTTCTCGAGGGTCTTCACCACCCGCTCGATGGCGCCCTTGAGCTGGTCCGTGGGGACGCCGGCGCCGGCCACGGGCGCCAGCAGCACCCCCAGCGGCGGCCACCGCCACACCGATCATGCGAGGACGAATCATCACGAAACCTCCACTGTCTGCGGTGACATGGTCGCGGCTACACCTTGCCGAAGACGTACTTCGAGAGCAGCTCCTCGATGTCCACCGGCGGCTCCACCTCGGTGATGCGGCCGTTGGGCTTGATGATCTTCTCCGACCCGCCGGGGTTGATCCGGATGTACTTCTCCCCGATGAGCCCGCGGGTCTTGATGGACGCGATGGAATCTTCCTGCAGGATGACGCTGGCCTTGATGCTCATGATCACGCGTGCCTGGTAGTCCGACAGCGTGATGCCGTCCACGCGCCCGATCTCCACCCCCGCGATTTCCACGGTGGAGCCCGTCTTGAGCCCGCCCACGGTGGGAAAGTCCGCGGTGATGGTATAGCCGGCGCCGCTGAAGAGGTCCACCCGCCCGAGCTTGACGGAGAGCCAGCCCAGGGCGAGCATGCCCGACCAGCACGAAAATCCCCACCGCCACGTCCAGCGTCGACCGCCTCATTCGGCGCCCCCTGATTGGATCTTGCCGTGCCTCGCGCGCATCGTCTACTTCTTTTCCTGGCCCCCGCGCGCGGTGGGGGACTCAGCGAGCGGTGGGCGCGCTCTCGATCTCGCCGCGGATGAACTGTTGCACCACCGGACTGGCGGAGGCCTGGATGGCCTCCGGGCGTCGCGCACTCCACGATCAGGCCCTCGTGGAGCATGGCCACCCGGTCCGCGATCCGGAAGATTTCCGGGATCTCGTGGCTCACCACCACCGCGGTGAACCGGAACTTCCGGTGCAGCTCCACGATCAGGTGATGGATGGTGTTGACCAGGATCGGGTCCAGGCCGGTGGTGGGCTCGTCGAAGAAGACCACCTCCGGCTCCGTCACCAGCGCCCGCGCGATGGCCACCCGCTTGCGCATGCCGCCCGAGATCTCGGCCGGGTTCTTGTGCCCCATCCCCTGGAGGCCCACCTGCGCCAGCTTCTCCTCCACCCGCTGCCCGATCTCGGCGGCCGGGAGGCGGACCTTCTCTCGCAAGCGGAAAGGCCACGTTGTCCGCACACCGACATGGAGTCGAAGAGGGCGCCGCCCTGGAACACCACCCCGTACCGGTCGCGGATGCGATCCAGCGCGGCGCGCCGCAGCCGGGTGATCTCGGTGCCGTCCACGACGATGCGGCCCGCATCGGGCCGCAGCAGGCCCACCAGGTGCTTGAGCAGCACCGACTTGCCGCCGCCGCTCCGTCCGATGATCACCATGATCTCGCCGGAGGCGACCTCGAGGTCGAGGCCGCGCAGCACGGGCTGCGCGCCGAACGAGCGCCGCAGACCCTCCACCTTGATCACGGCAACACCGAGCCGAGGAAATAGTCCCACACGAGGATGAGGACCGAGGACAGCACCACCGCCTGGGTGGTCGCGCGCGCCACGCCCTCCGCCCCGTGCCCGCAGTAGTAGCCCTTGTAGGTGCACACCCAGGTGACGATGATGCCGAAGGAGAGCGACTTCCAGAAGCCGGTCATGATGTCGGCCCGGTCCACGAAGGTCTCCATCTCCCCGAAGTAGGTGCCGGGGGACAGGCCCAGCAGCTCCACGCCCACCAGGTACCCGCCGAAGATGCCGACCACGTCGAAGATCGACGTCATGAGCGGGAAGGTGATGATCCCGGCCACGATGGGCGGGACGATTAGATAGCGCACGGGGTTCAACGCCATCACGGTGAGGGCGTCGATCTGCTCGGTGATCTTCATGATTCCGAGCTCGGCGGTGAGCGCCGATCCGGCCCGGCCGGCGACGATGAGGGCGCAGAGAACCGGCCCCAGCTCACGGATGATGGACAGCGCGACCGCCGGGCCCAGGAAGGCCTCGGACCCGAAGCGCGACAGGACGAGGAAGATCTGCAGCCCCAGCACCATGCCCGTGAAGGCGCCGGTCAGGACCACGATGGTGAGCGAGCGGAACCCGATGAAGTGGATGCGCTCCGCCAGCCGGGCGAGCTTGAAGGGCGGCACGAAGATGTAGGTGACCGCCTGGACGAGGAAGCGGCCGAAACGGCCCAAGGACTGCAGCACCTCGAGGACCTGGGCTCCGAGCCCTCCGACCAGGCGGACCGGGAGGGCCTGGGCGCGCGGCGTCGACCGGCCCCGTCATCCGCTCGCAGTCCGATAAGCGCCCAGGGCCCAGAGGGGGAAGTACTTGGCGTACAGGTGATACTTGAGATAGAAGACGCGCGGGAAGCCGGTACCGTTCCACAGCGGATCCTCCCACGCCCCCTCTTCGCCCTGCGTCTCGAGGAGGTACTGGACACCGCGCTCCACCGCGGGCCCCGCAGTGCGGCCGGCCGCGAAGAGCCCCAGCAGCGCCCAGGCGGTCTGGCTGGGGATGGACTCGCCGCGGCCCGCCCATGCGGGATTCTCGTAGGAGGCCAGCGTCTCGCCCCAACCGCCGTCGGCGTTCTGCCGTGCTTCCAGCCAGGCGGCCGCGCGGCTCACGTACGCCTTCGAGCAGTCCTCACCGATCGCGCGGAGCCCGCGAAGCACCGACCAGGTGCCGTAGATGTAATTGGCGCCCCAGCGGCCGTACCATGGCCCGTCCGCGTGCTGATTGCGGCGGAGATAGCCGACCGCGCGCGAGGCGGCGGGATGGTCGAGCGTCTCGCCCAGCATGCCGAGGAGCTCGAGGCCGCGTCCGGTGAGGTCCTCGGTGGACGGATCGAGGAGGGCGCCGTGATCGGCGAAGGGGATATTGTTCAGGATCAGCCGGTTATTGTCGGCGTCGAAGGACGCCCAGCCGCCGTCCGAGCCCTGCATGCCCAGGAACCAGGCCATGCCGCGCGCGAGCGCGCGCCGGCGGCGCTCGGGCTCGAGGCCCTCGGTGCGGCTCAGCCCCATCATCACCATCGCGGAGTCGTCGAGATCCGGATAGAAGTCGTTGTGGTACTGGAACGGCCAGCCGCCGGGCGGCACGCCGGGCCGCTTGGTGGACCAGTCCCCGGGCACCGTGATCTGCTTGTCGATCATCCACTCGCCGGCGCGCACCAGGGACGGATGGTGGGCGGGAAGGCCGGATTCGATGAGCGCGTTGACCGCGAGCGCGGTGTCCCACACTGGGGACACGCAGGGCTGATAGTGCAGCGAGGTCGTGGTCTCGACCCCGAGCCCCTCGACCTCCTTGAGCTGCCCGCGGATCAGCGGATGCTCCTCGTCATAGCCGAGGCAGCGCAGCGCCAGCACCGCGTTCACCATGGCGGGGAAGATGCCGCCCAGGCCGCCCGGCACGGCCAGGCGCTCCTCCACCCAGCGCCGCGCGGCGTCGAGCGCGCGGGCGCGCAGCGGACGCGGACCCAGCCGCTCCCAGCCCTTCAGCGCATCGTCGATGCCGATGAAGAAGTTCTTCCAGAGAAAGGTCTTCGGCGAGAACGGGCGGGGGACGCGGTGGAAGCGGAGGCTGGCCCGCTCGCGCGGCACCACCCACAGCTCGTCCAGGCGGGCGGACTCCGGCAGATGGGTGACGGGCTTGGCGTCCATCAAGATGAGGAGCGGCACGATGACCGCCCGTGACCAGTAGGAGACCTCGAGGAGATTGAAGTACGACCAGCGCGGCAGCAGCATGATCTCCACCGGCATGGCGGGGATGCCCGACCAGTCGTATTCCCCGAACTGGGCGAGGAGGATCTTGGTGAAGACATTGGCCTGCACCGGGCCGCCGAGCTGATGCACGAGCGCCCGCGCGCGGACCATGCCGGGGTCCTCGGGCGACACGCCCGCGACCTTCATGGCGAAATACGCCTTGATGGTCGCGGAGAGACTCGCCGGGCCGCCCGCGTAGAGGCTCCAGCCTCCATCGGCGAGCTGCTGCGAGCGGAGGTAGGTCACGATCTTGGCCTCGCGCTCGCGATCGACGCGGCCCATGAGGCGGCCGGACAGCAGGTACTCGCTGGTGATGGTGCTGTCCGCCTCGAGCTCGCCCACCCAGTGCCCGTCGGGCTCCTGCGAGGAGAGCAGCAGCGCCTGCGCGCGCTCGATCGCGGAGTCCACGGGGGAGGACGACGCGGCTGAGGGCGCGCGAGTCGCGGGTATCGAGTCGGTTTTCGGGGCAAACATCGGTCCATACTAGCACACGGTTTTGGGGATTCCGCCGGGGGAGCAACTTGAAAAGTTTCGCGACCTTGGCTACGGTAGCGAACGGATTCACACGGCCGCCGTCCAACCCGCCGGACGACCCGGCTCGGCCGATCTATCCGAAGGGGAGAGAAGCGTGGACGAGCTGTGGCGAGTGATGGCGGCGCTGGGTGGAACGGTGGTCCTGCGACCGTACGTCGTTGCCTTCTTCGCCGCGTTCCTCGTCATCGCAGGCCGCGACCAGGGGATCCCGCGCACCCTCGGGTTTGTCCTCTGGGGGACGCTGGTCGCCTTCACGGCGGAGTTCGCCTCCACCCGCACCGGCATCCCCTTCGGCCTGTACCACTACACGGGGAGCACCGCCGCGCTCGAGCTCTTCATCGGCGGCGTGCCCATCTTCGACCCTCTATCGTTTCCCTTCCTCGCCTACGCGTCGTGGTGCCTGGCGCGCTGGAGCGGCGGGCGGGAGCGCGGCGCCCGACCGGTGGTCCTCACCGGGCTGCTCATGATGCTGCTCGATGTGGTGATCGACCCGCTCGCGGTGATGGGGGATCGCTGGTTTCTCGGTCGCGTCTTCTACTATCCCAACGGGGGCGACTACTTCGGAGTGCCGCTCGCCAACTTCGCGGGCTGGGTGGTGGTGGGCTGGGTGATCGCGGGGGGCTACGACCTCCTGTCCCGGCGCGGGACGCGAGGCTCGCCGCGCGGGGGCGTGGGGCTCTACTACGCCGCTCTCGCGCTCGCCCTCGGGCTGACCGTGTGGATCGGCGAGTTCGTCCTCGCCGGCACGGGAATCCTGCTCCACTCGCGTGGTCTTTCTGGTACTCTGGACCGGGCTGGCGGGCGCCCGAGCGCGCTCCGCGAGGACCACCTTTACTTACGAGAGGATATCGTAGTCGATGAGTGTGCCGATCTCGCAGATGTGGACGGTGGCGACCTATGTGCTTCGCCAGCGGCTGGCGCGGCGCCCGCGCTACCCGCTCGTCCTCATGCTCGAGCCCCTGTTCCGGTGCAATCTCGCCTGCGCGGGATGCGGGAAGATCCAGTACCCCGCCCAGATTCTCCGCAAGCACCTCACGGTGGAGAAGTGCCTCCAGGCGGTGGAGGAGTGCGGCGCTCCCATGGTCAGCATCCCCGGCGGCGAGCCGCTCATGTACCCGGAGATCGACCGGCTGGTGGCCGAGCTGGTGAAGCGGAAGAAGTACGTCTATCTCTGCACCAACGCCATCCTCCTGAAGGAAAAGCTCGACCTCTTCACCCCGTCCAAGTACCTGTCGTTCAGCGTGCACATGGACGGGCTGCGGGAGGAGCACGACGAGGCGGTGTGCCGGGACGGAGTGTATGACGAGGCGGTGCCCGCCATCCAGGAGGCGCTCGCCCGCGGCTTTCGGGTCACCACCAACACCACGCTCTTCGACGGGGCCTCACCGCTGCGGGTGCGGGAGTTCTTCGACGAGATGATGCGGCTGGGGGTGGAGGGGATGATGGTGTCGCCGGGCTATAGCTACTCGAAGGCGCCCGACCAGGAGCACTTCCTCCGGCGGAGCCGGACCAGTCAGCTCTTCCGCGCGATCCTCTCGAATCCCAAGAGGCACTGGCGCTTCAACCAGTCGCCGCTCTTCCTGCGCTTCCTCATGGGCAAGCAGGACTACGAGTGCACGCCGTGGGGAAACCCGACCTACAACCTGTTCGGCTGGCAGCGGCCATGCTATCTGCTGCAGGATGGCTACGCGGAGACCTTCAAGGAATTGATGGAGACCACGCCCTGGGAGAACTACGGGCGCAAGAGCGGCAACGAGAAGTGCCAGGATTGCATGGTCCACTGCGGGTTCGAGCCACCGCGGTGACACCACACCTTCAACTCCGCGCGCGGCTTCGCGGAGACGGTGCTGGTCACTCATCACCGGAAAGCTCTGAGCCGGGCGTGAGCCTGCAGGGCTGGGTGCCCGACATCGGACCGTACCTCACGCTCGAGGAGGTCATCGAGCACGCCTTCGACTACCGCGGCAATGTGACGGTCGTCCGGCGGGACGGCTACCGAGCTGGTGGGCTACCTCTTCAATCGCGACGCGGAGGCGCCCGAGCCCTCCGTCCAGCTCATCGATGAGGCCGGCCACGGTCCCCATCCGGGTTCGCTACGCCGAGATCGCCACCGTGCGATTCACGGGCAAGGACACCGCCGAGGGCAATTCGTGGAAGGCCTGGATCGAGCGCAAGGAGCGCGAGAAAGCGCAGCCCGCCCCGCTCCCGGCGCGTAGGCGCGTGAGCGACCTCCTCATCCTGACGGCCGTCGAGCTCGAGGCCGCGGGGCTGGCCCGCGAGCTCGAGCTGCCCGCCGAGACGGGCCGACCGTCCGATTCTTCGCCGGGCGCCTCCTCGTACCGATTCTCCTCGTACCGCACCTACGGCCGGCCCGGCCTTCGCATCGCCCCCGTCGGCCTGGGCGCGCCCTCCTCGCCGAGCGCTGGGCCGCCTGCCGGGACGGACTCCACGCGCCGCTCGTGATCTCCGCCGGCGTATGCGGAGGGCTCGACCCGCGCCTGGCCCCCGGCGAGCTCGTCGTGCCCGCGCGCGTCCTCGCTCCCGATGGCGAGATCCTGGCGGTGCCGCCGGCGGTGCATGCGCGGGCGCTCGCGGCGGCGGGGACGGCGGCCACCGGCCCGCTCGTGACCACCCGCGCGGTGGTGAGCACGCCCGCGGCCAAGGCCGCGCTGCGCTCCGCCACCGGCGCGGCGGCGGTGGACATGGAGTCCGCCGCCATCCTGGATGCCGCGCAGGCGGCCGGGCTGGAAGCGGTGGTCATCCGCGCCGTATCCGACGGCGCCGCGGAGTCGGTGCCGGCGGAGCTCGCCGCGCTCCTGGGCCCCGAGGGGCGGCTGCGCGGTGGCCGCGCGCTCCTGCTTGCCCTCACGCGCCCGCAGACCTTGCCTCGCGCCCTCGAGCTCCGGCGCGGCAGTCGCCGCGCGCTCGCCGCGGTGGCGCGCGTCGCTCGCGGCCCTCCGGGACTAGCCGATGCGCGCGCTGGTGACCGGCGGCACCGGCTTCGTGGGCGCCAACCTCGTGCGCGAGCTCCTCGCCGACGGTGACCACGTGCGCGTGCTCGCGCGCCCGGGCGGCGACCGCCGCGCGTTGGAGGACTGTGACGTCGAGATCGCCGAAGGCGATCTGCTCGACCCCGCCTCGGTGCGCCGCGCGGTGGCGGGGGTCGAGCGCGTGTTCCACGTGGCCGCGGACTATCGCCTCTGGGCGCCCGATCCCGCCGCGCTCTTCCGGGCCAACGTGGACGGCACCCGGCACGTGCTCGAGGCGGCGGTGGCGGCGGGGGTGGAGCGGATCGTGTATACCTCCACGGTGGGCGCGCTGGGCATCCCCAAGGACGGCACTCCCGGAGACGAGCAGACGCCGGTGTCGCTCGCCGACATGGTCGGGCCCTACAAGGCCTCCAAGTTCGTGGCCGAGGAGGTGGCGCGCGAGTTCGCGGCGCGCGGCGCGCCGGTGATCATCGTGAACCCGTCGGCGCCGGTGGGACCGTGGGACGTCAAGCCGACGCCCACCGGTCAGATGATCGTGGACTTCCTGCGGGGCAAGATGCTGGGCTCGCTCGACACCGGCCTCAACGTCGTCCACGTGCGCGACGTCGCCCGCGGCCACATCCTCGCCGCCCAGCGCGGGCGCCCGGGCGAGCGCTATGTGCTCGGGCACGTGAATCTCACCCTGCTGGAGATCTTCCAGGCTCTGGCTCGCCTCACCGGCCTGGCGGCGCCGCGCTTCCGCGTGCCGTATGCGGTGGCCTGGCTGGCCGCCGCCGGCATGGAAGGCGTGGCCCGGCTCATCGGGGGCACGCCGGCGGTGCCGCTCACCGCGGTCCGGATGGCCCGCAAGCGAATGTTCTTCTCCGTGGACAAGGCGGTGCGCGAGCTCGGGCTGCCGCAGACGCCCGTGGAGCGGGCGCTGGGCGACGCGGTGCACTGGTTCGTGACGCGGGACTATGCGCCCGACCCGCGACGGCGGAGAGCGGCGTGAACGCGGCGCGCTTCGTCTCGCGCCTCACCCGCAAGAGCCGCTCGAACTTCTTCTACGCGTTCCTCCTGTTGCCGCGCGCCCAGCGGGACGCCATCTTCGCCGTCTATGCCTTCTGCCGCATCGTGGACGACGCGGTGGACGAGGGTGTGGACCGCGCCGCGCAACGCCGGGAGCTGGCGCACTGGCGCGAGGAGATCGCCCGCGTGTTCGGCCAGGAGTCGACCACCCATCCCGCCGCGGAGCGGCTGCGCGAAGCGGTGCGGCGCTTCCCCATTCCCCGCGAGGCGCTCGAGGAGATCATCACGGGCGTGGAGATGGATCTCGACCGCGCCACCTACGAGACCTTCGACGATCTCTATCCCTACTGCTACCGGGTGGCCTCCGCGGTGGGGCTCTGCAGCATCGCGATCTTCGGATACCGGGATCCCCGGGCCCAGGATTACGCGATCAACCTCGGCGTGGCGCTCCAGCTCACCAATATCCTCCGCGACGTCCAGACGGACGCCCGCATGGGCCGCGTCTACCTGCCCCAGGAGGACCTCCGGCGCTTCGGTGTCACCGGAGAGGATCTCCGCGAGGGCCGCTACACGCCCGGCTTCGTGGAGCTGATGGCCTTCGAGGCGGCGCGCGCCCGCGACTACTATGCCCGCGCGTGGCGGGGTCTGCCCTCGGCGGACCACCGCTCCCTCTTCGCCGCGGAGATCATGGGCCACACCTACTTTGCGCTGCTCCGCGCCATCGAGGCGCGACGCTTCGACGTGTTCGGCGAGCGCGTGGTGGTGCCCACGCGCCGCCGCGTCGCCATCGCGCTCGGGGGCTGGGTCCGCGCCCGCCTCGGTGCCCGGCGGCGCTCCCCGCTCGCCGGCGCCGCCCGCTAGTCCGTGCGCGCCGCCGTACATGTCGGCGCGGTGAAGATCCTCGTGGCGCCGTGAGCGCGCGCATGCGGGCTCAAGTCTTCCACGGGCCCGGCGACCTTCGCCTGGAGGAGTTGCCCTGCCCGACTCCGGCGCTCGGGGAGCTCGTCATGAGGGTGGAGGCGGCGCTCACCTGCGGCACCGACGTGAAGGTGCTTCGCCGCGGCCATCCCGTGATGATCCCCGTGGTGCCCACCGTATTCGGTCACGAGATGGCGGGTACCGTCACCGCCGTGGGGGCGGGCGTGCGCGGCTGGCGCGAGGGAGACCGGCTGGTGGCCGCCAACTCCGCGCCCTGCGGTGCCTGCCCACCGTGCCGCGCGGCGCGGCCGAATCTCTGCGAGGATCTCCTCTTCGTCAATGGGGCCTACGGCGAGTTCCTCGCCCTGCCGCCGCGGCTCGTGGCGGGGAATCTCGTGCCCATCGGCGCCGCCCTGCCGGCGTGGCGCGCCGCCTTCGCGGAGCCGCTGGCCTGCGCGCTGCAGGGCATCGAGCGCGGGCGCGTGGAGGCGGGCATGACGGTAGCGGTGCTCGGCCACGGTCCGCTGGGCTGCCTCCTCGCGCTGACGGCCCTCCAGCGCGGGGCGCGCGTGGTGCTGGTGGGCAAGGGCGGCTGGCGTCTCGAGCGCGTGCGCGCCGCCGGTTTCGCGGAGGTGCTGGACACCCACGAGGCCGGCAACCTCGCCGCCGCGCTGCGCGCACGCACGGGCGGACGCGGTCCCGACGTGGTGGTGGATGCCACCGGGCGTCCCGAAGTCTGGGAGGGGGCGCTGGACACGGTCGGGCGCGGCGGCACCGTCGTCTTCTTCGGCGGCTGCGCCCCGGGAACGACGGTTCAAGTGGATACGCGACGCGCTCACTACGAGGAGCTGACTCTGGTGGGGGCCTTCCACCACACGCCGCCGCTGATCCGCCGGGCTATCGAGCTCCTGGAGTCGGGAGCCCTGGTGCCCGATGCGCTCGTCACGCATCGGATGGGACTGGCGGCGGTGCCCGATGCGCTCGCCATGATGGCCGCCGGCCAAGCCCTCAAAATCGCGATAAATCCAGCCGTTTGAGCGCGGGGCCCCCGTCCGGTATACTGCCACGCATGGCGACCATACCTCTCCTTCAGGACATCGTGCTGGCCGGGCCGCGGGGGTTTTGCGCCGGAGTGGACCGCGCCATCGACATCGTCGAGCTGGCATTGCAGGTGTGCCCGCCTCCCGTCTACGTGCGGAAGGAGATCGTGCACAACCGCCATGTGGTGGAGGCGCTGCGCGCCAAGGGCGCCCACTTCGTGGACGAGCTCGACGAGGTCCCGGACAATGCCACGGTGATCTTCAGTGCCCACGGCATCTCGCCCGCGGTGCGGCAGGAGGCGGAGGATCGGGGCCTGCGCGTGATCGACGCCACGTGCCCGCTGGTGACCAAGGTGCACCTGGAGGCCATCCGCTACGCGCGTGAGGGCTACTCCATCATCCTCGTCGGCCATGCCGACCACGACGAGGTGGTGGGGACCATGGGCGAGGCGCCCGACCGCATGTTCGTGATCGCGCATCCCGACGAGGTCGAGCGGCTGGTGCTGCCGGATCCGGACAAGGTGGCGTTTCTCACGCAGACCACGCTCTCGGTGGACGACACGCGCGATTGCATCGCCGCTCTGCGGAAGCGCTTCCCCAAGATCGTGGGGCCGTCCAAGGACGATATCTGCTACGCGACGCAGAACCGGCAGGCGGCGGTGAAGACGGTGGCCGCGGGCGTCGATGTGCTGCTGGTCATCGGCGCGGCGAACAGCTCGAACGCCAACCGCTTGGTGGAAGTGTCCAAGGGGCTGGGCACCGCGTCCCATCTCATCAATGACAAGAACGACATCCGGCCCGAGTGGCTCGAGGGCGCGACGCGCGTCGGAGTGACCGCGGGCGCCTCCACGCCCGAGTTCCTCGTCACCGAGGTGGTGGAGTCGCTTCAGGCCGCACGGCCCGCCGAGGTCCGCGAGGTCCACGTGGTCGAGGAGGATGTCCGCTTCGGCCTTCCGAAGGAGCTGGAAGAAATCGCCCGCCAGGCCGGCAAGTCGCTGCCCGCCCGCCGCAGCGCGGGCGTGGACGAGGAGTAGTCGTGCACCTCGTCACCTTCCGCCGAGGCCGGAGCCAGGGGCGGGTCGGCGCGGTGTGGAGCCAGGCGGTGCTCGATCTGGGCGCCATCGCGCGCGATCTGGCGGCTCAGCGCGGCGCCGTGGGGCGCGCCCGCGGCGGCTTCCCCAGGACCATGCTCGAGCTCATCCAGGGCGGCGCCCCCGCGCTGGAGGCGGCGCACGCCGCGTGGGAGGCGGGCAAGCGGCTCGTGGAGAGCCAGCTCCTCGACGAGCTCGCGCGGCGCAAGCTGGCCTTTCCCCTCGCCAAGGTGCGGCTGCAGGCGCCGATCCCCGCGCCGGCCCGCAATGTCTTCTGCCTCGGGCGCAACTATGCTGACCATGCCGCCGAGCGCGGGGCCGCCGTGCCCGACCACCCGGTGTACTTCACCAAGCCGGCGCACGCGGTGGTGGGCCCCGGCGATCGGGTCCTGCACCACACGGTGACCAAGGAGCTGGACTACGAGGTCGAGCTCACCGCGGTGATCGGGACCGCCGGGCGCGATATTCCACGTGGCGATGCGCTACGGCACGTCTTCGGCTACACCATCATCAACGACGTCACCGCCCGGGACCTCCAGAAGCGACACGGCCAGTGGTTCAAGGGCAAATCCCTGGACACCTTCTGTCCCATGGGGCCCATCCTGGTCACCGCCGACGAGATTCCCGATCCGCAGGCGCTCGCGGTCTCGCTCCGCGTGAACGGCCAGGTCCGCCAGTCGAGCCACACCTCGAAGATGATCTTCCCGGTGGACCAGTGCATCGAGGTCCTCTCGCAGGGGCTGACCCTTCTGCCCGGCGACGTCATCGCCACCGGCACGCCGGATGGCGTGGGAGCCGCCACCGGCAATTTCCTCAAGGTGGGCGACCGGATGGAGGCCGAGGTGGAGCGCATCGGCATCCTCGCCAACAAGATCGCCTCGCCCTAGCGCCCGGCGCCCTACCGCGCCGGTCACCATCGCCACCGCCTTCACCCCCAGCAAGGAGACCAACATGTACGGACAGCGTCGTTCGTGGACCGGCGCTTCTCCATGCGCTATCGGTCCTGCTGGGGGTGCTCTGGCTCGCGGCGGCGCCTGCCGCTGCCCAGAACATGATCATCGGGATCGACGAGAAGGTCACCTGGGACGCCAAGGGCAAGCAGATGTTCGTCGCCCCGGGCAAGGACGCGGTCTCGGTGGTCAGACATCTCCAACCCCGAGTCCCCCAAGATCACCGCCACGCTGCCGTTGATGAACTCGATCTTCGGGCCGCCCGTCAACCTCGCCGTCTCGCCGGACGGAAAGCTCGCGCTGGTGGCCAACTCGATGGACTGGCAGAAGGACGGCGACGCCTGGAAGCCGGTGCCGGACAACAAGCTCTACGTCATCGACCTCACCGTGACTCCGGCGGCGCATATCGGCACCGTCGAGGTGGGCAAGCAGCCCTCCGGGCTCAGCTTCAACCGCGCGGGCAATCTCGTCCTGGTCGCCAATCGCGCCGGTAACTCCATCAGCGTGCTCACCGTCTCCGGCAAGGACGTGAAGCTGGTGGACACGGTGGACATGGGCGAGCAGGTGGCCCACGTGGTCTTCACGCCGGACGGCAAGCGAGCGCTGGCGGCCAAGTTCCCGGGCCACAAGATCGCGCTCCTGGACGTGGACGGGCCGAAGGTGACCTATAGCAAGTTCGACATGCCGGTCGGGCTCTGGCCCTACAACGTGGACGTGAGCCCGCAGGGGACCATCGCGCTCACCGCGGACAACGGCAATGCGGGCGGATCGGACGGCCACGTCGACACCGTCAGTGTCATCGATCTCGAATCGACGCCCCCCCGAGTGATCGATCGGGTAGTCGTGGGGATGCTCCCGAGGGGCTCGCCATCAGCCCGCGCGGTGATCTCGCGGTGGCCATCCTGCTCCGCGGCAGCAATGTTCCGGCGCAGTCCTACTTCTACAACCGCAACGGCAGCGTGGTGATCCTCAAGATCGACTACAAGACCGTCACCCGGGTGGGCGAGGTCGAGGTGCGCGGGCTGCCCGAAGGCGTCGTCTTCAGCCCGGACGGCCAGTACATCTACGTCGGCAACTACATGGATCGTGACATCTCCATCCTCAAGGTCGAGAAGAACGGGCAGGTGATCAATACCGGGAAGTCGCTCAAGCTTCCCGGGCAGCCCGCGTCTATGCGCGGCGCGAAGTAGCGCGCCGCGCCGCGCGCGCGCGACTTCCGGGCGGGGCGGCCGGCCCTCCGGCGCCCCGCCCGACCCCCCTGGCACCCTCCGGCGGCGCGTGGTAGCATCCGCACCACATCGGCCCTCTTCCTTCTGCCGTCGTGCTATCGGTCGCGCAGGAATCACGGGGAGGCGAACATGGCGCTCGACATCGCGAAGATCCGCAATATCGGCTTCGTCGGCCACGGCGGCGTGGGCAAGACGTCCCTGGTCGAGGGCATGCTCCACGCCGCGGGCGCGGTGAGCCGCCTCGGCCGCGTGGACGACGGCACCACCACCACCGACTTCGACCCCGACGAGATCAAGCGCAAGATCTCGCTGTCCACCGCGGTGGCCTTCTGTGACTACAAGGGCCATCGCCTCAACCTGGTGGACACGCCCGGGTACGGCGACTTCGTGTCCGACGCCCGCGCGGGGCTGCGGGCGGTGGGCGCGGCGGTGGTGGTGGTGGACGCGGTGGCGGGAGTCCAGGTCCAGACCGAGAAGGTCTGGAAGATGGCCAATGACTACGGGCTGCCGCGCATCATCGTGATCAACCGATGGACCGCGAGCGGGCGGACTTCTACCGCGCGCTGGAGTCACTGCAGCGCCGGCTCAAGGGGCGGCTGTGCCCGCTCCAGGTGCCGATCGGCAGCGAGGCGGGCTTCCAGGGTGTGGTGGATCTCGTGAAGATGAAGGCGCTCCTCATCACGGACGGCAAGACCCGCGAGGCGGAGATCCCCGGCGAGGTGATGGATGCCGTCAAGGAGTGGCGCGAGAAGCTGACCGAGGCCGCCGCCGAGACCGACGACGACCTGCTCGCGAAGTACCTGGAGGAGGGCTCGATCGCGGAAGGCGAGATGCTGGCGGCGCTGCGCAAGGCCATCGGCGAGGGCGCGCTCGTGCCCGTGCTCGCCGCGGCGGCCACGCGGGGCATCGGGATTCAGCCGCTGATGGACCTCATCGTGGAGGAATTCCCCGTCGCCGATCGAGCAGGGCGCGGTGGAGGGGGTGGACGCCAAGAGCAAGGCCGCGGCCACCCGCGCGCCGGATCCGAAGGCGCCGTTCTCGGCGGTGGTGTTCAAGACGGTGTCCGATCCGCACGTGGGCAAGCTCTCCATCTTCCGCGTCTGCTCGGGCACGCTCAAGGCCGACAGCCAGGTGCTCAACGCCCCAAGGGGGTCAAGGAGCGGGTGGGCCACATCGGCTGGCTGCAGGGTAAGACCCAGAAGCATGGTCGAGACGCTGGGGCCGGGCGAGATCGGGGTGGTGGCCAAGCTCAAGGACACCCTTACCGGCGACACGCTCTGCGACGAGGCGCACCCGGTGATCCTGCCCGCCATCAAGTTCCCCGAGCCCGCCATCTCCTTCGCCATCCAGCCCAAGACCCGCGGCGACGAGGACAAGATCTCCACCGCGCTCCATCGGATGGCCGAGGAAGATCCCACCCTCCACCATCACTTCGATCCCGAGACCAAGCAGCTCCTCGTCTCGGGCATGGGCCAGCTCCACGTGGAGATGGTGGTGGAGCGGATGAAGCGAAAGTACAACGTGGACGTGCTCGTCCTCCCGCCGCGCATCCCCTACAAGGAGACGGTGAAGGGGCGGGCGGAAGTGCAGGGCAAGTACAAGAAGCAGACCGGCGGCCGCGGCCAGTACGGCGACACCTGGCTGCGCATCGAGCCGCTCGCCCGCGGCGGCGGGTTCGAGTTCGAGGACGACATCTTCGGCGGCGCCATTCCCCGTAACTTCATCCCCTCCGTGCGAGAAGGGCGTGCGCGACTGCATGAAGCGGGGGATCTTCGCCGGCTACCCGGTGGTGGACCTCAAGGTCACCCTTTACGACGGCTCCTATCACGACGTGGACTCGTCCGACATGGCGTTCCAGATCGCGGCGTCCATGGGATTGCAGAAGGGCTTCATGGAGGCGCATCCGATCCTGCTGGAGCCGGTGATGAACGTGGAGGTGACCGCGCCCTCCGACCATGCCGGCGACGTGATCGGCGACATCAACGGCCGCCGCGGCCGGGTGGTGGGCATGGAGCCCGACGGCGAGACGGTGTCGGTGCGCGCCCAGGTGCCGATGGCGGAGATGCTCACCTACGAGTCCAGCCTGCGCTCCATGACCGGGGGCCGCGGCGCCTACTCGATGGAGTTCTCGCACTACGAGGAAGTGCCCGCCCACCTCGCCGAGAAGGTGGTCAAGGAAGCCAAGGCGGAGAAGGAGAAGGACGCACTAGCGGTCGGGGCGCGCATGCCGCCCTCAGGACCTCGGGACCGCGGCACGATGGGCGCCATGAGTTTCGTCAGCCACATCGAGTGCACCGTCTGCGGCAAGCGCCACGAGGCGGGCCGCCTGCTCACCGTCTGCGAGGCCTGCGGCCAGATGCTCGCGGTGCGCTACGACCTCGCCCGGGTGGCGGCCGCCGTCACCAAGGACGCGCTCCGGTTGCGCCCGCCGGGCATGTACCGCTTCCGCGAGCTGGTGCCGCTGGCCGACGGCGAGGAGCCCGTCAGCCTCGGCGAGGGCGGCACGCCGCTGCTCGAGCTGCCGCGGCTGGCGGCGCATGTCGGGGTGGGCCGGCTCTGGGGCAAGGACGAGGGACAGAATCCCACCGGCTCGTTCAAGGCGCGCGGCCTCGGCATGGCGGTCACCAAGGCGCGGACCCTCGGCGTAACCGGCCTGATGATTCCCTCCGCCGGCAATGCCGGCGGCGCGGCGGCGGTGTATGGCGCGCGCGCGGGCGTGCCGGTGGCGGTGGTGGTCCCCGCGCGGCACGCCCGAGGCGGCCGTGGCCGAGGCCACTCATCGCGGGGGCCTTCGTCTTCACCGTGGACGGCTCCATCGCGACGGCGGGCCAGCTCATCGGCCGCGTCGCGCCCAAGCTGGGCTGGTTCGACATGGCCACGCTCAAGGAGCCGTACCGGCTCGAGGGCAAGAAGACCATGGGGCTCGAGCTGGCCGAGCAGCTCGACTGGGACACGCCCGACGTGCTCATGTACCCGACCGGCGGCGGCACGGGGCTGGTCGGCATCTGGAAGGCCTACGAGGAGCTCGCCGCGATGGGCTGGGTGAAGTCTCCCGCCGCCGCGCTTCGTGGCCGTCCAGGCCGAGGGCTGCGCGCCGGTGGTGCGAGCGTGGGAGGACAAAGCGGAGACCACCGCCATGTGGGAGAACCCCGTGACGCATGCCGCCGGGCTGCGCGTGCCGGGTCCGTTTGCCGGTCGCCAGATGCTCCGCATCCTGCGCGAGTCCGGCGGCACCGCGCAGGCGGTGAGCGAGGACGAGATCATTGCCGCCCAGCATTTGCTGGCCCGGATCGAGGGGATCTGGACCGCGCCGGAGTCCGCGGCGGCGCTGGCCGCCCTCATCCGGCTGCGCGCGAGCGGCGAGGTCGGCCCGCGCGAGCGCGTGGTGATCATGCTCACGGGTTGCGGCTTCAAGTATCCCGCGCCCCCATTGCCGCGCGCCCGTCCACCTCGAGGGCTCGGAGACCGCCATCCTGGACGCGGTTCGCCGGGCCATCGAGGGCTGAGCGCGCGGCCGTCGCAGGCTCCGTTTTCGCTGGAATCCGCACGGAGGTGTGTGATCTAGTATCCGAGGCGCGCTTTCCCCTCGGGAAGCGAGAGGATGACAGCTAAACCTAAGGAGCGGGGCATGAGCAAGCTCACGCGCAGGGGTTTTCTCCAGACCGGCACTGCCGCGCTCGCGGGAGCGGTCGCCGCCGGCGGGATTTCCGGATGCGCCTCCATGATGGGGGAGACGCAGCCGACGGGCCGGCGCCGCGTCGTGGTGATCGGCGGCGGCTGGGGCGGCGCCACCGCGGCCAAGTACGTGCGCATGGGCGATCCGAGCATCGAAGTGGTGCTGCTCGAGCCCAATCGCCAGTTCGTCTCTTGCCCGTTCAGCAACCTGGTGCTGGCGGGGCTGCGGAACATCGAGAGCCTGAGCTTCGGCTATGACGGGCTGCGCCAGCGCGGCGTGCAGGTGCGCCACGAGATGGCGCTGGCGGTGGAGCCCGACACCAAGCGCGTCCGCCTCGCGTCCGGCTACCTCTCCTATGACCGGCTCATCGTCTCGCCCGGCGTGGACTTCCAGTGGGAGCTCGTCGAGGGGCTGCCCGCCGCGAAGGAGACCGTCCTCCACGCGTGGAAGGCGGGGCCGCAGACGGTGCAGCTCGCGCGGCAGATCCAGGCCATGCCCGACGGCGGCGTCTTCGTGCTCACGGTGCCGCCGGTCGCGTACCGCTGCCCGCCGGGCCCCTACGAGCGGATCTCCATGGTGGCCTGGTATCTCAAGGCCAACAAGCCGCGGTCCAAGGTCATCGTGCTGGACGCGAACCCGAACATCGTGTCGAAGACGGCGCTGTTCCGCGAGGCGTGGAAGGCCTATCCGAACATCGACTACCGGGCCACCAACCGGGTGGTGGCGGTGGATCCGGGCACGCGCGAAGTCCGGACCGAGTTCGACCGCGTGAAGTACGACGTGCTGAACCTGATCCCGCCCCAGCGGGCGGGGCAGATCGCGGTGGATGCCGGGCCTCACCGGCGCCGACGGGCGCTGGTGCGAAGTGAATCACATCACCTACGAATCCGTGAAGCAGCCGAACGTCCACGTGATCGGCGACGCCACCACCGGTCTGCCGGTGCCGAAGTCGGGGAACGTCGCCAACAATATGGGGAAGATCTCCGCCATCGCCGCGGTGGCCCTCCTGGGCGACAAGCCGGTGCAGCTCCTCGCCCCCGGCAATACCTGCTACAGCTGGGTGAGCAATACCGAGGCGATCGCGGTGGTCAACGCCTACAAGATCGAGGGCGGCAAGGTGGTCCAGATCGAGCAGCGGCTGACACCGGCGCAGAACGCGTCGGTGGCGGCGCGGGCCGAGGGCTGGACGCAGAGCATCTGGCACGACGTGATCGGATAGGCAAGGAGACTGCCATGTCGACCATCGGTCGCCTCGCCGTCGTCGCCCTCGCCGGATTCGTTCCCGCCCTGCTCGCCGGATCCGCGTGGGCGCAGGGCCCGGCCTCGACGGCGGGACCCTTCGATACCCCGCTGGCCAAGGTGATCACCTGCGCGGCCTGCCACGGCGTGAACGGCAATAGCCGCTCGGACGCGATGCCGATCATCTCGGGCATGGACGCGGCCTATTTCAAGAAGCAGGTCGCAGTCCTATGCCGCGCGGCGCGCGGCCCTCGCCCGAGATGGGGCCCTACTCGAAGCAGATCCTCGACATCGGCGTGGATCAGGTGGCGGCCTTCTTCGCCGCCCAGAAGATGGAGCCCACGCCGATCAAGGTGGACCCGGCGGCGGTGGAGCGCGGGCGCGTCGCCGCCGCCGCCTGCGTGGCCTGCCATGGGCCGGCGGGCAAGGGGATCCGGCCAAGGCGGCACCCCCGCCCTCGCCGGGCAGGCGCCGGGCTACCTGCGCGATCAGATCCGGCTCTTCAAGCAGGACGCGCGGAATCCTGGCGAGGCCGCTCTCGCCGCGGTGAAGGCGCGTGATGAAGACGGTACCGGACGAGCGGATCCCCGACCTCGCCGCCTACTATTCGAGCCTCCGCTAGGCGGGGACGGGTGCGCGGCTCGCGCGCCCCCCGGCGGCCGGCGTGACGCCGGCGTTCGCGGCGACGCTGGCGCTGCTCGGCTTCGCGGGGGCCTTCGTCTCCGGCCTCGTGGGCGTGGGCGGCGCCATCGTCATGATCCCGCTCCTCTACTACGTGCCTCCGCTCCTCGGCGTTGGAGGCCTCCCGATGCGCGAGGTGTCCGGCGTGACCATGGTGGAGGTTCTCGCCGCCGCTGCGGTGGGCACCTGGACCCACGGCCGACACGCGGCCGTCCATCGCGGACTCGCCTTGACCGGCGGCGTGGCCATGGCGACGGCGTCGCTGGCGGGCGCGATCGTCTCCAGCCACCTCTCGGCGCGCGCTCTCCTCACCGTGTTCGCGGTGATGGCCACGGTGGCGCTGCCGCTGCTCGCCGTCCGGCCCGTCGCCGGCGACGAGTCGGCGCCGCCGGCGGACGCCGCGGTCTCCCGCGCGCTCGCCGTCGTCACGCTCTCGCTCATCGGCGCCGCATCGGGGCTGGTGGGCGCGGGCGGCGCCTTTCTCACCATGCCGGTGATGATCGCGCTGCTGCGCCTGCCGGTGCGGCTCGCCATCGGGACCTCGCTCGCGGTGACCGGCATGTCCGCCCTCACCGGCGTGCTGGGCAAGGCGCTCACCGCGCAGATCCCGCTCGGCCCCGCGGGCGCGGTGATGCTAGGCTCCCTGATGGGGGCCCGGCTGGGCTCCCGCGTCAGCCGGCGCGTCCCCGTCCGCGTCCTGCGGCTGGTGCTCGCCGGGCTCGTCGCGCTGGTGGCGATCCGGGTGTGGTGGGACGTGCTGGCCCGATAGGGCCCAGGGAGACCGCGTGCGCTACGGCTTCGTGATCGACCAGCGGAAATGCATCGGCTGCCACGCCTGCACGGTGGCCTGCAAGGAAGAGAACCAGGTGCCGCTGGGCGTCAATCGCACCTGGGTGAAGTACATCGAGAAGGGAACCTTTCCCGACACGCGGCGCTACTTCTCGGTGCTGCGCTGCAACCACTGCGACAACGCCCCCTGCGTGACCATCTGCCCCACGGTGGCGCTGTACCGGCGGCGCGGATGGGATCGTGGACTTCGACGGGGACCGGTGCATCGGCTGCAAGTCGTGCATGCAGGCCTGTCCCTACGACGCGCTCTACATCGACCCCGTCACCCAGACCGCGGCGAAGTGCCACTACTGCGCGCACCGGATCGAGGTGGGGCTCGAGCCCGCCTGCGTGATCGTGTGCCCGGTGCAGGCGATCGTCGCCGGCGACCTCGACGACGCCAATACGCCCATCGCGCGGCTGGTGGCCGGCCAGCAGGTGCAGGTGCGCAAGCCGGAGCAGGGGACGCAGCCCAAGCTCTTCTATCTCGGGGCCGAGGTCTCCGCGCTGGCGCCGCAGATGCAGCGGCGCGACGGGCAGTACATGTTCGCGCAGGCGAGCACCATTCCCGTCCCGGGACGTCCCAACCGGGCGGTTTCCGCCGCCGCGCCGCCGCCGGCCAGCGAGCCGGTCGATCTGCTCCGCATGGCGCGCACCGTCTACGATGTCGCGCATGCCGAGCGGCCCTGGGGCTGGAAGGTCTCGACCTATCTCTGGACCAAGTCGGTGGCGGCGGGCGCGCTGCTGGTGGCCGCGCTCGGCATGCTGGGCGGGCTCGCGTCCGGCAACGTGCTCGCGGCGCGCGCGGCGCCCCTCGTCGCCCTCGTCTTCCTGGCCTTGACGACGGCGCTGCTCGTCGCGGACCTCAGGCGGCCGGAGCGCTTCCTCTTCATCCTGGTGAAGCCCAACTGGCGCTCGTGGCTGGTGTGGGGCGGCTGGATCCTCATGGCGTATGGCGGCGTGGCCACGCTCTGGCTCCTGGCGGGGCTGGCGGGCCGGCCGGGGGCGCTGGTCTGGCTCGCGGTGCCCGCCATCCTCCTTGCCGGCGCCACCGCGGGATACAGCGCCTTCCTCTTCGGCCAGGCGGAAGGGCGCGACTTCTGGCAGAGCCCGCTGCTCCTTCCGCATCTCCTCGTCGCGGCGCTGGCCGCCGGCAGCGCGTCGCTGCTCCTCGTCGCGCGCGCCACCGGCGGCGGGCTCGGCGCGCCCTGGGGGCTTCGCCTGGTGCTGCTGGGCTCGCTGCTGTCCACTGCCGTGATCCTTCTCGCCGAGCTCTTCGGCTC
Source organism: uncultured Candidatus Rokubacteria bacterium (assembly GCA_963733725.1). Classification (GTDB taxonomy): domain Bacteria; phylum Methylomirabilota; class Methylomirabilia; order Rokubacteriales; family CSP1-6; genus DASRWT01. The sequence goes on along the minus strand of CAVTFC010000017.1, from coordinate 36,353 downwards.
GCATCCCACGCGCGACGCCGAGCGCGCCGCCCGGCATCTCGCCCGCGGCCCGCTCGCCCCCGCGCTGTGGGGCGGCGTGGTGGCGGTGGGTCTCGCCCTGCCCATCGCGCTGCTCGCCACCGCCTCGCCGGTGGCGTGGACGGCGGCCGCGGTCCTCGCCCTGATCGGCCTGTGGATCTACGAGGACCTCTGGGTCCGCGCGGGCCAGTCCGTCCCGCTGAGCTGAGGGAGCCCATGACCGATCGCGTGACCGAACCGCTGCATCCCGTGGCGCGGGATCTCCAGGCGCCCGCGGAGGGCCTGCACCGCTTCCCGCCCGCCGCGCTCTGGGACAACTGGGAGGAGTTCGACTCCCGGGCGTGGCCGCGCAAGGTGAAGCGCCAGTACTCCCTCATCCCCACCATCTGCTTCAACTGCGAGGCGGCCTGCGGGCTCCTCGCCTATGTGGACAAGCAGACGCTGCAGATCCAGAAGTTCGAGGGGAATCCCGCGCATCCGGGCAGTCGCGGCCGCAACTGCGCCAAGGGTCCCGCCACGCTCAACCAGATCACCGATCCCGAGCGCATCCTCTACCCGCTCCGGCGGGCGGGCGCGCGCGGCGAAGGGAAGTGGGAGCGCGTGACCTGGGATCAGGCGCTCGACGACATCGCGGAGCGCATCCGCCGAAGGCCCTCGTGGAGAAGCGCCCCACCGAGGTGATGTATCACCTGGGGCGGCCGGGCCACGAGCTGATCTATCTCCAGCGCGTCTTCCACGCGTGGGGCATCGACGGCCACAACAGCCACACCAATGTCTGCTCGGCCTCCGCGCGGGCAGGCTACGCCTTCTGGCACGGGCTCGACCGGCCCTCGCCCGATCACGCCAACGCGCGCGTGATCCTGCTGCTCTCCTCCCACCTCGAGGCCGGCCACTACTTCAACCCCCACGCGCAGCGCATCGTGGAGGGGAAGATGGCGGGGGCCAAGGTCTGCGTGATCGACACGCGGCTCTCCAATACCGCCTCGATGTCGGACTGGTGGCTGTCGCCCTGGCCGGGCACGGAGGCGGCGATGCTGCTGGCCATGTGCCACGTGCTCCTGCGCGAGGGCACGTGGGACCGCGACTTCGTCCGGCGCTGGGTGAACTGGGAGGAGTATCTCCGCGAGGAGCGTCCGGCCTCGCCCGTCACCTTCGAGGCGTTCGAGGCCGCGCTCAAGGCGCTCTACGCCGACTACACGCCGGAGTTCGCCGAGCGCGAGTCGGGCGTGCCGGCCGCGCGCATCGAGGAGATCGCCCGCGAGATCGGCCGCGCGGGGGGCGCGGTGTCCACCCATGTCTGGCGCAATGCCGCCGCGGGCAATCTCTGGGGCTGGGAGGTGGCGCGCGCGCTGGAGCTCCTCGTCGTGCTCGCGGGGGCGGTGGCCACGCCGGGCGGCACCGCGCCGTCGGGCTTCCACAAGGCGGTGCCGGCGCCGCCGATGATGCCGCCGCCCGGGAAGGTGTGGAGCGAGCTGCTCATGCCGCGCGAGTACCCGCTCGCCTTCTTCGAGATGAGCTTCCTGCTCCCGCACTTCCTCCGCGAGAAGCGGGGCAAGCTGGCGATGTACTTCACGCGGGTCTACAACCCCGTGTGGACCAATCCCGGATGGCATGTCCTGGGTGGAGATGCTCTCGAACGAGGCCACCGTGGAGCGGCATGCCTGCCTCACCCCCATCTGGAGCGAGACCGCGCACTTCGCCGACTACGTGCTGCCCATGGGGCATGCCTCCGAGCGCCATGACCTCATGAGCCAGGAGACGCACGCCGCGCGCTGGATCGGCTTCCGTCAGCCGGTGCTGCGGGTGGCGCTCGAGAAGCAGGGGCAGGCGCTTCGACTGGACGTGGCAGGCCCACGAGGCGGCGGGGCTGGGCCAGGTGTGGGAGGAGGACGAGTTCTGGATCGAGCTGTCCTGGCGCATCGATCCCGACGGGTCGCTCGGCATCCGCAAGTACTTCGAGTCGCCGTACCGGCCCGGCGAGAAGCTGCGCATCGAGGAGTTCTACCGCTGGATCTTCGAGTCGAGCGTGCCCGGGCTGCCCGCGGCGGCGCAGAAGGAGGGGCTGACCCCGCTGGACTACATGCGCAAGTACGGCGCCTTCCTGGTGGAGTCGGGCGTCTACGCCAGCCATGAAAAGGCGCCGTCGGCGGCGGAGCGCGAGGGCGCCCAGGTCGATCCCGTCACCCGGGTGGTCACCAAGGGCGGCGCCGCGGTGGGGGTGGAGATCGACGGCCGCGCCGCCGTCGGCTTCCCCACGCCGTCGCGCAAGCTCGAGTTCTACTCGAAGACCCTGAAGGACTGGAAGTGGCCCGAGCACGCGGTGCCGACCTATGCTCGCAGCCACGTGCACTGGTCCGAGATCGACCGCGCGCGGGGCGAGATGCTGCTGCTGCCGACGTTTCGCCTGCCGAACTTGATTCACTCGCGCTCCGGCAACTCGAAGTGGCTGTACGAGATCTCGCACACGAACCCGCTGTGGCTGCATCCGGAGGACGCCGGCCGGCTGGCGGTGAAGACCGGCGACCTCCTCCGGATCGAGACCGAGATCGGGCACTTCGTGGATCGCGTGTGGATGACGGAGGCCATCCGTCCCGGCGTCGTCGCCTGCTCGCATCATCTCGGGCGCTGGCGACTCCAGGAGTCCACCGGCGGCGAGCGGTGGTCCACCGCGCTGGTGGACCTCCGCGCGGACACGCCGGGGAAGTGGCGCATGCGGCACCTCCACGGCGTGCGCCCATTCGAGAGCGCGGATCCGGACTCGCAGCGCGTGTGGTGGGAGGACGCCGGCGTGCACCAGAACCTGACCTTCCCCGTGCATCCCGACCCGGTGAGCGGCCAGCACTGCTGGCACCAGAAGGTCCGCGCCGTCCGCCCCGTCGCCGACGACCGTTACGGCGACGTGTTCGTCGACACCGATCGGGCCCACGAGGTGTACCGGCGCTGGCTGGCGATGACGCGCCCGGCTCCGGGGCCGGGCGGGCTGCGCCGGCCGCTCTGGCTGCCGCGCGCCTTCAAGCCCGATCCCTCCGCGTACCGGCTGCCCGAGCCGTGAAGCGTGCGCGGCCCGCCTCGCGGTGGCGGCGCTGGTGACCCTGAGCGCGGTCCTGAGCGCCGTGGCGCCGTCTCGCGCCGCCCCGCCGTCCGAGGCACTGCTTGCCGAGCTCAAGCTCGTGCCCGGCCGCGGCGCCACGCCGCCCGCATTCTCCTTGCCCGATCTGGACGGGCGCGTGGTGTCGCTGGCCTCGCTGCGGGGCCGCGTGGTGCTCGTCTACTTCTGGGCCACGTGGTGCTCCTACTGCGTGCGCGAGCTGCCTTCGACCATGGAGTCGCTGCAGCGGCGCTACCGCGACCAGGGTCTCACGGTGCTCGCGGTCAGCTTCGAGGAGAGCCCGGACACGGTGAAGGCCTGGGTGCGGCCCCGCGGGCTGAGCATGCCCGTGCTGCTGGACCGCGGCGGCGATGTCTCGGGGGATTACCGCGTGACCGCCACCCCGACTGCCGTGCTGCTCGACCGCGAGGGGCGCGTGGTCGGGCGCGCGGTGGGGACGCGCCCGTGGACGGACGCGCGGGCGCTGTGGGAGGTCCTGCTCGCGCCTCCCGCCGCGGCGCCCGCCCCCCGCTGAGCGCGCGCGGGGGCGGGTGCCGGGCGCGGAGTGGGAGCTAGTCGACGCCGAAGTCAAACATGCGCCCGCCGGCGGTGGCGCCGCTGAGCACGATGAAGCCGTACTCCCCGGACGGAAGCGGGCTGGAGGGCGAGATCCGGTAGAAGCCATTCGCCTCGCGCTCGCTCTTGACCGCGACGCGGTCCTCGCTCCGGATGCCCACACGTGAGCTTCCCCCGTACGGATGATATCCGCCGCTGCCCATCTTGAGATTGCGATCGTTCTTCTTGTCGCCCGGCTTGAGCTTGACGAGGAGCGCCTCGGTCGGCGCGTAGTAGCTGTAGAACTGCGGCTGCTTGTCGGTGATGCGATACTCCGCCTTCCGTCCACCGAGCACGACCTCGCTCTTTTGCGAGAAGACGGCGTTGCTCATCTCGATCTCGACGACCTGGGGCTGGAGCTCGGTGTACTTCGCGCCGTTCAGGTGATAGATCGAGTCGCGGGGTAGCGTCGCCGCCGCGCCGCCGGCGCTGCTCCTCGCCGACGCGGATACGGACGGAGCCGGCGCGGATGCGGCGCTGGGGGTCGCAGCCGGCGTGCGGGCGGCGGGCGCGGCCGCCGCGGCCGCGCCGCTCCGCGGCGCGCTCACCATGGCCTCGATGACCTTGTCGGAGACGCCAGCCTTCTTGAGCGCCAGCAGGGAGTTGGTGCTGGTGTCGAAGTTGGCGGGGCTGGAGCGGATGCGCGCGAGGACCACCGCCTCGCTGAGCCCGCCCTTGACCATGGAGATGACCGAGTCGTTGGTGAGGACTTCCTGCGCCACCGCGAGGGGCGCCCTTCCTCCCACCAGGAATCCCGCCAGCACGAGCACGGCGCCGAGCGTCCGCCAGAAGTTGATCAAAGTGCGCATCGTGGTCCTCCTGCGGACAGAGAATACCGGGGGGGCAGAGGAAGTCAAGACCGGCCGCATGGGCTACCGGGGCGGGCGCTGCCTTGACCTCCCCCTGGACCCCATGTTAGCGTAACGCCTGGATTTCGACCCGTCGCCTCCCCTCCGAACGGGCGGGAGGCGATACGTGTGTGTAGGCCCGGATGCGCAGGGGTTCCGCGGGGTTCGTGGCGGCAGCGGCGGCGAGGAGGCCCACCATGGCGGCAGACCAGATCAAGCGGCTCTACGAATCCATGCCCGCCCGCCTCGAGCAGGCGCGCCGGCGCTTCGGGCGCGCGCTCACGCTGGCCGAGAAGATTCTCGTCTCCCACGCCGACGACTTCGACAAGCAGGAGTGGAGCCGCGGCAAGGCTCAGCTCCGGCTGCGCGTGGACCGCGTGGCGCTGCAGGACGCCACCGGGCAGATGGCGCTGCTCCAGTTCATGCAGGCGGGGAAGAAGCAGGCGGCGGTGCCGAGCACGGTGCACTGCGATCACCTCATCCGCGCGCAGAGCGGGGCCCGCGAGGATATGGAGCGCGCGATCTCGGAGAACCGTGAGGTCTACAACTTTCTCCACTCCGCCTCGAAGAAGTACGGCATCGGCTTCTGGAAGCCGGGAGCCGGCATCATCCACCAGGTGGTGCTGGAGAACTACGCGTTCCCGGGTGGCCTCATGATCGGCGCCGACTCCCATACGCCGAACGCGGGCGGGCTGGGCATGGCGGCCATCGGGGTGGGCGGCGCCGATTGCGGCGAGGCCATGGCGGGGCTGGCGTGGGAGGTGCTCGATCCCAAGCTGATCGGCATCCGCCTCACCGGCAAGCTGTCGGGCTGGAGCTCGGCCAAGGACATCATCACCTACCTCTGCGGCCTCCTCACCGTCAAGGGCGGCACCAACAAGATCATCGAGTACTTCGGCCCCGGCGCGGAGTCCATCAGCGCCACCGGCAAGGGCACCATCTGCAATATGGGCGCGGAGCTGGGCGCCACCACCTCGCTCTTCCACTTCGACGACCACATGGCCGCCTATCTGCGCGCGACTGATCGCGCGGACCAGGCCGCGCTCGCGGAGCGGAACCGGGAGCATCTGGTGGCCGACCCCGAGGTCCTCGCGGACCCGAAGAAGTACTACGACGAGGTGGTGGAGCTCAATCTATCCGAGCTGGAGCCGCATATCGTGGGCCCGCACTCACCCGACCGCGCGCGGCCGGTGAGCCGTCTCGCCGCGGAGGTGAAGAAGGAGGGCTGGCCGACCGCGATCAAGGCCGCCCTCATCGGCTCGTGCACCAATTCCTCTTACGAGGACATGCGCCGTGCCGCCCACGTCGCCACCCAGGCGCTCAAGGCGGGCCTCAAGGCCAAGACTCCCTTCCTGGTCACCCCGGGCTCGGAGCGCATCTACCAGACCATCAAGCGCGACGGGATCCTGAGCACCTTCGAGCAGATCGGCGGCACCGTCCTCGCCAATGCCTGCGGGCCTTGCATCGGCCAGTGGAAGCGCTCGGACGTGGCCACGAACGAAGTGAACACCATCGTGTCCTCGTTCAACCGCAACTTCCCCGGCCGCAACGACGGCAGCGCGGCGACGATGTCCTTCCTCACCAGCCCGGAGATCGTGACGGCCCTGGCCTTCGCCGGCTCGCTGGAGTTCGATCCGGTCAACGGGACCATCCCCGGGCCGGACGGTCGCCCCTTCCGCTTCACCGCGCCGGAGGGCGAGGAGCTCCCCGCGCGCGGCTTCGCCAAGGGCGAGGAGGGCTTCGAGGCCCCCGCCGCCGACGGCGACCGCGTCGAAGTCCAGATCCCGCCCGACAGCGAGCGGCTCCAGCTCCTCCAGCCGTTCCCGCGCTGGGACGGCCGGGACTTCATCGAGCTGCCCATCCTGGTCAAGACCAAGGGCAAGACCACCACCGATCACATCTCGCCCGCGGGGACCTGGCTCCGGTACCGCGGACATCTCGACAAGATCAGCGACAATATGTTTCTGGGCGCGATGAACGCGTTCACCGGCGAGGCGGGAAAGGGGATCAACCCCATCACCGGCGAGGCGGGCAAGACCTTCACTCAGGTCGCCCGCGACCTCAAGGCGCGGGGTACCGCCTGGATCATCATCGGCGACGAGAACTACGGCGAGGGCAGCAGCCGCGAGCACGCCGCCATGTCCCCGCGCTATCTGGGGGCCAAGGTTGTCATCGTCAAGAGCTTCGCGCGCATCCACGAGACCAACCTCAAGAAGCAGGGCCTTCTGCCCCTGACCTTCGCGGATCCCAAGGACTACGACCGCTTCGAGCAGTCGGACCGCGTGAGCGTCACCGGGCTCGCGCTGCTCGCCCCCGGCAAGCCGGTCGACGTCACCATCCACAAGGCGGACGGCAAGACCGTCACCATCAAGTGCCTGCACACCCTGACCGAGGAGCAGATCGGCTGGTTCAAGGCAGGCTCCGCGCTCAACGCGTTGAAGTAACTCCGAGGAGATCCCCATGGCCGGCAAGGTGAAGGTTCCCGCGGGCGAGAGGGTCACGATCAGCCACGGCAAGCTGCAGGTCCCGAACCACCCGATCATCGCCTTCATCGAGGGCGATGGGACGGGACCGGACATCTGGGCGGCCTCCGTGCGCGTGCTCGACGCCGCGGTGGCGGTGGCCTACAAGGGACGGCGCAAGATCGCGTGGGCCGAGGTGTACGCGGGTGAGAAGGCGCAGGCGGTGTACGGCAAGGACTGCCCGCCGAATCTCCTGCCCGGAGAGACCCTCGACGTCATCCGCCAGTACCTGGTGGCGATCAAGGGACCGCTCACCACGCCGGTGGGCGAGGGATTCCGCTCGCTCAACGTGACGCTGCGTCAGGAGCTGGATCTCTACGTCTGCCTCCGGCCGGTGCGCTGGTTCAAGGGCGTGCCCTCGCCGGTCAAGCACCCCGAGAAGATCGACATGGTGATCTTCCGCGAGAACACCGAGGACATCTACGCCGGCATCGAATGGGTGCAGGGGAGTCCGGAGGCGAAGAAGGTCATCGCCTTCCTGCAGAACGAGATGGGGGTTACCAAGATCCGATTCCCCAATAGCTCCTCCATCGGCATCAAGCCGGTGTCCAAGGAAGGCTCGGAGCGACTCATCCGGGCCAGCATGCGCTACGCCATCGAGAACAACCGCAAGAACGTGACCCTCGTGCACAAGGGCAATATCCAGAAGTACACCGAAGGCATGTTCATGAAGTGGGGCTACGCGCTGGCCAAGGCCGAGTTCTCGGACAAGCTGGTGGGCTGGGACGACTGCGGCGGCAAGCCGCCGGCGGGGAAGCTCCTGGTCAAGGACGTCATCACCGACGCCTTCCTCCAGCAGATCCTCACCCGGCCGGACGAGTTCGACGTGATCCCGTGCTGCAACCTCACCGGCGACCTCATCTCCGACGCGCTCGCCGCGCAGGTGGGGGGTATCGGGATCGCGCCCGGCGCCAATATCAACTACGACAGCGGGCATGCGCTGTTCGAGGCGACCCACGGCACCGCGCCCAAGTACGCGGGCCAGGACAAGGTCAACCCCGGCTCGGTGATCCTGTCCGGCGAGATGATGTTCCGCTACATGGGCTGGAACGAGGCGGCTGACCTGCTCATCGCCGGGCTCGAGAAGACGCTGGAGCAGAAGGTGGTCACCTACGACTTCGCCCGCCTGATGGAGGGAGCGAAGGAAGTGAAGTGCTCCGAGTTCGGCACCGCCCTCATCAAGAGCATGGAGAAGCTGTGATGGCGGCGCGGCCCAAGATCACGGTCGTCGGCGCCGGTAATGTCGGTGCCTCCGTGGCCCAGTACACCGTGGAGCGCGAGCTGGGCGATGTGGTCCTGGTGGACGTGGTAGAGGGAATCCCGCAGGGCAAGGCGCTCGACCTCGCCCAGGCGGGGCCGGTGCACGGCTACGACTCCACCCTGGTGGGGTCGAACGGCTACGACGAGACCGCGGGCTCGGACATCGTGGTGATCACCGCGGGCCTGGCCCGCAAGCCGGGCATGACCCGTGACGATCTCCTCTTCAAGAACGCCGAGATCGTGGGCAGCGTGGTGGAGCAAGTGGTGGCTCGCTCGCCCCAGTCCATCCTCATCCTGGTCACCAACCCGCTCGACGCCATGGTGCAGCTGGCGTGGAAGAAGTCGCGGTTCCCCCACCAGCGGGTGATCGGGATGGCAGGAGTGCTTGACTCCGCCCGCTTCCGCACCTTCATCGCCCAGGAGCTCCGCGTCTCGGTGGAGAACGTGACCGCTTTCGTGCTGGGCGGCCACGGGGACACCATGGTGCCGCTGCCGCGCTACTCCACGGTGGCGGGCATCCCCATCACGGACCTCCTGCCGCCCGACCGCATCCAGGCGCTGGTCACACGCACCGCCAACGGCGGCGCCGAGATCGTGGCGCTGCTGAAGTCCGGCAGCGCCTACTACGCGCCCGCCGCCTCCGCGGTGGAGATGGTCGAGGCCATCCTCAAGGACAAGAAGAAGATCCTCCCCGGTGCCGCCTATCTCGACGGCCAGTACGGGGTCAAGGGTCTCTACGTGGGCGTGCCGGTCAAGCTCGGGCGCGCCGGCGTCGAGCAGATCATCGAGATCAAGCTCACCGCCGAGGAGCAGGCCGCCTTCGACAAGTCGGCGGCGGCGGTGCGCGAGCTGGTCGAGAAGCTCAAGCTGTGAGGAGAACGAGCGGTGCGTGAGATCCACGTCTCGGCCGTCACCGACGCGGTCAAGAAGCTCTGCATGGAGGCCAACTACGAGCTGGAGCCGGACATGCTCCGGGCCTTCGATCGAGCGCTCACCACCGAGCGCTCGCCCGCCGGCAAGCAGGTGCTGCAGATCCTCAAGGACAACGCCGAGCTGGCCCGCACGCGGAGGATCCCCTACTGCCAGGACACGGGCATGGTGGTCTGTTTCGTGGACGTGGGACAGGACGTCCACGTGACGGGCGGGGGGCTCAACGAGGCCATTGACGCCGGGGTCCGTCAGGGCTACAAGGAGGGGTATCTCCGCGCGTCCATCGTCCGCTCGCCCTTCGATCGGGTGAACACCGGCGACAATACGCCCGCGGTGATCCACACCGAGCTGGTCCCGGGCGCCCAGGTCACGATCAAGGTGATGGCCAAGGGCGGCGGCTGCGAGAACCGCTCCAAGTACCGGATGCTCACGCCCGCCGAGGGGGTGGAGGGTGTGAAGGCGTGGGTGCTCGAGTGCGTGAGGACGGCGGGCCCCGACGCCTGCCCGCCGCTGGTCCTGGGCGTGGGCATCGGCGGCACCTTCGAGAAGGCGGCGATCCTGTCCAAGAAGGCCCTGTTCCGTGAAGTGGGCTCACCCAACCCCGACCCGGAGCTGGACGCTCTCGAGAAGGAGCTGCTCGACCGCGCCAACCGGCTTGGCATCGGGCCCCAGGGCTACGGCGGCGACACCACCGCCTTCGCCATCCACGTCCTGACCCACCCGTGCCACATCACGAGCCTGCCCGTCGCCGTCACCATCGAGTGCCACGCGCACCGGCACAAGGACGTGACGCTGTGATCGCGACGGCGGCCGACGGGATCAAGGAGATCACCCCGCCGCTCAGCGATACCGACGTGGAGTCGCTGAAGGCGGGCGACCGCGTACGGATCACCGGCGTCCTCTACACCGCGCGCGACGCCGCTCACGCCCGGCTCCTCCCCCTGATGGACGCCGGCCAGCCCCTGCCCATCGACGTGACGGGCCACATCATCTACTACACGGGGCCCTCACCCGCGCGGCCGGGCGACGTGGTCGGCTCCATCGGACCCACCACCGCCGGGCGCATGGACCCGTTCACGCCCAAGCTGCTCGCCCTCGGGCTCAAGGGCACGATCGGCAAGGGCGGCCGCTCGCAGCCCGTGAAGGACGCTCTCCGCCAGCACACCGCCGTCTATTTCGGCGCTATCGGCGGCGCCGGCGCCGTCCTGTCGCGCTTCGTCAGAAAGCTCGAGATCGTGGCCTACGAGGACCTCGGCACCGAGGCGATCCGACGCCTCGAGGTCGAGGGGTTTCCGGCCATCGTGATCAACGATTGTCATGGCGGCGATCTGTACCAGGACGGGATGAAGGCCTTCGCGCGCGGCGACGCGTGAGCGCGACACCAGGCGGGACACCCGAGGAGACGATGCCCTATGGCGGCTGACGAGGTGTACGTCCACGACATCCTGATCATCGGCGGCGGCGGCGCCGGCCTCCGGGCCGCGATCGCGGCGGCGACGACGTCCAGCCGCCTCTCGATCGCGGTGCTCTCCAAGGTGTATCCGATGCGCAGCCACACGGTGTCCGCCGAGGGCGGGGCGGCGGCGGTCATGCGCGACAACGACAGCCTCGACACCCACGCGAAGGACACGATCTTCGGCAGCGACTTCCTGGCCGATCAGGACGCGGTCGAGCTGTTCGTGAAGGAAGCCCCCGGAGAGATGATCCAGATCGAGCATTGGGGCTGTCCGTGGAGCCGGGACCCCGAGGGGCGGGTGGACGTGCGGCCCTTCGGGGGCATGACGGTGAACCGGACCCTCTACGCGGCCGACAAGACCGGCTTTCACATGCTCCACACGCTGTTCCAGACCTCGCTCAAGTACGACAGCATCGTGCGCTACGACGAGTGGTTCGCTACCTCGCTGCTCGTGGAGGATGGCCGGGTGGCGGGGGTGGCGGCCATCAACCTCCACAACGGCGACGTGCGACCCATTACCGCCAAGGCCGTGATCATCTGCACGGGCGGGGCCGGCCGCGTGTTCCCATTCACCACCAACGCCGCCATCAAGACCGGCGACGGGATGGCCCTCGCGTACCGCGCGGGCGCGCCGCTGAAAGACATGGAGTTCATGCAGTACCACCCGACCGGGCTGCCCGGCACCGGCATCCTCATGACGGAGGCGTCGCGGGGCGAGGGCGGGTACCTGAAGAACAAGGACGGGTACCGGTATCTGCAGGACTACGGCCTGGGCCCGGAGACCTCCACCCCGGTGCACCGGAAGATGGAGCTGGGGCCCGCGCGACATCCTCTCGCGCTGCCACATGCAGGAGCACATGAAGGGACGCACCTTCGAGGGCCCCGACGGGCACTACGTGCACCTCGACCTCCGGCACCTCGGCGAGAAGGTGATCGACAAGAAGCTGCCGTTCGTGCGCGAGCTGGTGCGGAACTACGTGGGCATCGACCCGGTGTACGAGCCGATCCCGGTGCGGCCGGTGATCCACTACACGATGGGCGGGATCTCGACCGACATCGAGGCGCGGACGCCGCTGGCCGGCCTCTACGCGGCGGGCGAGGCCGCCTGCGTCTCGATCAACGGCGCCAACCGCCTCGGCTCCAACTCACTGACCGAGCTGCTCGTCTTCGGCGCCCGGGCCGGGCGGGCGGCGGCCCGGGCCGCGCAGGAGACGCCGGCGCCGAAGTCGAATCCGATTGCCCAGCTCGTCAGCGACGAGCGGCGGCGGCTCGAGCGCCGCATCCTGAAGGCGGACGGGCGCGAGCGGATCGCCGACATCCGGGAGACGATGCAAAAGGCCATGGAGTCGGGGGCGGGGATCTACCGTGACCGCGCCGGGCTCGAGAAGACCTGTCAGACGCTGCGCGAGCTCCGGGAGCGCTTCAACCGCATCGGCCTGGCGGACCGCGACTCCGTGTTCAACACCGAGGTGGTCGCGGCCCTCGAGCTCGACAGCATGCTCGACGTCGCGGCGGCGGTGGCGCAGGGCGCGCTCCTGCGCGAGGAGTCGCGGGGCGCGCAGGCGCGGACCGACTTCCCCAAGCGCGACGACGCGCGGTTCCTCAAGCACTCCCTCGCCTACCACACGCCGGACGGGCCCCGGATCGAGTACGCGCCGGTCACGATCACCCGCTGGCCTCCCGAGGAACGGAAGTACTAAGGAGACGTCATGCCCGACGAGACGATCACACTGGAGGTGACGCGCTACCGTCCCGGTCACGACCGGGAGCCGCGCTCCCAGTCTTTCACGGTGCCGTATCGCAAGGACTGGGTGGTCCTCGACGCGCTGAACTACATTAAGGATCGAGTCGACGGGACCCTCACCTATCGCTGGTCGTGTCGCATGGGGGTGTGCGGGAGCTGCGGCATGATGGTGAACGGCGTGCCCAAGCTCACCTGCTCCGCCTTCCTCCGGGACTTCCTGCCGGGACCGGTCCGCGTGGAGCCGTTGGCCAACTTCCCCGTCGTCCGCGACCTCGTCGTCTCGCTCGACGACTTCATGGAGAAGCTCGTCCGGGTGAAGCCGTGGATCATCCGGGACGTGGAGAAGCCGGTGTCGGAGGGCGAGTACCGCCAGACGCCGGCGCAGCTCGAGAACTTCAAGCAGTTCAGCATGTGCATCAACTGCATGCTGTGCTACGCGGCCTGCCCCGTCTACGCCATGCAGCCGGGCTTCATCGGTCCCGCCGCCACCGCGCTCGCCCACCGCTACAACCAGGACTCGCGGGACGAGGGGTACCGTTTCCGCGAGCCGATGCTGAACGACTCGGTGGGCGTCTGGGAGTGCACGTTCATCGGCGAGTGCTCGGTGGTGTGCCCCAAGGGCGTGGATCCGGCCGCCGCCATCCAGCGCTCGAAGCTGGCGGGCGCGCAGGACTGGGCCAAGTCCATGCTCATGCCGTGGCGGGGGCGCTCATGACGACGCCGCGCGTCGAGCGCCCCGGCCTCTACTACCCGAAGCTGCCGGCGACGTGGTGGCTGCGCCGTCCCAACTACGTCCGCTTCATGATCCGTGAGGTCACCAGCGTCTTCGTCGCCGCCTTCCTCGTCGTCCTGCTCGTCCAGGTCCACCGCGCGGGGCAGGGGCCGGAGGCCTACGCCGCCCTCATGGCGCGGCTCGCCTCGCCGGGATGGGTGCTGTTCCACGTGGTGGCCCTGGCCTTCGCGATCTACCACTCGATCACGTGGTTCAACCTGACCGGCGTGGTCCAGGTCGTCCGGATCGGCGACCGCCAGCTGCCGCCCGCCCTCATCGCCGGCGGGGCCTTCGCGGCCTGGGGCGTCGTCTCGCTGGTCATCCTGCTCTTCTTTCTGAGGGGCTGAGCCATGGCAAGGACGAACGAGCCGTTCTGGTGGATCCTCTTCTCGGTGGGCGGCGTCGTCGCGGCCTTCCTGGTTCCCGTGCACATCGTGGTTCACGGGCTGGCCATCCCGCTCGGCTGGATCCCCGTCAGCCACGGGCGGATGCTGGGGCTCGTCGCAAACCCGCTGGTCAAGCTCTACCTCTTCGTCCTCATCGCCCTGCCCCTGTATCACTGGGCGCATCGCTTCCGGTTCATCCTGGAGGACCTGGGCCTGCACGGCTTCCGGACGCTCCTGGCCGTGCTCTGCTACGGCGCGGCCATCGTGGGGACGGTGGCCACGGCCGTGGTGCTGATCGGCATATGAGCGGTCCCTCCCGCGGGCCGGCCGGGGGCGCGCCGCGTCCATGAAGATTCACGAGTACCAGGGCAAGGCGATCCTCAAGGAGTTCGGCGTGCCGGTGCCGAAGGGGGACGTGGCCGACACTCCCGCCCAGGCGCGCGCCATCGCCGAGCGCCTCGGGGGCAAGGTGGTGGTCAAGGCCCAGGTGCATGCGGGCGGCCGGGGCAAGGGCGGCGGTGTCAAGCTGGCCGACGATCCGGCCGGCGCGGAGGCGGCGGCCCGGCAGATCCTCGGCATGATGCTCAAGACGCCCCAGACCCCGCCCGAGGGGATCCGCGTGCTCAAGGTGCTGGTGGAGGAGGCCTCGCCCATCGCCAGCGAGCTCTACCTCTCCATCACGCTGGATCGCGCGCGGGGCGCGCATGCGGTGATGGCCTCGCCGGCGGGCGGCATGGACATCGAGGAGGTGGCGGCCACCCATCCCGAGAAGATCATCCGAGAGTGGGCCGACCCCGCTCTCGGTCTCCAGGCCTTTCAGGCGCGCAACCTCGCCTATGGCCTGGGTCTCGCCGGCGATCAGTTCAAGGCCGGGGTGAGCCTCATCCTGTCGCTTTTCCGCGCCTACCTGGCGAAGGATTGTTCGCTTGCCGAGATCAACCCGCTGGTGGTCACGCGCGACGGCCGCGTGCTCGCGCTGGACGCCAAGCTTAACTTCGACGACAACGCGCTCTTCCGCCGGCCCGAGATCGTGGCCCTCCGCGATCTCAACGAAGAAGCCCCGCTGGACGTCGAGGCCTCGAAATTCGGCCTCAACTACATCAAGCTGGACGGCGCGGTGGGCTGCATGGTGAATGGCGCCGGGCTGGCCATGGCCACCATGGACATCGTCAAACTCGCGGGCGGCGCCCCGGCCAACTTCCTCGACGTGGGCGGCGGCGCCTCGCCGCAGCAGATCGAGGCCGCTTTCAAGATCCTGTCCTCCGATCCCTCGGTGAAGTCGGTGTTCATCAATGTCTTCGGCGGCATCCTCCGCTGCGACCGGCTGGCCGAGGGCCTCATCAGCGCAGTGAAGAAGCTCGGGCTCAAGTATCCCGGTGGTGGTCCGGATGGAAGGCACCAACGTGGACATCGCCAAGAAGATGCTGGCGGAGTCGGGGCTCAACTTCACCAGCGCCGACGACATGGGCTCGGGGGCCGAGAAGGCCGTGGCGCTGGCGCGGACGGCCCGGTAGCCATGAGCATCCTCGTCGACAAGAGCACGCGGGTTTTCGTGCAGGGGATCACCGGCAAGGAAGGTTCCTTCCACGCGGCGCGCTGCAAGGAGTACGGCACCCAGGTCGTGGGCGGGGTGACGCCGGGCAAGGGCGGCACCACCCACGAGGGCTTCCCGGTGTGGAATACCGTGGCCGACTGCGTGAAGGCCACCGGCGCTGACTGCGCGCTCATCTTCGTGCCGCCGCCCGCCGCCGCCGACGCCATCATGGAGTCGGCCGCCGCCGGCGTGCCGCTGGTGGTGTGCATCACCGAGGGCGTGCCCGTCATCGACATGGTGCGGACGCGCGCCTTTCTCGCGACGCACGCGGAGCCGCCTCATCGGGCCCAACTGCCCCGGCCTCATCACGCCCGGCCAGGCCAAGATCGGCATCATGCCCGGGCACATCCACAAGGTGGGCGCCGCCGGGGTGGTGTCGCGCAGCGGCACGCTGACCTACGAGGTGGTGCACCAGCTCAGCCAGCGGGGCATCGGCCAGTCCTCCTGCGTGGGCATCGGCGGCGATCCCGTCAACGGCACCAACTTCATCGACGTCCTCCGACTCTTCCAGGCCGATCCGCCAGACCGAGATCATCATGATGATCGGGGAGATCGGGGGCACCGCCGAGGAGGAGGCCGCCGCCTTCGTGAAGCAGCACGTGACGAAACCTGTGGTCGGCTTCATCTGCGGCCAGACCGCCCCGCCCGGCCGGCGCATGGGCCATGCCGGCGCCATCATCGCGGGCGGCAAGGGCACCGCCGCCGAGAAGATGAAGGCGATGGAAGCCGCCGGCATCACCACCGTCAAGAGCCCCGCGGACATGGGCGCCACCGTCGCCCGCGTTCTCGGCCAGAAATAGGGGATCCATGGCCATCGAGCGCACCCTCACCATCATCAAGCCCGACGCCGTCGCCAAGGGCGCCACCGGCCAGATCATCGCCCGCTTCGAGAAGGCGGGCCTCAAGGTCCTGGCCGCCAAGCTCGTCCATCTGAGCGCCGAGCAGGCGGGTGGGTTCTACGCCGTCCACAAGGCGCGGCCCTTCTTCGCGAGCCTCTGCGCCTTCATGACCCAGGGGCCGTGCATGCCCATGGTGCTCGAGGGCGAGGGCGCCATCCTGCGCCTGCGCGATCTCATGGGCGCCACCGATCCCGCCAAGGCGGCGGCGGGGACCATCCGGAAGGACTTCGCGTCCTCGATCGAGGCCAATGCCGTACATGGCTCCGACTCGCCGGAGTCGGCCGCCTTCGAGATCCCGTACTTCTTCGGCGCCATGGAGATCCACCCGAGATAGCTACGCGCGCGGAACTGGACGAGGACCCCTTCTTCCCCGCCACTCTCGGGACCCGCCAGCGCATTCTCGCGGGAATCTTCGGCCTGGGCCTGGGCGTGGCCCTGCCGCTCGGGCTGTCGGTGTTCCTCGTCGCCACCACCAGCGATCCGCTCTTCGTGATCTTCCCGCTGCCCTTCCTGGGCGTGGTGTGGGCGCTGCAGGGCCTGGCGCCGGCCGGCTATACCCTCGAGGCGCGCGGCATCCGGCTCGAGCGGCGCTGGCTGTCGCGGCGGCTGCCGTACTCCGCGATCCGCTCCGTGGACCGGACCCCGCGTCCCGTCGGGGGCCTCCTGGCGCTCGGGCTCAACGGGCTCTTCGGCTCGCACGGCCTCCGCTGGAATCCGCGCGTCGGGCTCCACTACCTGGCCATCACCAATACCGAGGACCTCGTCTATCTCGAGACCACCCGCGGCCTGGTGGTCATCTCGCCGAGCTGTCCGGACGCGCTCGTGGCCGCGCTCTCCGCCCGCCTCGGCGGGCGAGGGAAGGACTCACCGTGAAGAGCGATCCCGTCAGCGGTTCTTGATCGCGCGGACGAGCCACGCCAGGCGCGCGGTGGCGCGTTCCGGGAGGTGAACGGCGAGGGCCCACGCGAGGATGACGGGATCGGTCGGGCGATCGCGAAGCAAGCGACGGAGAAAGGCGCGCGCGAAGACGAGATCGTCCTGGCGGCCGTGGTAGTAGGCCCGGCGTGCCTGCCTTCGCGTCCGAACTCTCCGCGCGAGCCGGACGGCCCCGCGGTCGGCGGGGGCACGCTCCCGTAGCTGCTGCCGGAAGACGGGCAGGTCCCGCAGCAGCCAGCGAAAGGAGCGGAGCTCCGTGGGCCCCGACGCGCTCGTCGCGTGGTAGCGGTACCGGACGAGCCGGCGCCGGTGAAAGGTCAGAGGGTAGCGCGCCGCGATGCGCAGATAGTAGTCCCAGTCCTGGCTGATGTCGGGGTCGGCGCTGACGGGTCCGACATGGTCCGCCACCGCGCGCGGGATGAGGGTCTGCCCGGGCGTTCTGATCGTCGGCGCGGCGATGAGGTCCCGATAGAACCGCCCGGTCAGCGGCTCGCCGCCGCCCCGCGCGAGGCGCTCCGCGATGGACCCGCTCAGGAGAGACTCCGAGATCACCCGGGCCCCCTCGAACTCGATCCCGTCGCATATCACGAGGCCGCTTTCCGGGTACCGGCGAGCGATGTCGACCTGCGCCTCGAGGGCCTCGGGATCCCAGATGTCGTCGGCGTCGAGGAAGGCGAGATAGCTCCCCGAGGCCGCGGCCTGGCCGGCCCGCCGGGCCGCCCCGATGCCCCG
Organism: uncultured Candidatus Rokubacteria bacterium; assembly: GCA_963733725.1. Taxonomy (GTDB): domain Bacteria; phylum Methylomirabilota; class Methylomirabilia; order Rokubacteriales; family CSP1-6; genus DASRWT01. The sequence goes on along the minus strand of CAVTFC010000017.1, from coordinate 18,553 downwards.
GTGATCGAGCCGGAGGCACCGCACCGCCGGCCCGAAACGCGCGATGCGCTCGACGGTGTCGTCGGTCGAGCCGTCGTCCGCGACGACGATGTCCAGGGACCGATGCGTCTGGGCCTGGACCGAGGTGAGCGTCTCCTCGATGAAGGCGGCCGCGTTGAACGAGGGGATGACCACGCTGATCAGCGGCGCGCTCACCGGATGGTGGGGTCCGCTCCCGAGAGCTCGACGATCGGTGTCGCGCCGTCCGCGAGCCGCGCCCCGAGCCCGGCCGCGATGGTCGGGGCGAGCCGGGTGATCGGCAGGGGCGCCTCGAGACGGGTGGGGACGACGCCGGGTCCAACGGCGATGACGAGCCCGCCGGGCGTGTGGTCTCCGGTCCGATTGCCCCGGAATTCGCGGCTGATCCGCCCGAAGGTGGGCGACTCCACCGAGCGGATCGGCGTCTCCCGGTTCCACTCGACGAGCAGATCCGGCAGATGATCCGTCGGCTCGCCCCGATACGCCTCCGCGGTGCGGAGGATCCGGCGCACGAGGGGGCGTCCGGTCTCCGAGTTCACGAAGGTTCCCAGATCTCGCGTCAGCTCCTCGCAGAACCGGTCGAGGTCGGCGCCCGGCCGGACGCGACCGCTCGGCTCGCGGCCCACGAGATTGACGCGAATGCCCCCGTACACGACATTGTTCGGCGTCGCGTAGCACCGGCGCGCCGCGAGGGCGGCATCGGGGAGGGCCGCCCCGAGCCGCTGCTTGACGTGCCCCCGCATGGGTCTCAGGAGCTTGCGGGCGCGCTCCGGCACGAGGGTCCATCCTCGCTCGAGAAGACCCGCCGCCCGCCGCGTCGCGGGGGCGACGCGCGCCGCCTCCCGTGCTCGGAGGATGTCGTCCAGCAGAAAGGTCGCGTCGTAGTGCGGGCCCATGCCGTGGCTCGCGAGGACAAGCGCGCGTGTGTCCTTACCCGCCTCGGCGAGAAGCCGTCCCAGGCCGGCGTCGATCTCCGCATAGACGTCTTCGATGGGATCGCCGAGCGCGGCGGCGCTCCCCGCGTCGTGCCGCGGATGCGCGGGGTCGTGCACGTGCCAGAACTGGTGCCCGGCGCAATGGCTTTCCGGGAACACGGTGAGGAAGAGATCCCAGCCGCCTTGCGCGAGGTAGTGGCTGGACAGCTCGGTTTTGAGCGCCACCCCGCGCAGAAGCCCGTCACGGAGTGCCGCGAGCTGAGCGGTGTCGCGCCCGGGCGCGTCACAGCTCGGGATCGGGTGGCGGCCGAAGCGCGACTCCAGGTCGGCGGGGAGAGCGGGCGGACAGCTCCCGAAGCCGTGCTCCGGATCGTGAGTGCCCCAGTCCACCACCTGGACGACGTCCGGGCGCGTCGAGGGGACGGTCTTGGGGACGTCGATCACGGCGACCCGGAGCCCCTGCTCGGCGAGCTGATCCCAGAAGGCCTGGCCCCGGATCTTCGACGGCGGGAACGGCGCGTGCGTATAGGCCCCCGGCACGATCTGGGTGTAGCAATAGCGGCCGTGGCGCGCCGGCGAGAGCCCCGTCCAGAACGAGGGCCAGACCGCGCCGACGAAGAGGCCCTCGGGATTACTCGTCTGCCCAATCCCCCGCGTCCATACAGAGGACGAGGAGCTTCGCCCGCTTGCCCATGGCTCAACCCTAGCACCGATCGGGCCAGACGGTGGCACGGGAGCAGGCCCGGCGCGCTTCCCTTGCGCGGTTCCATGGTCTGGGGTATAACGAGCGAGCCTTCCGATGACCGCCGCGCTGGACATTCCCGAGCGCTTCAACGCCGCCGCCTTCTTCCTCGATCGCCATCTCGCCGAGGGCCGCGGCGAGCCGCCCCGCGTTCCGCTACCGGGGCCGGCGCCGTCACCTATGCCGACGTGGCCGACGCGGGCGCGCCGACTCGGCCGGCGCGCTGCTGCGCGCGCGGGGTGCAGATCGAGCAGCGCGTGCTGCTCGCGCTGCCCGATTGCCCCGAGTTTGCGGAGGCCTTCTGGGGGGCCATTCGCATCGGGGCGGTGCCGGTGCCGCTGGACCCGGGACTGCGCGCGGAGGAGTACGCGTTCTTCGTCGCGGACAGCCGCGCGCGCGCCATCGTGACGCATCCCGAGGCAGCGGCCGAATTCCTTGCCGCGCCCGCGCGCGGCCGGCGTCCGCCGCGCGTGCTGGTGGTGGGCGCGGCGCCGCCCGGCGCGGAGTCCTACGAGGCCGCGCTGGCCGCCGCCGCGCCGGTGCTCGAGCCCGCCGACACCTCGCGTGACGACGTCGCCCTCTGGGGCTATACCTCCGGCTCCACCGGACGCCCCAAGGCCGCCGTGCACCTCCAGCACGATCTCGTCCACGCCGCGGAGCTGGTGGGGCGCGGCATCTTCGGCATCGGGCCGGACGACCTCATCCTCTCCGCCTCCAAGCTCTTCTTCGCGTTCGGTCTGGGCAACTCGCTCTACTTTCCCGCCCTCACCGGCGCCGCCTCCCTCCTCGTGCCCGAGCGGCTCGATCCCGAGCGCCTGCTCGCGCTGGTGGCCGCGGAGCGGCCGACCCATCTGTTCGCGGTGGCCACCGTGTACGCGCGCCTCCTCCAGGTGCCCGACGCCGCGCGCCGCTTCGATCTCGCCTCGCTGCGGATGTGCGTCTCATCCGGCGAGGCGCTGCCGCCGGCGGTGTTCCAGGGCTGGCGCGAGCGGTTCGGCCTCGAGCTCCTCGACGTGGTGGGCTCCACCGAGGCCCTGCACGACTATCTCGCCAATCGCCCCGGCGCCGCGCGCGCGGGCTCGAGCGGGCAGGTGATCCCGGGCTTCGAGGCGAAGCTGGTGGACGGCGAGGGCCGGCCGGTGCTGCCCGGCGCCACCGGGGAGCTCCTGATCAAGGGCGAGACCACCGCCGCCTGCTACTGGAACCGTCACGAGGAGAGCCGGCGCACCATGCAGGGCGAGTGGCTCCGCACCGGTGACATGTTCTTCCAGGACACCGACGGCTACTTCTACTTCCAGGGCCGCGGCGACGACATGCTGAAGGTGGGCGGGGTCTGGGTGTCGCCGGTGGAGGTCGAGAACTGTCTGCTGGAGCATCCCGCGGTGCTGGAGGCCGGGGTGATCGGTCGTCGCGACGCCGACGGTCTCATTCGCGCCCATGCCTTCTGCGTGCTCAAGGGCGGCGCGGCGGGGGATGAAGCGCTGTCGTCCGCGCTCACCGAGCATGTGCGCCGCCGGCTCGCGGGGTACAAGGCGCCCCGCTGGATCGAGTTCGTCGCCGAGCTGCCCAAGACGTCCACGGGCAAGATCCAGCGCTTCCGCCTCCGCGCGGTCGCGGCGCGATGACGGCTCTGGTGACGGCGCCCGCATGATCGTGACGGTCGAACGGGTCGGCAAGCGCTATCAGGATCGGCGCGGCCGGGACGTGATCGCTCTGGAAGACGTGTCCTTCGCCGCCGCCGTCGCAGGAGTTCCTGGCCATCCTGGGCCCGTCGGGCTGCGGCAAGTCCACCCTGCTCGGCCTCGTCGCCGGGCTCCTGCCCGCCAGCGCGGGGGAGATCTTCTTCGAGGGCGAGCGCGGCGCCGACCGGCCGCTCACCGCGACGGTGTTCCAGGAGTTCGCGCTCTTTCCCTGGCGCACCGCCCAGGCCAATGTCGAGCTGGGCCTCGAGGAGCTGGGGCTACCCGCGGGGGAGCGGAGGTTGCGCGCCCGCCGGCACATCGAGCAGATGGGCCTCCGCGGGTTCGAGGACAAGTACCCGCATCAGCTCTCGGGCGGGATGCGGCAGCGCGTGGGCATCGCGCGCGCGCTGGCGGTGGACCCGGCGGTGCTGCTGATGGACGAGCCCTTCTCGGCGCTCGATGCCCAGACCCGCACGCTCATGATGGAGGAGCTGCTCGCCCTCTGGGAGCGGACGCGCAAGACCATCCTCTACGTCACGCACAATATCCAGGAGGCGGTGTTCATGGCCGATCGCGTGCTCGTCCTCTCCCGGCGGCCGGGACGCGTGCTGGACACGGTGGTGATCGACCTGCCGCGGCCGCGCACCGAGGCCATGCTGGGCGATCCCATCTTCGTGCGGGCGGCCGACCGTATCTGGAAGCTGATCCGGTCGCAGGCCGAGGCCGCGCTCCTCGAGGGCGGCGCATGACGGTCACGCGGTTGCCGGTGGAGAACCGGACGGGCTTCCTCGCGCGGCGCGAGTACCGGCTGCTGCGGGTGGCGGCCCTGCTGGGGATCGTGGTGATCTGGGAGGCGCTGTGCCGCTCGGGCTGGGTGTCGGCCCTCTTCCTGCCCTCGCCGCTGGGCGTGCTCGCCGAGGGCGTGGACATGGCGCGCTCGGGCGAGCTGGCGGTGCACCTGGCGGCCAGCCTCCGGCGGCTGTTCGTCGGGTTTGTGTTAGGCGGCGCGGCGGGCATCGCGGTGGGCGTGGCGGTCGGCTTCTTCTCGGTCGCGGAGGCGGTGGGCACGCCGGTGATCGCCGCCACCTTTCCCATTCCCAAGATCGCGCTGCTTCCGTTGCTCATCCTCTGGCTGGGGATCGGCGAGACCTCCAAGATCGCGGTGATCGCGCTCGGCGTGTTCTTCCCCCTCGCGCTCAACACCTATGCGGGTGTGCGCCAGGCCGACCCGCTGCTGATCCGGGCCGCGGTGTCCTTCGGCGCCGGGCGCTGGAGCGTCATCCGCAAGGTGATCGTGCCCGCGTCGCTGCCCATGGTCTTCGCCGGCCTCAAGCTCGGCGCGGGGACGGCGCTGCTCCTCCTCGTGGCCGCGGAGATGATCGCGGTGGAGTCCGGCATCGGCTTCCTGGTGCTGCACGCGGCCAACCTGATGGCGACCACCAAGCTCATGGTGGGCATCGTGCTCCTCTCGCTGTTGGGGATCCTGTCGCACTGGGCGCTCGCGGGCCTGGAGCGGCTCGTCATCCCCTGGCGCGAGCGGTGAGGGAGACGGCGCCGATGGGATGGCGCGGCGCTGTGATAGGTTAGGCGACACCCTCGTCAAAGGAGACGCCATGTCGCGCTTGCTCGCCGCCGTCATCTCGGTCGCCCTGCTCCTCGCCGGAGCGCCCGCCCAGGCCCAGACCAAGGTCAAGGTGGGAGTCCTCAAGCTCACGTCCTCCGCGCCCATCTTCGTGGGCGTCGAGAAGGGCTTCTTCAAGGAGTTCGGGGTGGAGCCGGAGCTGGTCTACTTCCAGGCGGCGGCGCCCATCGCCACCGCGCTCGCCGCGGGGGCGGTGGAGGTCGGCGCCACCGGGCTCACCGCGGCCCTCTACAACATCGTGCTCCAGGGGGAGAAGCTCTGGATCGTCGCCGACAAGGGCCGCGAGTGGGCGGGCTTTCCGCTGGTGGGCATCGTGGTGCAGAAGGAGCTGTGGGACTCGGGCAAGGTGCGCTCGATCAGGGATCTCAAGGGCCGGACCATCGGCGTGACCCAGCTCGGCTCCACCTTCCACTATCACATCGGCAATATCCTGGAGAAGGAGGGGCTCGCGCTCTCCGACGTGCGCATCGTCCCGCTCCAGGCCATGCCCGCCACGGTGGAGGCGCTCAAGGGCAAGTCGGTGGACGCCATCCTCGTGCCGCAGCCCTTCCCCGGCGCCACCGAGGCCCAGGGCTTCGGCAAGGTGCTGTTCTGGGCGGGTGACCTCTATCCCTGGCAGATCGCCGCCGTTTTCTACTCGAAGCAATTCGCCGCGGATCGGGAGAAGGCGGTGGCCTTCATGAAGGGGTACGTGAAGGCCTCGCGCTACTACCACGACGCCGCCCTCGTCACGAAGGACGGCCGGCTCGTGCCCGGCACCCACTACGAGGAAGTGGTGGAGATCACCGCGAAATACACCGGGGCCAGGCCGGAGCTGATCCGCGCCGGCCTGCCCTATCAGGACCGCAACGGCCGCCTCTGGATCGCGGACGTGGAGAAGCAGATCAAGTGGTGGGTCGAGCACGGCTTCATGAAGAGCCTCCTGCCCGTGAAGGAGGTCGTCGATCCCGCCTTCGTCGAGGAAGCGGTGAAGCAGCTCGGCGGCTGACGGCCGGACGCCGAGACATCCATGCCCCAACCTGCTATCATTTTCCTCTGGTGACGCCCTTCTCGAAGGTCCTCATCGCCAACCGGGGCGAGATCGCCGTCCGCGTCATCCGTGCCTGCCGCGAGCTGGGCATCGTCACGGTGGCGGTGTACTCGGACGCCGATCGCGAGTCGCTGCACGTGCTGGCCGCCGACGAGGCGGTGCGGCTGGGACCGCCCGCGCCCGCGGAAAGCTATCTCGCCATCGACCGGATCGTGACAGGCCGCCCGGGACACCGGCGCGGAGGCGGTGCATCCGGGCTACGGCTTCCTGGCCGAGAACGCGCGCTTCGCCGAGGCCTGCCTCGCCGCCGGGCTGGTCTTCATCGGGCCGCTCGCCCGCGGCCATCCGCGCCATGGGCGACAAGGTCGCGGCGCGGCGCACCGCCATCCGGCTGGGCGTGCCGGTGGTGCCGGGGACGGAGGCGCCCGTCGCCGATGACGCCGAGGCCGCGCGCGTCGCCGCCGAGGTGGGATTCCCCGTCATGGTGAAGGCCGCCATGGGCGGAGGCGGCAAGGGGATGCGCGTGGTCCGCGCCGCCGGCGAGCTGGCGGGCGCGCTGCGCGCGGCGCGCAGCGAGGCGGGCAGCGCCTTCGGCGACGCCTCCGTCTACCTCGAGCGCTATGTCGAGGCGCCGCGCCACATCGAGGTGCAGGTGCTGGCCGACGCCCACGGCAATGTGGTGCACCTCGGCGAGCGTGAGTGCTCCATCCAGCGCCGCCACCAGAAGCTGGTGGAGGAGAGCCCGTCGCCGGCGGTGACGCCGGAGATGCGGCGGCGCATGGGCGAGGCCGCGTGCCGGCTCACCGCCGCCGTCGGCTATGTCAATGCCGGCACGGTGGAGTTTCTCGTCGACCGCGCGGGCGCCTTCTACTTCCTGGAGATGAACACGCGGCTCCAGGTCGAGCACCCGGTCACCGAGCTCGTGACCGGGCGCGATCTCGTCAAGGAGCAGCTTCGTCTCGCGGCGGGGGAAAAGCTCGGCTTCGACCAGGACGACGTGGTCTGGAATGGCTGGGCCATCGAGGCGCGGATCAATGCCGAGGATCCGTTCGCGGGCTTCGTGCCCTCGCCCGGCCGCATCACCGGCCTGCGCGCGCCCGGCGGGCCGTGGGTGCGCGACGACTCCGGGGTCTATGCGGGGGCGACCATCTCGCAGCACTACGACACGCTCATGGCCAAGCTCATCGTCTGGGGCCCCGACCGCGAGGCGGCCATCGCCCGCATGACCCGCGCGCTGGGCGAGTATCACGTGGCGGGAGTGCGCACCACCATCCCCGTGCTCGCGCGGATCATGCGCGATGGGGATTTCATCGCGGGGCGCCTGGACACGGGCTTCATGGAGCGGCTGCTCCCCGCCGATGTCCCCGCTGGCGGCGGTGCGCACGGGACCATCGCGCTCGCCGCCGCCGCCATCGCCGCCTATGACGCCGCCGGCCGCCGCGCCCCGGCGTCCCCGGCGGCCGGGCCCAGCGCGTGGACGCGGTCCGGCCGCGTCTGGCCCCGCCCGCGATGAAGTTCGCGGCGGAGGTCGAGGGCCGGACCATTCCCGTGGAAGTGACCGGCGAGCCGGGCCGATATCGGGTGACGGTGGCGGGCGAGCGGCTGGAGGTGGATGCCCGCCGGGTCGGGGAGAGCGGCTGGTCGCTGCTGCTCGGCAGCGCATCGTACCTCGCCGACCTCAGCGAGGAGGACGGCGTCACCGTGGTCGCCGTGGATGGCGAGGTCCATCGCATCCGCGTCGAAGAGGAGTCGCGCTATCTCATCCGCACCCGGGGCGGCACCGCCGCCGCGAGTGGCCAGGTGCTCAAGGCGCCCATGCCCGGGCGCGTCGTTCTCATCGAGGTTGCGGTGGGCCAGCGGGTGTCCCGCGGCGACGGGCTCGTGATCCTCGAGGCGATGAAGATGGAGAACGAGTTCCGCGCTACCGGGGAGGGCACGGTCAAGGAGATCCGGGTGCAGCCCGGCCAGACCGTCAACCCCGGCGACGTCCTCGTGGTCATCGAGTAGCAATGCCCGCCGCCATCGAGTTCACGCACGTGGACAAGTGGTTCGGAACCCTCCACGTGCTCGCCGACGTGAGCCTCTCGGTGGCGGGCGGCGAGGTCATCGTGGTGTGCGGGCCGTCCGGCTCCGGCAAGAGCACCCTCATCCGCTGCGTCAACCGGCTCGAGCCCATCCAGAAGGGCGAGATCCTGGTGCACGGCAAGAGCATCACCGCATCCGACGTGAACCTCTCCCGCCTCCGCGCCGAGGTGGGCATGGTCTTCCAGTCCTTCAACCTCTTCCCGCACATGACGGTGCTGGAGAACATCACGCTCGCGCCCACCAAGGTGAAGGGCCTGTCGGCCGCGGAGGCCGAGAAGATCGCGCGGGTCCTGCTCGAGCGGGTGCGCATTCCCGACAAGGCGGACAAGTATCCCGCCAATCTCTCCGGCGGCCAGCAGCAGCGCGTGGCCATCGCCCGCGCGCTGGCCATGCAGCCGAAGATCATGCTCTTCGACGAGCCCACCTCGGCGCTGGACCCGGAGATGATCAATGAGGTGCTCGAGGTCATGACCGACCTCGCCAAGGAGGGCATGACCATGATGGTGGTGACCCACGAGATGGGCTTTGCCCGCCGTGTGGCCCACCGGGTGGTCTTCATGGACGCGGGCCAGATCGTGGAGGTCCAGCCGCCCCAGGAGTTCTTCGCCGCGCCGCGATCGGACCGCGCCCAGGATTTCCTGTCCAAGATCCTGTCGCATTAACCGAGACCAAGGAGGTCACGCATGAAGAAGTCACTCGTCACCGTCCTCGCCCTCGCCCTGGTGGCGATGGGTCTGGCGCCGGCCGTGGCGCAGCAGCCGGCGCCGCTGACCGGCACCCTCGAGAAGATCGGCCAGTCCGGCACCCTCACCATCGGCACCCGCACCGGCTCGCCGCCCTTCGCCTATGTCAATGCCAAGAACGAGTGGGTCGGCTTCTCCATCGATCTCGTGGAGGAGCTGATCAAGCCCGCCCTGGAAAGGAAGCTCGGCAAGCCGATCAAGGTGGAGAAGAAGGAGTCCACGCCGCCCACCCGCATCCCGCTGCTGTCCTCGAATGCCGTGGACCTGATCGCAGGGACGATGACGGACACGCGCGCGCGGCGGGAGAGCGTGGACTTCTCGCTCACCTTCTTCGTGACGGGCGCCCAGTTCCTGGTCAAGAAGGGGAGCCCCATCAAGGGGATCCAGAACATCGACGGCCGGCGCATCGCCGCCCAGCAGGGCTCGACCAATGCGCGGATCGTCCGCGAGAAGGCGCCCAAGGCCCAGCTGCGCGAGTTCCCCGACCAGCCGGCGGCTTTCCAGGCGCTCCTCCAGGGTCAGGCGGACGCCTACACCAATGACGGCATCCAGCTCGCCGGGCTCAAGTCGAAGGCGCCGAATCCGGCCCAGTGGGACATCGTGGGCGACTTCTTCTCTTACGAGCCCTACGGCATGGCGATGCGGAAGAACGACTCCGACTTTCGCGCGGTGGTGAACGCGGCCCTCATGGAAGGCATCGAGAGCGGAAAGTATTTCGAGATCTACGACAAGTGGTTCGGGCCCAAGGGCGAGCTGCCCTATCCCATGAGCGCGGCGGTGCGCCAGTTCATGATCTACCAGGTGGCGCCGAAGTAGTCCTTCGCGTGAGTGCGGGCGCCGGGGCAGGGCGCGGGGGGCGGGGGCACACTCGCTGTGCTCAGTACAGCATTCGCCGCGAGCGTACCCCCACCCCCGGCCCTGCCCCTCTCGCGCCCCGACTGCGCTCCCGATCGCGTCTCGCTCCCCGCCCCGCCCCGGCGATTCTCGCCCTTCAATACGTGTGAATTACAAGTTCGATTGGGCGGTGTTGTGGAGGGGGGAGTCGGGGCAGTGGTTGTTGAGCGGCCTCATCACCACGCTGGAGCTGTCGGCGTGCGCGTGGGTGCTGGCGGTGGGGTTGGGGATCGTCTCGGGCGCGCTGCGCACGGTGCCGTTCCGGCCGCTGCGGGTGGTGGCCACGTTCTACGTGGAGTTCTTCCGGAACGTCCCGCTGCTGGTCTGGATGTTCTTCTGGTACTTCGGGGTGCCGCCGCTCCTCCCGGAGGCCGTCCGGGAGTGGCTCTTCAGCCACGGGCTCGAGTTCTGGGCGGCGGTGTGCGCGCTCGGCGTGTACAGCGGCGCGCGCTTCTCGGAGGTCCTTCGCTCCGGCATCCAGTCCATCCCGCGCACCCAGCTCGAGGCCTCGGTGGCCTCCGGCCTCACCGTCGCCCAGTCGTATCGGTACGTGATCCTCCCCATCGCGCTCCGGCTCATCATCCCGCCCGGCACCAGCGAGTCGCTCAACCTGCTCAAGAACTCCTCGGTGGCGCTGACCATCTCGGTGGCCGAGCTCACCTTCCAGACGCGGCAGATCGAGACGTACACCGCCAAGGCCATCGAGGCGCTCACCGCAGGCACCGTCATCTACCTCGTCCTCTGCGTCTCCCTCGCCTCCGTCATGGCGTGGGTGGAGCGGCGGACCGCCATTCCCGGCCTCATCGTGGGCGGACGGCGGCGCGCATGACGCTCGACTTCTCGGTGGTCTGGCGGAACCTCGACTTCCTCCTCCTCCAGGGGTTTCTCGGCTTCGGTAATTTCGTGGGCGGCACGCTGCGGCTGGCCATCCCGTCCATCGTGCTCGGCTTCATCCTCGGGCATCTTCATCGGGCTGGCGCGGCTCTCCAGCCGGGCGTGGCTGCGCGTGCCGGCGGCGTTCTACGTCGAGTTCTTTCGCGGGGTCCCCCTGGTCATGGTGATCTTCTGGATCTGGATCGTCATCCCCATGCTGCTCAAGACCAAGATCCCGGAGTTCGGGGTCGCGCTCACCGCCTTCGTGATCTTCGAGGCCGCCTATCTGGGCGAGATCGTGCGCGCGGGCGTGCAGTCGGTGCCGCGGGGCCAGGTGGAGGCCGCCACCGCGGTCGGGCTTTCCTCCGCCCGGACCATGCGCCACGTGGTGCTCCCGCAGGCCCTCAAGAACATGATTCCCGTCCCTGGTGACCCAGTTCATCGTGCTCTTCAAGGACACCTCGCTGGCCTCCATCATCGGGTTCATGGACCTGACCAAGGCCGCCCAGGTGGTGAACAACCGCGAGATCCGCCCCTTCGAGCTCTATCTCTTCATCGCGGTGGTGTACTGGGTGTGCACGTACTCGATGTCGCGGTACGCGCGCTCGCTGGAGAAGAGGCTCGGCCCTGCCTGAGTCGGTGCTGCCTTCCGGGGTGCGCCTCTTCTGGCGCGAGGCCGGCGACCCCACCCGGCCTCCCCTGGTGTGGATTCATGGCGGCTCCGTGGAGGACTCCTCCGTGATGCTGCCGGACGTCGAGCCCTTCCTCCACCGGGTCCGCGCGCTGCTCCCCGACACGCGCGGCCACGGCCGGTCGCAGCGCTTCGAGCGGCCGGAGGACTACGGCTACGGCGCCAAGGCGGCGGACCTCGTGGCCTGGCTGGACGCGCTCGGCGTCCCCGCCGCCCTCTTCGGCGGCGTTTCCATGGGCGGGGCGCTCTCGCTGTGGCTGGCCGTCCACCATGCCGCGCGCGTGCGGGGCGTGTTCTCGATCAGCGGGCCGCCCTATGCCCCGCCGGAGGAGGACAACGCTGGTGGGCGGCCCACCGGCCCCTGGTGGCCGCGGGCCGCTTCGACGAGTACCTCGACGCCAATGTGCGGCTCCGCATGGGCGACGAGGCCCTGGCCCGCCTCAAGGCGCGTCCCGAGCGCCACGCCGAGCTGCTGGAGAGCCTCGCGGCGTCACTCGGTACCCTCGTTCCTGGCGCTCCTCGACGAGACGTACTCGCGATCGGAGTGGCTGGCCGACTGCGCGCGGATCCGCTGCCCGGTGCAGATCGTGGCCGGCGAGCGCGACCGCTTTCCCACCGTGGAGATGTCCCGCCGCCTGGCCGCGACGATCCCCGGCGCGCGCCTTCACGTGGTGGCCGGGGGGCCGCACTTTCCCAACCGCAGCCATCGCGCGGAAGTGCAGGGGGTGATGGGTGCGTTTCTCTCGTCGTTCGGCCTATGAGCGTACGTTGTGACCCGCCCACCCGCATGCTAGGCTGCCGCGCCATGTGGGTGATCCGCGCGCGCGCGCTGCGATGAGCCTGGGAAGCCGGCTCGCCAGGTGGGAAACGTGGGTGACGATCGGTGGCGCGCTCGTGCTGGTGCTCGTCGGCGTGGACATCGCGCTCTTCGAGCGGAACCGGGGCGTCCAGGCCGAGCTGACGGCGCGGCAGCAATTCCTCCAGCAGACCGAGCAGCTCGAGACCCTGCATCGCGAGCTGGTCAACGCCATCGCGAATCTCGCCGCGCGCGACAATGACGACGCCCTGCGCGCCATCCTGACCGACCACGGGATCAACCCGAGCGCGGCTCCGCGGCCGTCGGGCCGGCCATGATGGACGAGCTGCTCGACGAAACCGAGCCGGCGCCGCCGCGCCCGCGCGCCGCGCTGAGCCCCTGGCCGCTGCTCGCCCTGCTGGTGGCCGCCGGTCTCTGCTGGTTCGGCTTCCAGACCTGGCAGCTCCAGCGCGAGCACCGCAGCCTGCTCGAGATCCGGGCCAACACCGCGGCGCCCCTCGAGCAGGCCCGGAAGCGGCGCGCCCAGCTCGAGTCGATCATGCGGCGCACCTACGAGCTCGCCCAGACGGGCAATCCGGGGGCCGTCCTCATCCTCCAGGAGCTGGCCCGCCGCGGCGTGACGATCAATCCGCCGCCCGCGACCGGCACTCCGCCCGGCCCTCCGGCGCCGGCCCCGCCGAAGTAGTCACGACCGCCGGATCAGCGGGCGGGGAAGCGGGGGACGATCTCCTCGGCGATGCGGTCCAGCTGCTCGAGGTCGTAGTCGAGCGGCGCCAGCACGAGGTACTCGATGCCCGCCCGCTCGAGGTCGCCGATGCGATCGACGATCTCCGCGGTGGTCCCCAGCAGATAGGACTCCTGCAGGTGGTCGAAGGATCGATGCGTGCCCATCACGCGCTCGAAGCGCGGGCGCTGGGCGGCCAGCGCGGCGGCGCGATCCCGCCCGTCCACCAGATGCACGAAGTTGATGTGGCCGTACCGGAGGGTGGCGGGATCCCGGCCCTGCGCGGCGAGATGCGCCCGCACCGCCTCGATGTCCGCCTTCACCATGGCCTGGGTCCCGGCGGCGCGCGCGAGCCAGCCGTCGGCCCCGGCGATGCGCCGCAGCACCGCGGGGTCGAGATAGGTCTTGTCGGGGGACAGCGCGGTCCGCACCTTGCCACCTCCGCCCACCCAGACCTCCGGCATGCGCGGCAGCAGCGGCTCCATGGTGAGCCCCCGGAAGCGATAGTAGCTGGCCCTCGAAGGTCACGTCACGCTCGGTGAGCAGGCGCCGCGTCGCCGCGAGGATCTCGTCGGTGCGCGGCCCGCGCTCCGCGAGCGGAATCGCCGAGCGACTCGTACTCGCGGGCATCCCACCCGGAGGCCACGCCCAGGACCACGCGGCCGCCGGAGAGGTGATGCAGGCTCTGGATCTCGCGCGCCAGCGTCACCGGGTGATGGTAGGGGAGCACGAGGACGCCGGTGGCGAGCCGGATGCGGCTGGTCACGGCCGCGACATGGAGAGGCAGAGGAGCGGCGACATCCAGACCGCGCCGTAGAGGCCGGGCGCCACCAGGAAGTGCTCGCACACCCAGAGGGCGTCGAAGCCGAGCGCTTCCGCCTTCCTGGCAAAGTCGCGCATGCGCCCGGCCTTCTCGAAATCGAGGTCGGGCCACGCGTACGTGGGGAGGTAGATGGCGAAGCGCATGCGCGGGGGATCAGCCGCGAAGGCGGCGGGCCGAAGGCGGCCGATTCGATGGCCGCGCGCACCCTCGACGGGGTGACCGGCAGCGCAGTGACGCGCACGTCGAGGTCGCGGAGCGCGTCACACACCGCATTGGCGATCGCGGCGCCCAGTCCGGGATTGCCGCACTCGCCGACCCCGCGGAGCCCCAGCGGATTGGTGTGGGCGGGGATCTCCTGGTAGAACGCCTCGATCACGGGGCACGTCGGTGAAGAGCGGCAGGGCATAGTCGAGCAGGGTTCCGGTCAGCAGCTGGCCCTCCGCGTCGTACTCGAGCGACTCGAGCATGGCATTGCCGATCCCGAACGCGGCCCCGCCCGCGAGCTGGGCCTCGATGAGGGCGGGGTTCACCGCGCGGCCCACGTCGGCCCCCACCACCACCCGGCGCACCCGCACCGCGCCGGTGGCCTCGTCCACCTCCACCACCACCGCGACCCCGCCGCCCGCATAGGTGAGCTTGGGCACGCTGAACGACGCGCCGGCGGCGAGCGGGCCGGCGGCGGCCAGCTCGGCGAGGCTGACCCGGCGCCCGCGCGCCGCGCACGCGCCCGCCGCGTAGCTGACCTCACCCGCCGGTACGCCGAGGAGGGTCGCGGCGCGGCCGCGCGCGTCCTCTACGAGCTTGTCCGCCGCCATCTGCGCGGCATTGCCGGCGGTGACGGTGCCGCGCGAGCCGTAGGTGCCCACGCCGCTCTCGATGGCGGCGGTGTCAGGATGCCGCACCTCGAAGCGGTCGGCGGGCAGGCCGAGCGCGGAGCCCGAGGATCTGGGCCAGCGCCGTCTCGAGTCCGGGCCCCATGGAGGAGGCGCCGGTGTCCACGCGGAAGCGGCCGTCCGGCCGCGCCTCCACGCGCGCGGTCTCGAAGGGCCCGAGTCCCGTCTTCTCCACGTACATGGCGAGCCCGATGCCCTGCCGGACGCCGCGCGCCCCCGCCGCGCGCTGCTCGGCGCGCGCGCCCGCATAGTCCAGGCGCTCGAGCAGGCGCTCGAACAGCGCGGGGAAGTCCCCGGAGTCGTACACGGTCTTCACGCCGAAGGAGACGGTGCCGCAGTCCCACGGCATCTCATCGGCCCGCACAAGATTCCGTCGTCGAATCATTGCGGGATCGAGGCCCAGCCGCGCCGCCGCCGTGTCGAGCAGCCGCTCGCGCGCGAAATTACACTCGGGGCGACCGGGGGAGCGCAGCGTGCCCACCGGCGTCTTGTTGGTGACCACGCTCCAGAGGTCGCAGGCGTAGTCGGGCATGCGGTAGGGACCGGGCAGCAGCGCGGCGCCGAACTCCGCCGGCACCAGGGCGGCGGTGCGCACGTAGGCGCCGATGTCGGCGCGGATCACCGCGCGCACGCCTCGGATCGTCCCGTCGCGGTCGAAGCCCATCTCCAGCTCGTACACGGTCTCGCGGGCGTGATTGGCGGCCATGAGGTTCTCGCGCCGGTCCTCGATCCACCGGACGGGCCGGCTGCACGCGAGCGCCGCGAGCGGGACCAGAATATCTTCGGGGTACAGCTCACCCCGCACGCCGAAGCCGCCCCCCACGTCCACCTCGGTGAGGCGGAGGGCGCCCGGCGGCAGGCCGAAATGGCTCGAGGATGCCGCGATTGATGTGAATGCACTTGGTGGAGCCGAGGAGGTGCAGCTCGCCGCCGCTCGCGGGCGGCGGCACGGCGAGGAGCCCGCGCGTCTCGAGGGCGGCGGCCGTTTGCCGCGGATGCGTGAACCGCTCGCGGAGCACCAGGGCGGCGGCGGCGAGCGCGGCGTCGGCGTCGCCCACGCGCATGCTGATCACGGCCACGTTGTTGGAGTCGGTACCCGGAAAGAGCCGGGGCGCGCCCGGGGCCAGCGCGGCCTCCACCGAGGCCATCACGGGAAGGGGCGCATACTCCACCTCGATCTGCTCGAGCGCGTCCTCGGCGATATAGCGGATGTCCGCGACCACCAGGGCCACCGGCTCGCCGACATAGCGCACCACGCCGCGGGCGATGGCCGGCTGGAGATAGCGCGGCGTTCCTTCGGGGACGGGCACCCGGTTGGGGATGATGGCGCCCGCGGGCACGTCCTCCGCGGTGAGGATCGCCCGCACGCCGGGCAGGGCGCGGGCGCGCCGCGCGTCCAGCCGGACGATCCGCGCATGCGCGTGCCGGGAGCGCAGCACCGCGGCCTCGAGCATGCCGTCCGCGCGCACGTCGGCCACGAAGCGGCCGTGGCCGGTGAGGAGGGGCTCGGCGCCCAGCCGGGCGAGGGAGGCGCCGATCATGCTGCGCCCACCGGGGAGAGGTCGGGGAGCATCAGGGGCGGATCATAGCCCGTGCCCGGGGGGCGGGCAATACGGGGCCCCGCCTTGACAAGCCTCGGTGCCCTTTGTTACTCATGTTCCGCTTCCGTGCCGAGCCTCTCGTCCCGGGGGACGCGCCCATGACTCTCTTCAAAACGTTCAATCACGTCAGCATCACGGTGACCGATCTCGCCAGGGCCAAGGAATTCTACGGGGGCCTGCTGGGTTTCGCGGACATCCCGCACCCCGCCTTCGCGTCCGCCGCATGGAGTAGCCGGATCAGGTGACGCTCCACCACCATAGGGAGGGCTCAACGATGACCAGCCTCACGCGTCGACGTTTTCTGACCACCACCGGCACCGCCGCCGGCGTCGTGCTCGCCGGCCCGCACTTCCTGCGCGGGGTCAGCGCGCAGGGATCGGGTCCGCTCAAGATCGGCTTTCCGCTGCCCCTGACGGGGCCGTTCGCCCGCCTCGCCGCCGACCAGAAGCGCGGCGGCGAACTGGCGATGGACGAGCTCAACGGGGCGCGGCGGGGTGCTGGGGCGCAAGGTCGAGGTCCTCTTCCGCGACGACGAGCTCAAGCCGGCCACCGGCGCTCAGCGCACCAAGGAGCTCCATCGAGGGCCAGGGCGTCGAGTTCATCGTGGGCGGACTTCGCCGCGCACGTGCAGATGGCCATCAACGAGCAGACCAAGAAGGCGGGCAAGCTCTTCATCTCGATCAGCCAGTCCGACGAGATCAGCGCCAAGCCCGACACCAGCCCTCATCCCTTCCACGAGGCGCTCAACCCCACCATCACCGGCCGCGTGGTGGGGAGCTGGGCCCTGCAGAACCTCGGCAAGAAGTACTGGATCGTCTACGCTGACTACGCGTGGGGCAAGCAGAACAACGCGGTGTTCACCGACGTCATCACCAAGGGCGGCGGCACCGTGCTCGGCAACACGCCGTACCCCCTGGGGAAGCCCGAGTTCAGCGCGCATTTGCCGAAGATCCAGGCGGCCAAGCCCGAGGTGCTCCTGGGCGCGGTTGCCGGGCGCGGATCGGGGTGGCCTTCCTCAAGCAGGTGGGCGAGCTTCGGCATGAAGAAGGAGATGAAGCTTCTGGATGCCGCTGCACTTCCTCTTCCTCACCAAGGAGGGCGGGGCCGACGTGTTCTCGGACGTCTATGCCGGCACCAGCTTCTACTGGGAGCTGGCCAGCAGCAACGCCAACGCCAAGAAGTTCGTGGACGCCTCGATGAAGAAGTTCGGCGTGCCGCCCGACGGCTACGCCGGCTACGGCTATAGCGGCATCATGGAGGTGGCGCGCCGGAGTCGAGCTGGCCAAGTCCACCGACAGCGAGCAGGTGGCCAAGGCGCTCCGTGCCAATCCCACCTACGACCACTACAAGGGCAAGCAGTACTGGCGGGGCTGTGACAACAAGTCCTTCCAGGACATGTGGATCCTCAAGGGACGCGCGCCCGCCCAGGTCAAGGGCGACTGGGGCTACTTCGATGTCGTCACCAAGGTCGACGCGGACGAGCGTCACGAGCGCACGTGCGCCGAGAAGGGGCACGTGTAGGCGCCCGCCCGGCCCGTGCCGGATCTCTCGCTGACCGCGATCGCCGCCCCCAGCTCTTCACCGGGCTGGTGCTAGGGGGGATCCTCGTCCTCCTCGCCATCGGGCTCTCGCTGATCTTCGGGCTCATGGGCGTGGTGAACTTCGCCCATGGGTCGCTTTACATGCTGGGGGCGTACTTCGGCTTCTTCTTGTGGGGGTTCACCAAGAGCTACTGGGCGGCGCTGATCCTCGCGCCGCTCATGGTGGGCGCGTTCGGCATCCTCGTGGAGCGGACGATGATCGGGCGGCTCTACGGCCACAGGCCGGACGACCCGCTCCTGCTCACGTTCGGGCTGTCCCTGGCCCTGGTGGAGACGGCGAAGCTGGTGTGGGGGAAGATCGGGCTCACGCTCGATCCGCCCGTCCAGCTCGCGGGCGCCGTCGATCTCGGCTTCATGAAGTTTCCCGCCTTCCGGCTCTTCGTCATCGCGGTGACGGCGGTGGTCCTGGTCGGCTTGTGGCTCTTCCTGGAGAAGACCAACGTGGGGCTCATCGTGCGCGCGGGTGCCCGCGATCCCCTCATGGTGCGCGCGCTGGGGATCAACCTCGGCCGGGTGTGGCTGCTCGTCTTCGGTCTCGGCACCGCCATGGCCGGGCTCGCGGGCATCCTCGCCGGCCCGCTGCGCGGCGTCTACGCCGAGATGGGCGTCGAGATCATCATCGAGTGCTTCGTGGTGGTGGTGGTGGGCGGCATGGGGAGCTTGCTGGGCGCGGTGGTGGCGGGACTTCTCATCGGCGAGGTGGTGAGCCTCACGAGCTACTTCGCGCCCAAGCTGGCGGAGATCGTTGTGTTCGTCGTG
>CAVTFC010000016.1:0-249949 GCA_963733725.1 uncultured Candidatus Rokubacteria bacterium | reverse complement strand
AGGTTATCAGATGGTGCGCGGCGGCCCTTCGGGAACCGCCCTTGAGCGGCGCGCGTTCCGTGTGGGACAATGCCCGCGATGAACCGTGGTCGACTGCTTGCCCTGAGCTTCATCGGCGCGCTCCTCGGCGCCGGATTCTTCGCCGGCCCCGCGGCGGCGCACCTCCCCCGGTTCGCCCCGGTCGTGGACGTCGTGCCCGAGCCCGCGGCGGCGCCCGATCGCACCCCCGCCCTGCTGGACCTGGCCTGGACGGCCACGCCCACCCCGGCCGGCGTCCCCTGGTACCTGGTGGTCGCGCTGTCCGGCCTCGCCGCGGTCGGCGCCCGCCGGCCCCGCCGGAACCTTGCGCTGGCTCTGGTGCTTCTCCTCGCGATCTTCGCCTTCGAGAATGGCCTCCATTCCGTCCATCACCTGAACGATCAGGATCGCGGCGAGAGCTGCGCGGTGGCTTCGGCCTCCCAGCACGTCGCCGGGACCGAGGTGGAGGGTAGCTTCACCGCCGCCGCGCCCGCGCCGGCCGAGCCCCCCAGGGTCGCCTCCGTCCGCGTCATCCGTTCCGTCCGCTCGCTCGGCCCGCACGAGGGTCGCGCTCCGCCCGTCGCTCCCGCCTAGCCGTTTCCGGATCCGCGCCGCTCGCGCTTCGGTAGTTCCGGCGGCGCCCTGTGTTTCCGTTCCGGCACCAGGAGGGAACCGTCCGTTTTCATGGCCGCTCGTATTCCATTCACGCGACTGGGCCCGTTCGCGGCGTCGTGCGCGCTTCATGTGGTCCTCGTGGGGCTCGCCGCCGCGGTGGTACCCGGCTGGGTGACGCCGCTGCCGCCCGTGCTCGAGGCTCAGCTCATCGAGCCCGAGCCGGTGCCGGTCACGCCCGCGCCGCCGGCGGCGCGTCCGGCACGCCCCGCACAGCCCGCGCCGACCACACCGCCACGGCTTGTCGAGGCTCCGAAGCCGCGGGTCGAGGAGCCGCCGGCCATGGAGCCGCCAAGCCTCCCGGCGCCCGCACCGTCGGTGGCGTCCCTGTCACCGCCGTCCGCCCCACGCGAGACCCTGCCATTCGCGGTGGCCGCCAGCGAGCCGGCGGCCGCGCCCGCCGAGCTTCCGGCGGCGGTGGGACGCCCCGCCACGCCTGCGGCCGCGCCCGTTCCGCCCCCCGTGGTGGCGAAGGCGACGCCCGACGAGGGCATCACGCGTATGGCGACGCCCACGGGCGGCTACCAGGTGCGCCCGTCGTATCCGTCGAGCGCGCGGCGCCTCGGCGTGCAGGGCACGACGCTGCTCCGCGTGCACGTGCTCGACGACGGGCGCGTCGCCGAGGTCGACGTCGAGCAGTCGGCGGGCCATCCCGATCTCGACAGCGCGGCCGCCGACGCCGTCCGCCGCTGGCAGTTCGAGCCGGCGCGCCGCGGCACGCAGCCGGTGGCGATGTGGGTCCGGCTCCCCGTGGAGTTCCGCCTCAAGTGACGCGTCCATCGGACTCGGAGGACATCCCATCGTGATCGCGCTGCTGATCCTCGTCCTGCTCCTGAGCGCCGTGCCCGCCTTCGCGCCCAGCCGGCGCCGACGCTGCCACCGGTCGTCGTCGAGACCCCGCGCCTCGTCCCCGAGCGGCGGCACGCACCGAGAGCAGGCCCGCGAGGAGATCGAGCGCATGCCCGGGAGCGTCGACGTGATCACGCAGAAGCAGATCGAGCAGAGCCGCGCCGCGAACCTCAAGGACGTGCTCGAGTTCACGCCGGGCGTGATGATCCGGCCGCGCTTCGGCGCCGCGACGAGAGCCAGCTCTCCATCCGCGGCTCGGGGCTCCGCAACAACTTCCACCTGCGCGGCGTCAACATCCTGATCGACGGCTTCCTGTACGGCAACGCGGACGGCTTCAGCGACTTCGAGTCGCTCGAGCTGCTGACGACCAAGCGCATCGAGGTCTACAAGGGCGCCAGCGCGCTGCGCTTCGGCGGCAACACGCTGGGCGGCGCCATCAACCTCGTGACCAAGACGGGCTACGACGCCGGCGCTCTTCGAGATCCGCAGCGAGGCGGGCTCGTTCGGCTTCTTCAAGAACTACCTCGCCACCGGCCAGGTCTACGGGCCGTTCGACCTCTACGTCGGCTTCACCGACACCGAGCTGCACGGCTATCGCGACCACGGCGACCAGGTCCGCCGCCGGCCTACACCACCTTCGGCTACGACTTCGCCGGCGGCACCACCCTGCGCTTCGACCTCGGGTTACGTGCACAACGACGAGCACCTGCCCGGCGCGCTCACCCGCGAGGAGTTCGAGCGCGACCCGCGGAAAGCCGACCCGACCAACGTCGCCACGCGGGCGGCGCGCAACTACGACTACACGCGCGGCGCCTTCACCGTGCGCACGCCGCTCAGCGAGACCAGCGCTCGAGTGGGCGACCCAGCTCAACTACCAGGACCTCGACCATCCGCTGAGCTTCGCGGTCATCGACGACGACGACCTACACTGGGCCAGCGAGCTGCGCTGCATCCAGACCGCGCCGCTGTTCGGCCTCGGCAACCGCCTCACCCTCGGGCTCCAGTACCTGGGCACGCCCCAGACCGACACGAACTTCGCCAACGTCCGCGGCAACCGCGGCGCCAAGACGAAGAACCAGCATCAACCAGGCGACCAACGTCGGCCTCTACGCCGAGGAGCAGTTCGACGTGCTCGCCGTCGCTCACGCTGGTCGCGCGGCGCGCGCGTCCGCAGTGCGCGACCGCGCCGTGCGGGACCAGTTCCTCGACAGACGGCAACCAGTCCGACACGGTGGACTTCTTCGTCGGCTGTCGCCGCAGGTCGGCGTCGTCTGGCAGGCTGGCGAAGACGTCCAGGTGTACGGCAACGCCAGCCACGCCTACGAGCCGCCGCTCCTGCTCGAGCTCACCGCGCCCGGCCAGATCCAGGGCATCTCGAGCCAGCTCGAGGCGCAGAAGGCCTGGCAGTTCGAGGTCGGCACGCGCGGCCGCGCGGTCGACGCGCGTGACGCTGGGACGTCGCCGTCTACGACATCGAGCTGTGGGACGAGATCCAGAACGTCAACGTCCAGCCGTTCCCCGGCGCGCCGTTCACGATCCCGCGCTTCCGGAACATCGACCGCTCGCGGCACACCGGCGTGGAGGTGGGCGCTCGACGTGGTGCTCGTCGAGCGACCTCGCCCGGCGCCTCGGGCTGGGAGCGACCGGGACGCGCTCGCGCGCGGGCGGCCTACACCTGGTCGCGCTTCGTCTTCGTCGACGACGCCGAACTTCGGCAACAACGACCTGCCGGGCGCGCCGCGCCACTTCCTGCGCGCCGAGCTGCGCTACGACCACGCCTCGGGCTTCTGGTTCGCGCCGGGCGTCGAGGTCGTGCCCCACGGCTACTTCGTCAACAGCGAGAACACGCCCGCACCGCAGCCTACACGCTCTTCAACGTCCGGATGGGCTACGACTACAAGCCCTGGAACCTCGGCGTCTTCTTCGAGGGCGCGCAACCTGACCGACGTGACCTACGTGTCGTCGGTCGCAGGTCGACGACGCCGAACCGGCCGCTTCTTCGAGCCCGGCGACGGCCGCGCGTTCTACGGCGGCGTCGCAGTGGAGGTGGAAGTGATGGGCCCGCACGCGCGCTGCCCTGCTGTCCTGCTGCTCGTGCTCGCCCGTGGCGGCGGCGCCGGCGCGCGGCCGGCCCCGCGCCCGCTCGCCTCGAGGTGACGCATCCCGCCAGCGGCCACGAGGTGCACGTCTCGGCGCCCGCCGTGGCCGCCGACGCGCGAGGGACGCCGCTCGTCGCCTGGATCGCCGAGGAGGGCCACGACAACACCGTCTACGTCGCGCGGCCGGGCGAGGCGGCGGCGAGCCGGTCGCGTGAATCCGCCGGGCCTCGGCGTCGACGTCGCTGCACCAGGCGCCCGGCCTCGCCGTCGGCGCCCGGCGGCGAGATCTACGTCACCTGGTCCTCCGCCGCCCGAAGCCCGACGGGCGCGCTCTTCGCCTCCGACCTGCACCTCTCGCGCTCGCTCGACGGCGGCACGACCTTCGAGGCGCCGCTGCGCGTCAACGACGACCGGCCGATCTCGCACTCCTTCGAGGGCCTCGCGGTGGCGCCCGACGGCACCGTGCTCGTGGCCTGGATCGACAGCCGCGACGGCGCGCGCGCAGGCCGCCACCTACGTGGCGCGCGTGACCGAGCGCGGGCACGCGCGTGGACGCGTGGCCAGGCTGGCGACGGCGAGACGTGCGTGTGCTGCCGCGTGCGGTCGGCGGCGGCCCGGCGATGCCGTGCGCCGTGCTCTGGCGCAAGGTCTTCCCCGGCGACGTGCGCGACATGGTGCTGGCGCTCTCGCGACGACGGCGGCACGGCCTTCGCGCGCCGCTGCGCGTGCACGACGACGGCTGGAAGATCACCGCGTGCCCGCATCGCGGGGGCCAGCGTCGCGCATCGACGGCCGCGGCACGCGTCTACGCCGTCTGGTACACGGAGGGCAAGCAGACCGGCCCGCCGTGCTCTTCGCCACCGTCGACGGACGGCCGGCGCTTCGGCGCCCCGCAGCGGGATCAACCGTGCCGACGGCGTCGATCCCGGATCACGCGCGGCTCGCCGTGAACGCGGCGCGGCCAGGCGCGTGGTCGTGTGGGAGGACGCCACCGCCGTGCGCCGCCGCATGCTGATGCGCGCAGTCCGACGGCGGACGGTCTCGGTCCGGTCCGCCGCTCTCGAAGGCGGTCAAGGCCTACGCCCCGGACGTCACGGTGCGCCCGACGGCGGCGCGTCGTCGCCTGGCACGAGGAGCAGTTCCCGTCGCTCAAGACCGTGGTCCAGCCCCTGTGGGTGTCCCCTTGATCTAGGTCGCCGAGCTGCTCGAGCCGGATCAGGAGATCCCGCAGCAGCTCGAGGCCGCCGTGGTCGAGGGTGCGGTCCGACACGATGAGCTCGACGTCGGGCGGCAGGGTCTTGCGGATCCGGGCGGCCCCTGCTCGGAGCAGAGGACGACGCGGGTCTGCTCGAGGATGCGGTCCAGGGACCAGGGATCGTCGGCGGACGCGAGCACGGGCGTGATGTCCGAGAGGCCGGCGGACTGGAGCGAGCGGAGGAGGTTCTGGCTGCCGGTGGCGGGTCGTGCAGACCAGCCCCACCGTGGCCCCCGGGGGCAGCTCGGTGAGCCGTAGCAGGGTCGAGATATTGGCCTTGGACAGGAGCGCGACCACGGGCGGGCCCTCGACGGGGACGGCCGCCTTGACCTCGTGGATGTGAAAGAAGGTCGTGACCACCACGCGATAGCCGCTCAGGAAGCCGGGCTCCTGGGCCATGCGCGCGGGGAGCTCCTCGACCAGCACGCGGTCCACCGAAACGGGCAGGGCGGTCTCGAGCTCCTCGCGGTAGCGCGTGAGCTCCTCCCAGTTGCACTCCACGAGCAGGGCGCGGACCCGGGCGGGTCGGGGACGCATGCCGGCATACGGAGCGCGCGCGGCCACCGTCACGAGCAGCTCCTCGTGGGTGAAGCCGAGTCGCCGGGCGCGCTCGAGCGTCTCCTCCACGAGCACTTCCAGGCTTCGCGCCGCGCGTCCCTCGCGCGTGGGCGGGCGCTCCACCACGAAAGTGCCGCGCCCCTGCTGGCTCTCGAGATAGCCGTCCCTGAGGAGATCCGCCAGCGCGCGCGCGGCGGTATTGCGGTTGATCCGCAGGAAGCCCGCGAGCTGCCGCACCGTGGGCAGCTGCACGCCCGGCTTGAGATGCCCGGCCTCGATCAGATGCCGGATCTGCGTCGTGAGCTGTACGTGCACCGGCACGCTGCTCTGCCGGTTCACCTGCAGCCCCGACGGCGGGACTATCGTCGATGACTCGCGGGCCACTGGGCTCGGCGTCTAGGCCGTGATGCGGTTGGCCTGACTCGCCGGAGTCGGAGTGGGTCCCGCGAGCCACCGGCCGGTGCGAATCAGCGCGAGCCCGAGGGTGACGCGGAATCCAGGGCGCCCGGTGTCAACGGCCTGGAGCAGGAGATAGGTGGCGGCCCGAGCCCGCGCCTCCGCGAGCTTTTCGTGGGCCAGATACTCTTCGATATGCACGTTCATGATGACGGAGCCTCCATTGGATTAATGTCCTAGGCCACTATGACATTATTGACCCCTTGCGTCAAGACGCTTTTAAGCCCGTGGAACTTTTCGGGGAGGGTATGGTCTAACCGTGCGTGGGGAGAGTCCTTCTGAGCCCAGGGAGCTGCTGGACCGGCTACGGGCGGGCGAGACCCGAGCTTTCGAGGAGCTCGTGACAACCTATCAGCATCGAGTGTTCGGGGTCGCGGTGCGTATGCTGGGCAGCCCGGCCGAGGCCGAGGAAGTGGCCCAGGAAACCTTTCTCCGGGCGCATGGGGCGCTGGCCGAGTTTCGCGGGGACGCCAAGCTCTCGACCTGGCTCTATGCGATCACCTCGCGCCTCTGCCTCAATCGTCTCGCTTCCGGCGAGGGTCGGATGTCGCGCGCCCGCGCCCAGGGGCTGGACCGACTTCCCGCCGCTGAGGGAGGCGAGCCGGGGGCCGATCTCGAGCGGAGCGAGCGCGAGGCAGCGCTTCACCGCGCCATCGCCGAGCTGCCCGAGGAGCGGCGCATCGTGGTGGTCCTGCGCGACCTCGAGGGTCTCGCCTACGACGAGATCGCCGCGGCCCTGTCGCTGGAGCTGGGCACGGTGCGCTCCAGGCTGCACCGGGCCCGGCTCGACCTCAAGGAGAAGCTGGAGCGCTTCCTGTGATGAGCTGCGCGGACAACCGACTGCTCCACTCCGCGCTCCTGGACGGCGAGCTCTCGGCGGCCGAGCGCGCCCAGGTGGAGGCGCATCTGGCGACGTGCGCCGACTGCACGGCGGAGCTGGCCGCGCTGGCGCGGACGCTCGGGATGCTCCACGCGCTGCCGGCGGCCCGCGCGCCGCTCGGCTTCGTGGACCGCGTGCTCGAGGCGGCGCGGCCCTTGCCCTGGCATCGTCGCCTGGGGCGACGGCTCTTTCAGCCGCTGCGCGTGAAGCTCCCGCTGGAGGCGGCCGCGGTGGTGCTGGTGGCGCTCGGGGCCGTGTACGTCTTCCAGAACACCCCGGAGCTCCAGCACGCGGCACGTCAGGAGCAGCCGGCGTCGGCGCCGGTGCCCGTCGCGCCGCCGGCCACGCCGGCCCCGGCGACTGGACCGGCGGTATCCGGGACACCCGCGCCGTCGGCCAGCGCCCCCGCGGAGCCTTCCCAGCCGGCCACGAAAGCGGACCAGGTCGAGCAGGTCGAGAAGAAGGAGCGCGAGAGCGCCTTGTCCGAGGAGGCCCAGAAGAAGCAGGCGGCAACGCTGGAACGGCGCTCGGATTCTTCCGATGCCTCCCCCGGCGCCAATCTCATGAAGGACGCCGCGCCCGCGCCATCTCCGGTGGTCGCTCCGCCCCCGTCCGTCAGTCCGCCGCCGATCGCCGCCGCGCCGCCCGCCGCCGCGCCGCCCTCGGAGGGGGCAGCCGCCGTCGCGCCGCCGGCGGCGCCGGCGCCCGAGGCACGCGACAAGAGGGCGGCCCGGTCCCGCCCCCAGGCCCCCCGAGAAGTCGAAGGCGTCCGGCCCGAGGCAAAGTCGGGAGAGCTGTCGGCCCGCGCCCCCCAGATGCCGGCCCGTCTCTTCGTGGCGCCGGACGCCTCGGGCCGCTTGACGGTGGGCGACCGCGCCGCGGCGGAACGCGCGCTTGCCGAGCTCGGCGGGCGGCTGGGTGTCGCCCAGGCCTTTCGCCGGGAAGAGGCGGACGGGGCGCTGATCGAGTGGATGGTGCCGCGCGAGGTCTATCCCGAGTTCGTCCGCGGCCTCGCCGGCATCGGCCGCTGGACGGCCGATCGTGAGCCGGCCACCCTGCCTCCCCGCGTCCGCCTCCAGATCCGCGTCGGGAGCTGACCGGGAACTTTCGCCGGCCCGCCCGGTCTAACGGGGCAGACACACTCGAGCCCAGTCGAACCGGGAGGACGAAACCCATGAAGCGCAAGCTGGCGGCTCTCGCCCTGATCTATCTCTTCGCCACCGCGCAGGTCGCGGCGGCGGCCTCGATCCCCATCACGCGCGAGACGCAGAAGGAGGTGATGGTCACCGTCTACAACGGCGACCTCGGGCTGGTGAAGGACCTGCGCGAGGTGCGGCTGCCGGTCGGGACGACACGAGATCTGGTTCATGGACGTCGCCGCCCGGATCGACCCCACGTCCGTCCACCTGCGGTCGCTGACCGCCCCCGCCGGCCTGCGCATCCTGGAGCAGAACTACGAGTACGACCTCCTGTCGAGCGAGAAGCTGCTCGAGAAGTACGTCGGGCGGCGGGTGCGCCTCTACCAGAGCGACGGGACCTACCACGAGGCGACGCTCCTGACGACGCGCGGGCCGGTCTTCGAGATCAACGGCCAGATCCACCTCGGCCACTCCGGCCGGCTGGTGCTGCCGGCGCTGCCCGACAACCTCGTGGCGAAGCCGACGCTCGCCTGGCTCCTGCGGAACCAGACCGCCGGCGCCCAGCGCGTCGAGGCCTCGTACCTGACCGGCGGGCTCACCTGGCGCGCCGACTACGTGCTGGTCGTCGGAGCCGGCGAGGACCGGGGCGACCTCACGGGCTGGGTGACGATCGACAACAAGAGCGGCGCGACGCTACGCCAACGCGGCGCTGAAGCTCGTGGCCGGCGACGTCAACCGCGCCCGGGACGCCCGGCGCGAGGCGCCGGGTGATGGAGCTGGCCGCCAAGGCCGCGTCGGCCCCGCGAGGCCAACCGGGACTTCGCGGCGGAGGGCTTCTTCGAGTACCACCTCTACACCCTCGACGGCCGGACCACGATCAAGGACAGCCAGACCAAGCAGCTCACGCTCCTGGCCGCCACCGACGTCCCGGTGCAGAAGGAGCTGATCTACTACGGCGCCCAGGAGTACTACCGGAACAGCTACGGCATGCCGATCTCGAACCAGAAGGTCTCGGTGCACCTGGAGCTGAAGAACAGCAAGGAGAACCGGCTCGGCATCCCGCTCCCCAAGGGGAAGGTGCGCGTCTACAAGGCGGACCGCTCGGGCAGCCAGCAGCTCATCGGCGAGGACTGGATCGACCACACGCCGAAGGACGAGCGGGTGAAGATCAAGCTCGGGAACGCCTTCGACGTGGTGGGCGAGCGCGTGCAGAAGGACTGGCGCAAGCTCGCCAGCAACCTCTACGAGGTGGAGTGGGAGATCTCCCTGCGCAACCACAAGGCCGAGGAGCAGACGGTCACGGTGATCGAGCCGGTGCCCGGCGACTGGCAGGTGCTCCAGTCCAGCCATGCCGTACGAGAAGGTGGAGGCCCACACCCTCCGGTACCGGATCGCCGTGCCGAAGGACGGCGCGGCCAAGCTCACCTACCGGGTGCGGCTCCGGTTCTGAGGATGAAGCCCCCGGGAGCCCGTGGTACCGTGAAAGAGCATGACGCGATCGCGGTCAGGCCTTCTCGCTCGCCTCCTCGCGTGCGCGGCCTGGGGGACGCTCCTCGCCGGAGCGCCGGGGCCGGCTGCGGCTCTGGACGAAGCCGGCCGTCTATGGTTGGTCGGTGAGCGGGCCTTCGAGGACAAGCTCCACCCCGTCAGCCGCGTCGCCCTCGAGCGCCTCATCCAGCGCTACCCCGCCGACAGCAGGATTCCCGAAGCGACCTTGCTGCTCGGCAAGGTCCAGCTGGCCGAAGGCGCGTACGAGCCGGCGCTGGCCGCCTTCCGTCAGGCCCAGACGCGGACGCCGCCGCCTGGCAAGCCCGAGGAGGCCCGCTTCTGGGAGGCGGAGACGCTCTTCCGCATGGGCCGCTATGACGCCGCCCGCGCCGTCTACGAAGCGCTCATCGCCACCAACGCCGCTTCGCCGTTCGCGCCGGACGCGCTGTACGGTCTCGCCTGGAGCCATCTGGAGCTCAAGCGCCGCGAGCCCGCCATCGCCGCGTTTCGCCAGCTGCTCGGCGCGTTTCCCGAGCACGTCACCGCGCCGTCGGCGACCTATCACCTCGCGCGGGCCCTCGTGGAGGGGAAGCGCCACGACGAGGCCATCGCGTTGCTGCGGCCCTTCCCCGAGCGCTACCGCGACTCCAAGCTGGTGCCGGACGCGCGCTACCTCCTCGGGGTGGCGAGCCTGGGCGCGGGGCATGCGAGCGACGGCCTCGCCGAGATGCGCGCCTTCGTCAGCGCCTATCCGGGCCATGAGCTCGCCAACCAGGCGCGGCGCACCATCGTGGACCGTCTGGTGAAGGAAGGCCGCAAGGACGACCTCGCGCAGGAGTACAAGACGCTGATGGCCCAGTCACCGCGCACCGCCGAGGGCGTGTACGACGCCGGCTTCATCGCCTCGCGCCTGGGCCGGCCGCGCGACGCCGAGTCCGCGTGGGCCATCCTCCGCAAGGACTTCCCCGACCATCCGCTCGCCGTGCGAGCCTCCCTCGATCTCGCCCAGAGCGCCTTCGGACGGGGGAATTTCAAGGACGCGGCCGCGCTGGCGCGGGGCGCCGTGAAGAGCGACGACGAGGCGGTGCGCGCCCAGGCCCAGCTCCTCCTCGGGGAGAGCGAGCTGAAGCTGAAGCGGCCGGGCCCCGCGCACCAGGCCTTCCTGGCCGCCGCCGAGGCGGCCGGTACCCTGGATCCCGCCGTGCGCTTCCGCGCCCTGGCCGGCAGCGGGCTCGCGCTGGAAGAGCAAGGGAAGCTCGCGGACTCCGTCCGCTACTACGACCAGGTCGCCGCCGATGCGCCCGACAAGGAGCTCCGCGCCTGGGCGAAGGCGCGGCGGACCGCGGTGGCGGCCCAGCTCAAACCCGTGGCCACCAAGCCCGCGCCCAAGCCGGCCAAGCCCGGCGAGCCCAAGAGCGGCAAGCCGTGAGCCGCCCCCGCGCGGGCATCCTGGGACTCGTCGCCGCGCTCGTGCTAGCCGCGCGCCTCGCGGGAGCCCAGGCGCCGTCGGCCCCGGCCGCGCCCACGGCGCCACCGGCCGTGCCGCCCGCCGTGCAAGGGGACGCCGCCGCGACTGTCCCGCGCCCCTCGCTGCCGCCGCCCGACCTCGTCGGGACGTTGCGACTGGTGGCTCCGCCGCTCGACAAGCCGGCGGTCCCGCTGCCTACCATCGAGCTGCCGGCCTCGCCCCAGCCCTTCCCGATGCTGGCGCCACCGGCGGTGGTGAGCGATCTCGGTCTGCGCCCGTCCGCGCCCATGGCGCCCCCGCGCGCGCTGGCATGCAATCCGCTGGGCAGCGTGTTCGGCGTGGCCTCCGAGCAGCTCGAGTGCGGGCGCGCCAGGTACCAGCGCGCCGAGCTCGAGCCGGCGCTGGCGGAATTCCAGGCGGTGCTGCAGAAGGGGGGCGATCGCGACCTGGTCCGCGAGGCGCGCTACTGGACGGCGGAGAGCCTGCTCCGGCTCGGGCGCCGCGCCGACGTGGCGAGCCACTTCGAGATCGTCGCCAAGGAAGATCCCGGGAGCGACATCGGCCTGTACTCGCGACACGCGCTGGCGTGGGTGCTCCTCGAACGCGGCGAGTCCGCGCGGGCGCTCGAGACCTTCCAGAACTTTCTCCGCGGCCGCGTGGTCCCGGAGCTGGTGCCCATCGCGCGGCACGGGCGCGCGCTGTCCCTCCATGCGCTCCAGCGCTATCCGGAGGCGCAGGCCGAGTGGACGGCGCTGCTCAACGGGAGCCTCCCGCGGCCGCTCGCCGCCGAGGCCTCGTTCTGGCTGGGCGACACGCTGGGTCGTCTGGGCGATCCCGCGGGCGCGGCGCAGCGGCTGCAGGTCTTCACCGCCGCCGGCCCGCAGATCCTCATCGAGAGCGGTCTCATGCGGCTCGGGTGGTGGCGCCGCGAGGCGGGTCAGCCGCTGGAGGCGGTGAAGACGTATCGTGGCCTGCTGGCCGCCTATCCCCGCACCGGCGAGGCGCCGTGGGTGCGGGCGGGCCTGGTGCGGGCTCTCCTCGACCTCGACGACTATGCGGCGGCGCGCGAGGAGGCGCAGCGGCTCCAGGCCTCGGACAAGACGGGCGCGCTGGCTCTTCCCGACCCTCCTGCTCCTGTCGCGCTACGTGGTGGACAAGAATCGCCCCGAAGAGGCGCAGCGTCTGCACACCGAGCTGCTCGGCATGGAGCTCGGCGCCAGCACGCGCGCCTACGTGCTGGTGCTGAACGGTGAGTCGCTACGGCAGTCGGGTCAGGCGACCGAGGCGCGCGATCGCTTCGACGCTGTCCGCCAGGCCGGTGCGCCTGCCGTCTTCGGGGGCTATGCCGGCGTGCGTCTCGCCCAGATCGACCTCGAGGCGCGGGAGCTGGCCCAGGCCCGTGTCACCGCGGAGAACCTTCTCGCCGGGACGCTGCCGCCCGCGCAGCACGCGGCCGCGCTGCTCATCGCGGGGGAGGCCTCCTACGGCCTGCGGGAATACGACCGCGCGGCGTCCTTCTACACCCGCTACCTCGCCGAGCTGCCGCAGTCCCCGTCGAGCTCCCTGGTGCGGCTGGCGCTGGGCTGGGCGGAGCTGCGCCGCGGGCGGTTCGCCGCCGCGCGCCAGGAGTGGGAGCGCTTCATCCGCGAGGTTCCGGATGATCCACGCCTGCCCGCCGTGCTGCTCCTCTCCGCCGAGATGGCGGCGCAGGCAGGGGACGAGCCGGGGGCGCGGGTGCTGCTCGACCGCCTCCTCGCCCGCTATCCCGACAGCGAGCAGGCCCAGGCCGCCACCCTGAACCGTGCCGTGCTGGCCATGCGGGCGAGCCGGGAGGCGGATGCCCTCCGCGACCTCGACGCGCTCACCCAACGGGCGCCGACCTCGCCGTTCATCGGCCGGATCCGCCTCACGCGGGGCGCCGCCCTGCTCCGGGGCGAACGCGTGCCCGACGCGGAGACGGAGTTCCGGAGCGCGCTGCTGGAGGGGGAGGAGGCGGCGCGGTTGGGACTCGGCGTGGTGGCCTTCACGCGCGGGCAGTGGGGTGAGGCCACGCGAGAGTGGTTGGCCGTTCGCGATGCCAGGGCCGGTCCCACCGCCACCGCGGCCGAATACGGGCTGGCCGCGGTCGCCTTCAACCAGGGCCAGTTGGACGAGTTCCGGCGCCTCGCCGCGCCGCTCCTCGCGGGCCCGCCCGATCCCGCCACCACGCCGGGCCTGCTGCAGGGCATGGCCTATCTGGCCGCGGCGGACAAGAAGTGGACGGAGGCGCGAACGCTCACCCTGCGCATCGCCGACGAGTTCGGCAAGAGTGGGGCGGCGCCGGCCGCGCTGGCGACGCTCGGCTCCGCGGCGGCGCGGAGCGGGGAATGGCCGGTCGCCCGCGAGGCCTACCAGCTTCTCGCCACGCGCTATGCCGGGCAGAACATCGGCGCGGAGGCCCGGCTGGACCACGCGGAAGCGCTGCTGCGCACCGGTGCCGTGCCCGAAGCCCGTCAGCGGCTCGAGGCCTTCGTCAATCGAGAGACGGGCGATCCGCGGCTTCCGCGCGCGCTGCTCCTCCTCGCGCAGAGCTACGAGACCGGCGGCGAGAAGGACAAGGCATGGACATCTACGCGCGCCTGCGGCGGGACTATCCGACCGCCGCGGGTACGGAGCGCGCGGCCTTCAGCCAGGGCCGCCTCCTCCTCACGGAAGGGAAGTGGGAGGAGGCCCGCCCGCTGCTGCAGCGAGCGCTCGACGACGCCGACCCGACCATGGCCGCCGAGGCCGCGTTCCGGCTGGGCGAGGGCCATCGTGCCGCCGGCCAGCACGCCGACGCCGCGCAGGCGTACTTGACGGCCGCCTATCTGGCACCGGAGTCAAGCTGGGGCCAGCGCGCGCTGCTGGGCGCGGGGAAATCCTTCGCCGCGCTCAAGCAGAGTGACGCCGCGGTCATCGTGTACCGGAAGCTGGCCACCGCGAAGGGTGCGGAGCCCGAGCTGGCGGACGCGGCTCGCAAGGAGCTCAGGGCGCTCGGCACGAACTGACCCGCCCCGCTCTGGTATCATCGGAGCCCGATGCGAGGCTACGGCGGGCGAATCCTCTTCGTGGACGCGGGCACCGGCGCGACGCGGGTCGAGCCGGTGCGCGAAGAGACGGCGCGGGCGCTTCTCGGCGGCAACGGCCTCGCCGCCCGGCTCCTCGTGGATCACGTGCCCGCCGGGGTCGATCGCTTTCGATCCGGCGAATCGCCGTGGTCTTCGCGGTGGGTCCGGTCACCGACACCAGCGTGCCCGGCAACAGCCGGGCCTCGTCGCCGCGAAATCGCCGCTCACCGGGCTCTTCTTCGACTCCACGTTCGGGGGCCGCTTCCCCGCGACGCTCAAGCGCACGGGCTTCGACGCGGTGATGATCACCGGCCGCGCGACGGCGCCGTCTATCTCCTCGTCGACCGAGGACGGCGCGACGCTCCAGCCCGCGCGTGACCTCTGGGGACGTACCACGCGCGACGCCGTCCACGCCGTGCAGGCGCGAGGGCGCGACGCCGGACGCGATCGCGATCGGCCCCGCAGGCGAGCAGCGCGTGCGCTTCGCCGCCATGGCCACCTACTGGAAGAATCGCGAGGGCGTGGCGGGCCGCGGCGGCATCGGCGCGGTGCTGGGCGCCAAGAACCTCAAGGCGGTGTCGGTGGCGGGCGCGCGCAAGACCGAGCTCGCCGACGCGGCGGCGCTCAAGGCGCTCATCGAGCGAGACGGCGCGAGCCGCTGACCACGGGGACCAAGGCGCTGTCCACCTTCGGCACGCCGTTCCTCGTCAGCCCCATCAACACGCTCGGGGCGCTCGGCGCCTACAACCTGCGCCAGGAGACGTTCGCCGAGGCGCTTGCGATCTGCGGCGAGGACATGAACGCGCACTATCACGACCGGGACACCACCTGCCTGAAGTGCCCGGTGGCCTGCGGCAAGCAGTACGAGATCCGCGAGGGGAGTTGGCCGGGCTCAAGGCGAAGATGCCCGAGTACGAGACCATCTTCGCGTTCGGCTCCGATGCTCGGCATCGCGCACGCGGGCTCGCTGACCCGCGCCAACGACCTCTGCGACCTGCTCGGGCATGGACACGATCACGATGGGCGTGACGCTGGCCTTCCTCGCCGAGGCGCTGGAGCGCGGCTGGCTGAGCGCCGGGGAGGTCGGCGTGCCGTTCGGCTGGGGCGACTGGCGCGGGATGCTCACGCTGGTCGAGCAGACGGCGCGGCGCGAGGGCTTCGGCGACCGGCTGGCCGAGGGCTCGTGGCGCCTGGCGGAGTCCGCTCCATCCCGAGGCGACCCGGACGCGGTCTACGCGGTCAAGCGGCTCGAGCTGCCCGCCCACTCCGCGCGCGCGCTCAAGGGCCTGTCGATCGGCTACGCGACCGCCACGCGCGGCGGCAGCCATCACGACACGCGGCCCGACGCCGCAATACGCCGCCGGGCTACGACCGGCGCGGCACCGAGGGCAAGCCCGCGTTCGCGATCCGGAGCCAGCACTTCACTGCGGTGGGCGATTCGCTGGTGATGTGCCGCTTCACCTCGGAGCGGGGCTTCGGCCTCTACGTGGAGGAGCCGTACGCGGGATGGTGCGCGCGGTGACGGGTGGGACGTGACGGTGGCGGAGCTGGAGCGGGTGGGCGAGCGCATCGATCAATCTCGAGCGTCTTTCAACGTGCGCGAGGGCGTGCGGCGCGCCGCCGACGTGCTGCCGTGGAGCGTGATGCACGAGCCGATTCCCGAGGGGCCGTCGGCCGGCATGTACTGCCCGCCGGACGAGCTCGGCGCATGCTCGACGACTACTACTCGCTGCGCGGCTGGGACGCCGACGGCGTGCCGACGCCCGAGCGCCTGATCTCGCTCGGGCTCTGAGCCCTGCCCCTTCGGGCGCCCGACCCGAAGCGCCTCAACGCTCCTCCGCTAACTTGTTGATTCGGCGGCACTCTTCCCGTGGCATGCCTCATGCCTACCGTTGGGGCCGGGGAGGGCAAGTCATGGACTTTCAGACGGTGCTGACTCACGGGCTCACGTATCTGGCCGCGCTGGCCCTGCCGCTGTGGCTCCTCGGCGAGCAAGTGCTGGCCTGGTGGACGCTCCGCAAGCCCAAGATCGAGAAGGCCGAGCCGAAGACGCATCTCGAGGTGGTCGAGGACGCGGCGAAAGGGGTACGGGCGAAAGCGGTACGAAGGGCAGCCTAGTTCGGTCCGCCGACCCGCGGCGGGGGCCACCCTTTCCCGGGCTTGATCTCGTGCCTATACTTCTTGCATGCCCCTCGCATCGCCCGGCGCCATCGCCGGCTTCCCTCCCTTCGGCTTCCATCCCGTCATCGAGGCATGGTTCCGGGCTCGGTTCGATGAGCCCACTCCGGTACAGGCGCAAGCCTGGCCGCTGATCGCCGCCGGCCGCGATGTCCTGCTCACCGCGCCCACCGGCTCCGGCAAGACGCTGGCCGCGTTCCTCTCCTGTCTCGACCGGCTCGTCCGCCGCGCCGTCGAGGGGCGGCTCGAGGACCGGACCGACATCCTCTACGTCTCGCCGCTGAAGGCGCTCTCCAACGACGTGCGGCGCAACCTGGAGGAGCCGCTCGCCGAGCTGGCCGCGGCTGGCCGCCGAGCTGGGCTGCCCGCCGCCCGGCATCCGCACCGCGCGTCCGCACCGGCGACACCTCCGCGCAGGAGCGGCGCGCAGGCGGCCGCCGGCCGCCGCACGTCCTGGTGACCACGCCCGAGTCGCTCTTCATCCTGCTCACCGTCGGAGTCGGGCCGGCGCGGGCTCGCGCGACGTGCGCACCGTGATCGTCGACGAGATCCACGCCGTCGCGGCCGACAAGCGCGGCGCCCACCTGGCGCTGTCGCTCGAGCGGCTGGAGGCCGCTGGTCGCGGCGCGCGGCGGCAGGCCGCTGCAGCGCATCGGGCTTCGGCGACGGTGCGGCCGATGGAGGTCGCGGCGCGGCTGCTGGTCGGCGCGGCGCGGCCGCTGCCCGAGATCGTCGACGTCGGCCAGCGCCGCGACCTGGACCTCGCCGATCGAGGTGCTGCGACGACGAGCTGGGCGCGGTGTGCACCAACGAGCAGTGGGAGGAGATCTACGACCGCGTGGCGGCGCTGGCCCGCGAGCACCGGTCGACGCTGGTCTTCGTCAACACGCGCCGGCTGGTCGAGCGCGTGGCCCTGCACCTGGGCGAGCGCCTGGGCGCGGAGCGCGGTGGCCGCCCACCACGGCAGCCTGTCGCGCGCGCGCCGCTTCGACGCCGAGCAGCGGCTCAAGGCGGGCGAGCTCCGCGTCGTGGTCGCCACCGCCTCGCTCGAGCTGGGCATCGACGTCGGCACGGTCGATCTCACCTGCCTGCATCGGCTCGCCGCGCTCGATCGCCACCGCGCTCCAGCGCATCGGGCCGCTCGGGCCACGCGCTCGGCGCCACGCCCAAGGGGCGGCTGTTCCCGCTCACGCGCGACCAGCTGGTCGAGTGCGCGGCGCTCGTCGCGCGCCGCCCGCGCGGGCGGAGATCGACGCGCTCGCGCTGCGCGACGCGCCGCTCGACATCCTGGCCCAGCAGATCGTCGCCGATCTGCGCGTGCGGAGGAGCGGGACGAGGACGCGCTCTTCGCGCTGGTCCGGCGCGCGGCGCCCTACGCCGAGCTCGAGCGACGCGACTTCGACGCGGTCGTCGACATGCTGTCCGAGGGCATCGCCACGCGGCCGCGGGCGCGCGGGCGCGCTGCTCCACCGCGACGCGGTCAACCGGCGGCTGCGCGGCCGGCGCGGCGCGCGGCTGGCCGCGCTCACCTCGGGCGGCGCCATCCCCGACAACGCCAACTACGACGTGGTGCTGGAGCCCGACGAGACGCCCGATCGGCACGCTCGACGAGGACTTCGCCATCGAGAGCATGGCGGGCGACGTCATCCTGCTCGGCAACAGCTCGTGGCGGATCCGCCGCGTCGAGAGCGGCAGGGTGCGGGTCGAGGACGCCGGCGGCGCGCCGCCCACGATCCCGTTCTGGCTCGGCGAGGGGCCCGGCGCGCACGCGCGAGCTGTCGGCGGAGGTGGCGGCGGCTGCGCGAGGAGGTGGCCGCGCGCCTCGACGACGGCGGAGGCCGCGGCGCGCTGGCTCTGACCGAGGCGCTGCGCGCTCGACCGCGCGGGGCGCCGACGCTGCTGCGCGACTACGTCGCGGCGGCGCGCGCGGCGCTGGGCGCGGTGCCCACCCAGACCACGGTCGTCGCCGAGCGCTTCTTCGACGAGGCCGGCGGCATGCAGCTGGTCATCCACGCGCCCTTCGGCGGCCGCATCAACCGCGCCTGGGGCATGGCGCTGCGCAAGCGCTTCTGCCGCACGCTTCGACTTCGAGCTGCAGGCGGCGGCCACCGACGACGGCGTCCTGCTCTCGCTGGGGCCGCAGCACAGCTTCCCGCTGGAGACGGTGTTCGAGATGCTCCGCTCCGACGGCGTCGGAGGAGCTCCTGATCCAGGCCGCGCTGCAGGCGCCGATGTTCGAGACGCGCTGGCGCTGGAACGCGATGCCGCGCGCTGGCGCTGCTGCGCTGCGCAGGGCGGCAAGCGCGTGCCGCCCGCCCTCCAGCGCATGCGCGCCGAGGACCTGCTCGCGGCGGTGTTCCCGGCCCAGACCGCCTGCCAGGACAACCACGGCGGCGGCCCCATCGAGATCCCCGACCACCCGCTGGTGAGCGAGACCGTGCGCGACTGCCTGGTCGAGGCGATGGACGCGGACGGCCTGCGCGCCGTGCTCGACGCGATCGCACGCGGGGCGCATCCGGCGGGTCGCCCGCGAGCACGCCGGAGCCGTCGCCGTTTTCGCCACGAGATCCTCAACGCCAACCCCTACGCCTTCCTCGACGACGCGCCGCTCGAGGAGCGGCGCGCCCGCGCGGTCACGCGTGCGCCGCGGGCTGCCCGCCGGTGGTCGAGCGCTGGGCGGCCTCGATCCCGCCGGCGATCGCCGCGGTGGTGGCGGAGGCCGCGGCCCGATCGTCCGCGACGCCGACGAGCTGCACGATCTCCTGCTGGATCTGGGCGCGCTGCCCGAGGCGCGAGAGCCGCGCGCGGCTGGGAGCCGGCTATGTTCGACGCGCTGATCGCCGACCCGGCGCGCGGCCCGCCTGCGCGAGCGCCGGCCGCGTCTTCTGGGTCGCGGCCGAGCGGCGCTCGCTGGCCGCCGCCGGCCTGGCCCGCCGCGCGCTTCGAGCCCGACTGGTCGAGCCGCCGCTCGCCGCGCCGCCGCCTGGACCGATCGCGGAGGCGCGCTGTCGAGCTGGTGCGCGCCCGGCTCGCGCTGGTCGGCCCGACCACGGCCGCGGCCGCTGGCCGCGCGCCTCGGCGCTGCCCGCCGGCGACGTCGACGCCGCGCTGGCGCGCGGTGGAGCTGGAGGGCGGCGTCCTGCGCGGGCGCTTCACGCCGGGGGCGGCCGACGCGGAGGCCGTGGAGTGGTGCGATCGGCGGCTGCTCGCGCGCATCCACCGCCGCACGCTCGACGGGCTGCGCCGCGAGATCGAGCCGGTCCGCCGCGGCCGACTGCATGCGCTTCCTGCTCGCCTGGCAGCACGTCGCGCCCGGGGACGCAGCTGCACGGGCGCGACGGGCTCCTGCGCGGTGATCGAGCAGCTCGCAGGGCTTCGAGGCCGCCGCGGGCGCGTGGGAGCAGCGAGATGCTGCCCGCGCGCGTGGCCGGCTACGACCCGGCTGGCTCGACGAGCTCTGCCTGGCGGGCGAGGTGGTCTGGGGCCGGCTCGACGGCGCGCCAGCCGCGGCGCGGCGAGCGCCCAGCCGCGGCCGCGCGCCGATCGGCGCTGGTCCTGCGCGCGCGATCTGCCGCTGGCTGCTCGCGCCCGCGCGAGGGCGCCGCCGACGACGAGCCCTCTCGGCCGCCGGCGCGCGGACGTGCTCGGCGTTCCTGCGCGCGCGCGCGGCGCCTGCTTCCTCGAGGACATCGCCGCGGGCGTGCGCCGGCTGCGCGCCGAGGTCGAGGAGGCCCTCTGGGAGCTGGTGGCCGCCGGGCCGGTCACCGGCGACGGCTTCGCCGGGCCTGCGCGCGCTGATGCCGACGCAGAAGCGCGGCGCCGGCGCGCGCCCGCTGGCACGCGCGCTGGCCGCCGCTCGGCGCGCCGCGCTGGGCGCCGGGCCGCTGGGCGCTGCTGGCCGCCCGCCGCGGCGCCGACGCCGGACGAGGACGCGATCGAGGCGCATGGCGCGCCAGTACGTGCGCCGCTACGGCGTGGTGTTCCGCGACCTGCTGGCGCGCGAGCCGCAGCGCGCCGCCGTGGCGCGATCTGCTGCGCGTCTACCGCCGGCTGGAGATGCGCGGCGAGCTGCGCGGCGGCCGCCTCGTGGGCGGCTTCGTGGGCGAGCAGTTCGCCGCGCCCGAGGCCGTGGAGGCGCTGCGCGCCATCCGCGCGGGAGCCGGCCGACGGGCGAGGTGGTGCGCGTGTCGGCCTGCGATCCGCTGAACCTGGTCGGCATCCTCACGCCGGGCCCGCGCGTGCCCGCGATGCTCGGGCACCACGTCTCCTACCGCGATGGCGTGCCGCTCACGGAAGCGTCCCCCAACGCGACCCTCGATGCGTCCGGGCGCCACGCCGACCGTGGCCCGGGTCGCGCCGCCGCTCGCCGCTCGCGCTGACCCTCGGCTCTGCCCTCATGCCCCCGCTGATCGAGTGCCACGCCCACGTGCTGCCCGATACGGCGCTGGCGCGCTCCCCCGACGCGGGCTCGCCGCGCTACGTGACGGCGGAGCGCCGGGTGCTGAGCCGGATCCTGGAGGCGCAGGACGCCCAGGGCATCACCCACGCGCTGGTGTCGAATTCGTTCTTCGACGCGCAGTATCTTCGATCGGTACGACATCGTGAGTGACGGCGATCTCCGCGAGGCGGCCCGAAAGCTCGACGGGCACAAGTCGGGCACAATCCACCCTGGTGTTGTAGAATCCCCCTCCGTAAACGCGTGAAGTTGCTGCGACAGGCGGGTAGCTCAGTTGGGAGAGCGCGGCCCTTACAAGGCTGAGGTCGGGAGTTCAATCCTCCCCCCGCCTACCAAACAAGACAGGGGTTTAGTGAGCACTCCCAGCTCCGCTCCTGGGGTGGGTGCCGAAATAGTGCCACTTGAGAACGTCCTCCCATCGTCGGGACAGAGTTCGAACGCGAGGAATTCATGGGCTGATGGCGTCAGCGCTTCAGGGCGGCCACGCCGTAGGGAGACATGAACATGGAAACTTAACCCTTAGTTCCCTAGGCCTGTCTGCCACTTGACGGTACTGCTGTGCCCAGCTAGCATTACGACTCTCCTCGAGTATCGCTTTGACGTCGGCCCTGGGGAGCGCCGCCTATGCTCTCGGTCCCAACGCGAACATGAAGCGACGGCCGTTCTTCTGGGGGCTGATCCTGGGCACCCTCGGCACGCGGCTCGCCATCGGCCGCCGCCTCGAGCTGGCAGAGGTTTCCGACATGACGCCCTTCACCGTCGACGCCCTCGTCGCCGCTGTGGCTCTCGGGGCAGCGGTCCTATTCGTGGTCGCATGGCTACTCGCGTTCCGAAGAACCCCGCGCCGCTCGACCGAGTCCCCGCCTAGTCCGGGTCCCTCCCTGGATCCTTCGCTGAAGGCCGACCTCGACGAGGCGCGTCGCCAGCTGGCGGCGCGCAGCGCGCAGCTGAACTTCACGAAGGAGCTCCTGCTGAAGCGCACTGAGGACATGGACCGCCTCGCGGCCGAGCAAACCGCCATGGCCTCCCGCCTCGACGAAGCCCAGGCCGCCGCGGACCGCTGGCGCGGTGAGTATGAGCAGGTCGCCACCGAGCTCCGGGCCGAGCGCGCCCGGTTCGCGGCCGAGCAGACGCGATTGTCCGGCGAGCTGATGCGCGGCACGCTGGACGCAAGCCAGCGCGCGCACGAAATGCTCGACTCGATGCGCGAGCTGCTGCGGCGCACCGAGGAGACCAACGCGCTCCGTGTCGAGTTGGTGGGACTCCGCGCAGAGCTGGAGCGTGCCCGCTCGGCCGCGCCTGCCCTGCCCGCACCTCCAGAGCTGATCGACCTCTCGCGCGCCGAGGCGAAGGCGCTCGTGCTGGAGCCGGAGGCGGTAGACGTGGAAAGCGCCCTTCGCCAGGCGGCCCTGGACGCGACCGAGCGTCTGCAGCGCAAGCTCAGCGATTTCCTGGTCGCGGCCGAGCCGGGCCTTCCCCTCGTGCGCGCCGACCGGACCCGCCTCGCGCAGATTCTGGCCGCCCTTGTCCAATGCGGGGGCCCCGCCAAGACGGTGCTGTCAGCCCGCCGGGCCGGCGAGTTCGTCGCGCTCGGCGTCGCCCACCCCGACCTCACCGTCGCGGACGGCGCGCGCCTCTTCGATCCGCTCGCTGCCAACGGCGACGACGGCGCCACACGCGTCCGGCTCGCCCTCGCGCGAGCGCTGGCGACGCTGAGCGGCGGCGAGCTGACGGTGACGGCGGGCGAGGTGACCGGCACCGTCTTCACGCTAACGCTGCCCGCGGCCACGCGAGGCGATGGGCTGGCCCGGCCGCGAGTGCGTCCGCTTACCGACGCCTGACGGGGAGACGCGTGGATTGGGTCGCCCAGACGCTCCGACAGTATCCGGAGATCGCCATCCTCGCCGCGCTCGGGATCGGGTTGGGCGTGGGGCCGCTGAAGTTGGGGAAGTTCAGTCTCGGGAATGTGACCGCGGTGCTGCTGGCGGGAGTGCTCATCGGGCAGCTCGACATCGCGATCTCGCCGAGCGTGAAATCGGTGTTCTTCCTGATGTTCCTCTTCGCGACGGGCTACGACGTGGGACCGCAGTTTGTTCGCGGACTGAAGCGCGACGGCCTGCCCCAGGTGCTCTTCGCCTGCGTCCTGTGCGTCGCCGTGCTCCTGTCCACCTACGTCGCCGCCAGCCTGGCCGGGTACCATGCGGGCCTCGCGGCCGGACTTCTCTCCGGTGCCGCCACCAGTTCGGGGGTGCTCGGGGTGGCGACCGACACCATCAACGGGCTCGGTCTCCCGTCGGACCGCGCGAAAGCGTGGACCGACGCCATGCCCGTCGCCTACGCAGTCACCTACCTCTTCGGGACGGCCGGTTCGGCGTGGTTCCTGGCGTTCATCGGGCCCAGGCTCCTCGGCGTCGATCTCGTCCAGGAGTGCAAGGACTACGAGCGAGGGCTGGGCGGACCGAAGGCCCAGGCGGGTGGGCTCGGCACCGACGCCAAGGTGGCGTTCCGCGCGTGCACGATCGCGTCGGATTCGAAGTTCGTGGGCCAGCGTTTCGCGGACCTCGAGGAGAGCCTCGCGGAGCCCGGGATCCCCGCCTTCGTCGACGCCGTCCGGCGGGACGGCCATATCGTGACCCCCGATCCCGACGGGCCGATACAGGGCGGCGACGTGCTGGCGATCGTGGCCGCGCGCGAGGCGTTCCTCAGGAGGGAGGCAGACCTCGGCGCCGAGGTGGACGACCGCGAGCTGCTCGCCTCCCCGCTCGAGATCGTGGATATCGTCATCACGAACAAGACCGTGGCCGGGAAGACCCTTCAGCAGATCGATGCGACGCATGACCACCAGGGTCCCGGCGTGGTTCTCCGCAAGCTGATACGTCAGGGGCATGAGATGCCCTTCACGCTCGGGACCACGGTGGACCGCGGCGACGTGCTGCAGGTCATCGGCGCCGCCGCGTGACGTCGAGCGGG
Source organism: uncultured Candidatus Rokubacteria bacterium (assembly GCA_963733725.1). Taxonomy (GTDB): domain Bacteria; phylum Methylomirabilota; class Methylomirabilia; order Rokubacteriales; family CSP1-6; genus DASRWT01. Next base: position 226,377 of record CAVTFC010000016.1, on the reverse strand, counting down.
CGATCGAGGTGCTGGGCTATGCCGATCGGTTCGGCGGGAGGACCGGCGCGGTATTCATGGGGCTGGGCATCCTGGCAGGCATCGTGGTCGGGGCGTTCAGCATTCTGATCAGCGGCGTGCCCCTAGCCTCACGACCAGCGCCGCGGCGTTCGTCGCCGGTCTGCTGGGCGGCTATCTCCGAGCCGTCAATCGCACCTTGGCCGAATCCCCGAGTCCACCCTGTGGGCGTTCAACAACATGGGGCTCACGATCTTCATCGCGGTGGTGGGGATCAGCACGGGCCCCGGATTCCTCAACGGCCTGAAAGAGGCCGGCATGAGCCTGTTCTTGTGGGGCATGTTCGTGACGGTGACGCCCTTGATCGTGGCGATCCTCGCGGGGAAGTACGTGTTCAAGTTCCATCCCGGCGTACTGCTCGGCGCCTGCGCGGGCGCGCGCACCAACACCGCGGCGCTGGGGGCCGTCCAGGACGTGGCGCAGAGCAACGTCCCCGCGCTCGGCTACACGATCACCTACGCGGTCGGCAACATACTCCTGATCTTCTGGGGTGTGGTGATCGTGCTCATGCTGAGGTGAGCGTGTGGAATCGGCGATGTTCGCCGACGCCTTCGAGACCGGCGAAATCACGAAACCTTCGACTACCCGACCGACCTGAAGAAGTAGCGGGTTCACTTCTCGCTCCCTCCGCAATTCTGTTTTTGCTGAAGCTGCGAATTTTCTTGAATGACTCTGGCGCTCGCCGAGAAGCGTGAGTATGGTCATCAGTAGGAGTGACGCTGATGATCCGACGTGGACTCACGATGATCCGCTGGCTCGCAGTTGGCACCATGGCTGCCACCGCCTACTTCCTGGCCGGCTGAAACATTCGCGGTTCTCCTCGGCAGGCGATCATCGCGCCTGCGCCTCGAGGAATGCCGCCGACATGACGGCCCGCCCCAACCGCCCACGGGAGTGAGAAGTAAAGCGCGGCGGAAGGGTGGGGCGAGCACCCGCTACAGGCGGGTGAGGCAGGGGCTAGTCCGAACAGGTTGGAGAAGGACGGGTCGAAGTACCCGTAGCGGCGAGAGCGACATGGGGGTCTCAGACTGAGATAGCCGGTGCCGAAATAGTGCCACTTCGCAGTGTCGCTCACGCTCACAGGCAATCACACCGTCACATAGCCAACTGCGTGGTAAGGGGCGGTAGGCGCTCACGGTTTGTCCCTTCCACTCACTCCATGCGAATCAATGTGTTATGCCCTTGGACGGTCTTACAAGGCTGAGGTCGGGAGTTCAATCCTCCCCCCGCCTACCATCAATCACTCAGGGGTTTCCGGGCGATCTCGTCCACGTCGTGGAGCGGGACTCCGGAAAACCCCTGAATCGTCCGGAATGACCCCGATAATTGGAAATGGAATTGTCGCTGCGGGCACGGGCGGATCAGGTGATCGAGTGACTGAGGAACGTCCGGGCGCAGATCAACCGCCTGCTACCGATGCTCAATGGGCCGCCGAGATGTTCGCCGCGCTCGGCTACCACGCCCTCCCACCCATCTCAGCCGACAGGGCGCCCGCCTTCCAGGCGCTCCACCAGTGGCTCGACTCCTGGCGGGGGATCGGCGATCTCGAGCGCGGGATGCACCGGCAGGGCTTCGATCTTCACCTCGTCCGGGAAGCCGACGAGGGCTGGCGGGCAACCTTCTTCGGGAGCGGGAAAGTGCACTCCCTCCCCGCGCCCACGGGGACGGCCTGGGAGAGGACGCCCTGGCTCGCTGTCCAGCGGGCCGCGGCACGGACGCTCGACAAGATGGAGCGGGCCGACGACACGATGGACCGCGGCAGAGGGACGATTGGGGAGCGGCCGACGGCGGCGGCCACGGCGTCACGAGATACCACCCACACGGAGGACCGGCTCATGAGCGTCGGACGGGCGACCAAGATCGCGGCGGGCATCCTGTTCATCCTGGCCGTGGTCGGCGTCAATTCACCGGTGACGCTGGTCCCGCTCGGCCTGGCGGTGTGGGTCCTCGGCGAGGCCGCGTGATCGAGACGGAAGGTACCCGTTGGCCCAGTTTTCCAGAGTGTGGACGGGGCGGCGCGAAACCCTTGGCTCACTGGTAGCGTTAGGCGTTCCTATGCGCGGCCATGCGGGCGAGTTGACGAATGAGCCCGATTGCGAGTTCTGGATTTGCGCGGACCATGCTCTCGAGACGCTGAGCCGGGATCACGAGGAGGGTTACCTGCTCCACGGCGATCGCGGTGACCGAGTGGGGCGCATCGCGGAACAAGGCCACCTCACCCAGCAAGTCGCCCTTGACGAGAGTGTTGAGGACCCGCTCCTCTCCGTCAACCCGGCGCCGCGCTTCGACGGTACCCTCATGGACCAAGTAGGCTTCGCTCTGCGACTCATCGCCTTCCCGGAAGATCACAGCGCCGGGCTGGAATGTCCTAGTTGGCAAGTCTTCGATCGGCTCAGGCACGGGCCACCTCCGCGATATCGCTCGCGAAGACTAGGGTTGCCGGAGCCGGGATGTCAAGAGCTATGATCCCCGGAAGGGCTTTGTCTACGGTCCGTTGAGCCGGCGCTCGGAACTGAACGCACAAAACGAAGGAGGCCCCGCATGAATGGCTTCGTCGCCGGATTGCTCGTGGCGCTCGTGCTCGTCGCTCCCTCTGCTGCCGGCGCCCAGGACACCCGGACCGCGCTCGAGACTGCCGCCCGGGCGTCGGGGGCGGCCGGGCTCAAGTCCATCCAGATCACCGGCACCGGCCTGAGCTACGCGGCGGGCCAGGCGCCCGCCCCCGGCCTGCCCTGGCCGAAGTTCAACGTGAAGAGCCTCACCCGCGACGTCGACTACGACACCGCCTCGCTGCGGGATGACTACGTCCGCACCCAGGCCGAGAATCCGCCGCGGGGCGGCGGGGTGCAGCCGGTGCGGGGCGAGGCGCGGCAGATCCTGGTGGTGAGCGGAGATCTCGCCTGGAACGTGGTGGCGGACGCCCCCGTCCCCGCGCCCATCGGGCTGGCCGAGCGCCAGTTCCAGCTCTGGTCCACCCGGCATGGCGTGATCAAGGGCGCCCTGGCGAACAATGCCACCGTGCAGGGGCGGACCATCGCCTTCGGGGTGCCCGGGCGCTTCAGCCTGCGCGCCACCCTCAATGACCAGAATCTCGTGGAGCGGGTAGAGGGGCTGCTGCCGAATCCCGTGGTGGGCGACCTTCCCGTCGAGATCGCCTACTCGGAGTACAAGGACTTCGGCGGCGTGAAGTACCCGACGCGCATCCGGCAGTCCGCTGCCGGCTTCCCGACGCTCGACATCACCGTCACCGACGTGCGGCCGAACGCGGCGGTGGACATCCGGGTACCGGAGCCGGCGCGGCAAGCCACCGGATTCTACGCAAAGATCGCCAGCCAGAAGGTGGCCGACGGCGTCTGGTACGTGACGGGCGGGAGCCATCACAGCGTGGTCATCGAGATGCGGGACCACGTGATCGTCGGGGAAGGGCCGCAAAATGACGAGCGCGCGCTGGCGGTGATCGGCGAGACGCGCCGGCTGGTGGCGGGCAAGCCGATCCGGTACGTCATCGCCAGCCACAACCACTTCGACCACACGGGCGGCCTGCGCGCGTTCGCCGCCGAGGGCATTACCGTCATCACCCACGAGGTGCACCGGGCCTTCTTCGAGCGGGCGCTGGCCGCGCCGGCCACCATCGCTCCCGATCACCTGGCGAAGTCGGGCAAGAAGGGAATGGTGGAAGGCGTGCGGGACCGCAGGGTGCTTACCGACGGGACGCGGACGGTGGAGCTGCGCCACATCGTCGGCAATGGCCATGACGACGGGCTGCTCATGGTCTACCTACCCGCCGAGAGGCTCGTGATCGAGGCCGACGTATTCACGCCGCTGGCGCCGAACGCGCCCCCGCCGACGCCGGTGAGCCCGTTCAGCGTCAATTTCGCGGACAATCTCACGCAGCAGGGGCTGCTGGTCGACCAGATCCTTCCGCTCCACGGCCGCGTGGTTCCGCTGGCCGAGCTCTACCGGACGATCGGCCGCACCCCCTAGCCGGCGGCCGCGCGGAGACGCCGGGCCAGCGAGGCACGCAGCCGGCCCGGCGTCACGCGCCCAAGCGTGATCCGCTCCGCGCCCACGAAGGTGCCCAGCGACACGAGCGCCTGGGCGAGGCCGTCGAGCGCGGCGTCCGGATCCAGGACCTCGCCGGCGAGAGGCGACGCCTCTCCCTCGCCAGCCAGGACTCGAAGTGTACGTGCAGCACCTCCAGCTGTTTCTCGGCGCGATGCGTTTTCGCGTCCAGGCGACCGATGAGATGGCCGTCGTGGAGGATGGGCAGGGTGTAGTAGCCGTGCACGCGCTTCGGCCCCGGCGTGTAGACCTCGATCCGGTACTCGAAATCGAAGAGCCGCCCACACGGTCGCGGTGCCAGAGCAACGAATCGAAGGGCGACAGCAGGGTCGTGCCCGTGGAGAGCGCCGGGCGCCCACTCGCCCGGCGCAGCGCGGGCAGGTCCCGCGCGAGCGCCCACCACGCTGCGCGCGAGCCTTCCACCTCGACCGGCACCACCTCGCCCCGCTCGCGCATGGCCGCGAAGACCGTCCGTCGGCCCATGGCGGCGGCGCGCGGGAAGGTGAGGTAACCGCCGAGATCCTTCTCGGTGACCGCGCCCATCGCGTGGAGAGAGCGCTCGAGATGCCAGCGCCGGAACTCCTCGGCGGTCACCGGGCGGGCGGCGAGCGCCTCGTCCAGGACCCGCTCGGTGAGGTCGAAGCGCTTCTGGAAGTGCCGGCGCGAGTGGATGGCGAGGTCGCCCGTCATCCAGAGGTGGTGGAGCGCGTGGTGCACGGGGCGCCAGGCCCACCATCCGCCGCCTGCGCCCCGGCGGCGCCGGCGCTCGAGGTCGGCGGCCACCATGGGCCCGCCCTCGCGGATGGCGGCGCGCACCTCGCGCAGCACGCCCGCATTGCGCTGGAGCCCGGACCAGCCGGTGTGGCGGATCTCATAGTCGAGCATGGCCCGCCGCCACCAAGGGAGCGAGGACGCGGGCACGAGGCAGGCCGCGTGCGCCCAGTACTCGAAGAACAGGCGCCGGCGATAGACGAGCCCGTCGAGGCGCGCACGGTCGTAAGGCCCGAAGCGGCTCCACACCGTGAGGTAGTGGGCCCGGTCGAGGACGTTGATGGAGTCGAGCTGAAGGCCACCCCGTCCTCCACGAAGCGGCCCAGCCGGCGGGGGGTGAGCGCCTGCGTGCGCGGGCTCGCGAGATGCTGCCGTTCGAGAAAGAGCCCGCGCACCGCGCGCACGGGGAAGACGGGGCGAGTCACCGGCGAATGCTCCCACGCGGGGCCGGGCGCGTCAATGTGCCGGGGTTCCGTGTAGAATCGACCCGAGCCGTGACCACCCTCAGCAGCGCGCCCCCCCTCACGCAGGACGAGCCCGGACTGGGACGGCTCCACGTCTGGCCGCTCGAGCCGTCGGCGGCCTTGCTGGAGCGGCTCCTGCGGGATCTCTTCGAGAACCACTGGCGGGTCATCACCTTCGGCCCGCTCATCCAGGGATCGGCGTGGGAGATCCAGGCGGCGGCCCCGCCCCGCCGCGTCAGCCTGCTCGACGGCTATCTGACGGTGGACCTCGGGCAGTGGCACTTTCACCTCTGCATCGGCGAGCACCGGGGCAGCGCGTCGAACCCCACGCCGCTCGGGCTCGCGCGCCACCGCCGCACCAAGCGCGCGGAGCTCTACCGCCGCGTCAATGCCGACGGCGCGCCCGACTCCTGGGGGTTCCGCCTGCTCAACGGCCACGACGAGCAGCAGCTCACCGTGCTCCTGCCGAACCCCTTCCTGGGCGACCACCACGAGTACCTGGCCGCGCCCGACTGGTCCCGCCTCGCCCTCTGGGATCACCTGCGAACACGTACCTCGGGCTCCCGCCGGACGCGTTCGACCGGACGGGCACGCGCTTCATCCACTCTTGACCATGCTGGGCTGGGTATGACCCTGCTGGGCTGGGCATGATCGCCGCCCTCGTCTCCGCGCTGCACGTGCTGGCCCTGGCGCTCGGGCTGCCGTCGGTGTATTTCCGCGGGCGCGCCCTCCGCGGGCGACTGGACGCGGACGGGCTGCGGCAGCTCTTCCTCGCCGACAACATCTGGGGGCTCGCCGCGGCGCTCTGGCTGGTGACGGGGCTGCTGCGGGCATTCGGCGGGCTGAGAAGGGAACGGCGTTTTACCTCGCCTCGACGCTGTTCTGGACCAAGATGGGCCTCTTCGCCCTCATCTTGCTCCTCGAGATCTGGCTCATGACGACCTTCCTGCGCTGGCGCATCGCGCGGCGGCGGGGCGCGGCGCCCGACACCTCATCCGCGCGCGGCCTCTACCTCATCAACCACGTGGAGATGGCCCTCGTGGTGCTCATGGTGTTCGTCGCCGCCTTCATGGCGCGGGGCTTCGGCGTCCGGTAGCGCGCCCCGCTCCGCGTCGCGGCCCGCTACTCGTCCTTGAGGCAGTGGGAGCCGTGGGCGATGGCGGCCCCTGCGCGCAGGGCCGCCGCCACCAGGATGGTCTCCCCGATCTCGGCGTCGGCGGCGCCCGCCTTGCGCGCCTTGCCCACGTGGACCTCGATGCAGTAGGGGCACTGGGTGGTCAGCGCCACCGCCACCGCCATCAGCTCCTTGTACTTGACGGGCACCGCGCCGTCGGCGAGGGCGGCCTTGTCGAACGCCTGAAAGGCCGGCCACGCGGTCGGAGCAAGGGTCGCCATCTTCCGAAGGTTTTTCAGCAGCGCCATGTCGTACATGAGGGTCTCCTTGTGTCGGCTGACGCTGCCGGGGTGCCGGTCCTCCCGGCTACGAGGTTCTCGCCCGCAGGCGCGCGAGCGCCTCGTTCATCGAACGCGTGAGCGAGGCGGCGATGTCCTCGCGCTCCTTGACGTGGCGCTCGGCCTCCCCACGGTACGAGCCGACCTCGTGGCGGAGCTTGTCGCAATCGGCCTCGCTGGACTGGAGCTGGTTCCGCAGCCGCTCCACCTCATACTGCAGGCCGCGGAGCTGCTCGAGCTCCTGATCGTTGGTCTCGACGACACGCTGGAGCCGGTGATAGTCATTGAGGATGCCGAGGAGCGCGCTGAACTGTCCCTGACCTTCCTCCAGCCACCGAACCACTCGCTCGTGTGCCACCGGCGTCGCCGCACTGCTCATCCGCGCTCCTCCTGTTGAGAATGACGTCTGTTGAGAGCTGCCGTCGATCGAGATTGCCGTCTTGAAATCGCGTTTCTATCGAATGGCTGGCTCACACTATCCCGAGGTCCCGAGGCGGTCAAGAGACGAGTTGACATTCCCGATCTGCGCGCAATGTCGGGAGAAGGGCGCCATGAGCGACTGGTTGCCCGGCCGCGCGTGCACGACCCCGGCCGGGGTGTGCTGGATGCATCCGAGCGCCGCCCCAGGCACACCCTGCCAGTGTTTCGCCTCGGCGGGCTGGGTGGCGGGTGTCGTCCGCGAGTGGGTCTGGGACACGCCGCCGTCCCGATAGACAAGGTCGGCGCGCTTGTACCCGTCGGGGCGAATGGAGTAGCATCTCGACGGCAGCCCATACTGCACCCGTCGTCATTCAAAGGGGGACCCGATGGATAGCCGCCTTCGCTCACTCGCCGAGCAGCTCGACGCAGGTCTCATCGCGCGCCGCGAGTTCCTGCGCAAGGCCGCCGTCATCACCGGGGGTACCGCCGCGGGCCTGCACGCGCTCCGGCATGGCGCCGGCCCAGGCCAAGACCAAGCTCCGCATCTGGCTGTTCAAGAGCTTTGTCACCGCGGGCAACGACGTGATGGCCAAGCAGGTCGAGGCGTGGGCGAAGGACAAGAACGTCGAGGTCGAGATGGACTGGGCGACCTTCGGCGACCGCGAGCAGAAGTTCGTCGCCGCGATCGAGGCGGGCAACCCGCCCGATCTGGCCGAGATGAACATCTACGGGCCGATGCGCTACAAGGCGGCGCTGCGCGACGTCGGCAAGGTCGCGGGCGAGCTCGCCACCGCCAAGGGCGGGTTCCTGCCCTTCGCGGAGCGCGCGATGAAGGCCGACGGCAAGTTCATCGGGGTTGCGCGCTACTCGATGACCACCGTGTTCTTCATCCGCAAGGACATCATGGAGGCCAAGGGGCTCAAGGTCCCGAAGACCTACGATCCCGACGTGGTGGAGTTCGCCAAGAAGGCCCAGGACCCCGCCAAGGACCTCTACGGCTTCGGGCAGACCCTGAACCGCTCGGACGACGGCGACGGCTTCATGTCCAACATCCTGTGGAACTACGGCGGAGGCGTGTGGGACAAGGACGGCAAGCCCGCGCTCGGCACCGGTTTCCTCAAGCAGAACACCCAGGCGCTGCAGTTCGCGGTGGACACGATCAAGAAGCACGGCATCCAGCCGCCCGGCGTGATGGGCTGGACCGACGTGTCCAACAACGAGTCCTACATGGCGGGCAAGCTGGTGACGACCAACAACGGCGCCAGCCTCTACTTCGCGATGGTCAGCAAGAAGCACGAGCTGGCCGCCAAGACCCTCTGCGTGGTCACGCCGGGGGGTCCGTCCGGCTCGTTCGTGGGCTCGTCCTGCTACAACTGGGCGATCTTCCAGAAGAGCCAGCGCGCCGAGCTGGCCGAGGACCTCATCCGCTACCTCGAGGACGAGAAGCGCTTCGCCGAGTACATGCAGGTCTCGGTGGGGCAGGCGGGGCCGGTCTACAAGGGCCGCGCCGACAACCCGTACTGGAAGTCCGACCCGAACTTCGACGCGATGATGCAGAACATCATGCGGAGCGTGAACATCGGCTATCCCGGTCCCATGACCGCGGCGGCCGCCGAGGTGCAGGGGCAGAAGATCCTCACCGACATGGCGGGTCGTGTGGTGGTGGGCGGGCTCTCGGCCGAGGCCGCACTGAAGGAGGCGCACGCGCGGATCGAGGAGATCTACAAGATCCGCGGCAAGGCCTGAGAGCATGGCGACCGTCGCTCCCTCTCCCAGCCCTCTCCCCTCCGGGGAGAGGGTCGGGGTGAGGGGTGGTTTCCTCCCCGCGTCTCCCCCCGGCCCCGCGCCGGCCGCGAGGTCGCGCTCCGGCGCGTGTTCGGGCCCGACTACCGGATGGGCTTCCTCTTCGTCGCGCCCATCGTGGTGCTCGTGCTGGCCCTCGTGGCCTATCCGTTCTGCTACGCGGTGTACCTCAGCATGACCCGCAAGTATGTGGGCATGCCGCCGGTCTTCGTTGGCCTCGAGAACTACGTCCGGCTCACCTACGACGGCTTCTTCCAGCGCGCGGTGGTCAACAGCTTCACGTTCACGTTCGCCTCGGTGGGCTTCAAGCTGGTGCTGGGCATGGGCATGGCGCTCGTGCTCACCTCGAAGATCCGCTTCCGCAGCTTCTGGACCGGCGTGCTGCTGATCCCGTGGGTCGCCCCCACCGTGGTCTCCGCGCTGAACTTCCTGTGGATCTACGACTACAGCCTGGGCGTGCTGAACTACCTGCTCGTCCACGTCTTCGGGGTGCTCTCCAAGGGAGTCGGCTGGCTCAGCGAGCCCGGCACCGCGATGGCTTCGGTCATCGGGGTGAACGTCTGGCGCGGGTTCCCGTTCTTCGGCATCAGCTTCCTGGCCGGCATGAAGGCGATCCCGGGCGAGCTGTACGAGGCGGCGGCGGTGGACGGCGCCACCCCGCTGCAGCGCTTCCGCTACGTCACGATCCCCGGCATCCGGAACATCCTGATGATCGTGGTGCTGCTGTCGACGATCTGGACCTTCAACGACTTCGCGATCATATACATCCTGACCAAGGGCGGTCCCGGCGGCGCCACCATGGTCCTGCCGGTGCTCACCTACGAGATCGCCTTCGGGGCCCAGCGGCTGGGCGAGGCCATCGCGGTCGCGCTCTACATGCTGCCGCCGCTCGCCTTCGTGATCATCGTGCTGTCCAACTATATGAGAAGAGGTCGGGTGAGGTGAGTCCGTTCGACGGACGAGACGAACGGATACGAGAGTGGGGTCAGGGATGATCGTCCGGCGCGGCCGCAGCACGGTCCAGATCGAGCGGACGCAGTCCGCGGTGTCGTACGCGATCCTGCTCACGTTCCTTCTGTTCGTGATCTTCCCGTTCTACTGGATGATCGTCACGTCGTTCAAGGGCGAGAACCAGATGCGGAGCCTGGTCTCCATGTTCTGGCCGAGCCCGTTCGCGACCGAGAACTACGAGCACCTGCTCGGCAAGACCGAGTTCGTGAGCTGGTACAAGAACAGCATCATCGTCTCGGTGTCGAGCACGTTCCTGGCCACCGCCATCGGTACCCTCGGGGCCTACGCGCTGGCCCGGCTCAAGTTCCTGGGCCGCGCGTTCATGGCCAGCACGGTGCTGATCACCTACCTTGTCCCGCCGTCGATCCTGTTCATCCCGCTCTACGCGCAGATCCGCAATCTGGGCATGGCCGACAGCCTCACCGGCCTGATCGCCGCGTACCCCTCCTTCACGGTGCCGTTCGTGACCTGGCTGCTGATGGGGTACTTCGAGTCCATCCCGGTGGAGCTGGAGGAGTCCGCGATGATCGACGGCGCCACCCGCTTCGGGGCCTTCCGCCGCGTGATCCTGCCCCTGGCGGCCCCCGGCCTGCTCGCGAGCGGGCTCTACGCGTTCACCCAGGCCTGGAACGAGTTCCTCTACGCGCTGGTTTTCATCACGAATGTGCGGCTGCGCACGCTTCCGGTCGGGCTCTCCACCTTCATCACCGGTGACGTCTACGGCTGGGGCTATCTCATGGCCGGGGCGGTCCTCACGACCCTGCCGGTCATCGCGGCCTACATCTATCTGCAGAAGTACATGGTGGAGGGGCTCACGGCGGGGAGCGTCAAGGGCTAACCGCGCGCGTCGTCGCGGCTAGTCGCACTTCTTGAGGTTCAGCGCCCAGAATTTCACCGGGCTCTTGCTCTCGTTCATGGCGATGTGCCCCGACCCCGACTCGAGGTAGATCACCGAACCGGCCTTGTAAACCTGCTTGCCGCGCCGGGTGACGAAGGTCAGCTCGCCCTCCACCACGATCCCGATCTCGGGCTTGGGGTTGACATGATACCCCGAGGTCGCCCCTGGCGGATAGACGAGGTAGCCGATCTTCACCGTGTCGTTGTCGAGCGCGACGCGCTCCTGGGTATCCGGCGCGGTCGGGTGCGCGCTCCACGCGCCGTCGGCGAGGAGCACGGCAGCGGCGAGCAGGACCATCGCGAGGCGGCGCGCGGTCAGCCTCATGCCGGATTCTCCGCAAGCGGTGGGCGGCGGGTGGCCCACGGGCGCGCCGCTTCGAGCTGAGCGGCGAGCCGGAACAGCGTGGCCTCGTCGCCGAAGCGCCCGACCCAGTGCGTGCCGATCGGCAGTCCGGCCGCGTTCCAGAACAGCGGAACCGACATGGCCGGTTGACCGGTGACGTTGGCGAGCGGGGTGAACGGCACGAAGGCGGCGGCGCGCCGCATGCCGTGGAACACGTCGTCCGGGTCCTCGAAGCTTCCCAGCGGCAGCGGGGGCTCCGCCAGCGTGGGCGTGAGCCACACGTCGTGCTCGGCGAAGAAGGTGGCGACCGCGCGGCTGACGATCTGCAGATCCTGAAGCGCCAGCAGCAGGTCGGGCGCCGTCCGCCGGCGGCCCATCTCGGCCAGGGCCGTGGTCAGGGGCTCGAGCTCGTCGGGCGACGGCGTCCGGCCGGTCCGGCGCGCCCAGTCGTCGATCCCCCAGGCACAGCCCGCCGACCACAGCGTGATGAAGGCGTTGGCCACGCCATCGTTGTCGAGCGCCGGCGTGGCCCCTCCACCACGTGGCCCAGCGCGGCGGCCAGGCGCGCGGCGTCCTGGACGGCCGCCACGCAGTCGGGATGGACCGGCGCACCGTTGGCCGCGGTCGTGGTGACGGCGATGCGCAGCCGACCGGGCGCCACGCCGACCTCCTGGGCGAACGGCCGCGCCGGCGGCGGCGCCCAGTAGGGTCGCCGGGAGCCGGGCCGGCGGTCGCGTCGAGCAAGACGGCGCTGTCCCGCACCGAACGGGTCACGGCATGCTCGACGACGAGCCCGCAGAACATGTCGCCATAGTGCGGACCCAGCGGGTTGCGCGCCCGCGTCGGCTTGAGGCCGAAGAGGCCGCAGCAGGACGCGGGAATCCGGATGGACCCGCCTCCATCATTGGCGTGGGCCATCGGCACCATCCCGGCGGCGACCGCGGCCGCGGAGCCGCCGCTCGAGCCGCCGGCGTGCGCGTGACGTCCCAGGGATTCCGGCAGGGACCGAAGAGCCGGGGCTCGGTGGTGGGCAGGATGCCGAACTCCGGCGTATTGGTCTTGCCGATCACGATCAGTCCCGCGCGGCGATACCGCGCCACCAGCTCGGTGTCGTGCTTGGAGACATAGTGGCCGTCGAGAAAGGCGGAGCCTTCGGTGAGCCGGGTGCCCGCGTACTCGGCAAGGAGATCCTTGAGGAGGAAGGGCACCCCCGCGAAGGGCCCGTGCCCCGGCGGTACCGCGGCGCCGCCGGCGCGCTTCGTCGAACAGGGGCGTGACCACCGCGTTCAACCGGGGGTTGAGACGCTCGACGCGGCGGATCGCCGCCTCCACCAGCTCGAGCGGCGTGACCTCGCCCCGCCGGACGAGCGCGGCCTGGCCCAGCGCGTCGAGGTGCGCGAAGGGATCCACGGTGAGGGGGACTCTATGGAGTCTGACGTGGACTGTCAAGCACACCAGGCCCGAGACGGGGTAACATAGTGGCGGTCGGGAGGGCACATGTCGCATCGGGTACTCATTGCGGACGATCTGGAGGCCTCGCGCAAGGGTCTCGCCGCGCTCGTCGCGACCTGGGGGTACGAGGTCGAGGAAGCCGGCGACGGGCAGGAAGCGCTTGCGAAGGCCGCGGACTCGAATCCGGCCGTCGTCATCACCGACCTGGTGATGCCGAAGCTGGACGGTCTCGGTCTGCTCAAGGCCGTGCAGGCCGAGCTGCCGTTCACCATGGTCATCATCATCACCGGCCACGGCACCATCGAGACCGCGGTGGGGGCGACCAAGGACGGCGCCTACGACTACCTCACCAAGCCGGTGGACGTGGCGCGGCTCCGCCTCCTCGTGGAAAAGGCCATCGAGAAGGGCGAGGCGCTGCGCGAGGTCAATGTCCTGCGCCGGCGCGTCAAGGCGGTGTGGGGGCACGGCCGCCTGGTGGGAACCAGCAAGGCCATGCAGGCGGTGTTCCGCCAGATCGATCTCGCCGCGCCGACCTCCGCCCCGGTCCTCATCGTGGGTGCGAGCGGTACCGGCAAGGAGCTGGCCGCGCAGACACTGCACGAGCTGTCGCCGCGGAGCCAGGGGCCCTTCGTGGCCGTCAACTGCGCCGCCATTCCCGAGACCTTGCTGGAGAGCGAGATCTTCGGGCACGAGCGGGGTGCCTTCACCGGCGCGCTGGAGCGCCGCATCGGCTGCTTCGAGCTCGCGCATCAGGGCACGCTCTTCCTCGATGAGATCGCGGAGATGAGCCCCCCGCTCCAGGCCAAGTTTCTCCGCATCCTCCAGGACGGTTCGCTCAAGCGTATCGGCGGCCGCTCGGAGATCAAGGTGGACGTGCGCGTGCTCGCCGCCACCAACAAGGAGCCCGCGCACGGCCTCAAGGACGGCAGCTTTCGCGAGGATCTGTACTATCGGCTCAACGTCTTCACGCTCAGCCTGCCGCTGCTGCGCGCCCGGCGCGACGACATCCCGCTCCTCATCCAGGCATTCGTCGAGGAGTTCGATGCCAAGTACGAGCGGAAGGTTCGCGGGGTGGACGAGGCCGCGCTGCGCCATCTGGTCGCGCACGACTGGCCCGGCAACGTGCGCCAGCTCCGCAACACCCTGGAACGCGCGGTCATTTCCTGCGCGGGCGAGCTCATCACCCCGGCGGACCTCCCCAGCGAGGCCGGTCCCGGGAGCGGCGAGGAGCCCCGCGCGAGTGCGACCCTCCCGGTGGGCGTGAAGCTCAAGGACGTGGAGCGCGAGGTGATCTTGAAGACGCTGGCCTCGGTGGGCAATAACAAGACGCGCGCCGCCGACGTGCTCGGCATCAGTCTCAAGACCCTTCACAACAAGCTGAACCGCTACGGCGTCTAGCATGCGCTGGGGTCTCAAGTCGAAGGAAGCGCTGGCCATCACCTTGCTGACGCTGGTGGTGGTGGCCACCACGCTGGTGGTGCACCTGGCCCAGCTCACGCGCGTGGCGGTGGAAGAGACGCAGCGCCAGGCCGAGCTCATCGCCAAGCAGATCGTGGCGCACAGCGCCCGCGTGCTCGCCCGCGGGCCGGCGGCGGATCCGCACGACGCGCTCCGCACGGACCCCGAGCTGCGCAATCTCCTCGAGGCCAGCGTGGGGTACTCGCCCTCTCTGCTCTACGTGCTGGTGGCCGACCGCGAGGAGCGGGTGATCCTCCACAGCCAGAGCGATAAGGAGGGCGAGCGCCTCAAGCTGCAGCCGCCCCTCACCGATCTCCGCGCGGTGAACCCCGTGCGCCGCTTCGACGCCCTCCTGAGCCGCGGGCGGACCTACGAGACCTCGGTGCCCATCAGCCTGGACCGGCAGCCCTTCGGCAGCGTGCGGCTCGGCGTGTCCACCACCCTGCTTCGCCGCGAGCTCACCGAGGCGGTGACCCAGAGCCTCATACTCGCGGTCCTGGCCCTGCCGGGCGCCTGGCTCCTCGCCCTCTACCTCGCCAATCGCATCATGCGGCCGATCGGCCAGCTCGCCCGCGAGCTGGATCGCCTCCGCCGGGGCGAGCTGACCGCCGCCGCCGCCACGCCGGCGCTGGACCGGGAAGATGAGCTGGGCGATCTGGCCGCCCAGGTACAGCTCCTCAGCCAGCAGCTCCAGGCCGACCGGCTCGCCCTGCTCTCGCAAAGCGCCTCCGCAGGTGAGCTCGAGTCCATCAAGACCCTCCAGTCGCTGGTGAGCTACTCCGCCAAGCTCGCCGCGCTGGGGCGCCTCACCTCCGGCGTCGCCCATGAGGTGAAGAACCCGCTGAACGCGATGATGATTCACCTGGAGCTGGTCCGCGCCCGGCTCGAGGGCGGCGCGCCGGACGGGGGCAAGGTGCGCGAGAGCCTGGACGTGATCGGCAGCGAGATCCGTCGGCTCGATCGCGTCGTGCAGGGCTTTCTCCGCTTCGTGCGGCCCCAGGAGCTCTCGCTCAAGCCGGTGGACGTCAACCTGCTCAGCCAGGGCGTGGCCGCCCTCCTGGAGGCCGAGTGGCGCCCGGCGGGTATCCGCTTCGTACTCGCGCTCGACCCCGAGTGCCCGCGCGTCTCGGGGGACGAGGAGCTCTTGCGCCAGGCCCTCCTCAACGTGGTGGTCAATGCCTGCCAGGCCATGCCCGAAGGCGGGGCGGTGACCCTCGCCACCAGCCGTCCCGCGCCCGAGTGGGTGGCGATGTCGGTGACCGACGAGGGATCCGGGATCGCGCCGGAGAACCGCGATCGGATCTTCTCGCTCTACTACACCACCAAGCCCGACGGCAGCGGCATCGGGCTGTCCCTCGTGTACCGCATCGTCCACATGCACGACGGCGCCATCGACGTGGAGTCGCCCCTGGAAGGAAACCGGGGCACGCGAATGACGCTGAGGTTGCCGGTGCGGCGATGAGCCACTTCATGCGGCTCGGTTTCCTCGGGCTCGGGCTCGCCGCGGTGATGAGCTGCGCCCCCGTGCAGCCCCCAGTGGTCAAGGTCCCGCCTCCAATCCCGCCCCCCGCCCCCGCCGCGCCTCCCGTCAGCCGCCCGGCCGCGCCGGCGGCGCCGGCGCCGGTGGCGCCGAGATCTTCTCCCACGGTCCGGCAAGATCCCATGCCCGATCTGCCCACCGTCGCGCCCCCGCCCCCGCCGCCGCGGGCCGCCGCGCCGCCGGCCGCTTCACCGCCGCCGCCCTCGCCTGCGCCTCCCCCGGCCCCCGCGCCCCCTGTGTCGCCAACGCCGCCGCCGCCTCCGGCCTCGTCGCCGGTGCGGAAGGAGCCTCCGCCCGTGCTGTCTCCCCAGGTGTCGTCCGCGGAGGAGCTGCGGCTGACCCAGCAGGCCCGCACCCGGATCGAGGGAGCGGAACGGCTGATGTCCCAGCTCGACCCGCGCCGCCTCGATCGCGAGCAGCAGGACACCTTGGCCACGATCAAGGACTTCCTCACGAAGTCGAAGGAGGCCATGGTCACGCGAGATGTCCAGCGCGCCTACAACCTCGCCGACAAGGCCTTTATCCTGGTCGAGGACCTGTCTCGCGGCCGCTGAGAGGCGCGGCTGGCGCGATTCGCCATGTAAGGCTTACACGCGACAGCGGATCTTGCCCGGAACCGTCGAGAAAAGAAGAGGGCCTCTGACCTCCTAAGTGTGTGACAAGTCGAGACTTTCGTTAATAGCTCATCGTCCCCCCTCCCTTGGCACGAAGTCTGCCACTGTTCCCACAGAGCCAGCGTATCCTCGATCTGAACGAGTGGGATCCACCCCAGCAAGGAGGAAGTGAATGAAACACCTGACAGCTTCTCTGATCCTCTGCACCGGCGTCGCCCTCTTGGGCTCCGCGTGCGCCACCAAGGGCTATGTCCGCGAGCAGGTCGGCACCTCCGAGACCAGACTGGCCACCCGCGTGGACGCAACGGAATCGGGGCTCAAGGACACCAACGACAAGACGGCCGCCAATGCCCAGGCCATCGATGCCAGCCGCAAGGACATCCAGGGGCTGGATGGCAAGGTCCAGGGGCTGGATGGCAAGGTCGTCCAGGTTGGGACCCTCGCGGCCGACGCGAAGAAGCAGGCCGAGTCGGCGTCGGAGGCGGTCCGTGACACGGATTCCCGCCTGCAGGCGCTGAACACGCGGATGACCAACCGCAACAAGTTCGCCATGGTCGAGACGAAGTCGGTCTATTTCGACTTCGACAAGGCCGCACTGCGGGACGAGGGAGTCAGTGACATCGAGGAAGTGGCGAAGGCGCTGAAGGCCGATCCCAATGCGGTGGTGGAGCTGCAGGGCTTCGCCGACGCGCGCGGCGCCGAGCGCTACAACTATCAGCTTACCCGCGAGCGGGTGGACGCGGTCGCGCGGTACCTGGTGCAGCGCCACGGCATCGAGCTGCGCCGCATCCACATGGTCGGTATGGGCAAGGTCGTCCTGGCCGCCGGTGAGCGGGGCGGCAACGAGGTGTACGCCAAGGCCCGCCGGGTGGACATCAAGCTTCTGTCTCCCCAGAGCTAAGCGCTCGCGAGACGAGCACTCCCGGGGCTCCGCGCTCTCGCGCGGGGCTCCGGGGTTCGCGGGTGGGTTCGCGCGTTTCGTACCCACCATGTAAGGCCTACATTGCGGGATGTATCCCTTACATCCGCCTGGTCATGTCTGCCTGCGCCCGCCGGCTCGAGCATCCGAGCGAACGAGAGCCAAATGCTTGACCTGCCACAGTTTCTCCCCCCTCTGCCATGGTTCGGAGAATTGGCATTCCCCCTGCTCAGAGGACAGCATGGCCTTCGAACACCCCACTATCCTGGTGGTCGAGGACGAGCCGCATAGCCGCGAGGGCCTCCGGGACCTGCTGGCCGGTCGTGGCTATCTCGTGGAGACGGCCGCGGACGTTTCCCAAGCCATCAGCCAGGTGAACGCTCATCGGTTCGCGGGCGCCATCATCGATCTCCATCTACCGCCCGTTCACGAGGTCATGGTGACGGGCTGGGACATCGCCGATATGTGCCGCGCCTGCACGCCGGATATCGCCGTGCTCTTCGTCAGCGCTCAAGGGGGCGCCGAGGTACTAGACCGCGCGGAACGTCTCGGGCACGCCGCCTTCCTGGAGAAGCCGATCGATCCCGTCCGACTCGCGGCGGCGCTCGGCCAGCTCGGCCTCAAGGCCCAGGCGTGCGACACCCCCTGACCGCGTCAGGACTCAGGCGGCCGCCCAGCAAGGTGCGCCCCGCCGGGGTCGGACGGGCAACGGTCGAGGACACCCGAGAGCCCTGGAAGATGACCGCCCTCGGCATGGCGCTGATCGTCGCCGCCGCAGTGATCATGGGGTTTCTGATGGCGGGCTGGGGGCCGCGCGCCGAATTGGAGGCCATGCTTGCGCCGGTGATCGCTCCCGCGTCGCCGGCTCCGATGCGCGCGAAGGTCGTCGCGGAAACGCCCGCTCCGGCCGACGTGCAGTCCTGCAACCAGTCCGCGAAGGCGCAGGCGGGCGACAAGACCATCGAGGTGGTGAAGGACGGGGCGGCCGAGGTGGGGTGGGGGCCGGGCCGAAGCGGGGACATCGGTGGTATGGTCGTCGTGGCGGCGGGCACACTTCACGGGATCAACGAGCGGAAGAAGAACGATGCTCGCTACGTCGAGGCCTATCGCGCCTGCATGAAGGGGCGCGGGTTCAGTAGCTAACCCCTCAACGAGGAGGAGTCACGAACATGCGGATCCTGGTCCTCGCCCTTGCCGTCCTCGCCCTGGTTGCCGGCCCCGCCCTGGCCAGCCAGTGCCCCAGCCTGATCAAGCAGGTTAATGACGCCGTCGGCACCAAGACCGACGCGGCCTCCACGAAGGCCAAGGCGCTCGCCGCCGAGGCCCAGACGCTGCACGCGGCCGGCAAGCACGCCGAGTCGGTGGCCAAGGCCGAAGAAGCGGCCAAGACGATCAATCTGACCCTCACGAAGAAGTAAGCGGCGGCATCGTTCCGGATCGACCCGAGCGCGGGGCGCAGGACCGGCCCCGCGCTCGGTCTTTCTGGAGTCCGGGTGCCTCGCCGGGAGACGACCCCGCTACACGCGCCAGAAGCCGATGCGTCAGCGCGGCGTCGGCGGCCAGTGCCGCCGCGCTGGCCGCGTGCACGATGCGGCCGTCGTCGATCACGTAGGCGCGCTGGGCCAGGGACAGTGCCATGGCGGAGTTCTGCTCCACCAGCAGGATGGCGATCCGCTCTTCTCGCATCTCCTCGATCACCGCCATGATGTCCTCCACGATGCGCGGGGCCAGGCCCTGCGAGGGCTCGTCGAGCAGCACCAGCCGCGGGTGCATGAGGAGGGCGCGCGCGATGGCCACCAGCTGGGCCTCGCCCCCCGAAAGATGCTCGCCGGTCCGGGCCTTGAGCCGGTCGAGGATGGGGAAGCGCTGGTACACGCGCGCCAGGGTCCACCGCTGAGTCACCATCGAGGCGGTGGCGCGATTGAGGGCCATGGCGAGGTTCCGCTCCACGGTGAGGGTGGGGAACACGCGCCGGTTGTCCGGCACCCAGGCGATGCCGCGGCGGGCGATCAGATGGGTGGGCCAGCGCGTGATGTCCTCCCCGTCGAGCGTGATGTGTCCGCTGCGCACCGGGGCCAATCCGAGAATGCTCTTGATGGTGGTCGTCTTGCCGCGCCCGTTCCGGCCCAGGAGGCACACGGTTTCCCCCGCCTCGATGGTCAAGGACACGCCGGCGAGGATCTGGGCGTCCCCGTAGAAGGTGCAGACCTCGTCGAGGGCGAGCAGCGGCGCCATCAGCGAGCCCGCAGTGCCGGAGGGTGCCCAGATAGGCTTCGCGCACCTCCGCGTTGTCGCGGACGGCTGCGGGCGGGCCCTCGGCGATCACGGTGCCGCGGTGGAGCACGGCCACGTGATGGGAGAGCGACAGGACGAAGTCCATGTCGTGCTCGATCACGACGATGGTGAGGTGCTCGGAGAGGCGCTGCACGAGGGCGCGCAGGGTCTCCATGGGGCGGCTGCCCAGGCCGCTGGTGGGCTCGTCCAGCAGCAGCAGCTCCGGCTCGCCCGCCAGGGCCACCCCGATCTCGAGCAGGCGCCGCTGGCCATAGGAGAGGAACTTCGCCGCCACGTGCTCGCGGCCGGCCAGCCCGATGAGCCGCACCGCCGCCGCCGCCTTGTCCGCCGCCGCCGTCACCTCGCCCGCGGGCGTCCACAGGTCGAAGCCGCGCCGCCGCATGGCGGGCACTGCCATGCGGATGTTCTCCAGCACCGTGTAGTCGTTGAACAGGTTGAGGATCTGGAACGAGCGGCCGATGCCGATGCGCGCTCGCCGGTCGGGCGTGAGCCCGGTGATGTCGCGGTCGGTGAAGTGGATGCTCCCCGCGTCGGGTCGGAGGACGCCGGTGAGGAGATTGAAACAGGTGGTCTTGCCCGCGCCATTGGGCCCGATGAGGGCGGAGAGCCGCCGGCGCTGGAAGCGGAGACTCACGTCGTCCAGGACCACGTGGCCACCGAAGGCCTTGCGGAGGCCGCGCGTCTCGAGGATGGGGGCGACGGCGGTGGAAGTGCCGGCGGGGGGGACGCTGGACGTCACTCCGCGCTCCGTGCCGCTTCGGCGGCGCGCGTGTCATGGAAGCCGCTCGGACGGCGCACGCGCTGGATGAGGCCCAGGATGCCCTCGGGCATGAAGAGGATGATGCCCATGAAGAGGAGACCGTAGAGGAGCATCCAGTGATCGGTGAGGGTGGAGAACAGGTCGCGGAGGACGAGGAACACCGCCACGCCCAGCACGGGGCCGTAGAAGGAGGCGAAGCCCCCGCCGATCAGGCACATCAGCACCACGTTGCCCGACTGCTGCAGGCTCATGGGCTCGGCGAAGGCGCCGAAGCGCGCCAGCGTGTAGAGTCCCCCCGCCAGCCCGGCGAAGGCGGTCGACAGCGTGAACACCGCCCACTTGTAGCGCGGGGTGTCGTAGCCGAGCGCCCGCGCGCGGATCTCGCTCTGCTTGACGGCGCCGATCACCTGGCCGAAGGGCGAGTGGACGATCCGCCAGAGGACGATCGTCGCCAGCACGAAGAAGACGTAGACGAAGTAGTAGAAGGGGAGATTGTCCCGCAGGGAGAGCGCGCCCCAGATCGGGAGGACCACCGGTCCCCGCTGGATGCCGGTGAGGCCATCCTCGCCGCCGGTCCAGGTGTCGAGGAAGAACACCATGAACCAGAACATGACCCCGAAGGCGATGGTGAGCAGCGAGAAGTAGATGCCGCGCCGCCGCGCGACGAAGAGCCCCACCAGCGCGCCGCAGAGCACCGTGCCCACGATGCCGGCGACGAGCGGCGCCCACAGCCCCCCACCAGCCACTTCTGCGTGGCCCCGAGGAAATAGCCCGCCATGCCGAAGAAGGCGCCGTGACCGAAGGCGGGGAGGCCCGTGTAGCCGAGGAGGAGATTGTAGCCGAGCGCGAAGATCGCCCAGATCATCACCTCGGTGCCCAGATAGGTATAGCCGCCGATCCACGGCAGCAGCGCGGGCAGGACGGCGAAGAGCGCGAAGAGCCCCAGCATGGGCGGGGGCGCCCAGGATGCCAGGCGGGCGCGGGCGCCGGCCATCAGCGCGTGTACCGGCGGGCATACTGCGCGACGCAGGCCGCCTCGAGCGTGGCGGCGTCCTCGAGCCGTCCGCGGAAGCGCTCCACGCCCAGCGGCGCCAGATCCGGATCGCTGCGGCCGTCCACCACCAGGTCGGCGAGCGCGCGGCCCGCGGCCGGCGAGAGTCCGAGCCCGCCCACGCAGCACCCCGACGCCACGAAAAAGCCCTCGAGCCCGGCCACCGGCCCGAGCAGGGGCCGGCCGTCCGCGGTCATGGTGGGCAGCCCGCCCCGGTGAATGGCGATGCGCGCGGAGGCGAGCGCGGGGAAGTGCTCGGCGACCTCGTCCACCAGGGCGCGCAGCACGCCGAGATCGAGCGTGAGCTCGGCGATCTGGAAGGTGGGCGGCAGGGTGGCGGCGTCCACGACCCGGGGCGCATCCTCGTAACCGCCGAAGAGCAGGCCGCCCTGCTCGTGGCGGACGTAGACGCTGGCTTCGACGAGTCGCACGATGGGCTGCTGCGGCTCCACCCCCGCGATGGGCTCGGTGACGAAGAGCTGATGGCGCACCGGGACCAGCGGGATCCGCAGGCCCGCCTCCGCGGCCACGCGCGACGCCCAGGCGCCCGCCGCGTCCACCACCACCGGCGCACGAATGGCGCCACGTGGCGTCGTCACCCCCGCCACTCGCCCGCCTTCGCGCAGCAGGCTCTCCACGCGCGTGAAGGGCATCAGGCGCGCCCCCAGCTCGGCCGCGCGCGCGGCGAAGCCCACCGCCAGACGCGCGGGGTCGAGCCAGCCGTCGCCGGGCACGTGCAGGATGCTCCGGGCGGCACCGGCGCAGAAATGCGGCGCCAGGCGCTCGGCGTCGGTCGGGTCGATCAAGGTGGCCGCGATGCCGAGCCCCTGGGCGGTGGCCAGGCTCTCGCGTACGCGCGCCTCCCCGGCGTCGGTATAGGCGGCGCGGAGGCTCCCCGACTGGTGAAAGCCGATCGAGCGGCCCATCTCCCGCTCGAAGGCGGCGAACGCGTCGCAGGCTTCCCGGCGAAGACGTGCCAGCACGGGCACGCGATCGGCCTGGCTGGTGAGGCCGGCCGCCCGCGGCGAGGTCTGCGAGCCCAGCGCGTGCTGATCCACCAGGACGGGTTTCATCCCGCGCCGGGCCAGGTGATAGGCGGTGCTGGACCCGAAGGCGCCCGAGCCGATGACGATGGCGTCCGCGGAAGCGGTGTCCGGCACCCTCAGAGCTCCAGCATGCTCTTCTGTCCCGCCAGCCCGCGCGGGCGGAGGAGCAGGATGGCGGTCATGAGGAGGTACATGACCATGATGGAGCCGCGCGGGATGACGAGGTTCGAGAGCCCGCTGACGAGGCCGACCAGGAGGCCGCCCACCACCGCGCCCCAGAAGGAGCCGATGCCGCCGATCACCACCACGATGAAGGCCGGCATCACCGCCTCCGCGCCGATGGTGGGCTTGAGGCTCCACATGGGCGCGGCGACCACGCCCGCCACCCCGGCCAGCGCGGTGCCCAGTGCGAAGACCAGATTGCGCATGCGGGTGAGGTTGATGCCCAGCGCGCGGACCATCTCGCCGTCGTGCGCGCCCGCCTTGATGATGGCGCCGTAGGGGGTCTTCTCGATGAACCACCACACCAGGGCCAGCAGCGTCACCGCCACCACCGCCACCAGCACGCGGTACTTGGAATAGTAGAGGAAGCCCAGGTGAAACGGTCCCGCCGCGAAGGCGGGGGCGGAGACGGTGTAGCCGCGCGGTCCCCAGACGATGCGAATGACCTCTTCCAGGGCGAGCGCAGCACCGAAGGTGAAGAGCAGGCCGAAGAGGGGATCCCGTCCATAGGTGCGGCGCACGCCGAGCTCGAGCACGAGCCCCACCAGCCCCACCAGCAGGGGCGCCAGGACGAGCGCGCCCAGCCAGCCCACCCACGGGCTCAACGCGAGGGCGAAGTAGCCGCCCAGCGCGAAAAGCACGCCGTGGCTGAAGTTGATGATCTCCATGGTGCCGAGGATGAGCATGAAGCCCAGCGCGATCACCGCGTAGAGGAGTCCGAGTACGACTCCGTTCAGCAGGTGCGTCGCGATCTCGGCAAGCTCGGGCATGTCAGGGCGCCGGGCGGGGCGGCCGGGGGCGCGCAGGGGAGCGAGGGAGGCGGCTGAATGGCGGAAGATCCGAAGATGCCGGAGGGGGGCAGGGGCGTGCTCGCGGCGAATACGGTACTGAGCAAGCGAGTGCGCCCCTGCCCCCCTCCGGCCACCTTCAATCTCTATCCTCCATAAACCGGCGTATCCGCGATCGACTGCATCTTGCACTTGGACTGCGCCTGCGGCGGCGCCGCCTGCTCGGGCGCGATGTCCGCGATCATCTCGATCATGTCCCACTTCTCCTTCATCTGGTCCTCGCGCTTGGTGCGGGCGAGCGAGATCATCTTGGCCCACCAGGTGGTCCCAGGGCCGGATGGTGGACGGGTGCTTGCGGAAGTTGTCGCGGATCACATGGCCCTCGAGCGCCTTGATCACCTCGTGGTTCCGGGTGGTGCCCGCCCGCTCGATGGCGCGCAGCATCTCGCGCATGGCGAGGTAGCCGTTGGAGGAGACGTTGTCGGGCACCGGGATGGGCGCGACGCCCAGCGCTTGCGGAAGCGGTCCACGAACTCCTTGGAGCCGGGGCCGTCGACGGTGTAGTGCCAGGTGGTGCAGAAGTGGCCGAAGGCCTTCTTGGGGCCCAGCGCCACCAGGTCCGGGAAGTCCTGCTGCGGGAACACCCAGTGCGCGTCCTTGTCGGCGCCGAACTCGTAGGCCTGCTCGCGGAGGGCGGTCTGCTCGATTCCCGCCACGTTGGCCATGACCACCTGCGGCTTGGCATTCCGGATGCGCAGGAGCTGGGCGGAGAAATCGCGCGTGCCCTGGGGGATGAGGAGCTCGCCCAGCTCCTCCGCCCCCACCTTCTTCATGCTCTCGCGGGAGGCCGCGGTCGCGTTCTTGCCCCACACGTAGTCATGGGTGAGGAGGAACCACCGGGTGCCGAGGTTCTTGACCACCAGCGGTCCCAGCGCATTGGCGAACATCCAGTTGTTGGCGTCCCAGACGAAGTTGGTGCGCTGGCACTTCTCGTTGGTCACGGTGTCGGCGCTGGAGTTGCTGTTGAAGTAGATGATTCCGTAGCGCTGGGCGAGGTCACTCAGCGGCGCCGCCACGCCGCTGCTCAGCGCGCCGATCATGAAGTCGATACGGTCCCGCTCGATGAGGCGCTGGGCCTTGCGCACCGCCACCGAGGCGTCGGTCTCGGTGTCCTCCCACCTGTACTCGATGGGCCGCCCCAGCACGCCGCCCCGGGCGTTCTGCTCCTCGATGGCGAGGATCATGCCGCGGCGGTCGGCCTGGCCGCTGTCCGCGAAGGTGCCGGTGGCGTCGCAGGTCAGCCCGATCAGGATCGCTTTCTTGGCTTGCGCGCGCGCCCGGCGCCAGGGGCCGATGAAGCCCACGCCGGCGCCGAGGGCCGCCGCGCCCTTGAGGATATTCCGCCGCGTGATCCGGGTGCCGTCTCCGAGGTGTCGCTCCATCGCGTGCCTCCTGGGTTGGGGTGGGTCAGGTGGTCTCGGCGAGGCGTCCCATCGCCTGCATCCGGTGGTGCTCGATGGCGCGCGCGGCGCGGTCGGCGTCGCCGTCCTCCAGCGCGCGCAGGATCTGTTCGTGCTCGGCCAGCGACTCGCGGGCGAACCCGCCCCGCCGGGCGTGCATGATGACGCGGTAGTACTCGCCGCGGTCCCAGACGTTCTGCAGCGTCTGGACCACCTGGCGGAGACCCGATGCCTCCCAGAGGAGGCGGTGGAACTGGCTGTCCGCCGCCACCGCGCGAGCGGCGTCCCCGGCGGCCCGCCCCGCCGCCATCTCCTTCTGGAGCGCGCGGAGCCGGGTCAGCAGGGCGGGCGAGATGCGCGTCCGCGCTTCGCGCACGCACAGGGCTTCCAGGGCCGCCATCATGAGGAAGCGCTCGCGGAACTCGTCGGCGGACAGCCCCGTGACCACCACGTCCTTGTGGGGCGTGATGCGGACGAAGCCATCGCTCTCGAGCCGCCGCAGCGCCTGCATCACCGGAATGCGGCTCACCCCGGCGGCGACGGCGATGGCGTTGGCCACGATGCGCTCACCCGGGGCGAGGCGGCCCTCCATGATGGCCTTGCGGATGTCGCGATAGGCCAGCCCCTCGAGCGTCTCGTGCCGCGCAAGGGAGGGGAGGAGCGTGGGCGGCGCGGCGCTCGTCATCACCGTGCGGGCGGGGCGGGGCTTCGCGTGCGCGGCCTTGCGCGGCGCGCGGGTTTTCACGCGAGCCGGAAGCCCCGCGCGGTCTCGGCGTCCTGCACGGGTCGGCAGCCCCGGAGGAAGTCGAAATCGACGCCCTCATCGGCCTGAAGCACGTGGTCGAGGAAGAGGCGGAGATAGCCGCCGGTGACGCCGTCCGGCCGCGGCCGCCACGCCGCCTTGCGCTGCGCCAGGTCCGCCTCGGGTACGAGGAGCGACAGACGGCGATGCGGGACGTCCAGCTCGATCTCGTCGCCGTCGCGCACCAGGGCCAGCGGGCCGCCCACCGCGGATTCCGGCGCCACGTGGAGGATGACGGTGCCGTAGGAGGTGCCGCTCATCCGCGCGTCCGAGATCCGCACCATGTCCTTGACGCCGGCCTTGAGCAGGCGCGCCGGGATGGGAGCGGCGCCCGCCTCCGGCATGCCGGGACCGCCCTTGGGCCCCGACTGCTTGAGCACGAGCACGCTCGTCTCGTCGATGACGAGGTTCGGATCGTCGATGCGCCGCTCGAGATCCAGCGCGTCCTCGAACACCACCGCGCGGCCGCGATGGGTGAGGAGATGCGCGGAGGCGGCGGACTGCTTGAGCACGGCGCCGCCCGGACAGAGATTGCCGGTGAGGATGACGGTGCCGCCCTCGGGCGCGAGCGGCATCCCGAGCGGCCGGATCACGTCGGGGTTGTGGCAGACCGCGTCACGGACATTGTCGCCCAGCGTGCGCCCGTTCACGCCTCGCGCGCGATCGTGCAGCAGCGGGAGGAGCTCCTTGAGCACCGCCGGGAGCCCGCCCGCATAGTAGAAGTCCTCCATCAGGTACTTGCCGGACGGGCCGCACGTTGACGAGGAGCGGCGTCGAGCGAGACAGGTCGTCGAAGCGCTGGAGCGGCAGGGAAACCCCCACGCGTCCGGCCAGCGCCACCAGGTGCACGATGGCGTTGGTGGAGCCGCCGACGGCCATGTCGCTGCGGATGGCGTTATCGAAGGCGGCCGCGGTGAGGATCTCGGAGGGCTTGGGCCGCGGGCCCGCGCCATCTCCACCGCGAGCCGGCCGCTCTCCTCGGCCAGGACCAGGCGCCGCGAGTCGGCGGCGGGGATGGCGGCGTTGCCGGGCAGCGCCATGCCGAGCGTCTCCGCCATCGCCGCCATGGTGGAGGCGGTCCCCATGACCATGCAGTGGCCCGCGGAGCGCGAGAGGCAGCCTTCCACCTCGGCCATGGTCTCGTCCGTGATCTCGCCCGCGCGCCGCTGCGCCCAGATCTTCCGCGCGTCGGTGCCGGAGCCGAGCGTCTGGCCGCCCCACATGCCGCGCAGCATGGGCCCGCCCGTCACCATGATGGCGGGCACGTCGGCGGAGGCGGCTCCCATGAGCATGGCCGGCGTGGTCTTGTCACAGCCGGCCAGCAGCACGACGGCGTCGAGCGGATAGGCGCGGATGCACTCCTCGACGTCCATGGCCATGAGGTTGCGGAAGAGCATGGTGGTGGGCTTCATCAGGATCTCGCCCAGCGAGATCACCGGGAACTCGAGCGGGAAGCCGCCCGCGCTCCAGACGCCGCGCTTCACCGCCTCCGCCACCTGGCGGAGGTGGGCGTTGCAGTTGTTCAGCTCCGACCACGAGTTGCAGATGCCCACCACCGGGCGGCCGTCGAAGACGGCGTCCGAGAAGCCCTCCGCCTTGAGATACGAGCGGTGCATGAAGCCGTCGAGGTTCTTCGGCGCGAACCAGTTGCGGGAGCGAAGGGGGGGCGTGGCGGCGGGCGGGGTCGGCGGCATGACGGGGATTGTATACAATATACGACCGGGGTCTTGTCAAGGGGCCAGAGCGCAGCCGGGGGCGCGGCGCTCGCTTGCTCAGTACAGCATTCGCCGCGAACGCCGCGCCCCCGGCTGCGCTCTGGCCGCCAGCCTACACGGTCTGCGCGATCGGGGAGCCCGCCGGCAGCTCCGCCTCGCGCCAGTCGGCGCCGCGCGGCAGCACGGCCTCGGCGGCGGCGAGCGTGGCGTACGTGGGCTCGATGCCGCGCGGGGTGCCGCCCTCGCTGACGACCCTCACCGCCTCCAGCAGCAGGCGGCGCGCCTGGATGATCGCGCGGTCCGCCGGGCCGAGGTGCTCGCGGCTGCGATCGACGATCGCGCCCATGCCCTCCTGGATCGCGCGGTCCTGCACGTTGATGCCGTCGATGCCGGTGAAGCTCTCGGTCTTCTGGACCTGCCGGTCGAGCAGGTAGTTGTTCCGGCGGTTGCGGATCGAGCGGAACGTCGTCTGATCGACGTCGAGCGGCCCGTTGCCGAGCCGGCGCTCGAGCCGGTCCTCCTCGGTGAGGGGCGCGTCGGTGCTGCTGTACTCCCAGTTGTAGACCATGGTGTTCTCGTCGTCGATCGGCACCCAGATGTGGCCGGCCACCAGCGGCACGCCGCTCTCCGAGCGCGACGGGCGGATCTGGTGGAACGGCAGGATGAAGTGGTAGGTCCGCACATGGATGCTCGCCCTCGTCGAGCGGCCGGATGCCCGCGTAGCGGTAGCCGTAGTCGGTCCGTCGACGTCGAGCGTCGGCGCCTTGCCGCGCACGAAGGGGTTGTCCGGCTTGAAGCCCGGCCGCGTGGTCTCGGTGGTGAGCAGCCGGTGCAGGATCGGCGCGTGCGAGGTGTCGATGCCGCCCTCGAAGCCCTGCAGCCAGTTGCTCTCCTGGATCACCTTCGACACCTGGCGGTGCGTGGCCGGGATGCTGCGTCCACGCGAACGCCGGCGGCGCGGGCTGGCGCTCCGGCGGCCCCATGTAGGCCCAGACCACCCCGCCCACCTCGACCGTCGGGTACGACGTGATGGGGATCTTGTCCTTGAAGCTCCGCTCGTCGGGCTCGTTCATCATGTCGACGCAACGGCCGTCGACGTCGAACTTCCAGCCGTGGTAGACGCAGCGCAGTCCGCACTCCTCGTTGCGGCCGAAGAACAGCGAGGCGCGGCGGTGCGGGCAGAACTCGTCGAGCAGGCCGACGCGGCCCGCGGTGTCGCGGAACGCGACGAGGTCCTCGCCGAGCAGCCGGACGCGCACGGGCGGGCCGTCGGGCTCGGGCAGCTCCCGCGCCAGCAGCGCCGGGATCCAGTACCGGCGCATCGTGGCGCCCATCGGCGTGCCCGGGCCGACCCGCGTCAGCCGCTCATTGTCCTCGCGTGACAGCATGCTCGATCCTCCGTGACGGCGTCGCCGCCGGGCGGATGCGGTGAGCTCCCGACCGTTTGCGGGCAGTCTACCACCGAGCCGGATATCGGGCCCTTGCCTTCCAGGAAGGTGTTGTGTAACCTCGCGTAGTAGCGTCACGGGCTCGTGGTGCAGCCTGGTTAGCACACTGGACTGTCAATCCAGAGGTCGCGGGTTCAATTCCCGTCGAGCCCGCCATTCAATCAAGTGGTTAGGAGGGGGCGACTCGGTCGCCCCCTTCACTTTGTCCGAAAACCGTCCGAATCATGTTCCGGGACCGGGATGGATCTGCAGACGAGTTCGGTGCCTGTTCACGGAATCAGCGGATGCTTACGGCTTGTCCCCGATGATCGCCCTTGCGGCCAAAGCGGTGACTATCCCGAACGGCAGATTTACCAGCAGCAGATAAACCGTGAACATCGGCCCGCCCTGCCGAAGCCCGAAATACCCCGCACCGCTCATCGGCAGGAAAATCAGAAACAGCGCCAGCACCGGCGCGAGGAAGTAGAGAAGGCCGAAAAGGTACAGGTGCATCCAAGCGGCATCTATCAAGATCCCAAACGGGATACCCCACAGCCCGCCCCAGAAGAGCGGCCTGTATATATCCGGCGATTTGAGTGAGACCGGCGCCATTACGCCGAGTTTCTGGCTAAGCCCCAACGCGAACAGGACGTGGCTGAAGAGGACCACGGCCAGTGCGCCGATGACTCCCGCCGCGAAGCAGATTGCCACCCGCTGTATGACGTTCATGACGACAACCCCTTTCAATCGAGAAGATTTGAAGTGCGTCACGTCCATCGCTGTGAGTTGCGTAGCGAGCTACCTGGTGACCAGTATGTTAGGCCCGGTTGATAGCGAGATCCAGGCACCGCAAAGACGCCTGGCTAACTCGTCGGATCGAGACGTGCGGAGGTGGTGAGCAGTAGAGGCCTGCTTCTGGAAGCAGACTTGCGCTGAACTCGTCCCTTTCGCTACACTCGGTCCGATCAGTCCCTGGGCCGGTGCTTTTCTCGTCCGTTCGGAGTTAGTGTGAGGAGATGTGTGGACCGGGCAGCTCACCTGGCGCAATGCTGAGCGCCTCTTCCCCGGAGGTCCTTCATGCGTGCACGCCGGATTCTCGCTCCTGCTCTCCCTGGCGCTGCTTACCGGCTTCGTGACCACGCCGGCCGTCGCCCAGCCCTCGGCACCGCCGCCGTCGGAAGCCGCGCACGTCGCCGCGGGATTCGCCAACGTGTTCTACGTGCCCGGTAAGGCCCTCACCTGCGCGGGCAGCGCGGTCCTCTGGGTGGTGATCCTCGGCGTCTCCTTCGGCGCCCTCTACGAGGACGCCACCCACATCGCTGCGGGCGGCTGCGGCGGCAAGTGGACAGTGCACGGCCGAGACCTCCAGCCCGCGCTCCAGTCCGCGGCGCCCTGACCGGACACCTCGGCGCTCGCCGACCCGTTCTCCGCGCTCAGTATTCCGCCAGGAGGCGATCCACCATCGCCTTGGCGGAGGCCCAGTCGAAGGAGCGGAACATGCGGCGGTTCACCACGGGCTGCGCCGCGGAGTAGAACATCTCGTACTGGAGCTGGCGGCCGCCATACTCGGTGCCGATGAGGTCCCAGATCAGCCGGAGCAACTTGACGCGCTCGCGCGCGGGAGCCGCCGTCGACTGGTAGTAGCGCTCGGTGTTGGCGCGCGTCTCGGGCGCGAAGAAGCTCGCTTCGGACGACGGCAGGTGCTGGAACGCGCCGCCGGCCAGCTCTCGGATGGTCCGATAGAGATCGACGATGACGCGGCGCTGCAGTCCCATGCCCGCATAGATGTACTGCGGGTGCGGCCGTGCGTAGCCCTCGCTGATCAGGGGGAACCGCTCGGCCGCCTTCACGAGCCCGTCGAAGGCGGCGCAGAAGGTGGCGATCTCGCCGCCCAGCATGGCCTGGGTGGTGGGGTCGCCCTCGCCGCGGCCTACCTCCACGAGCTTCATCGCCAGACCGGCCATCAGCTCGAGCTTCACGCCGAAGCGCACCAGCGACTGGAAGTTGGCAGTGGTGTGAGCGGGCGACTCGTGGAACTGGGCGGTGACCAGCTCGACGTTCCGGTGGACGAACACGTGCTCCCAGGGCACGAACACGTCGTCGAAGACGACGGTGGTGTCGACCTCGTCGAAGCGCGCGGAGAGCGGATAATCGTACACGCTGGTCGCGAGGGTCGCATACGGGCGGCGGGGGAGGAGACGAAGGCCCTCGGCGTTCACCGGCACCACCAGCGAGATCGCGTAATCCTGATCGCCGGGTGCCAGCGGCGTGATGTAGCTCACGTAAAGCCAGTTCGCCATGGTCACCGAGGTCGCGATGGAGTGGGCGCCCCGGATCACGATCCCGGCGTCCGTCTCCTTGACGACGCCCGTGTGCAGGAACGGCTCGGGATGCTGGTTTGCCGGCGTCGATCGGTCGATCTGAGGGGGCACGATGGCGTAGGCGACGTAGAGATCCTCGTCGCGCGCCTTCTCGTAGAAGCGCACGACGTTGTCGCCGAATTGTCGCCCGCCGCGGTCGAAGAGCTGGCGCCAGCCGGCGAACCCGGTCAGCACCGAGGCGACGTGATCGGGTGTGCGGCCCATGAGCCCGTAGGAGCCTTCCGCCCAGAACCGGTGAACCGCGCGCCGGCGTCCGAGATCCTCGGCCGAGCGAGGGATGAGCCACATCGCGCCGATGCGGCGGCCGCTGGCGGGATCGACACAGGTGGTCGTGTCGGGCGAGCCGGCGGGCGGCATCGTATCGCTCGGCGATGCGACGGATCGACTCCGAGAAGGCCGGGTGCGCGGCTACATCAGCGACCCGCTCCCCGTCGAGAAAGATCGCGCGGCCGTCCCGGAGGCTCGCCAGGTACTCGCTCGCCGAGCGCATGACGAGACCCTCGCACACACCATGGGACGCGGGCAAGGGGACCGAGGGCGCCGCGTGTTGATCGGGGTGATACGGTAGTATTCCTACAAGCATTCCTACACCAGGAGGGCAAAGCATGGAGCGCAAGGCGGCGGGCGAATTCGACCAGGAGCTGCTGAACCTCTTCGACCTGTACGTGCACGGGGACATCGACCGGCGCGGATTCCTCGACCGGGCGGCGAAGTTCGCGGTCGGCGGGGTCACCGCGGCCATGCTGCTCGATTCGCTGAGTCCCCGGTTCGCGGAGGCGCAGCAGGTCGCGAAGGACGACAAGCGGCTCCGGATCGAGTGGATCGACTACGAGTCCCCGCAGGGGACGGGCAAGGTCCGGGCCTATCTGGCGAGGCCCGAGGCGGTCACCGGCGAAGCTCCCGGGCGTCCTCGTCGTGCACGAGAACCGCGGCCTGAACCCGCACATCGAGGACATCACGCGCCGCCTCGCGCTGGAGAATTTCGTGACGCTGGCGCCGGATGCGCTGACCCCGCTGGGCGGGTATCCGGGCGACGAGGACAAGGCGCGGGAGGCGTTCGCCAAGCTCGACCAGACGAAGACGCGTGAGGACTTCGTGGCGGCCGCGGGAGTCCTCAAGGGCCGGCCCGAATGCACGGGGAAGATTGGCACCGTGGGCTTCTGCTATGGCGGCGCCGATCGCAAACATGCTGGCCACCCGGCTGCCCGACCTCGGCGCCGCGGTGCCGTTCTACGGGACGCAGCCCACCGCGGCCGAGGCGCGCGGATCAAGGCGCCGCTGCTGATCCACTACGCGGACAACGACGACCGGGTCAACTCAGGCTGGCCGGCATACGAGGCCGCGCTCAAGGCAAGCAATGTGCCGTACACGATGTACCGCTATCCGGGCACGCAGCACGGCTTCAACAACGACACCACGCCGCGCTACGACCGCGCCGCCGCCGCGCTCGCATGGCAGCGGACGATCGACTTCCTGAACAAGAACCTGCGCGCGGCGGGGTAGGGGTGCGCTACCGCCAGGCCTGCTCCAGCGGCCTCCCCGGGCGCCGGAGCAGGCCCACCGCGATGCCGATGTTCAGCAGGTTCCAGAGGATGCCGTTCACGAAGGCGGTGTGGTAGGACCCGGTCAGGTCGAAGATTACGCCGGACATCCACCCGCCGAGAGCCATGCCGAACACGGTGGCCATGATCACCGTGGCCACGCGGACGCCCGCCTCCTCCGGGGGAAAGAACTCCCGGATGATGACCGCGTAGGCGGGGACGATCCCGCCCTGGAACAGGCCGAACAGCGCCGAGAGCGTGTAGAGCGCGGGGAGATTGTCGAAGGGCAGGAAGAGTACCAGCGCCAGCGCCTGCAGGCTCGAGCCCAGCAGGAGCGTGCGCCGTCCGCCGATCTGGTCACAGACCCAGCCCGAGGCGAGGCGGCTCACGATGCCGAAGCCCAGCATGAAGGAGAGCATCTGCGCGCCCCGCGCCGCCCCATAGCCCAGGTCGGCGCAATAGGCCACGATGTGGACCTGCGGCATCGACATGGCGACGCAGCAGCTGAGGCCGGCGATGATCAGCACCGTCTGCAGCGCGGCGGGCGACATGCCGAGGGGCCGCGAGACCCGGGCCCGACGTGGGACGTCCCGGACGACGTCTCGACCAGCGGCGACCGCCGGCGCAGAATCAGCGCGAGCGGCAACATCGTCGCTACGCAGAAGACGGCGATGCCGAGGAAGGTGTGGCGCCATCCGACGCTCTGGATGAAATGCTGGACCACCGGCGGCCACGCGGTGCCGGCGAGGTAGCTGCCGCTGGCGATGATGGCCACGGCCATGCCGCGACGGCGGGTGAACCAGAGCGAGGTATCGGCGATCACCGGCGCGAATGTGGCCGAGCTGCCGAGCCCCACGAACAGGCCCTGCGCGAGCACGAACTGCCAGAGGCTCGTCGCCTGACTGGCCAGGGCATACCCGAGCGCGAGGAAGACGGTTCCGCCGGCGACGGGGGTGAGGATGCCGAAGCGATCGGACAGACGCCCCATGATGATGCCGCCCAGCCCGAAGCAGATCATGGTCACGGTGTAGGGCAGCGACGCGGCGGAGCGCGCCACCCCGAACTCCGCCTGGATCGCCGGAAGAGCCACGATCACCGACCACATGCCGACCCCGCCGATCCCCGACAGCAGCAGCGCGGCGGCGAGCCGGGTCCATGCGTACGGAGACTCCGGCACACCACGTGAAGCGGTCTCCGCGGAGCTGCCGGCGTCGCTGACGGGCTCGACCATGATGACGGTGTTCAGTATCAGGGATGCGCGATGCTTTGTGATCAGCCAATTCCCCGTGGTTTTGGACGGCATTGGGAGCGGGCCGGCACGGTGGAGGTGGTAGAGTAGGCGCCCACACGATGCGCACGATCGACATCCACGCGCACCTGGTGCCGCAATCGCTCTGGCGGGCCGCGGACGCCGGCAAGGAGTGGCACGGGTTCCGCCATGAGCCCGGCGAGGGCGTCGGGGTCTTCGTCGGCGGCGGCAAGCGGCACGGCTTCGTGTCGCCCAAGGTGCGTTTCACGGCGGAGGAGCGCCTCCAGGACATGGACGCGCAGGGCGTGGACGTCCAGGTCATCTCGATTCACACGCCATTCTTCGGCTATCACCTGGATGTCCGAGAGGGACGGGCGCTGGCCGGGGAAGTCAACGACGAGATCGCGGCCATGGTGCGCCAGTGGCCGCGACGCTTCGCGGGCCTCGCCACGCTCCCGATGCAGAACGTGAACGCCGCCATCGCCGAGCTGGAGCGCGCGGTCACGGTGCTCGGGCTCAAGGGCGCCGAGCTCGATACGGTGGTGAATGGCGAGAACTGGGACGAGCCCAGGTTCCTCGACTTCTTCAAGGCGGCGGAGGCGATGGGGGCCGTCCTCTTCTACCACCCGCAACCGTTCCACAACTTCATGGTGGAGCGCGCGGGGCGCTACGGGCTCAACAATAGCCTCGGCGTCATCGTGGAGGACGCGATCGTCGTCGCGGTCCTGATCTTGGGCGGCGTGCTGGAAGCCTGCCCGCGCCTCAAGGTGTGCGTCGCCCACGGCGGCGGGCCGGCGTGCTACGCGATGGGCCGGCTGGATCGCGGTTGGCAGACGCGCCCCGACGCGCAGCGGCGCATTCCCCAGCCGCCCAGCGCGTATCAGCGCCGGCTCTACTACGACAGCGTGGTGGGGAGCGAGGCGGCCCTCCGCTTTCTGCTCGACCAGGTCGGCGCGGACCGCGTGGTCCTCGGCAGCGATTGGCCCTTCGTGCCCTGGCATCCGTCGCCGGTCGCCTGGGTCCAGGGCCTCGCCACCCTCACGGCGGAGGAGAAGGAGCGGATCCTCTGGCGAAACGTGGAGGGGTTGCTGGGGCTATAGCCCCGCTCCGGCTCCTTCGAAGCGAGGCGTCGCCGGCCTATTTGGCCAGCGCCTCGCGCATCCGGGCCAGCGCCGAGCCGTACACGTGCTCAGGGCGCAGCACCATCGCGACCCGCTTGTCGGCCTCCGCGATGCGGTCGTATTCATCCCAGTCCTTGCTCCGGCGCTTCGTGGTGGCGCTGAAGATGTGACGGCGCGCCTGCCGAAGCGCGTCAGGAGCGGCGTTCCCGGAGTGGGTAAGCTCCGCTTTGCCCTCGAAGACCAGGAACCCGGACCACCAGTCGGCGTGTGAATCAACACCGAGCAGCGAGGGTCTCGAAGCAGGTTCTTGAACTTCATCCGGTTCTCGGTGATGGAGATCCCCACGCCCCGTCTCGCGGGTAGACGGTGACGATGCTGAGCTGGGGCATGCCGCTCCGTCGGAACGACGTCAGAACGCCCTGCGGGTTGTCGTGGATGAACTGCTCGATCTGCGGCGCCAGGGGAGCGTGCGTCGGCATCGGGGCCTCCTCCGTGAAGGTGAGGTGGGTCTCGGCTCTTCCGGTGCGGCATTGTCGTTCGGCCTGGCCGCGGTCAACGGCGACGAGGTCGACGGGCGCCCACCGGTCGGATGCGGCCGCGCAGTTTCCGATTCCGAACAGAAGGGCCAGCTTGCCAAGAAACTTGCCCCGAACCATCGAGGACAAGAGGTACCGGCAGGAATGTCGGAGACGAATGCGGCCAACCGGTTGGATTCTGTCGAAGAAGGAGCGTTAGCGACCGGCAAGTTCTGGACGTAGCGCGACTGTCATTTCCAGAGGTTGCGGGTTCAATTCCCGTCGAGCCCGCGAATCAATGACAAGCTTAGGAGTGGGCTTGCCCTGTCGCCCCCTCGAGCTTGCCCTTTTCTCGTCTCGCTCTTCGTCGTTCGGTCCCAAGAGCCGAACCTATGTTGCCGGCAGGGTTGCCTCGTGGCTCTTGGCGTGAGTTGACGCTCATCCCCAGCGCGGCTGCGCGTCAGGATCGATCCCGAGGGTCAGCTTGGCGACGATCTCGTGGGTCAGGGCGGAGTTGGCCGGATGGATCCGGCTGAGACGGGCGTCGCGGAACAGGCGCTCGATGCCGGAGGCGGCGAAGATGCCGTAGCCCCCGGCGAGATCGAGCGCGGTGTCCACCACCTTCCACACCACCTCGGCGGTCCGGTGCTTCGTGGCCACGATCTTCACCGGCCACGCGCCGCCGTGGTCCACCCCCTGGGTCCAGTCGTCGGCGATGCGGTCGATCTGGGGGCCGATCCCCTCCAGCTCGATCACCATGTCCGCGACGGCGTGCTGCACCTCGGGGTGATGGATCAGCGAGCCGCTGGAGATCGCGATCGAGGTCTTCGTTTTGAGATTGTCGACCGTCAGGTCGAGCACGTGCCGGCGCGAGTCCGTAGTAGACGTTCGCGAAGCCGGTCAGCGCCCAGGCGAAGATGGCCAGGATGAACAGGTCGGCGCCGGCGAAACCCGGTGGGGACCACGCGCGCGATGTACCGGTCGGGCACGAAGGCCCCCTGGAGCACGGTGTCCTGGCTGGCGGTGGCGCGCATTCCAAGGACGTCCCAGGTCTCCTTGATCGAGTACCCCTCGGTCGCCCGCGGCATGAAGGCGTGCACGATCTTCGGTGCCGCCGGATCGCTCGTGTCCATTCCGTGCAGGCCCAGGTAGGTCCAGACCGGCGTCAGGCTCCCGAAGGACTTGTGTCCGGTGAACCGGTAGCCGCCGGCGACGCGCTCCGCCTTCGTCGTGGACAGGAATAGCGGCATGTCGTTTCCACGCTCGGCATGGCCCGCCGCGAACACCTCCCCGTCGACGGCGCCGCGCAGCATCCACTCGAGCGAGCGGTCCCCTGCTCGCCAGAGGTCCGCGGCGACGCCGACCCAGTACAGGTGCATGTTCATCGCCAGCGCGGTGGCGTGCGCGTAGTACCCGAGCCGGCGCTGCTCGCGCATGCATTCCGCGAAGGTGAAACCCCGGCCCCCCAGCTCGCGCGGCGCGGCGATGGCGAGATAGCCCGCCTGGCGCAGCTCGTCGAAGTCCTCCTGGAAGAACCGGTTGTCCCGGTCGTAGCCGGGCGCGCGCTCCCGGAACCGCTGGAGCATCGCCTCGGACAGGAGCGGGGACGCGGTCGGTGGGGTCATGAGCGTCGCCTCCTATTCGGCCTCGTGCAGCCAGAAGGTCATGTCCATAGCGCGGTAGAGGTCGCGGGCGGCCGCGACCTCCGCCGCGGCAGCCTCAGGGTCGCTCCGTCGCTGATGCAGGCGACCGAGGCCGAGGTGGCAATGCGCCTGTAGCGGTCGCATGCCGAGTTGCTCGGCGAGAGCGAGGGCCTTGCGGTACCCTCCTCGGCCCGGTCGAGCGCCGGCGTCTCGCGCTCGATCTCGATCGAGGCAAGGAGCCGGAGGGCATGCGCCTCGTGTCCACGCTCGCGGTGCTCCTGTGCGAGGTCGAGGGCCTGGGCGGCGAGCGGGAACGCGCTCTCGGGCCGCCCGGCGCTGACATGCGCCTCGGCGAGCCGCACCAGCCGGATCGACTGATTGGCCTTGAGCTTCATGGCCGCCGCCCGCTCGACCGACCTCCTCGAGCAACGGCAGCGCCTCGGCGAGGCGTCCGGTGTGCGTGTATGCCGCTCCCAGGGCGGAGGCGACGAACGGCCACGCCCTCGTGCTGGGCTCGTCGGGCGCCCGGGACAGACCGCGCTCCAGGACGGCGATGGCGCGATCGAAATCCCCTTTGGCCACGCATACGTTGCCGAGGCCCGCGCACCCGACGAAGAAGCTGAAGCCCGGATCCCCGATCTCGGCGATCCGGAGCGCCTCCTCGCCGAGGGCCAGGCCCTCGCCGAACTCCCCCCGCTCAGCCAGGCATAGCGCCAGCCAGACCCGGGAGAAGACGGAGGGCAACCCGGCCATGCTACAGCGTTCGTGCAGCAGGTCGCCGACGAAAGTCGAGGTTCTTGCGCAGGAAGTCCATGGCCCGCGAGTACTGGCCGAGCGAGTGGTGGGCCTGACCGAGCCGCAGGTTCGTGACGACCCAAGGGCAAAGTTCCAGCCGAACGCCGGGGAACGCGCCCTAGCTCCCGTTGGGCCGCCCTGACGGCATGCTCGTGGTCGCCCATCCACCAGGCCGCGCCGGGGTTGTCCCCGCCCGTGAACCCGCTCAGGTACCCGTCCAGGCTCGGCAGATCGCTGCCACGCAGGTAGGCCACGGCGCGGTCCCACACCTCTCCACGGAAGGCATGCAGGGTGAGCCAGCTCGTCTGCTCCCCCGCACGCCCTGGATACAAGCTCTCGAAGGCCCGAACGATCCGGGCGTGCAGATCGCGTCGACGCTCCTGGAGCAGACCGCCGTAGGCCACCTCCTGGGTGAGCGCGTGCTTGAACGTGTACTCCAGCTCGGGGAAGAGGGCGGTTTCGTAGAGGAACTCGGAAGCCAGGAGCCGTCCGAGGCCATGGCGAAGCGTCTCCTCCGAGGTCTCACTGATGGCCTCCAGAATCGCGAATGGCACGTCCTTGCCGATGACGGCCGCCGTCTGGAGCAGCGTCTTGTCCTCGGGAGAAAGGCGATCGATCCGTGCGGCGAGGATGGCCTGCACCGTGGCCGGCACCTGGATGGTGTCGAGGGGGCGTCCCAGTCGATAGCCGCCGCGTTCGCCGGCCAGCGCCCCCGTCTCCACGAGCGTTCGCACGCTCTCCTCGAGGAAGAACGGGACTCCCTCTGTGCGCTTCACCAGCAGGCGCTTGAGCGGCTCGAGGTCGTCGTCCTCGCCGAGCAGCGAGCGGAGCAGCTCCTCCGCGCTCTCGGGCGGCAGGGGGTCGAGCCGGAGCTGGCTGTAGTAGGTCTTGCCTCCCCAGCCGTGGCTGTACTCGGGCCGGTAGTTGACCAGCAGGAGGATTCGCGCCGTCGGCAGGCCCTCGACCAGCGCGTCGAGCAGTCCCTGGGTCTCGGCATCCACCCAGTGGAGATCCTCGAACACCAGACACAGCGGCTGGATCTGGCTCTCACGCAGCAGCATCCGCCGCAGGCCGTCCACGGTCCGCCGGCGGCGTTGCCCGGGATCGAGGGCATCCCATGCCGCGTCGTCGCTCGGCACCTCCAGGAGAGAGAGGAAGGCCGGCACCATCGCGCGAAACGACTCGTCGAGCGTCAGGAGCTTGCCCGTGACCTTCTCCCGCATGCTGCGCGCATCGTCACGCGCCTCGATCCGGAAGTAGCTCTTGCAGAGATCGATGACGGGCAGATAGGCGCTGGCCTTGCCATAGGAGACGGAGCTCGACTCGAGGACGAGCCAGTCCTGGGTCCGGTGCGAATGGATGAACTCCCAGAGCAAGCGCGACTTTCCCACCCCGGGCTCGCCCACCACGGCGACGACCTGCCCCTGACCCCTCGCCGCCTTGTCGAGAGCCTGGCGGAGATGGACGAGCTCCTGGCCGCGCCCCACGAAGCGGGTGAGCCCTCGTGCCGCCGCCGCCTGAAGGCGCGTGCGCGTCGCCGATGGCCCGGCCAGCTCGAAGACATCGACCGGGCCCGGCAGCCCCTTGACCGGGACCGGACCGATCGGGACGACCTGGACGAAACCCTCGGCGAGCCGGAGCGTCTCGCCGGTCAGCCGCGTCGAGCCCGGGGTCGCGAGCTGCTCCATCCGCGCGGCGAGGTGAGTGGTCTGGCCCACCGCCGAGTAGTCCATGCGCAGATCGCTCCCGATCGCCCGCACCACCACCTCTCCCGAGTTGAGGCCCACACGGACCTGGACCTCGATTCCGTGGTCCCGCCGGATCTCGGCCGTGTAGCGGCGGATGGCCTGCTGCATCGCCAGGGCGGCGTAGCACGCGCGGACGGCGTGGTCCTCGTGGGCCAGGGGGGCGCCGAAGAGCGCCATGATGCCATCGCCCATCACCTGGTTGACGGTGCCCTCGTAGCGGTGCACCGCCTCCATCATGCGCTCGAGGACTGGGTCCAGGAGCTTGCGTGCCTCCTCCGGGTCCCGATCGCTGAGCAGCTCGAGGGAGCCCTTGATGTCGGCAAACAGCACCGTCACCTGCTTGCGCTCCCCCTCGAGGGCGTGGCGGGAGGTGAGGATCTTCTCGGCTAGATAGCGAGGGGTATAGCTCTGCGGGGATACAGGCGCCGGCACGGCGGCTGACGGCGCCGCTACCGGCTTACCACACTCGTTGCAGAAGCGGCCGCCCGGGAGGTTGGGATGCCCGCACGCGGGACACACCGCCTCCAGACGCCCGCCGCAGCCGCTGCAGAACTTGGCGCCCGGGGGATTTTCCTGCCGGCACTGGGGGCAACTCATGTCGGCCATGCATCCGTGGGGCTCGCGGCCGCCCCGGACGAAGCGACGGCGCTCCCTACGAGCCTTCCTTCACTTCGATGATCTCGTCAGCCATCGCGCCGTGGGCCTCGCGGTGGACGGCCGCCGCCGCTTCCTTGCTGGGGGCTTGGACCAGACAGAACACCTTGCCGGTGCCCTCGTCGTACCAGTATCGGATGTAGTTCACGCCGTGCTTGCCTTGCACGGCGAGATCCTTCTTGTGGGCCTCGGCGGCCATGTCGGTCGTGAGGCCGTCGACCCTGTTGTGGACGTCCAGGTAGAGCGGCATTGTTGGACACTCCCTTCTCTGGATCTCCTGGTTCCCGCCCGTTGGAGCGATGCTCCACAGCGTCCCGGCATGCGTGGCAGGAAATGTATCGAGTCCGCACCAGGGTGTCAAGCTGACCCGGGACGACCTCCCCCGGGGGGGAAGGCGAGCGTGGTTGCCCGAACGGCTGGGAAAGATGCGAGAGACAGACTGTGTATCTACTCACTTCCAGTCGCCCCGAACTAATGCTCGGAACTCGAATGATGGGTGACCGATTGTAGCCCGTTGAATCTTGTCGAATGGGATCGATCGTGGCCGATCGTTTCGGGATAGTGTTTTGCTATCAATCCAAGAAGGAGCGACTTAGGGATCGTCCGACCCAAGGCTCGAACTTGGTCGCCTGCATGACCGGCAGATCGGCCGGCTTTTCGCCCTTGAGAATTGCCGCCCTCGAGCAGTGTCCCGATCTCCGCGTCGCACTCCCGCCGCGCCTCGGCCCTTCGCTGCCAGCTCCCGGGCGCGCGACTCCGGCCGGAGCACCCTTCCCGGCGGGTGGTCGGCGGGGTCGTACGGCAGACCGGGGATGTCCGGGTCCCTCCCACGCCTCCCGTAGCAGGCGCACGTACGCAGTCCGGACTGCCTGTGGATGTGACGCCTAGATCACTCGCGCGCGCGCCGCCGAAGCGTTCGCGGCTCCTCCTTCTCCGCGGGAACAGGATCACGCGGCCGACGAGTAACGCGCTCCCCTTACCGAGTAGTAAGTCCCCCTCCTCCGTCGTTTGCGGAGACTCGTGTCCTACCCTGAGCGGATATTGCGCCGCCCGAGGCGTTCCTGCTCGTCTCCTCACGCAGGGCACGACGTATGCACTGCGTGGACTCAGCGGAGGCGGATGCGGAGCAAGCTTCCCGCATCCAACGGGCTTAACCATCCCACCATCCGGCACAGCCGGACTGGAGAAAACTAATGGCTGAGAAGGACTATCTGGCAACCCGGCTCTTTACCGATCGCAGCAGTGCCGAGCGGGAGTATGACGCGCTGGTCGGGCGCGGCTACTCGGCGAACGACATCAACGTGATCATGACCGAGGAGGGCCGGAAGCGGCACTTCGGCACGGGCGCCAAGACGGAGCTCGGCAACAAGGCCCTGGAGGGGGCGGGCGTCGGCGGCGGTATCGGCGTGGTCGCGGGAGGCGCCCTCGGGGCGATCGCGGCAGCGGCCACCGTGGCGGTACCCGGCCTGGGGCTGCTCGTCGCGGGACCGATTGCGGCCGCGCTGCTGGGAGCGGGCGCGGGCGGCGTCGCCGGAGGCGCCATCGGTGCGCTGGTGGGCGCAGGCATCCCCGAAGAGCGTGTCAAGAAGTACGAGAGTGGGCTGAAAGAGGGTGGCATCGTCATGGGCGTGAAGCCGCGGACGCCGGAGGACCGGAGCTACTTCGATCGCGAGTGGGACAGCGATCGCTACGAGGCGGATCCGGCCCGCCGAGGGCGGTAAGGCCATGCGCGGGGTGACCGCCCTGACGCTGGTTCTGACCCTCGCGTGTTCGGCGATCCCGGCGGTGGCGCAGCAAAAGCCCGCCACCGACACCAAGAAGCCCGCCACCGACACCGCGCGTGACGCGGACTCGAAGCTGGGTGCTCGAAGTGTGACGGGGACGGTAAAGAAGACGACGGACAAGGGATTCGTGGTGGTCGGCCGCGAGACCGGTCAGCGCGAGGCCGGTCAGAAGGATCGGGAGTGGGCCTTCGTCTTCGATGACGCCACTCGAATCAACGCGGACGGAAAGGCGCGGACCGCAAAAGAGCTTCGGGAGGGCGAGCCCGTCACGGTGACCTATACGAACCGGGACGGCAAGATCGTGGCCCAGAGCGTCAAAGTCAATCCCAAGTAGCGGGTAGCGGCGCGGGGCTCCTCCGTCCGCACATGCGGAGGAGCCCCTTTTCGGCACAGGTCCGGAGTCACCTTTCCGCGACGTCCGCCGCGGAGCCTCAGCCTATCGTGGCCCATGGCGCGCGTGGTATACGGTAGGCGGCGGAGGTGGCCGATGAAGCTCGCCCTGGCACCGCTCCTCGTCCTGTGCGCCCTGCTCGCCAGTGGCCCTGACGCGCCCGCCCGCGCTCAGCCCGTCCGGCCCGACGGCGAGATGCGGTGGGCGCTCTACCTGACGCTCTCTCCGAACTGGTTCGACCCCGGGGAGGCGGTGGGGCAGCTCACGCCGTTCTGGGTTCTCTATGCCCTGCACGACGCCCTCATCAAGCCCCTCCCGGGAAACCTGATGGCGCCGAACCTGGCGGAGTCCTGGACGGTGAGTGCGGACGGGAAGACCTACGAGTTCAAGCTGCGCGAGGGCCTCAAGTTCCACAACGGCGATCCCTTCACCGCCGAGGACGTGAAGTTCAGCTTCCACCGCGCCCGGGCGAAGGCCATCCAGGACCGGGTGCGCGATGTCGTGGTCGCGGGCCCGCATCGGGTGCGGTTCATGCTGCACGAGCCCTGGCCCGACTTCCTCACCTATTACGGGAGCCTCGTCTCCGGCGCTGGGTGGGTGGTGCCCAAGAAGTACGTCGAGCAGGTGGGCGCGGACGGCTTCAAGCGGAACCCGGTTGGCCTGGGACCCTACCGCTTCGTGAGCCATACCCCGGGCGTCGAGCTGGTCATGGAGGCCAACGAGGGCTACTGGCGGAAGGTCCCCTCGGTGAAGCGTCTCGTCTGGAAGATGGTGCCGGAGGCGACCACCCGGGCGGCCATGCTGAAGCGCGGCGAAGTGGACATCGCGCACCTCCTCGAGGTGCCGCAG
This sequence comes from uncultured Candidatus Rokubacteria bacterium, assembly GCA_963733725.1. Taxonomy (GTDB): domain Bacteria; phylum Methylomirabilota; class Methylomirabilia; order Rokubacteriales; family CSP1-6; genus DASRWT01. The sequence goes on along the minus strand of CAVTFC010000016.1, from coordinate 182,877 downwards.
GCCCAGGAGATCAAGCGCGATCCCAATCTCCGGATCGCGTTCTCCGGGGGCATCGCGATCTTCTACCTGGATTTCTTCGAGCAGTGGGATCCCAAGTCGCCCTGGCACGATCGGCGTGTGCGGCTGGCCGCCAACTACGCGATCGACCGGAAGGCGCTCAGCGAGGCCGAGACGCTCGGGGCGTCCCGGCCCGCCGGCAACTTCGTGCCGCGCTCCTTCGAGTTCGCGCTGCCCATCGAGCCGTATCCCTACGATCCCGCGAAGGCGAAGGCGCTCCTCGCCGAGGCCGGCTATCCGAACGGCTTCGACGCGGGCGAGTTCCACCAGCTCCCGCCCTACTTCTCCCTCGGGGAGGCGATCATCGGCTATTTTCAGGCGGTCGGGATCCGGATGCGCATGCGGCCGATGGAGCGGGCGGCCTTCCTCGCCGCCGTCCAGTCCAAGAAGCTCAAGGGCGTCTGCGTCTGCTCGAGCGCGCTCTACGGCAACGCGGCCTCACGTCTGTCGGAGGTCTTGCCGAGCGACGGCGCGTTCGCGTATGGCGGGTACCCCGACCTGGACGCCCTCTACAAGCAGCAGGCCCGCGAGACGGACCGGGCCAAGCGGGAGGCCCTGCTCCACCAGATCCAGCGGCTCATCCACGAGCGCGTGCGCATGGGGCCCATCTTCGAGTACGTCTGGCCGAGCGGGATCGGGCCCCGGGTGGCGGAGCCCGCCCTCATGCTGATCGATCCCTATCCCTGGTCGGCGCCACTCGACGACGTGCGGCTGAAGAAGTAGCGCGGCGCCGTCAGGCGCAGCCCACCCGCGGCGCGCCCGGGGCGCGGCGGGGCACCAGCGTGCAGGCGAAGGTCGCGGGCTGGCGCCGATACTGATCGAGCGTGGCCTGGAGCCGCGCGAGGGTCCGCTCACGCTTCGCCAGGCCGATCCCATAGATCGCCAGGTCGTTCACGAGCCGGACGTAGAACGCATGGGGCGCATCGCCGCCCTCGCCCATGCACGGGGTCGGCTTCTGGGCGAGCCGCAGCTGGGGACCGAACGCCGTCACGTACTCCGTCAGGATCGGGCGCGTCCCGGAGGTCGCGAGGCACCTCGGGGAAGAGGGCCAGGAACTCGTCCACGCTCAGCGGCGTGGCGGCCGCCCGGGCGCAGCCCTCGAGCTCCCGCGAGAGGCGAATCTGGACCATGGCCTTAGCTAGTATAGCGCGCCGAGATTCCGAGGTGTGGCTCGGTTGCGCCCTGGAATGGCGGCGCGGAGCTCAGGTTGCCGCCCGCTTGCCCCCGTAGGCCTCGCTGGGGCCGATCACGCTGTCCTCGAAGATCAGCTTCGCGCGCTTGTCGGTGACGCGCGCCCAGTTGGCCAGGGCAGTGGGACTCCATTCCGCGTCGGGGCGCGGCTCGTCGTCGAAGTTGCCGAAAGTATCCACCCCGCGCAGGAGCATGGTGGACTGGCGCACGCGAGGCGGCTTGGCCCAGGTGGGCAGCATCTCCACCAGGAGAAGGAAGCGGCGGTCGGGGCCGAGGTTGGTCCCCGAGCTGTGGATGAGCGAGTTGTCGAACATCACCATCTCGCCCGGCTGGAGCTCGAAGTCCACCGCCTTCGACTGATCGAACGGCTCGACGATGGACTGGCCGCGGGCGAGGATGCTCTTCGGATCGTCGCTCTCGTCGTGCTTGAGGACGCCCCACTGGTGGGAGCCGGGGATGCCGCGCAGGCACCCCTGGGGCACGCCGCACTCCGACAGCGCGAGCCCGCCGAGCACCACCGGGGTGGCCGCCCCATAGGCCGAATCCTGGTGCCACCCGGCGAAGGTCTGGCCGTCGGCCTTCTTCACCCGCCAGGCCATGCTCCAGCAGCGGATGTTCGGGCCGATGAGGTCCTCGAAGATGTCGAGGATATGGGGGTCCTCCGCGATGTCCAGCACCCACGGGCAGAGGAGATGGGATTTCGTCTTCATCTTCTTGATGTCGGGCACGCGCGCCTCGAGCGCCTCGAACTGCTCCCGGTAGTGGCGCGCGCGCTCGGCGCTCATGGCGCGCACCGGCGAGAGACAGCCGTCGCGCTCGTACGTGCTGACCTGGGCCTCCGTCAGGACCTTCGGCATGGGGGGTCAACCTCCTCCGGGCATGCTGCCCCCGAGGGCCAGAACTCGTCAAGGGAGCCCTGTGGTAAGGTGGCGGCGGCCGAAAGGAGGCCCACTCATGTCTCAGCGGCCGGATCTTTGGCGCGGCGCGCTCCTTTTCCTCCTCCGTCCTCGCGTTCCCCCTGGCGGCCGGGGCGGCCCCGGCGGGCAAGGTGGTCATCGCCCAGGGCGTGGATCCGTCCACGCTGGACATGATGAATCAGTCGGAGCAGCCGGCCTCCAATGTGGGCGCCCAGATGTTCGACATGCTGGTGGCGCGGGATCAGAGCCTGGCCCTGGTCCCGGAGCTCGCCGCCGAGCTCCCGAAGCTGGTGGCGCCCACGACCTGGGAGATCAAGCTGCGCCGGGGCGTGAAATTTCACAACGGCGAGGATTTCGACGCCGAGTCCGTGAAGTTCAGCCTCGAGCGGCTGAGCAATCCCGCCAACAAGCTCCGGGGCGCGCCGTCCTTCGGCCTCCTCGACCGGGTCGAGATCGTGGACCGTTACACGGTGCGCGTGCATACCAAGAAGCCGTGGCCGGTATTCGTCGCCCACCTGACCCTCCGGAGCGCCTCGATGTACCCGCCCAAGGAGTACGCGGGCAAGGATTCTGCGGCGATCTCGAAGAACCCGATCGGCACCGGCCCCTATCGGTTCGTGCGCTGGTCGAAGGACGAGGAGATCGTGATGGAGGCGTTCCCGGGGCACTTCCGGGGCGCGCCCGCCATCAAGACGGTGGTCTTCCGGCCCATTCCCGACGACGCGGTGCGGGTGGCCGCCCTCCAGAACGGTGAGATCGACGTGGCGGTGAATATCCCGCCCCATCTGGCCCGCATCATCGAGAACCACCCCAAGCTCTTCCTGAGCACGGCGCCGTCCATCCGGACCATCCAGCTCATGATCTACACGCACCAGATGGACGCTAACCACAAGCCGACGGGACCCTACGCCGGGCCCACCGTCGACAAGCGGGTGCGCCACGCCATCGCCTACGCGGTGGACGCGGACGAGATCATCCGGGGCGTGATGGACGGCAAGGCGGTGCGGGTGGCGACCATGCTGACCAGCCTGCACTTCGGCTTCGACCCCGCGCTCAAGCCCATCAAGCAGGACCTCGGCCGGACCAAGAAGCTGCTGACCGAGGCCGGGTTCCCGAACGGCGTGGACATCGTGCTGAACGGCCCCCAGGGGCGCTACGTGCGCGACAAGGAGGTCGCCGAGGCGGTGTCGGGCCAGCTCACCAAGGCGGGCATCCGCACCACGCTGCGGACGCACGAGTTCGTCAACTACCTCAACAACATGGTGTACGTGCACAAGGCCGGCCCGGTGTGGCTGATCGGCTGGGGGCATCCGACCATGGACGCCGAGGCCATCTACGTGCCGCTCTTCAAGTCCCCGGGCCTCTTCGTCAACTGGCACAACGACGACTTCAACGGGATGACGGAGGAGGCGCAGTCGCTGATGGACGAGAAGAAGCGCCTCGCCCAGTACCACAAGATCAACAAGCTCTGGATCGAGGAGACGCCCGTCCGTCCCCCTCTACCAGCAGATCGACCTCTACGGCGCCAACCGGCGGCTGGCCTGGAAGGCGCGCAGCGACGAGCTGATCCGCGCCTACGACATGTCGCTCAAGGACGGGAAGTAGTCCCACATGCTCCGCATCGTCGCGCTCGCCCTGGTGCTTGGCATCGCGGCGGCCGTGCACCGGCCGCCGCGCAGCAGTATCCCGACCGCCCGCTCACCGTGCTGACCGGCTATCCCGCCGGCGGCATGGTGGACATCGTGGCCCGCGCGCTCGCCGAGCCGATGAAGAAGAAGTTTCCGAAGGGCATCGCCATCGTCACGCGGCCCGGCGCCGGCGGCTCGCTGGCCGTCTCCGAGCTGGTCCAGGCCAAGCCCGACGGCTACACCGTCATCCTGGCGCCGCTCTCGACTCTGGTCATCCACCCGCAGCTCAACGACCTGCCGTACAAGACCCCGGACGACTACGAGGCGATCATCAGCGTCGTCTCGTTCTACTCGCTCATCACCGTGAAGGCGGATGCGCCGTGGAAGACCATCCAGGAGTTCGTCGCCGCGGGCAAGGCCAGCCCCGGCAAGCTGCGGGTGGGCTCGCCGGGCGAGGGCACCTCGAGCCATCTCAGCCTGGAGGAGCTGAAGCGTCTGGCCGGCGTCAACTTCACTCATGTCCCGTTCTCGGGTTGGGGGGAGACGAGCCCGGCCTTGCTGGGCGGGCATATCGAGGGTCTCGTGGCCCAGCCCGGCGAGGTGAAGCCGCTGGTGGAGGGCAAGAAGCTGCGCGTGCTGCTGACCTTCCAGCCCAAGCGCCACGAGGCCTTCCCGGACGCGCCCTCCGCGAAGGAGCTCGGCTGGGACGCAACGAACGCCGTCACGTTCATGTTCGTCGTGCCCAAGGGCACCCCGGGGCCCGTGCTCAAGTACCTCCACGACTCGGTGCGCGTGGCGATGGAGGATCCGCAGTTCGTCAGCATCATCAAGCAGCGGGTGATCGAGATCGACTACCGCGCGGGGGACCAGCTCAAGGCGGATCTGTGGAAGGAGTACAAGTTCCACACCGAGATCCTCACGCGGCTCGGGATGATCAAGAAGAAGTAGCTCGATGATCGAGCGGGTCCTCGCCCTCGCGCTCCTCGCGGCGAGTGGCGTGTACGTGGCGAATGCCTGGATGCTGCCGCTGGGCACCGCCGCCCGGCCGGGGGCGGGATCGTATCCGCTCGCGGTGGGGATGTTCGGCGCCGCCGTCGCGCTCGCCTGGGTGGTGACGGCACTGCGGCGGGCGCCGGCCGGGCCCGCCCCCGAGAGCGCCGCGGGATCCGCCGCCGAATCCCTCGCCGAGCGGGCGCAGCCCCGTGGCGGGCCGGCGCGTCGCGATCACCGCCGGCCTGCTCATCGCGTTCTGCTGGCTCCTGCCGCTGGGGGGCTATCCCATCGCCGCCTTTCTCTTCGTGGCGCTCCTGCTGCGGGGGCTGAGCGCGGGGTGGATGCCCGCGGTCCTGATCGCGCTGCTCACCGCCGCCGCCTCCTACTATGTCTTCGCTTCCCTGCTCGGCGTCCCGCTGCCCGCCGGCGCGCTCCTCGGCTGATGGGCCCCATCGACGGGCTGATCTATGGCTTCGGGATCGCGCTGCAGCCAGGGAATCTCTTCGCCTGCTTCCTCGGCGTGCTCATCGGCACCGTGGTGGGCATCCTCCCCGGCATCGGGCCGGTGGGCGCCATGGCGCTGCTCCTGCCCTCGACGTTCGCGATGCAGCCGGCTACCGCCATCATCATGCTGGCCGGCATCTACTACGGCGCGATGTACGGCGGCTCCACGACGTCGATCCTGGTGAACGTGCCGGGCGAGGCGGCCTCCGTGGTCACCGCGCTCGACGGCTATCAGATGACCAAGCGGGGCCGCGCCGGCGCCGCCCTCGCGGTGGCCGGGGTGGGCTCGTTCGTCGCCGGCACGGTGGGCGTGGTGGGCATCGTGCTCGCCGCCTCCTGGCTCGCGGACCAGGCGCTCCGCTTCGGCCCGCCGGAGTACTTCGCGATGGCGGCGGCGGGCCTCATGCTGCTGTCGCGCTTGAGCGGCGGCTCCGTGATGCACGGCCTCCTCATGGTGGCCATCGGGCTCGCGCTGGGCACCGTGGGCATGGAGCCGATCTCGGCGGTGCGGCGCTTCACCTTCGGCTCCACCCAGCTCTCCCAGGGCATCGAGCTGGTGCCGGTGATCATGGGGCTCTTCGGCGTGGCCGAGGTGCTCCTCATCGCGGAGTCCGGCATTCGCCGCGCCAATATCCAGTCGGTGAAGCTCCGCGAGCTGATGCCCACGCGGGCCGAGTGGCGGCGGTCGGCCGCGCCCATCGCGCGGGGCTCCGTGGTCGGCTTCGTCACCGGGCTCGTGCCCGGCCCGGCCACCGTGCTCGCGACCTTCATCTCCTATGCGCTGGAGCGGCGCGTGTCGAAGCACCCCGAAGAGTTCGGCAAGGGGGCCATCGAGGGCGTGGCGGGCCCCGAGGCCGCCAACAACGCCGCCACCGCCGGCGCCATGGTGCCCCTCCTCTCCCTGGGCATCCCGTTCTCGCCGGCCACCGCCATCCTCCTCGGCGCGCTGGTCATCTCCGGCATCCAGCCCGGCCCGCTCCTCATCAGCCAGCGGCCGGAGGTGTTCTGGGGCGTGGTGGCCAGCATGTACGTGGGCAATGCGATCCTGCTCATCCTCAACCTGCCCCTGGTGGGGCTCTTCGTGAGCGTGCTGCGGCTGCCTCAGCACGTGCTCGCCACCCTCGTCCTGCTCCTGTGCCTGGTGGGAGCCTTCAGCCTGAACAACAGCCAGCTCGATCTCTGGGTGCTGGTCATCTTCGGGATCTTCGGTTACGGGCTGCGCAAGCTCGCCATCGACCCCTCGCCGCTCGTGGTCGCCCTCGTGCTCGGGCCCATCATGGAAAAGACCCTGCGCCAGGCGCTCTTCATGGAGCGGGGCGATGTCCTGTCGCTGGTGGGGCGACCCCTGACCGCCACGCTCCTGCTCCTGGGCCTGCTCGCCCTCGTCGGTCCGCCCCTGGCCCGGCTCCTGCGCGGCCGGCGCGCCCGCCACATGGAGATTGCGCGATGAAGAACGTGGAGATGAAGGTGAACGGCGACATTCTCACCATCACCGTGGACCTCTCGAAGGAGTTCGGTCCCTCCGCGTCGGGGAAGACCATCATCATCGCCTCCACGGAGGGAAACGTCAGCGTGCCGGAGCGCGAGGCGAAGGTGGGGCTGAACGTCTATCGGAAGAAATAGGGCCGGAAGCAGTGAGCCGCGCGGAGCGGCTCAGCCGGCGACGGCGGAGGCGATGGGCAGGCGGTCGCGGGTCTCGATGCCGATGCCGCGCGCGCTCACGTGGCGAATCTCCCCCACGGTGACGAAGGGCTCGCCCATCTCCGCCACCAGCTCCAGCCGGTAGGCGCGGCCCACCCGCAGCGCGGCCGTCGGGGCCGTGGCCAGGCAGATGCCGCGCTCGCTCACGTCCAGCGTGCTCCCCACGATGACCTCGTCGGGAGTCCAGAGGCGACCCGACCAAACGACGGCGAGGCGGAGATCACGGCGGCGCTCGTCCATGCGAGGCTACCTCAACATGTCCGTATCGCCAGCGCAAGGGCAGACCGAGATCGGAAGGCTGCGGTACACTTCCTACGCCGGGGCGATCGCGGGACCGGGTCGCCCGCCGGGCGGGCCGCGCACGTGCGAACCGTGAGGAGATGCCATGAGCGATACCGCGCAGCGCTTCAGCGCCAGCCTGGCCAAGGACGCGGTGTACACGCCGGGACTGCGCAGCTTCATGGAGTACCGCGATCTGGGAGTGGCCGACGCCACCCACGGGCAGTTCCGCGCTCACGTGGTCCGGATCAAGAAGGAGGCCGCCGGCGACCACGACCTCCACACCACCGGGCTTCACCGCCATCTGTGCGACTTCCAGATGTTCTACGTGCTCAAGGGCTGGATCCGTTTCACCTACGAGGGACACGGAGAGCATCGCTTCGGGCCGGGCGACTGCGTGCTCCAGCCCGCCGGCATCGTGCACAACGAGCTGGACTGCTCCGACGACCTCGAGCTGCTGGAGATCTACTCGCCCGCCGTGCACCAGACCGTCAAGGCCGAGACGATGGCCACCGCGGCCGCGGCTCGGTAGGCGCCCACGATGGCCCGACTGCCCGATCCGCTCGACACGCTGTCCCCCGACGCCAAGCGCGTCTACGACAAGATCAGCGCCAAGCGCGGCGCGATCCGCGGTCCCTTCGCCTCCCTCATGCACCACCCGGCGCTCGCCGAGCGGGTGGGGGATCTCGGCGAGTTCCTCCGCTTCGACTCGTCCCTCCCCGGCGACATCCGCGAGCTGGCCATCCTCATCACCGCCCGCGCGGTGAGCCAGACATTCGAGTGGTATGCCCACGCGAAGATCGCGCGGACGGAGAAGCTGCCCGACGACGTGATCGAGCGGGTGCGCACCCGCGGCGATCTCGGCGCGCTGCCCGCGCGCTATCTCAAGCCGGCCCGCGTGGTCCAGCACGTGCTCGCCTTCGAGTCCATACCCCAGTCGCTGCAGGACGAGGTCCAGCGCGAGCTGGGCATGAGCGGGCTCATGGAGCTGGTGGTGCTGCCGGGCCACTATCGCCTGATCGCGGGCGTGCTCTTCGCCTTCGACACCCCGCTGCCGCCGGGCGAGCCCCCGCCGTTCGCGTGACCCAGAGCTGAAGGTGGCGGAGCGCGACCGCATCGCCGAGTTCAAGGAAGTGGCCGAGATCATGCCGGACGATCCGGTGGTCCGGTTCGGCCTCGCCGGTGCCTACCTCGAGGCCGGGCAGGCGGAGAGCGCCGTGCTCGAGTACGAGGAAACCATCCGCCTCAAGCCGGACTACTCGGCCGCCCATCGTGGCCTCGGCCGGGCGCTGGAGCGGGCCGGGCGCGCCGCGGAAGCGCTGGTCGCGTACCGTAAGGGGCTCGAGGTGGCCACGCAGGCCGGCGACCTCCAGACCAAGAAGGAAATCGAGGTGTTCGTTCGCCGGCTCGATCCCGCCGGAAGCTGACGCTCACCACGAAACCGGCTCCGCGAGCCGGAGAGGGAGCCGTGCATGCAGCCGAACCGGGTGAAGCGAATCCTGCGCGAGGGCGGTCTGGCCATAGGGACCTACGTGGGCGGCATCGCCGATCCCCAGATCGTCGAGATCATCGGCCATGCCGGCTACGACGCGGCCTTCATCGACATGGAGCATACGAGCTTCGACCTCCGGGACGTGCAGCTCATGGTCCTGGCCGCGGAGCGGGTGGGCATCACCCCTATCGTCCGCACGCCGGGCTTCGATCCCGCCTTCATCCTGCGGCTGCTCGACATGGGCGTGCAGGGCATACAGGTGCCGCACATCAACGACGCGCGCGCGGCCCGCGCGGCGGTGGCGGCGGTGCGCTATGCGCCCCAGGGCGACCGGGGCATGGCCGGCGCCAGCCGGGCCTCGGACTACGGCAAGATCCCGATGGCGGAGCACATGGCCCAGTCCAATCGCGAGATCACGCTGGCGGTGATGGTCGAGGACCTGCCCGCGCTGGACGAGATCGATGCCATCGCCGCCACCGAGGGCCTCGACATCGTCGCGGTGGGGCCGTCCGACATGTCCCGCGCGCTGGGCGTGGGCGGCACCGCCGACCATCCGAAGCTCCGCGCCGCGGTGGACCGCGTGGCGGAGGCGGTGCGCAAGGGCGGGGTGGCGCGCCTCGCGCTGCCCATGAATCACCCCACCTTGCCGCGCGACGCCGCCCAGCTCCGGGAGCTCGGCGTGGGCTATACCAACTGCGCGCCCGCGCCCGAGGTGCGCATGCTCAAGTCCATGCAGGCCCAGGTGGCGGAGGCGCGCGCGCGGCTCGGCTGAGGCGGTGGCCGGGCGCGGCGCTAGAGCCCGACCGTCTTGGCGATGCGCTCGAGCTCGGCGCCCATCTCGGCGTCGGTCTTCACCGTGGCCGGCCGCACGAGGACCCGCGTGGCCCCGGCATCGAGCAGGCGCCGGATCAGGTCGCGGTCCGCGGGCTGGCCGTGCACCGAGATGGTGATGGCGTTGGGATCACGGCCGGCGTCCTTCGCGAGGCGATCCAGCGTGGCCCGGCTCTCGCGGAGCTGCTCCGGTGTGATGCGATTCGGCAGCCACCCGTCGCCCCAGGCCACCACCCGCTCCAGCACGCGCGCGGCGCCGCCGCCCAGGATCACCGGCGGGTGCGGCTTCTGCTTCGGCTTCGGATAGGAACGGACGGGCGGGAAGTTGTAGTAGCGGCCGTGGAACTCGGCCTCGGGCTTGGTCCACAGCTCCTTCATGGCCAGCACCGACTCCCGCGTCTGCGTCCAGCGGTGGTCGAAATCCCCGCCCATGATCTCGGTCTCCTCCCGGAGCCAGCCCGCGCCGATCCCGAAGAGGAACCGCCCTCCGCTGAAGAGATCCAGCGTGGACACTGCCTTGGCCAGCAGCAGCGGGTGCCGCTCGGGCACCAGCACGATGCCGGTCCCCAGCTTGATGCGCGTCGTCGTCCCCGAGGCCCGCGCCAGCGCCACGAAGGGATCCACGAAGTGGGAATAGCTCTCGGGGATGACGCCGTCTTCCGAGCCGGGGAAGCGGCTGGCCGACTGCACGGGGATGAACGGGTGCTCGGCACACCAGAAGGACTCGAAGCCGAGAGCCTCCGCGGTGCGGGCCATGAAGCCCACGTCGACCAGATAGGCGGGCAGGGGGACCGAGACGCCGACGTTCATACCCATTCCTCACCGAGGCCGAGGGCCTCCCGGTAGCGGCGATACGGCTCGAGGGTGTCGCCGTACTTCTGATGCCCCGCGGTGTGCTGGGCGCAGGCGAGCAGGAGCCGCTCACGCTCGCCGTGCGGGTTGCGCCGGTAGTCGTCCAGCAGGCAGAGCGCGATCTCCTGATTGTGCGTGTCGTTGCCGTGCTTGAGCGCGTCGAGCGCCAGCATGCGCACCAGCCGGGCGCGGTCATGGCCGCCCGCGAGGTAGGCGCGGGTCCACGCCACGCTCTCGGGCGCCTTCATCGCGATCTGGGCCGCGTCGAGGCGGTGAAGGATCTCGTCGGCCGACATGCCCTCGCTGCCCATCGGCACGCGGGTGTCGGGCTTGCCGTTGCGCGGGGTGGCGCGCAGCCAGTGCGCGACCTGGCAGATGAAGGAGCCCGCCACGTAGAGAAGCTTGAGGCGGTGCGGGTGCTCGAAGGTGGTGAGGAACCAGCGCAGCGTGTTCGAGTACTGGAAGCAATGCTGCGGTCCCGAGAAGTCGCGGCCGTCGGTGGTGTCGAGGAGGAGCTCGGCGATGGCGATCTGCATGGTGTCGAGGATGTGCAGCGGGTCCTTGCCGGCGATGAGGAGCGCGGAGATGGCCTCCATGTAGGCCGGCTCCGGCGCCCGGGTGAGGGCTTCGATGAGGCCCTGCGCCTCCGCGGGCGTCAGCGGCGCGCGATTGGCGAAGAAGCGCTCCTCGCAGATGACCGACGGGCTCGCCTCCAGCGAGGACTGGTTGCGGTGCTCGTCGTCGGCGAGATCCACCCAGCTCACCTGGCAGGCCATCTCGTAGGCGGAGTGCCAGCGCGGTCCCACCGCCATGTCCAGCGCGCCGGCGTAGACCACGTCGTGCGCGTCAGCCCAGCCCACCGCGTTGCCGACGTCGATGGTGGCGCGGGCCCGGTAGGACTTGTGGCCGGTGGTATAGGAGCGGTTATAGAGGAGCCGATCCTGCACGTCGATGAGCCCGGCGAAGGCGAGCTGGGCGAAGAGCTCGCGATGGTGCGGGGACTCCTCGAAGAGGCCCAGGAATACGCGATAGGCCTCGATCACCTGGCCCTGCTGCACGAGCGTGAGCCAGTGGTCGAGCCGGTCCTGGTAGGGGCCGTCCAGGCGGTGCGGGGTCTGGTCCGCCCAGTGCGCGACGGGCGCGGGGAAGGGCGGGGTCTGGCCGCCCTTCCAGGTCCGGCGGCCGTAGTGGCCCGGCGCGCCGCCGAGCAGCTGATTCCACTGATCGAGCGCGGTGGGCACGTACCAGACCGTCTGGGCCATCGGCAGGTAGGCGAGCTCCGGCGCGACGAAGGCGGGCAGGAACAGGCTCGACCGCGTGCTCGAGAGGCAGTGGTCGTTGTTGACGAAGCGGAAGAAGCCGCGATCGACCCGCTGGTGATACGGCACGTGCGTGTAGGGGGCGTGGATCCGCACCGTCTCGCGGGCGATCTCGGGGAGCGGCCGGCCCGCCTTGACCAGCTCGTGGAAGACCCCGGTCGCCCCGACCTGATCCCGGGCCAGGTACCGGTCTTCCAGCTTCGTGTACAGCGCGGCGGTTCCGTTTCCCGCGTTCGCCATGTGGGAGACCTCCGTTGGTCGGCTGCGGCCACCATACCCCTGTCCGTCGACAGGGTCCAGCGTCTCCTACGCGCCCCCGCCGATCCGCTTCTCGTACAGCGCACTGAGGACCTCGTCCACCGTCGCCGCCGCCCACACGTCGAAGAAGGGCGAACCCTGCAGGGTCACGAACTCGCGCGCCGCGCGGTCCTTCGCCTGCGCCTCGCTCTCCCCGGGCCGGGCCCGGCCCATGCTGCCCGCGGACGAGGTCCTTGTGATAGATGGCGGGATACTCGAAATACCGATGCAGCTCGCGGAAGTCCCGCGTGTAGAACACCGCCACCGGGACCGAGGCCCATTCCCCGCCGTTCTTCGCGTTGAGGAAGCTGCAGCATCAGGTCGTGGTTGGCGTCAGGCGAAGCGGCGGGGTCGGGCCGCCGCGTGCCGAGGATTTTCTTGCCGTCGCGATTGAAGATGCGGAGCTCGAGCCCGCCCGCCTCGGCCAGGCGCGCGAGCACCGGCACGTCGCGCCGGCAGTCGGACGACCAGTCCTCCGAGATGACCAGGATCCGGGAGGGACCGTCGGGCTGGGCGGCCAGCCACTTGATCGCGGCCGCCTGCGGCTCGCTGAGCCGGGCGCGCGCGTACCGCTCGCGAAAGATCGCGCTATTGTCCTTGCGCGGGGCGCCGAAGGAGCCGCCGTCGGGGAAGTAGCCGCCGAAGGCCTCGCGGGCGAGATTGTCCGGGCTGCCGACATAGGCCACGTACTGCTCGAAGGTCATGCCCTGGTGGTAGCGCTGGCGTCACGGGGCGTTCTCTTCCTGGGCGGGCATGGCGCCGATACTGCGCCCGCGCTCCCGTTCCCGTCAAGGCGTCTCGTTTGCAGCGAGCGTCACTCGATGATCTGGTCGGCACGCCGAGCAGCGACTGCGGGATCGTCAGGCCGAGCGCCTTGGCCGTCTTAAGGTTGATCGCCAGATCAACTTGATCGGCTGCTGAATCGGAAGGGCGCCAGGCTGTGCCCCATTGAGAATCTTGTCCACATATACCGCTGCACCGCGGAACAGCTCGATGTTGCTTGGCGCGTACGACATGAGTCCGCCCGCCTCAACGTACTCGGTATACGGGTACATTCCCGGCAGCCGCCTGGCCCTCGTGAATTCCAAGATCTGTGCGTGGTGAGCGAGTAGAAGGCGATCGGCGATCACCACGAGTGCCTGGGTCGCGCGCCGCAATGACAGCGAAGCCTGCTCGAAATCGCTTACTCGCGCACCTCCACAACTGTGTCCACGCCACCAGCAATGCCCTGGCCGCAACCTTCGTCTGCTCCAAGTAGAATGCGAGAACCTGATTGGCGTGATTGACGAGTACGCGATACGCGAAAGCCCGCAGCGCCTGCTTCAGAAATTCGAGTCGCTTTCCTTCAGCTTCCGTCCGAGGTGTTAAATCCCTTGATGTTCCCTCCCTGTCTGGCGAGGTTGGCTACTTTCCCGTCCTAACAGATCACCAATACCGCCATACATCGATCGTCTTTGTCTCTTTCATGCCGCAAGCGCCCTTGTGCCACTTGTCACTATCACATCTCGTTGAGATCACTAGTTCGCGCAGCAGCCATCGTCTTGCCCCTCCCCCATCCATACTCTAGCACAGTCCACCTTCATATACCCTAAGCGCAGTTGCTGTCTAACCTCCAAAAGCGCCCTCTATCCCACGTATCCCAAGTAGCATGCGCACATCCTCTCCCCACTGCCCGCCCGCAGCCGCGCAAAGCTCTTGCTCATTCCCAAACCTGCGCATTCATCATAAACCAATAGCAACTAACACCCCCCTACCTCCAGCCCCCAATCTCCTCCAGCACCACACTTCCCATACCAACCTCCATCCTCACTCCAGCTTTGTTTATCCACCTCTTCTAACCCTTCTCAACCACCTCCTATCCACATACTCCTAACTCACCTCCCACCCCACAATCACTCACACCCCCCCTCCTCGTCACCGCCCCGGTTGACTTTGCCGTCGGCGGCGGGGCACGATCCGGGGCGTGTCCGAGGACGCCCATCCGTCGACCACGCTCTCCTCCACGCGGAAGTGGCTGATCACGATCTCGGTGATGCTGATCACCGTCACCCAGATGATCGACACCAGCATCACCAACGTGGCGCTCCCCCACATGCAGGGCTCGCTGGCGACGAGCGTGGAGGAGACCTCCTGGGTGCTCACCTCGTATCTGGCCGCGAATGCCATCGCGGTCCCCGCCACCGCGTGGCTCACCGGCCTCCTGGGCCGGCGCCGCCTCTTCCTGCTCTGCGCCAGCGTGTTCACGGCGTCCTCGTTCCTCTCGGGACTCGCGCCCAATCTGGAATTCCTCGTCGTCATGCGGGTGATCCAGGGGCTGGGGGGCGGCCCCATCATTCCCATGGCGCAGGCCACCATGTGGGAGATCTTCCCGCTCCGCCAGCGCGGCCTCGCCATGGCCGTCTGGGGCATGGGCATCATGATGGCGCCCATCCTGGGTCCGACTTTGGGCGGCTGGATCTGCGACAACTGGTCCTGGCGCTGGATCTTCTACGTGAACCTGCCCATCGGCGTGGTGGGATTCCTCATGGCGAGCGCCTTCCTCTTCGACTCCCCCTACTCGCGCAAGGCCTCCTCGGTCGACTGGCAGGGTCTGGTCCTGATGGTGGTCGGCTTCGGCTCGCTCCAGCTCATGCTCGACCGCGGGGAGCGGGCGGACTGGTTCGAGTCCTCCGACATCACCGTGCTCGCCGTGCTCGCCGCCTTCGCCATTGGCTGCTTCCTCTATCGCGAGCTGACCGCCGATGAGCCCATTCTCAACCTGTCCGTATTCAACGACCGGAACTTCGCCGTGGGATCCCTGGTGATGGCGAGCGTGGGGTTCGGCTTCTACTCGAGCACGGTGCTGCTGGCGCTCTACACCCAGAAGGTGATGGCCTACGACGCGTGGACGTCGGGCCTGGTGCTGGCGCCGGGCGGGCTCGGCAACATGGCCGCGCTCCTCATCTCGGGCCGCCTGGTGGCGCGGATGGATCAGCGGCTCCTGCTCGGCGTCGGCTGCGCGCTCAATATCACCGCCTTCGTCTTCATGACCAATATCTCGCTCGGGATGGACTACTACGCGCTCGCCCTGCCGCGCTTCATCCAGGGGCTGGGCCAGGGGTTCACCTTCGTGCCGCTGCAAACCCTCGCGCTGGCCACCATTCCCATGCAGCGGCTGGCCAACGCCACCGCGGCGTACAACGTGGTGCGGAACTTCGGCGGCAGCATGGGCATCGCCATGGCCACCACCCTCCTGGCCCGGCGCAGCCAGTACCATCAGGCGACCCTGGCCGGCCACGTGACGGTCTGGGATCCGGAGACGGCCGCCCGCCTGAAGGAGTGGACCGGCCATTTCATCGCGCAGGGCGCGGACGCCTTTACCGCGCAGCGCCGCGCGGTGGCCATGCTCTACCGCGGCACCCAGGACCAGGCCCAGGTGCTGTCCTATGCCGACGCTTATGTCATCCTGGTGATCCTCTTCGTGGGGATCGTCTTCCTGCTCCCGTTGATGCGGCGCGTGCGCGTGGACCAGACCGGCCCGAAGGCGACACGCGCCGCCGGCGATCGCGCGGAGGCGGTGTCCGGCGCCGCCGCCGACTAGCGCCCGGCCCACCGAGCTTCGCCCGGCTCGCTCTCGCTCACCGGGGTCCTACCAATCGGGACGGGCTCATAACCCAAAGGTCGCTGGTTCAAATCCAGCCCCCGCAACCAATCAAAGGCCTCGGAAGAACACACACTTCCGGGGCCTTTGTCTTTCTGCCATGCGCCCGAGCTTGTAGCACCCATATAGCAAGTCGGTAGTGGGTCAGTTTGGGGTCTATCCATGACGGCCTCACCCTGACGAGATGAGTCTCCCCCCTTCGTGAGCCGCTGCAAAAAAATGGCGGCCGGAGGCGGCGTCTTAGGTCGTCTGGGCATTCCTCTCAGGGTTCTGTATGTCCCAACTGATTCCTTCCCCGGGCCGCCGCCAGGAAGTGTCAAGAAGAATGTCAGCGAGTAGGCGCAGTTCGCGACAGCGGTGAGGCCAGCGCCAGAGACAGCAGAACAGCCGCCACTACGACGACACGTTCATGTCAGCCCCTTTCCGTAACGTGATGCACGCAGATGAGTCATGCCCAACCGTCAAGCAACCCACACCAGCTACTCACCCCACCGGCTACCGGCACCCGCCCGTGTTCTGTACAACTTCCCCCGCCATCATCTGCTCGGTATACAGTCTTCGATCCAGGAGCCCCTCGCTGCGGTGCCAGGCGTGAACAGCCGCTCGGCCATCATGGCCGTAAGACCACGCCTTTCGAGCCTGGGACCACCGCCAGGCTACTCTTCGACGCCTGCTTGCAGAGCTCACCCCGTCTCCGACGTCGATTCTGTGGTCAGAAGCCGCTGAGCGTCGCGCTCTCGAATCTGAACGTTCCCGTCCGTCCGCTCGTAGTAGCCCTGTAGCGCGCTTTACCGCCCGTATCCCATAGCTGCCAACCAATCGACTCGAGGGAGTGATCGTTTCGTACGAGCCGTCCTCTCTGAGAATCACCGTACCGATACCGCCCGCCCGCAGTGCGCTGTACCTCCACTCCCTCCATCCTTGGTGTCCTGGATAGCTTTCGACCATACTGTCGTCGTAACTGAGATTTTGGCAGTGGCCCCAGCCGTCGCCTTCATCTTTCGCCAACCGCACGAGGAACTTGGAAAGGTCGCGCGCCATGTTGTGGAGCGACTCCCTCAAGAAGGCCTCGCTGTCTCCGCCAAGGAAGCCCATTGAACCGCCGCGACGATCGGCCGTGACTATCAGCACCTGGCCGGACTCGACGTCGACGAAATGCATCCTCGGCCTGCGCCCGAGTGCTTCCGGCACCGAACCCGAGAAGGTAGCGCACGGCCTGGGAACCCCGGCCGAGGCGAGTAATGTCACCGCGCAGCCGGAGCGCCTTGCCGGCGCCCACAGGGAAGTCCGTTTCGCTGAGGTTCATGACCTCGCTGAACAGTCCAGTCTCCCGGAACCGCCGGACGAGCTCCGACTGATAGAACCTCGCCATGCGATCCGCGAACCGCTGGTCGCCCTCGTCCTCGATCTCGGCCTTCGCCACGGGGAAGCGCTCTGACCGCGATGATCGGATAATCTCTCAGCTTGAATCCCCGAGCGATTCCCACCAGCCCGGCATCCTTGTCCCCTTGCGTCGCCTTGAGGCTTCCCGCGCCGACGGGGTTGACCGGCGAGACCTGGTAGGCGCCGAAGCAGCCACTCGAGCCCATCGAGATGATCACGACCGCTGCGAAGACCCGTAGCAACCTCATAGGCCCCTCCGTGTCGACTTGACGTAGACGCTCACGACTGAGACGCACCCTTTTGCGCCGTGATCATTTGGTCTTCCAGGTTCGACCTCAACTATCTGACTTCTGGGATCCCGACCTCCCGGAGCCATTGCTGGACCTCTGGGACGTCCCGAAACCCCGTCATGAACTTCCTGGCGGCGTCCACCATTGCGAGGTCCATTGCTTTACTGAAAGGCTCGGTTTTCCACACGAACCAACCCGGGCTTGGCTTCCCGATTCCCTTTACCTTCCACGAGGCCAAGCGGCTTCCTTGAGGCGAGTAGACGGTAAAGCGGTAGATGACTTCCGCTGTGACGTCCGCCAGGCTGACGATCATTCGAGGACTGGTGAAGTCGGCGTCCTCGATCTTCGGCTCGATCACTGCGGCGACCCTGGGTCCACCATCCGAGAGAGGAGCGGGCTTGGAACCCGCACGACCTGCGCAAAGATGATCGGGAGGACTTGGTCGAAAAGGATCACGCTCGACTGCCCGAGCGGAAAAACAACCTTCGACCGCTCATGCTCATAGGTGCGGAACTCCAGGCTGTAGTGGACTCCGACCACCAGCGGCACCTGAGCGATGCTCGGCGGGTTCTCAACGGTCGCTTTCAGTGGGATGACGGTCGTGCAACCAGAGACAACAGCGGCCGTGAACAGGGCCAACGCTCCAATCGGACCGGTCACGGCGCCCGCCTTCTTCGGCAGGATGAGGTGGACCAGGAAGTGTATTGACGCCAGGGCAGACCGGACCGCGGGGCCGGGCGGACGAAGCCGCGCACAACATTGCGTGAGTTCCAAGATCGTTGCCTCCTTTCGAGGCTCTTCGTGGATTTCGCGCTGCGTGCTTGATGCTTGGGTCGACGTCACAAAGACGTCACAAGCGGCATCGGCAGTCCGCTGAGGCTTGATGCTGCGACGCTCCAGCAGACTCGAGACGGCGTGGCGCCCGTGCGGGCAGCAGCGGGCAGCCCGGCGGCATCGCCGCCTTCTTCTTCGCGATGATGTCCTTGCGCGTAGCGCTCGAGATAGTGGGCGATGGTCTCGACGCGGATCTTCACCGAGCCCGGCCGGCTTGGTGGAGTCGAGATCCTGGAACGAGAAGAAGAGCGTGCCCGAGCGCTCCACGATCTGCTGGACCGGGGTGTAGGTGGGCTGGTCCATCCCGCACTCGTAGCTGGCCAGCCGCACCACGCAGGCCACCCACGGCATGCGCGCCGCCGCCTTCGCCCCCCACAGGATCTCGTTGGTGTTGGACGAAGTACGACGACGGCCACACGTCGCGGATATCGAACGGCTGAGCGGATGATGCCGGCCTCGGACGACCTCGCCGAAGGCCCAGTCGAGCAGGTCCGGGTCGGTGGGGAAGTACTGCGCCCACAGCACCGGGTAGCCGTAGGCCTGCAGATCCACCTCGATCTCGTGGCCGATGCCCGGGTCCATGTGGTACGGGCGGGCGAGGACGAGGAGGCAGGCGCGGTTCTCGCGCGCGCACCACTCCAGCACCTCGCGCGACTTCCGGCGGAGCCGCGCGTTGAAGTCGGCGTAGCGCCCGGTAGCCCGCGTCCACCGCGCGTGTCGTCTCCTCCGGGGTGAGCCCGGGCATGCGCGTCGCGCAGGCCCTCCCAGAGCTGCTTCGGCACCAGCTTGGGCTCGTCCAGGCGACACGAAGGGCGACGACGTACCGGATGCCCTGCTCGGCGAAGACGTCGCGCTCCTTCATGAAGCCGGCCTTGATGTTCTCCGGCGCCGCCATCACGCGCGGGCAGGCGAGGGTGCGCGGCCACGTGGCCGGACAGGAAGGAGGGCATGTTGTAGATCATGGCGAGAAGAGGATGTCGAGCTTCTCGCTGCTGGCCGAACATCAGCTCGCCGTAGTGGCCGGCGATGCACTTGACCGGGATAGCAGCAGTCCACCGTGCCGCGGCCCTTGCCGAACTGGCGGCCCTGCTCCTCCGAGGTGTCGGAGGAGAAGACGAGGCGCCGCCCGTCGACCCCGAGCGCGCCCCAGAAGCCCACCCAGAACTGGTGGGTGGACCAGAGGTTCAGGACGCGCGGGATGCCGACCCGGAGGCTAGCCCGCGACGGCGGCGGCCTCGGCCCGGGGCCGGCGGAACGCGTCCGTCCGAACCATCTCGGCAACGTTAGGGTACTCACGCTTGACCTCCTCGAGCTCGGCCTTGACCACCGCGCATCTCGGCGACGTCCTCCACCAGGCCCTTCGGGCAGGAGTTGCCGCTGATCACGCGCTCCCAGCCCTTCGCCAGCGGCAGCTTGCTCCACGCGCGGCCGTGCGCGCCGGGGAGCTGGACGTCGATGAACGTGCGCGTGCAGTTGACCGGGCACCACTTGCAGACGGTCTCCGCGCTCGGTCGTGCTGGTGTAGGTCGAGCGCGGCGATCGCGTCGAAGCCGCGGAAGCGGCTCGGCCGCCCTCGCGCCGGGCGCAGTCCACGGCGCACAGCGCGGCCCCGATGGCGCCGGCCTCGCCCGGAGTAGGGGTGCAGCACGACCTCGGCGTCCGGCACCTTGCCCCGGATGAAGTCGACCTGGGCCTTCACCACCGCCATGTTCCGGTGGGTGCCGCCCTGCAGCACGAACTTTCGGCCCGACCGCGCGCAAGTTCTGCAGCTGGCCCGCGTACATCCACACGTTGACGGGCAGCACCGCGGCCAGCGCGGCCATGATCTCCTCCGCCGCCCAGCCCTTGCGCTGCTGGTTGACGATGTCGGACTGGAGGAACACGCCGCAGCCCATGGCGAGGCGTCGGCATGGCCTTCGCCTGCGAAGGCGCGGTCGGCATAGGCCGCGAGCGGCATCGTTGTACCGCTCGGCCACGCCCTGCAGGAAGGCGCCGTTCCCGGACGAGCACTGCGAGTTCGAGCCGGAAGTCGGCCACCGTGCCCTGGCGAAGGATCATGATCTTGACGTCGGTGCCGCCCACGTCGCAGATGACGTCCGCGTCCGGGTAGAAGTGCAGCGTCGCCGGTGGCGTGCGCCACCGTCTCCACCACCGCCACGTCCGCGCCCAGCACATCCTTCAGCAAATCCTTGCCGTAGCCGGTCAGCGCGAGCCCGGCCACCTCCGTGAAGCCGGCCTCGCGCACCTGCCTGAAGCAGCGCCTGCGCATCCTCGATGGGGTTGCCCTGGAGAGCGCGTAGCAGCTGAACAGCATGCTCGCGCGTCGGGGGAGACGCACGACCGCCTTGGCCGTCGTGCTGCCGAAGTCGCAGCCGACCAGCACGGGGCCCGGCGTGGACGGGCGCGGCGCTCCGCCGGCGCGGCGGGTGTCGGCGCGCTTCACGTCGTACGCCTTCATGAAGCCTTCGAGGTCGGCGGCGCAGGCCACGAGCGCCCTTGCCGCCGTCCTTGGCCTTCTGCTCGTGCTTGGCCCTCCTCCACCCACCAGCGGAGCTTGTCCCGCCCCGGCGTACACGCCACGCCCTCCGGCTCGCCCCGGCCGATCTCCACGCAGCCGAGGCACGCGTAGTAGAGCGCCTCCTTCGGCACCACGATGCAGTCGGCGGGGTCGCGGCCCGTCGGGCACCGCGATCTTCCGCTGCTCCCAGAGCTTGGCGAGGTGATGCCGCCAGGCCTCCTGGAGGCCGCGGAAGAAGAGGTTGGGCCCGCCCAGCAGCAGCACCTCGGGCGAGGGCGTGTTGCCCTTGGTGAGGGTGGCGAGGTTCTGGTAGACCACCGCCTCGAAGAGGCTCGCGATGATCTCCTCTACCGGCACGCCTGTCTTCACCAGCGAGTTGGCGTCGGTCTCCGCGAAGATGCCGCACTTGCTGCTCACCTTGTGGAGGCTCATGCCCTCGTAGGACATCTCGGCGAGGCGCTCGCTGGCCACCTGGAGCTTGCGGGCGGTCTTCTCGATGAAGGTGCCGGTGCCGCCGCTGCAGGCCGACTGCATGTAGACCTGCTTCGTCTTCCCCCCGCCGCCCGGCGTGAAGAAGATGGTCTTCATGTCCTCGCCGCCGATCTCGGACACGAAGCGCACGTCGGGGTGCTGCTGCTCCACGCAGGCGGCGACGGCCACCACCTCCTGCACCATCTTGGCGCCCACGAGCGGGGCCGAGGAAGCCCGCGCCGGAGCCGGTGAAGAACACGCGGTCGCGGCCGGGGACGAGCTGCGCCTCCTCCTCCATGCGCCCGAGGAACTCCAGCACCTTCTCGGCCTGCCGGGTGTTGTGGCGCTGGTAGTCCCTCCACAGCGACCTTCCGCCGTCCTCCACCACCAGGAGCCTTCACCGTGGTGGAGCCGACGTCCATCCCGACGTACTTCATGCCGCGGCCTTGACCTGAGAGCCCGTCTTCTGCGCCACGTGCGAGCACCAGGTTGGCGCGCCGTGCCCGCGCAGCCCATCGTGCGGCACCTCGGTAGGTCGGCCCGCGTTCATCACTGGGTGCGCGTCGAGGTAGGCGCGGATCGGCGTCGAGGGTCATGCCGCCTGCCGCTCGAGCGCGTCGTCGAACTCACGCTGCGCGCGCTTCTTGGCCTCGGTGAGGATCATCTGGCAGCGGGAGAGCGCGTGCACCTCGGCGTCGCCCTTGATCTCCAGCGGCGCGTAGAGGAGGTCGGGATACTTGCCGAGCACGCCCGACATGGCGCCGATGCTCATGGTGTTGGGCAGGCACGAGTACGGCGACAGCTCGCAGATCATGTGGGCCTTCTTCTTCGTGGTGCGCCCAGAGCGCCTTCCCGATCAGCATGTCGCCTTCGCCGCCGTCCAGCCGGCTGATTGAAGTAGGGCGCGGCGAGGCGGCGCAGCTCCATCTGGTGCGGCAGCTCGCGCGGCGAGGTCGCCCATGGCCCGACGGAGCCGGCCGAAGATCCCGCGGTAGACGGCCTGCACGGTGCGGCCGAGGCCGCAGCTTGAGCCGGGCGCCCCGCTCGATGCCGGAGTAGTCCTCGAAGCGCTGGAGGCCCAGGCGCAGCAGATAGTCCATCCAGACCGTGATGCCGGCGGGGTAGACCTCCGCGCCCTCCGCCTCGAGCCAGCGGTGGATATTGTAGTTAGGATCGCCCTCCACCGTCTGCAGGTAGAACTCGCCGGTGATCTTCACGACGGGCTTGGCGCGCAGCCGGTCCAGCTCGATCGCGGCGAACTTCTTCCGGATCTGGCGCATCACCTTCACGAAGCGCCGGCGTGGCCAGGTGCCACGCCACCGACTTCGTAGGGGCCCATCTGAGGCCGGTTGCGGAAAACCTGGTAGAGGTAGCTCGACGCGACTCCTTCACGACCGCGTCGGTCGGCCCGGCACCACCTCGTAGGGCCGCACCTGATACTCGAGGTCCTGCACGAGGTCGGTGCGTGAAGATGGCCCAGAGGCAGCCCAGCGTCACCGGCAGGTTCATGTCGAGGCCGTCGCCCATGGCGGCCTTCTGGTCGAGCTGGTCCTGGGCGAGGAGGAACATACGGAAGGCCTCGAGCCCCGAGTTGCGCAGGCCGAGCTCGTAGCTCTGGTGGTACTGGCCGAATCGGCAGGCGCCGCAGGAGCCGGCGGTGAGGTAGACGAACTTCTTGCTCACCTCCTCCGCGCCGATCTCCCCCGACCTCTTCTTGAGGAAGTTGACCAGGTTGCCCGTCGTGAAGCTGGTGGGGCAGCACTGGCCGATGTCGGCGGTCTCGCGGCCGGTGAGGAGGTCTTCCTTGGTGGCCACCGGCAGTACCTCGCGCCTTGTTGCCGCCGCTCTCCAGCACCGCCTGGAGAATGCGCTCCACCCGCCAGTGGAGGCCGCCGAACAGAATCGTCACGGAGTCGCGCTCGGCGCGGGTGAACGGTTCGGGCTTGTAGGTCCGGTACGGCTCGCTGGTCAGCGTTCCCATAGATCGTCCCCTCTCAAGACCGCTGTGCGGGGATCACGAGGCCCTCCGGCTCCGGCGTGTCCACCAGCGGACAAGCTGTTCGAGCATTCGGGCCTCCTCCATGTCGGCCGTATGGCTCGGCGCGTGTCCTGGAGTACGGCCAGGGCCAGGCAGACGAACCCGGCGAGAGCCGGCAGATAGAGGGTCGAGGCCCGCCAGATGAGGTTGTAGTAGGGCGCGTATCCGGCTGACACGATCGCGCCCATGACCGCCAGGGAAGCCATCTCCATGACCCCCGCGCCTCCCGGCGAGGGGGCGAAGAACTCGAGGAGGATGAGGATGAGCTGCATCTCGAGGACGTGACGGAAGTCGGACCCTTCGATCCCGAGAAAGCGGAGGCACAAGAACGCAATGACTGCGCGCGAGATGGGAAACGGCAGACTCAGAAGGCATACGTAGAGGACGGCCGCCTTTCCCTGCCGGAAGAAGCGGCTCACGTCCGTGCGGTAGGTGTAGATGAGATCGACAATCCTGGCCGTCAGCGGTCCCATGCGGTCCACCGCCGGACCCTTCTGCGCGACGGCGGGCGGCCACCACTCCTGGAGCGGGTGGCGTCGTCCACGCAGCCGCCAGAGCGCTCGCGAGAGCGTGGCCAACGCGGCCCGGAACGGGCCCGGCCATATCGCGACAAGGGCCATCGTCGATCCGATCCCGAGGAAACTCCAGATGACAGTCACGAACACCGGCCACGCGCCGTCGGTGTGAGCCACGAGCAGCGAGTAGAGGGCCAAGGCGAGGAGCGCACCCAGGGTCGCGATGCAGGACAGCAGCATTATCGTCAACGACGTTCCGACGCTCGCTCCCCCGCGGCTGAGAATGTAGATCTGTCCTGGGCCTCCCCACGACTGAGTCGGGGTGAGGGTCGAGATCGCCACGTTGGCCCACTCGGCCTTGATGCAGCTCCACAGGCTGACGCTCGGCTGAAGGACGCGAGTCATGACCCACGTCCGCAATCCGCACGTCGCTGTTTCGACGGGCAGGCAGAGCAGGATCAGCGCGAGATACCCCCAGCGCAGATCGTTCCAGCTCGGGGCGGCGGCGCCGGGCGAGACGCGCGAGAACTGATACCAGAACACGCCGCTCGTTAAGAGCACGAATCCGGCGGCGCCGACGGCGAGCTTGCCGCGGCGAAACGGGTTCGGCTCGCCAGGGAGCTTTGTCGGATTTTGCCCGATCGATGAGTTCATGACGTCCTCCATGCCCGAGGACATGGCAATGTCAGTGCCAGCGGGACGTCGCACAAAAACAGGTACTTGGACAAACAGGGATGCGGTGGTGGTGGTGCAAAACCACCGCTCTGATGTCCTCCCGTGCGATAGAATCACCCTGCCGATGGTCCCGCTGGCAGAGCTGCTGGGCGAGAGCCCTGGGATGGTCGCGCTTCGGGAAACAGTCACCCGCCTGCTTCGGACCGCGCCCGACGGCCGCCGCCTGCCATCTGTGTTCATCGAGGGTGAGACCGACACCGGCAAGACCGCCCTCGCCCACGCGATGCACCGCGCCAGCGCGCGCCGCGACGCGTGCCCGAGCGCTCGACGATCTGCTGCACCGGCGTGTAGGTCGGCTGGTCTATACCGCACTCGTAGGACGACATCCGGATGACGCAGGCGATCCACGGTCCTCCCATTCTCGTGAGGTTGCATCGGGCGTATCCCAACGTGCGCGTCGAGCTGGCGACCGGCACGACCGGCGCGCTGGTCGCGAGGGTCCTGGCCCACGAGCTGGAGGCCGCGTTCGTCGCGAAGCCCTTCACGTCGGATGGTCTGGAGGTGCTGCCGGTCTTCACGGAGCATCTCGTGCTCATCGCGGCGAAGGACCGGCCGCGGATCCGGGGGCCCCGGGAGGTCGGGCACACCACCCTCATCGCGTTCGCGAGCGGGTGCTCCTACCGGCGGCGCCTCGAAACCTGGCTTGGCGGGGCCAAGGTGGTGCCGGAACGGGTCATGGGGGTTAGTACCCCGCCATGCAGCGCTGGTACTCCGCGTTCCATCGGGCCCGGTCCCACCCCGCAGAGCTATTCGCGCGCTGGCGGCAGAAGCGCGTCTCAGAGGCGGCGGTGGGGGAAGGCGTCGTGCTCGGCCCCGGCTTTGAAAGCAGATCGTCCACCATCATCTCAGCCAATTTGTCCAGCCTCCTCACGAGCTGCTCCCTAAACAGCTGCGCGTCGTTCGCCGACCATACCAAGAACTCCCTCCGATCGCTCCAGGCAAAGAACCTCTTGGGAGTGTCTTGACCAACTGTCACGTTGCCACGCACTACCAGTGAAAAGTCCGGGTTGATTCCAGACCCCTGAAACTCCACCTTCGATACATGCGTTTCGATAACGGTAGCGATAGGAATGTTCGAAGTCGGATCGGGCACTTCGACACCGCGCTCGGCCAGGCGACGAATCACCAAGTCTCGCAGTGTTTCCTGGATGCGGGCTTCTGTGAGAGCGCGGTCAAGGACCTCCGCGGCCCGGTCGATCTCCCCCGGGTCCTTCGCCGCAGTTGCGCCATAGATTGCACCGCCTACTACGGCGAAAGGCAAGATCGCAACACCAATAGCCGCGCTGATAGGGTCGCCACCTTTGGCAACGCCGACAAGGCCCATTAAGGCTCCCTTGCCAGCAGCCGCTCCGGATGATGTCATCGGTCGAATAAAGGACGTCTCCGCCGGTTCCTCGCCTGTCGTGACGACAGTCGTTCCAAACTTGCCTCGCGCCTCAAAAGGGGATAGTCGAGTGCGAGGAGTGAGCGTGGGCGCACATCCAGAAGTTAAGATCAGCAAGACAACACAGAGACATGTGACAAACAGCTGGCAACGAGCGGACCACTCCAATCTGGCTTTCGCTCGTTCGTGACCAGCCACGTTCATCACTTCACCTCCTCCCCGTTCATCTCGGTGTAACAGGCGGGGCAGACTTCGCTCCACTTGGACTCGACCCTGCCCATTGGATCTCGAACGCCCGAATAGGGCGGAGGGACGGGACCGGGCATGGCCACGACAAGCAGACCGCTGAGCAGTTTGGTCGACCACCTTGTGACTCGCATCATGACCTCCGTGGTGAAGCCTTGTCCTCCGGCCTGCTCGATGAGTTGATGAGACCCCCTCCATGGGCCGATCACAGAGGCAACGTCGGTGCCAGCGCGAGAGTGGTGAAAAATCAACTACTTGGCAGATCGAGACAAATGTGATGCGGTGAATGTGGTGAAGAATCACCGATAGTGGCTGCCTTTCGCGAAGTAGAATCACCCTGCCGATGGTCCCGCTGGCAGAGCTGCTGGGCGAGAGCGCTGGGATGGTCGCGCTTCGGGAAACGGTCACCCGCCTGCTTCGGACCGCGTCCGCCGGCCGCCGCCTGCCCCCGGTGTTCATCGAGGGGGAGACCGGCACCGGCAAGACCGCCCTCGCCCACGCGATGCACCGCGCCAGCGCGCGCCGCGACAGACCCTTCATCGCGGTCAACAGCAGCGCCATCCCCGACACGCTGGCGGAGTCCCAGCTGTTCGGTCACGAGCGCGGCGCGTTCACGGACGCCCGCGAAGCCCGGCCGGGTCTTTTCCAGCAGGCCCACACGGGGACGATCTTCCTGGACGAAATCGCGCTCATGTCCCTGAATCTGCAGCCCAAGCTCTTGAAGGTGCTCGAGGACAAGGAGGTTCGCCGCGTCGGTGGCCGACGAGCCGAGCCGGTCGACGTCTGGGTGATCGCCGCGTCGAACGCGGACATCGGCCTCGCGAGGCGCGAGCAACGTCTCCGCGAGGATCTCTACCAGCGGCTGGCGCTGGTCACGCTCCGGATGCCACCCCTTCGCGAGCGTGAGGTCGACATCGTGCTGCTGGCCGAGCACTTCCTCGCGGGGGCCTGTCGTGAGTACGGTCTCCCGCCCCGCCGCCTGGACGCGGGCGCGCGTCGCGCCGTCGTTGCGTACCGATGGCCCGGGAATGTGCGGGAGCTGGCCAACGTGATGGAGCGGGCGGCGCTCCTCAGCGAAGGGGGCGTGATCACGGCGGGGATGCTCGAGCTCGGAGAGATGCTCGCCGATGAGACCGAAGGCGCCCCACGCCCGGACCGCTCCGGCTCCCTCGAGGACGAGGTCGCGAGCCGTGGAGCGTGCACGCATCGTGGACGCGCTCGACCGGACGAAGTGGAACATCTCTCGCGCCGCGGATCTCGTCGGCATCTCGCGAAACAAGCTCCGCTACCGGATCGACACCCTGGGACTTCGTCCAGGGGCGCAGATCTCGCGGCGCAAGCGCGCCGTGAAGGCAAAGCCTGAGATTCCATCCGCCGTGACTCCGGTCGTCTCGACGAGCGCCTCGTCGCTCCGCTGGGAACGGCGACGCCTGACGCTGCTGCGGACGAACGTCGTCACTTCACGCGACGGAAGGTCCCCGCTCGATGCGACCCGGCTCGTGCAGCTCTTGATAGACAAGCTCCAAGGCTTCGGAGGGCGGGTGGAGGATTTGAGTCCGACGACGATCGTCGGCGTGTTCGGACTCCAACCCGTTGAAGATGCTCCACGGCGCGCTGCTCTCTCGGCCATGGCCATGCTCACAGCCGTCGAGGCCTTTCGCGAGGCAGGCGGCGGGGACTTCCAGATCAAGTCGGGATTCACATCGATCGGCTCATCGTCGGGAGGATAGGCCCAACGCTTCAGTTGGACGGCGAGGGCAAGCGCGAGGTCTGGGCAATCCTGGATGCCGTGCTCGCTCCGAGCGAGTCTGGAACGATCATGGTCAGCCGGGCCGCGGCACCGTTTCTCGAACGACGATTCGACCTCGTCCCGGCGGCCGTTTCGGACGAGAGCCCGGTGAACGTCTGCCGGCTCGTCGGCCGCGAACACGCGGGCCTCGGACTCCGCGGACGGATCCCCCGCCTGGTGGGACGAACCGCAGAGATGCAGCTTCTGCGCAACCGGCTCGACGCCGCGATGACCGGACAGGGGCAAGCGGTGGGGATTGCCGGCGAACCAGGAATCGGCAAGTCGCACCTCCTCCACGAGTTTCACCAGAGCCTCGCCGACCGCGACGTCACGTATCTCGAGGGGCGGTGCTTCTCCTACGCGACCACCATTCCGTACTTTCCGGTGCTCGAGATCCTCCGGAGCACCTTCCGGGTCAGTGACACCGATACCTCGCAGAACATCGTCGAGAAGGTGCGGCAAGGCCTCGAGCAGATCGGCATCGCGGCGAACGAGAGCGCGCCGTACATCCTGCATCTCTTGGGCATCAAGGAGGGCGCGGACCATCTGGCTGCGCTGAGTCCGGACGCGCTCAAGGCTCGGACCTTCACGCTCTTGTCGGAATTGACTCTGAGGGGCAGTCGATCCCGACCCCTTGTCATCGCGGTCGAGGATCTGCACTGGATCGATACGGCTTCGGAGGCCTACCTCGCGACACTCTTGGAACACCTCGCCGCTACGCCTGTGCTTCTCGTCTTGACCTACCGTCCAGGGTACCGGCCGCCGGGGGCGGAGAAGTCGTTCTTCACCCAGATGGCGCTTCAACCACTCTCCCGGGAGGACAGCCTGAAAGTGGTGCAGGCGGCGCTGGAGACGGAGCAGATATCCGATCCCGCCGCCCGCGCGATCCTGAGCAAGGCGGAAGGGAACCCATTCTTCCTCGAGGAGCTGGCGCAGGTGATTGGCGCGCACGGCGACCATCTCGCTCAGACTGTGCCGGAAACCCTCGAAGAGGTGCTCCTCGCGCGGATCGACCGATTGCCCGAAGATCGCAAGCGACTTCTGCAGACCGCCTCCGTACTGGGCCGGGAATTTCCGCTCCGTCTCCTGAGGGACATCTGGGATGCGGCCGCGGTCCTGGACTCTCAGCTGCGAGACCTCGCGCGACTCGAGTTCGTCTTCCTGGGAGCGCCGCTCAGGAACCGCTCTATGTCTTCAAGCATGCCCTGATGCAGGAAGTGGCCTACGAACACTCCCCGTTGGCCCAGCGCCAGGCCCTTCATGCCGCAGCCGGTCGCACCATCGAGGGTCTGTACGCCGATCGGCTCGAGGAGGTCTATGACCGCTTGGCCTACCACTACTCGAGAACTGACGACGCGGTGAAGGCCATCGAATATCTGTCTCTGTTCGCAGCAAAGGCGGCCCGCGCCTCCGCCCATGTGGAGGCGGTCGCCGCGTTGCTGGAGGCTCTGGCCCATGCGGAGCGTCTCGCGGACGGCGACGAACGCGAGCGTCGACGCCTCAGCCTGATTCTTCAGCGAGTCCACTCGCTCACGTTCCTCGGGCGTTTCCAAGAGACCCTCGACCTGCTCCTCGGCGAGCGAGAGCGTGTGGAGCGCCTTCAGGATCCCACGATGACAGGCCCGTACTACTTCTGGCTCGGACGGACCTACAGCGTGGTCGGCGACCACGAGCAAGCAGTCGAGAGCGCGCAGCGCGCTCTCGCGGAGGCGAAGCAGTGTGGTGATCGAGAGACGACGGGCAAGGCCTACTATGCACTCGGGTACGAGGACTACTGGTCAGGGCAGGCGCGAGCCGGCGTCGACCTCGGACGGCTGGCGGTCGTTCACCTGGAGGGGACCGAGGAGCGGCTTTGGCTCGGTCTCGCTCACTGGGTGGTGGCCATCAACTACACGCACATGGGCGAATACGAGGCGGCGCTGGAAGCGGCGGCTCGAGTCCAAGCCATTGGGGACGCGACGGGCGATCCCACCCTCAGGTGCACTGCCGCGTGGACCAGGGGGATGGTCTGTGCAGCTAGAGGACAGTATGAGGCTGGAATCGCGGCCTGCCAGCTCGCACTGGAATCCGCACCGAACCCCGTGAATACCGCGCTGGCCATGGGCTTCCTCAGCGCTACCTACTTCGAGAAAGGTGAGCCAGCTCGAGCGATCCCACTCTTAGAGGAATCGGCGAAGCAGCTCGGGCAATTCCGGGTGCCGACGCAGGGTTTGTTCCTGGCGCTCCTCGGCGAGGCTCATCTGATGGCGGGGCAGCTCGATCGCGCGGTCGAATTCGCCGACGAAGGCGTCCGCATCTGCAAGGAGGTCCGCTATCAGTACGGGCTGAGCTGGGCCCTCCGGGCCTTAGGGCGTATCGCGATGGCTCAAGGGTCGCTCTCGCAGGCCGAGATCAATCTCACGGCAGCGCTCGACACCTTCACCTCGATCGAGGCGCGGGCTGAAGCGGCGCGCACTCACGGCGCCCTGGCGGAGCTCGCGCGGGTCAGGAGCGACCGTGACGGGATCACCCGGCATTTCGCGGAGGCCCATCGACTCTGCACGGCCCTGGCCCTCCCACAGTACACGGAGCGTATCGAAGCGCTGGCCCGAGCATGGGGCGTCGGGCCGATCAGTACTGGCAGGGCGCCGTGATCTCGTGATGAATGCCAGTGCGCATTCTGCAGCTCCGGTCTCCACAGAGGGTAACCCGCGCTGAGGAGACGGAGGTGGGCCTCTTCGATCGTCAGTCATCATGCCTCGGCGAACCAGCGGCAAGACCGAGGAGGCCATCCTGGAGGGGCGCCGACCAGTGGTCCTCGCGCTGACGTTGCTGGTCTTGCTTGGGCTCGTGTTCCACGCCAGTGGCAAACCCGTCACGACGATGGCCCACGGTCCCAAGGGCACGTCGAGTTCCAGACTCTCACACTGAGCGCGAGGGACTTCTGGAACGGCGTCAAGACCGGGCAGCCCGTCACGATCTCCGGCAACTGATGCTGCCGACGGGCGATGGCCGGGTACCCGCCATCGTTCTGTCGCATGGCGGCGGCGCGGTGACCGGCACAGAGGACGCCTGGGCTCGTGAGGTGCGGTCACTGGGTGTGGCTGTATTCATGCTCGATAGCTTTACCGGCCGCGGGATCAAGAGGTGCTGTTTTCGGGGTGGCGGAGCGCGCAAAGCTGCTGAGACATTTGGTGAAAACGTGGCCGTGACTGAAACACGGATTCAAATTCGGATCTCGAACCTGAACTCGAGGGACCTGTTCGCCTGCAAGTGGTTGCGGGCCCCCGGTTTGAACCAGCGACATACTGATCTTCAAGGAGCTTTAGGCTGCGTGTTTTAGTCGTGTGCCCTTGTTGCGGCTCTATTGTCTCGCAACTACTGGAGCGAATTGGCGAAAACGTGGTCGTGACTGAAACACGGGTTCGAATCCCGTTGGGTGGATGTCGCCGCCCAGCGCTGCCACCACGGGATCGTCTTTCGGTCCCGCCCGCCCGGCCCTCTGCCACGCCACCACGCCATTTGCGGAGGCCACCATCACCGCGTAGTCCAGGGCCGGTCGGGCCAGGGCGGCGGAAAGCCGATGGGCTCGAACCACTCGGGATCCGGCGAGCGCTCCCCGAAGGGATAGCGGCGCTCGGTCTGGAGCGGCTACCGGATTCGCGGCGTCACGCGGCGCCGCCGGCCTCCGGCCTCGGCTCCACCACCGGGAACATCAGGCTGAAGTCGTCGAAGAGGCCGAACAGCTCCGCCACCTTGCCCGCGTCGCCGTCCACCGCGACGAGCCCGCCCGTCACCGCGTCGGCGAAGGCGATCTCCCGAAGGATGAGCTTGTCCAGCGCGGGGCGGTGGAGCGTGACGGTGGCGTCGGCGTCGGGCGCCGGCCGACCCGCGCGATAGGTGAGCGCGCAGTGCTCGAGGGTCAGCGCGTAGCGCTCGCCGGTGTCGGGCAGCACCCAGTTGACGGTGAGCGCCTTGCCCTCGGCGCGCTCGGCGTCGAGCCGCACCGCGAGATAGTCGAAGAAGAGGTCGAGGCTCATCGCCCGCACGAGGTCCGGGCTCACCGGGGCGCGGGCGGCCGGGTTCGGCCGGCCCTGCCGCAGCTCGAGCGCGCCGAGCAGATAGGCATTGCGCCAGGTCGCCGACTCCGCTTGATAGCCGAGCTGCTCGAGCGCGTCGGCGGCGAGCGCGCGGGCTTCGGCGTTTGATGGGTCGGCGAAGACGAGGTGGCTCATCGCCTCCGCCACGAACCGGTACTCACCGCGGGCGAAATCTTCCCGAGCCCGTGCCAGCGCCGCCGCCGCCCCGCCCATGTACTCGACGTACTTCCGCGCCCGTGGCACCGGCGGCAGGGGATTGAGGTTGGCCGGATTGGCGTCGTACCAGCCGAGATAGCGCTGGTACACCGCCTTCGCGTTGTGGCTGAGCGTGCCGTAGTAGCCGCGCACGTGCCAGGTGCCCGCGAGGCTCCGGGGTAGCGCGAGCCGCTCCGCGATCTCGGCGGCGCGGTAGCCGTGATTCATGAGGCGCACCGTCTGGTCGTGGAGGTACTTGTAGAGGTCGCGCTGCTTGCGGAGAAAATCCTCCAGCCGCGCGCGGCCCCACACCGGCCAGTGATGCTGGGCGAACACCACGTCGGCGCCGGGGGCGAATCGGGCCAGCGCCTCGTCGATGTACTTCGCCCAGGCATTGGCGTCGCGCACCTGGGCCCCGCGGATGGGATAGGTATTGTGCAGGTTGTGGGTGGCGTTCTCGGCGAGGTTCAGCGCCCGCAGCTCCGGATAGAACATGTGCATCTCGGCGGGGGCTTCCGTGTCCGGCGTGACCTGGAACACCATCTCCACGCCGTCCAGCCGATGTGTCTCGAAGGGCTCCGCCACGGTGACGGTGGGCGGGATCAGGGTGACGGTGCCGCGCGAGGTGCCCTTGCCGAGGCCGGCGTCCACCTGGCCACGCGGGCCCTTGGGCAAGGTGGCCCCGAACTGGAACTGCGCGCGGCGGATCATGGGCGTGCCGGCGAGCACCGCCTCGGAGACCACTTCCTCCATGAAGCCGGCGGGCGCGACCACCGGCACGCGGCCCGCGCGCACGTCGGCCTCGTCCACCACCCCCCGGACGCCGCCATAGTGATCGGTGTGGCTATGACTGTAGATCACCGCCGTCACCGGCCGCCGCCCGCGATGCTGGGAGTACAGCTCGAGCCCGGCCCGGGCGGTCTCCGTCGAGATGAGGGGATCGATCACGATGACGCCCGTCTCGCCCTCGATGAGCGTCATGTTGGAGAGGTCGAAGCCGCGGATCTGATAGATCCGATCCGTGACCTGGAAGAGCCCATTGGCGAGATTGAGCCGCGCCTGCCGCCAGAGGCTCGGGTTCACCGTGGGCGGCGCGGATTCGGCGGCGAGAAAGGCGTAGTCGCGCAGGCTCCAGACCACCCGGCCCTGCGCGTTCCGGATCTCGACTTCGGGGAGCGTGCCGAGAAAGCCGCGCCCCGCGTCCTCGAAGTCCGCGCGGTCCTCGAAGGGCAGCGCGTCGAGGACCGCGCGGTGCTTCGCCAGCGTGTCGGGGCTGGCGTCCTTCGGCTCGCTCACCCCAGCTGCTTGTGCACGAACTCGATGATGCGCGCGATGGCCTGCCGGGTCCCCTCCGAGTTCGGGTTCTTGGTGAAGAACCCCTCGGTCTCGCCCTCGTAGAGCTCCAGCTCCACCTGGCCGCCCGCCTTGCGATAGGCGGCCACGAAGCGGTCGAGGTCCGGGCGCGGATGCGCGATGTCCTTGGTGCCCTGGACGTACAGCGCCGGCGGCAGCTCCACCCGCTCCCCGCGCTCGAGCGCGAGGACGGGATTGCCCTCCGCCATGGCCGCCTCGGTGCCCCAGTACTGATCGTGGAGCGGCAGCACCCGGTCCACCACCTCGGGATAAGGCGAGCCGCCCGCCTTGAGCTTCTTGGCGTAGTGATAGCGCGCGAGGGGATCGATGACCGGCCAGCCGAGCACCACGCAGCGGGCGGTGGCGTCCTGCGGCGCATTGCCCGCCGGCAGCGGGATCGCCGCGTAGCGCGGATCGCGCGGCCGCATCGCGACCAGCATGGCCTGGTGCGAGCCGCTGGAATAGCCCATGAGCCCCACGCGGTCCGCGCGGCCGCCCAGCGAGGCGGCGCGCGACTTGAACCAGCGCACCGCGTAGTTGATGTCGGCCAGCGACGCGGGGTATCCCGCCACCGGCGGCATGCGGAAGTCGAGCGCGGCCACGATGACCCCGCTCTTCGCGAGCGCCTCGTTGACGAGATTGTCGTTGAGCCGGTCGCCGCGGCACCATGCGCCGCCGTGCAGGTCGATGATGAGTGGGAAGGGCCCCGAGCCACGGGGCTTGAAGAGGCGCGCCAGGAGCGGCGCGTCCCCGTGGCGGAGATACTCGATGTCCTCGACGTCGATGGCGTGGGTGCCGGCGCTGGCGGTCATGGTGTCCCTCCTCGCCCGCAAGCCTGCGCCCCGCGGGTCCCGTCCGTCAAGGGGGGCGGGGTGCGCCCCTCAGCGGGCCCGGTCGCGGTCGATGAGCAGGCGCCGCAGGATCTTGCCCGAGGCCGACTTCGGGATCTGGTCGATGAACTCCAGCTTCCGGACGCGCTTGTGCGGAGCCACGCGCCCGGCCACCCACGCCATGATGGCGTCGGCGGGCGTGGCCTTCGCCGCCTCGTCCGCCTTGAGCACGATGAAGGCCTTCGGCACTTCTCCCGCCTCCTCGTCCGGGTGACGCACCACCGCGACGTCGAGCACCGCGGGATGCGTGATGAGGAGCGCCTCCAGCTCGGCGGGCGCCACCTGCAAGCCCTTGTACTTGATGAGCTCCTTGGTCCGGTCGACGATGTAGAAGTAGCCCTCGGGATCCACGAGCCCCACGTCGCCGGTGTGGTACCAGCCCTCGCGATCCAGACACGCGGCGGTCTCCTCCGGTTGATTGAGATAGCCGCGCATGATCTGGGGGCCGCGTATCCACAGCTCGCCTTCCTTGCCGGGCGTCACGTCGGCGCCGGTGACCACGTCGGCGATCTTCACCTCCGTATTGGGCACGATGAGGCCGACCGAGCCCGGCTTCATCGGCGCATTGCGGGTGGGGCTCAGATGCGTCACCGGGCTGGCCTCCGTCATCCCATAGCCCTGCACCACCGGACAGCCCAGCTTCCGGCTGAGCTCCCGCGCCATCTCCTCGCCCAGCGGCGCCGCGCCGGAGAAGACGAGCCGGACGCTCGAGAGGTCGAACTGCGCGACCATGGGATGCTTGACCAGGCCGAGCACGATGGGCGGCACGAGGGGAAGGATGGTGACCTTGTGCTTCTGGACCAGGCCCAGGAATTCCGCGAGATCGAAGCGGGGCATGGAGACGATGGTCCCGCCGCCGGCCAGCCCGAGCATCATGATCACGACCATCCCGTAGATGTGGAAGAACGGCAGCACCGCGACGATGACGTCGCGCTCGCCGAAGGCCTCGAAGTTCTGCATGCCCTCGCACTGGCAGAGATTCGCCACCAGGTTCCGGTGGGTGAGCATGACGCCCTTGGGGAGGCCGGTGGTGCCGCTCGAGTAGGGCAGCACGACGAGGTCCTTCGCGGGGTCGAGGGCGACTCTCGGCGGCTCACCGCCGCCCTGGAGCAGCTCGGCGAAGGGTCGGGCGCCCTCCGCGGCGCCGAACACGAAGACGGCCTCCACGCCGCTCTTCCGCGCCGCCTCCTGCGCCTTGTCGAGGAAGGGCGGCACCGTCACCAGGAAGCGGGCCTTCGAGTCCGCGAGCTGCTTGGCGAGCTCGTCGGCGGTATACAGCGGGTTCACCGTGGTATTGATCCCGCCGACCGAGGCGACGGCCAGGAAGATCACCGCGTACTCGGGCAGGTTCGGGCTATAGATCGCGAACACGTCGCCCTTGCGGAAGCCCAGACGCTGGAGGCCCGCGGCCGCCCGGCGCACGCTCTCCGCGAGCCCGCCGTAGGTGACGGTGCGGCCGGTGGGCCCGTCGATCAGGGCCGGCTTGTCGCCGAGCCGGGCGGCGTGCCGCAGCACGTAGTCCGTGATGGACACATCGGGAATGGACACCTGGGGACTGGTCGAGAGCATGCGGGCCTCCGTGAGGGTTAGCCGCCGACCAAGGACAGGCGGGCGCCCAGGGTTTTCGTCGCGTCCAGCGGCCCGAGCTTGCCCGATCGCGTGGTGAGGGTGGCGTCGTACGGGGACGCGCCGCGCTGGCCGAGCCACTGCGCGAGCGTGCCGCCCGGCTGCGCCGGGGCCAGGAATTCGAGCGCGTGGGGGCCGGCCATGAACCGCGTGCCGGCGCCGCGGTTCATGAGCGCACTCCCGGAGCGAAGGCGGGCGCGACCTCGGCGAGGAAGCGCTTGAGCTGCCCCGCCTGATCCCAGGAGGTGAGCCGGAGCGCGATGTGGCCGAGGCCCGCATCGAGGTAGGCGCGCAGCTGGGTCACGCACTGGGCGGGACTGCCGGCGACGGTCCAGCCCTCGACGAAGCCGGGCGTGAACTTGCTGGTGTAGTAGCTGTCGAGAAAGGCCTTGCTCTCCTCCAGCGCGGCCTGGCGGTCCTCGTTGATATTGATGTTGTGGTAGAGGGAGCTCTCCAGCTTCGCCGGATCCCGCCCCTCCTCGCGCGCCATGGCCGTGATCCGCGCCCACTGCTGGCGGAACTGGTCCGGGCTCACCTTGTTGGTCATCCAGCCGTCCGCATAGTGCGCCACGCGGCGGAAGCTCCGCTCCACCACGGAATCCGCCGCGCTGGCGCCGCCCTTCCAGGTCAGCCCGGTGGGATTGCTGGCGATCCAGATGGGGCAGGGGCTCTGCGCCGGCGCGGGCTCGATCGTGACACCATCAAATTGATAGAAGCGGCCCGCGTGCGAGACCTTCTTGTCGCCGAAGACCTTCCGCAAGATTTCGATGCCCTCCTCGAGGCGCGCGACCCGCTCCGAGGCCTGGATCCCCATGACGCGATGCTCGAGCGCCTGGGCGGGACTCTGCTCGTCGGGGCCGCCGAGGCAGACCGCCAGGAGCGAGCGGCCCCCCGAGATCACGTCGAGGCTCGCCCACTGCTGGGCGAAGAGCAGCGGATGGCGATGGACGAAGGTGGCGAGGCAGCCGACGCCGAGCCGTACCCGGGTGGTGACGGCGGCCAGCGCGGACAGCAGGCTCACCGCCTCGAGCCGGGGCTTGGCCAGGAGGCTATCGCCCACCCACACCGTGTCGAAGGCGCCGGAGGCCTCCGCCCGCTCGGTGATCTCGAGGAGATCGCGGGCCTTGAGGGCCCCCAGCACGACGGCGCGATTGGCGAGGGTGAGTCCGAACGACGCCTGGGTCATCATGGCCTCCGGGTTGCGGGTGGCGGTGCCGCCGCCGGCCGGGCCGGCCCCGACAGGCGACCACATCGAGGGCCCCCGCGTCAACCGCCAGCCGCCCTCGGTCGTCTGTATGAGTAGAAGCAGTCAAGACAGGAGGAGCGACGATGACGACCAAGACCAAGATGATCACCGGGGGCGACGACACTCAAGTGGCTGTCGGGCCTCGCGCTGCCCATGCTGGTGCTGACCCTCGGCCTGGCCCGGCCCGCGGTCGCCGAAGCCCCCGACGCGGTGGTCCTGGCCCAGGCTGGCGCGCCAATGCAGGTGGCCGACGCCCAGCCCCAGCCCGGGATGCGCCGGCAAGTGCCGGGCCGACGAGGGGACATGCGCGGCGAAGGCCAGCGGTGGCAGCGGCATGGGCGGCATCACCGGATGCCGACCCTGGCCGCCATCGCGCTCCGGCACCGCGCCGAGCTCGGGTTGACCGCGCAGCAGGTGGAGTCATTCCAGAAGCTCCAGATGGACGCGCGGCGCGCGGGAATCCAGCGCCGGGCGAACGTGGAGCTGGCGGCGCTGGATCTGGGCGGTCTGCTGCGAAGCGATCCGGTGGACATGGCCAAGGTGGAGGCCAAGGTGCGCGAGATGGAGAAGCTCCGGGCAGATGGTCGCCTCGACTTCATCCGGGCCAACGAGCAGGGCAAGGCGCAGCTCACCGCGGATCAGCGCGACAAGCTCAAGGCGCTCCGCGAGGCGCGCTGGCAGCACATGCGGCGGGGCGCCGAGGAGCCGGGCGGGCCCGCCTCCGCGGGGGTCGAGCGGTCGTAGCGCCTGCCACACCACGCGGGTTTCTGGTCGCGGCGGGCGCGCCGGGATGGCGCTCGCCGCGGCTTGCTCCCGCGTTCCGGCGCGCTAGGCGGGCGAGAGGCCCCACGCCCGCACGCGGGCGGGGACGATGCGGAACATCACGCGGTCCGGCGGCATCGCCGGGCCCTTCCAGAGCCGCGCCAGATCCGGGTCGTAGCGCGCGTGGAAGCGCTCGACGAGGGCGCGGCGCGCGGGTCCGTCGGCGAGGAACTCCGCGCGACCCTGCACGGCCACGCCGCGGACATTGCCGCGCTCGCCGGCCTCCGCCACCACGCAGACGCGCGGGTCGGCCTTCAAGTTTCGCACCTTGGCGAGCCCGTCCACGCTCAGCATGGTGATGGCTTCCGCGTCGGCGAGGAACCACATCGGCATCGCCAGGGGGGAGCCGTCGGGATTCAGCGTGGCGAGCACCGCGACCTGCCGCGCGGCGAGGAAGGCCTGCACGGCGGGCGGCGGCGAGCCCGGCGGCGCTCCCGGCGCTCATGTGGCCAGCCCGAACAGCGAGGTCATCCGGGTGGCGCCGAGCATCTCGGCCATCTCGGGGTCCGCGGGACGCCGCTCGAAGCGGGATGCGGCCTCGAGCACGGTGGGCAGGAGCGAGAGATCGCCCGCGGTATTGAGGAAGATATCCGGCAGCCCCAGGATCCAGTGCACCGCGCGCTCGATATCCTCCCGCGCCTCCAGCGGCTGGTACCAGGTGCTGTGGCTGCGCTCGGTGGTGGCCCAGGGGCCCCGCGCGATGGACTTGATGATCTGCACGGCCACGTGACGCTCCCGGCACATGGCCAGCACCTCGTCGAAGGCGCGACGATAGCGCTCGTTCTGGGCCATGAAGAAGTTGAAGGGGAGCAGCACCGCGTCGAAGTCGAAGCGCGAGAGGCTCCGGCGGTGCATGGCGGCGATGGTCCAGCCATGCCCGGTGACCCCGATGAAGCGCGCCAGCCCCTGCGCGCGCGCCTCGATCAGGGCCTCCAGCGCGCCGTCCGGCCCCATGGCCTGATCCCAGTCGTCGGGGTGACCGAGCGAGTGGAGCTGGATCATGTCCACCCGATCCACGCGGAGCCGCTCGAGCGAGCGATGGAGATCCTCGCGCGCCTCGCGCGCGCTCCGGCTGCCGGTCTTGGTGGCGAGGAAGAAGTCCTTGCGATGCCGCGCCATCCACGGCCCGATGCGGAGCTCGGAGTCGCCGTATCGCGCCGCGGTGTCGATGTGATTGACGCCGTGGCGGAGCAGGAGCTCCAGCGTCCGGTCCGCCTCCGCCTGGCTCGCCTGGGCGAGAGCGGCGGCGCCGAACAGTGTTACGGTGCTCTGGTGGCCGGTGCGTCCGAATGGTCGCCGTTCGATCATCGTGCGTCCTCCCCGGGGCGCAGCATAGCGTAGCGCGGGCCGCAGCACGAGAGGAGGCGCGGGTCCCATCGAGTCGTCGCTCCTGCGGCATCCGCCGTTCGCGCTGTTCTGGCTGTCGCGCGTGCTCTCCACTTTCGCGTTCCAGATGCAGGCGGTGGCGGTGGGCTGGCAGCTCTACGCCATCACCGGCAGCGCGCTGGACCTCGGCCTGGTCGGGCTCGTCCAGTTCCTTCCCATGATCCTGCTGACGCTCGTGGTGGGGCGGTTTGCCGACCGCTACGACCGGCGCGCCATCGTGAGCTGCTGCCAGGTGCTGGAGGCGGGCGCGGCGGTGTTGCTGGCGCTGGGCAGCGCGGGCGGCTGGCTGGGACGCGAGAGCATGCTCGGCATCGTGGCGGTGGTGGGAGCGGCGCGCGCGTTCGAGGGGCCGTCCATGGCCGCCCTCATGCCGGGGCTGGTGCCGCGGCTGGCCATCCCGCGGGCGGCGGCCTGGGCGATCTCGGCCACCCAGACCGCGCAGATCGTGGGCCCCGCGCTCGGCGGCCTGCTCTATTTGGCCGGGCCCGGCGCCGTGTATGGCACCGCCGCCGCGCTCTTCGTGCTGGCGGGCGTCTGCACGGCGATGATCCGCGTGGCGGGCGCCCTGCGCGGCCGCGCCGGCGTGGCGCTGCCGCCGCTGTTCTCGGGCATCGCCTTCATCGGGAAGACGCCCGTTCTCCTGGGCACGCTGTCCCTCGACCTCTTCGCGGTGCTGCTGGGCGGCGCCACCGCGCTCCTGCCCATCTATGCGGCCGACATTCTACGAACCGGACCCTGGGGGCTCGGGCTCCTGCGCTCGGCTCCCGCGGTGGGCGCGCTCGCCATGTCGGTCGTTCTCGTCCGGCATCCCATCGAGCGCCGCGTCGGCCCGCGTCTCTTCGGGGCCGTGCTGACCTTCGGCGCCGCCACGGTGGTGTTCGGGCTCTCGGCCAGCCTGCCGCTGTCCTTCGCGGCGCTGGCGGTGCTCGGCGGCGCCGACGTGGTCAGCATGGTGATCCGCTCCTCGCTGGTGCAGCTCCGGACGCCCGACGAGATGCGCGGCCGGGTGAGCGCGGTGAGCTCGCTCTTCACCGGCACCTCCAACCAGCTCGGGGAGTTCCGCGCCGGCCTCACCGCCGCCGCGCTCGGCGCGGTGCCCGCGGTGCTCATCGGCGGACTCGGGAGCATCCTGGTGGCGAGCCTCTGGATGCGCCTCTTCCCCGCGCTCCGCCGCATCCGCACGCTGGACGGCTGACGCGGCCGGGCTGAAGGCCGGCTTGTGCAGCGCCCCGCGCTGCGCTACGTTCAAGACCCGACCCAGGCTGGGAGCCCATTCACCGCTGACATGTACCGCTGAAAGGAGCCAACCGTGATCCAGGAAATCCGCACCTATCGCATCGTGCCGGGCAGTCTCGCCGAGGTGGAGAAGCGCTTCGGCGAAGCCTACGAGAAGCGCAAGAAGTACTCGGAGCTCACCGCGTTCTGGCATACCGAGATCGGCCCCCTCAACGAGATCATCCACGTGTGGGGCTATCGCGACCTCGCCGAGCGCGCGCGCATCCGGGCGGAGGCGGTGAAGGACGGCGTGTGGCCGCCGAAGACCGCCGAGTTCATCCGCGAGATGAAGTCCGAGATCGTCAACCCCTTCCCGTTCGTCCCCGAGGTGCAGCCCGGCAAGATCGGGCCCATCTTCGAGATCCGCTACTACACGCTCAAGGGGGGCACGCTTCCCGACACCATGAAGGGCTGGGAGGCCAAGCTGCCGGAGCGGATCAAGCTCTCGCCGGTGGTGTTCGCGGGCGGCGTCGAGTTCGGCACGGCCAATGGCTTCGTGCACATCTGGGCCTATCAGAGCCTCGAGCAGCGCGGCCAGGTGCGGGACCAGGCGAGGAAGACGGGGGTGTGGCCACCGCCGGGCGGCGGCGACCGGCTCCTCACGCAGGAGAACAAGATCGTCCTGCCGGCGGCCTTCTCACCGCTGCAGTGATTGCCCGGCCGCTCCGGGTGCTGCTGCTGGGCGCCGCGCTCATCGCGGCGCTCGCCCCCGCCGGCGTCGCGCAGACGCCGGCGCGGGTGCGCGGCAGCATCTCGGAGCTGGTCGGCCCCGTGCTCGTGATCAAGACGCGCGAGGGCCCGACGGTGCAGGTGCGCCTCCTGGAGGGCCTCACCGTGCTGGGCGTGGGTAAGGCCGCGCTCGCCGACGTGAAGCCCGGCAAGTACGTGGGGGTGGC
The DNA here is from genome assembly GCA_963733725.1 of uncultured Candidatus Rokubacteria bacterium. Taxonomy (GTDB): domain Bacteria; phylum Methylomirabilota; class Methylomirabilia; order Rokubacteriales; family CSP1-6; genus DASRWT01. The sequence continues at coordinate 141,205 of CAVTFC010000016.1, read as the reverse complement.
CGCGGTGAAGCAGGCCGACGGCACCTACCGCGCGCAGGAGATCACGATATTCCCCGACATGGCGCGCGGCAGCGCCGAGGGGCATACCCCGTGGGACCTCACCCCCGACAGCACCATGACCAATGCCACCGTGGAGGCCGTCGTCGCCCGGTCGGCGGGACCGCTGCTCACCCTCAAGTTCAAGGACGGCGAGCTCAAGGTGGCGGTGCCGCCGCGCACGCCGGTGGTGACCTTCAGTATCGCCACCCACGCGCTGCTCGCGCCGGGCGCCCACGTCTTCGTGCCCGCGGTGCGCCAGCCCGACGGCAGCCTCGCCACCAGCCGCATCCTCGTGGGCAAGGCGGGCGTGGTGCCGCCCATGTGAGGCGCGCGTCCCCGGCGGCCGCTTCTAGCCGCGGCCGCCGCTCGCGCGCATCAGCTCGCGCACCTTGGCCGTGAAGGTGTCGGCCTCGAAGGGCTTGCCGAGGAAGTCGGCCTCCTCGCCCTCGATGGCCTCCCGCGCGCTGCCCTCGTCCACGACCCCGGAGATGTAGAGCACGCGCACGCCGGGCCGGAGCTTGGTGAAGCGCTGCGCGAGCTGCCGGCCGTTCATGCCCGGCATCATCATGTCGGTGACGAGGAGATCGATCTTTCCCGAGTGCTGTCCCGCGCGGTCGAGCGCGGCCTGGCCGCTCTCCGCCTCGAGGACGTGGAAGCCGGCGGGCCGCAGGATATTCGTGGCCACGAAGAGGAAGTTCGGGTCATCGTCCACCAGGAGCACGGTGCCGACCGCGGTGCCCGGCGCGGGGTCGGGCGCGCGCGGGCCCGTGGGGGCCGGCGCGGGGGCTTCCTCGGCCGGCGGCGGCGCCTTGACGGGCGCGGGGGGCGGGGGCGCGGGTGCCGGACGCGGGGGAGCCGGCGGCGGCACGGGCGCGGGTTTCGGGGGCGGCGCTGCCGGAGGGGCGGCCGCCGGCCGCGGCGCCGCCGCCGGAGCGCCGGCCGCCGCCGCGGCCGCGGCGGGCGCGGGCGCTCGCGCGGGGGCGGGCTCCGTGACCCGCGCGGCCGCCGGCGCGGCCGCGGCCGCGGATGCCGCCGCGGTAGCCTGGCGCCGCGCCGCCTCCACGTCCTTCTTCAGTCGCTCGACCTCCGCGCGGCTCTCGCGCAGCGCCATCTCGGCCTGCTTCTGCCGGTCGGCATTGGCCTCCGCGGCGCGCGCGCGTTCCTCGGCTTCCTTTTGCTGGCCGAGCGAGCGCTGAAGGTCGAGGCGCATCCGGTCCGTCTCGGCCTGGATCCCCACGAGGCGGTTCTCGCGGCTCAGCGCCAGCGCGCGCTGGCGCTCCAGCTCGGCTGGCGCTCTGCCCTCGCGCCCAGATGATCAAGCCCGAGCCCGATGACGCCCAGGACCGCGAGCGCGACGATGGCGGGTGTCTCGTGACCGGTGTAGTTCAGCGCGGCGCCGCCGAGCACGGTGGCGATGATCATGACGACGACGGGCATGTGGCGCACGCAGCCTCCTTTACAACTCGTGGTGGGCCGACGTTAGCCCTTCGGGTGGGGGAAGGTCAAGAACGGCGAGCGCCGAGGTTGCGGTAGAATCCCCCCGCCATGCTCGTCCCCGTCTTCGATCCCAACGATCCAGGCCGCCCCGGGGTGGTCCGCTTCGACCCCCGGGCCCGGCGATTCCGTGCCGGACCGCTCGGCGGGGTGGCGGTGGCGTCCTTCCGAGCGTTTCGCCAGTACTGCTCGCCGCTCTGCTGAGCGGCGGCGTCGACCAGAAAGGAATCCCCATGGGCGTGCTGGATGGCAAGGTGGCGGTGGTGACGGGCGCGGGCCGGCTGCGCGGGATCGGCCGTGCCACCGCGGTGGCGCTGGCCGGGCTGGGCGCCGACGTGGTGGTGACGGGGACCGGGCGCGATCCGTCCACCTACCCCGAGGACGAGAAGAAGGCAGGCTGGAAGGACGTGGAGAGCACGGCGGCGGAGATCCGCGCCGCCGGCCGCCGCGCCGTGACCTTCACCGGCGACGTGAGCCAGGCCGCCACCGCGAAGCGCCTGGTGGAGACCACCGTCAAGGAGCTCGGCCGCCTCGACGTGCTGGTGAACAATGCCGCGTATCCGCGGGGCAACGATCGCGTGCCGATCTCCCAGCTCGACGAGAGCATCTGGAGAAAAGTCCTCGACATCAAGCTCACCGGCGCCTTCCTCCTCTGCCAGCAGGCAGTGCCGGTCATGATCAAGCAGAAGTGGGGACGCATCATCAACATCTCATCCATCGCGGGGAAGCGCGGCAGTCCCAATACTGCCGCCTACAATGCCGCCAACTTCGGCATCCAGGGGCTCACCCAGTCCATCGCCCAGGAGGTCGCGCGGCACGGCGTCACCTGCAATGCGGTGTGCCCGGGCACCATCGACACCGCGCGCATGGACGTCCTGGGCCGCGGCGAGGGCTGGCAGAAGCAGCTCGAGCGCATCCCCATGGGCCGCGCCGCCACCGACGAGGAAGTGGCGGGGCTCATCGGCTTCCTGTGCTCGCCGGCGGCGGCGTTCATCACCGGCCAGGCCATCAACATCGACGGCGGCGTGGTCATGTGGTGAGGTAGAGTAGGCGGGCCGCGCCGAAGAGAGGCGGGCCCACAAAGGAGAGCGGAACATGGCCGCCAAGTACAAGGTCGTCGTCCAGAAGCCGTCCGGCGGGATCACCTATGACCTGGCCGACGCCAGCTACAGCATCGAGCGCGAAGCGCTGGACCCCATCGGCGCCGAGATCATCGAGGTGCCGGCGAAGACGGAGGAAGAGTTCATCGCGGCGGCGAAGGACGCCGACGCGCTCATCGCGCGCAATCGCCGCATCTCCGCCGCCATCATCAAGGGGCTGCGGAACTGCAAGGTGATCGGGCTCGGCAGCGTGGGCGCCGACACCGTGGACGTGGACGCCGCCACCGAGGCGGGCATCGTGGTCACCAATGTTCCCGACGTCTTCATCGACGAGGTGGCCGACCACACCATGGCCATGTTCCTGGCCGCCCACCGCCGCCTGCGCCTGATGCACCAGCTCACGGTGGAGGGGAAGTGGACGGAGGGCCGGCCCTACTTCAAGGACATCCCGCGCCTCTACGGCCAGACCATCGGCCTCATCTCCTTCGGCAACGTGGCCAAGGCGGTGGCCCGCCGCTGCCATGCCTTCGGCCTGCGCGTGATCGCCTACGATCCCTTCCTCGCCGAGCTCGAGATGACGGCGGTGGGAGTGGAGCCCGTCACCAGCCTCGTCGAGCTGTGCCAGCGCTCGGACTTTCTCTCCATGCACGCGCCGCTCAACGCCGAGACCCATCACCTGATGAGCGAGCGGGAGTTCCGCAGCATGAAGCGCACCGCCATCTTCATCAATAACGGCCGCGGCCCCACCGTGGACGAGGGGGCGCTGATCGAGGCGCTGCGCCAGGGCTGGATCGCCGGCGCCGCCCTGGACGTCTTCGAGACGGAGCCCGTGGACACCGCCAACGCGCTGCTGGCCATGGACAATGTCATCGTCACCCCGCATATCGCCTCCGCCACCGCGCGCATGGCGCCGGAGACGCGCCGACGGCTGGGACGCGAGATCGCCACCGTGCTGCAGGGCAAGTGGCCGCGCTCGGCGGTGAATCCCGGCGTGCTCCCGCGCACCGGCCTCATCCGCTGGCAGCCCTATCCCATGGGCCGGGGGCCGAACCGGTAGCCACCATGCGCCACGTCCGCCTCGGCCGCACCGGATTGCAGGTCTCGCGGATCTGCCTCGGCACCATGACTTTCGGGCTTCAGTGCGACGAGCCGACCGCGGTGGCCATCCTCGACCGCGCGGCCGCGGGCGGGGTCACCTTTCTCGACGCCGCCGACGTGTATCCGGTCGGCGGCAGCCTCGACACCGTGGGCCGCACCGAGGAGATCCTCGGGCGCTGGCTGGCGGGGCGGCGCCACGACTTCGTGATCGCCACCAAGTGCGCGGGGGTGATGGGCGCCCGGCCGTGGGAGCGGGGGCTCTCCCGCAAGCATGTTCTCGACGCCATCGACGCCTCCCTGCGCCGGCTGCGCACGGACTACGTGGATCTCTATCAGCTGCACTCGCCGGATCGCGAGACGCCCATCGAGGAGACCCTGCGCGCGCTGGACGACGTGGTGCGGGCGGGGAAGGCGCGCTACGTGGGCTGCTCCAACTACCTGGCCTATCAGGTGGCGCGCGCCGTCGGACGCAGCGAAGCGCAGGGGCTGGTGCGCTTCGACTCCGTGCAGCCCCGCTACAACCTCCTCTTCCGCCAGATCGAGCGCGAGCTGCTCCCGCTCTGCCGGGAGGAAGGCATCGGCGTCATCCCCTACAATCCCCTCGCGGGCGGGTTCCTCACCGGCAAGCACAAGCGCGAGGCGGGGCCCACTCCGGGCACCCGCTTCACCCTGGGCAGCGCGGCGGGGCGCTATCAGGACCGCTACTGGCACGAGCGCGAGTTCGATACCGTGGATGCGCTGCGCCCGCTGGCCGCGGAGGCGGGCATCTCGCTCACGCGGATGGCGGTGGCCTGGGTGCTCGCGCACCCGGCGGTCACCGCGCCCATCATCGGGGCCAGCCGTCCCGAGCAGCTCGACGACGTGCTGCCGGCGGTAGAAAAGGACCTCGGCGCCGACATCAAGGCGCGGCTGGACGCCCTCACCGCCAACTACCGGTTGGGCGACGATCCCCGCTGAGCGAACGGAGGCTCCCGGCATGGCGCGCGTGGCGATCCTCGACGACTATCAGGGCGTGGCCCTCGGCCTCGCGGACTGGAAGAGCCTCCCCGCCGGCACCGACGTCCAGGCCTTCTCGGACCACCTCGACTCGGCGGACGCGCTCGTGAAGCGGCTGGCCGACTTCGACGTGGTGATGGCCATGCGGGAGCGCACGCCGTTCCCGCGGGCGCTGTTCGAGCGCCTCCCGCGTCTGCGTCTCCTCGTCACCTCGGGGATGCGGAACGCATCCATCGACGTGAAGGCGGCGACGGAGCGTGGGGTCACCGTGTGCGGGACATCGGGCCTCCCCTATCCCACCGCCGAGCTGACCTGGGGGCTGGTCCTCGCGCTCTTCCGCCGCATCGCCATCGAGGACCGGGCCACGCGGGACGGCCGCTGGCAGACCACGGTCGGTCTCGGCCTCAACGGCAAGACCTTGGGCGTGGTCGGGCTCGGATCGCTGGGCTCGCGGGTGGCGAAGTTCGGGCGCGCCTTCGAGATGGAGGTGCTGGCGTGGAGCCAGAACCTCACCGCGGCCCGGGCGGCGGAAGTGGGCGCCACGCTCGTGGGCAAGGACGAGCTGCTCGCGCGCTCCGACGTCGTGAGCATTCACCTCGTGCTGGGGGACCGGACCCGCGGACTCATCGGGGCCCGCGAGCTGGGGCTCATGAAGCGCACCGCCTATCTCGTCAATACCTCGCGAGGTCCCATCGTGGACGAGGCCGCCCTGATCCGGGCGCTCCGCGAGGGGACCATCGCCGGCGCCGGCCTCGACGTCTTCGAGCCGGAGCCGCTGCCCGCCGACCATCCGTTCCGGCGGCTGCCCAATACCGTGATCACCCCGCACCTGGGCTATGTCACCGAGGAAACCTACCGGATCTTCTTCAGTCAGGCCGTCGAGGACATCAAGGCGTTCTTCGACGGCAAGCCCGTCCGCGTCCTGAGCTGACCGGCTAGGTGGCTGACGAGCCGCCGGGCCACGCGCGGGTACTCGAGCACCAGCCCCTCGCTGTCCACGCGGATCTCCGCCACGAAGTCGGTGCCCAGCCCCTCGTAGCGCCAGCGGCTCTCGGCGATGCTTGCGCGCGAGCAGGGTGTAGCGCTGGCGCGCGGGGGCAAGCTCCAGCGCGGGCAAGGCGATATAGGCCACCCTGATCTCCGCGGCGTCGCCTGGATCGAGGCTGAAGGCGGCGAATGGGGAGGGTGTTGGTGAAGGCCGACGCGTAGAGATCCACGTCCACGCAGTCGTCGAGGGCGGGGATGGTCTCACCGTCACGAAACTGCCAGTGGCCGGCGCCGTCGGAGAGCAGATCGAGGACGCGCGCGGGCAGCGCGTCCGCCTCCACCCGCACCTCCCGGGCCCGCCACGCCGCGTCGCAGCGGATGAGGTAGCGCACGCGCACCCGCCGACCTCCATGCAGGCCGAGCATCACGCCGTCCGCCCAGGACCCCGTCGGCGTCGAGGCGGAGGGCGAGGTGCTCGAGCCCCGGCTCGTCCCACGCCTGCCAGAGGAGATCGAGGGCGCGGCTCGCCCGGCGCGTCGCCGGTGCCTCATGGCGCCGGCTCGGGACGATACGGCGCTCGGTTGATATTCCCCACGAAGACGGGGAGATCGGTATGGCCGAGCATCTGGCGAATGGCCTGCGACTCGCCCAGGTGAAACCAGTAGTGATAGGTGAGGCGGCGCAGCGTGGTGCCGATGCTTTCCCGGTGCGGCGCGCCCTTGACCTCCCAGTGCGCGAGGAGCCGCTCCGAGGTGAGCGTGTCGAGATAGGGATCGGCGGCCTCGGTGATCGCGCGCCACGCGCGCCAGGCCTCGTCGACGGCGGGGGTGCTCCCGGGCTCGCCGAAGCCGAAGCGCGCTACCTCGGGCTCGACCGTCCGGCCCTGCGCCCGCTCCAGCCAGCTGATCTGCTCGTGCCAGGCGAGATGGCCCACCAGCCAGGCCATGGAGTTCATCGATCCGAACCGCCGCTCGGCTTCGGCCGGGGTGACGCCCTCGAAGGCGCGCACCCATTCGCTGCGGGTGAAGCGGAGCTGATCCACCAGGGGATGCGGCATGATTCCTCCTCTGTGCGCTCCAGGTTACGGGAGATCTCGAAAGCGCCGCTTGGAAATTCTTGTCCAGGCCTGCCGTCGACCGAGGTACTCGGCCTCCCCGATCGAGTAGTATGGGGGCCGTGTCGGCGACGGACAATGGCCTGGGCTTCACCCTGCGCGAGCGGCGCGGGCTCCGTGCGCTCCGCACGCCCGCGGGAGTCCAGCGGGCGCTGGACGACATGCCGTATCACCTGGCGTCAACCGCATGGTCGCCGCGGCGCGTGTGGCGCGAGGGGACGGCCCACTGCCTCGAGGGCGCGATCTTCGCGGCGGCGGCGCTGCGCGTGCTGGGCTACCCGCCCCTGCTCCTGGACCTCGAGGCGGTGCAGGACTCGGATCACGTGCTTGCAGTGTACCGGGTGCGCGGGCACTGGGGCGCCATCGCGAAGTCGAACTTCTCCGGCTTGCGTTTCCGCGAGCCCGTGTATCGCACGCCCCGCGAGCTGGCGCTGAGCTACTTCGACGACTACATGAACCTGCGGGGCGAGCGCACGCTCCGCGCGTATTCCCAGCCGGTGAACCTGGCCCGCTTCGACCGCGCCCGCCCGGGCTGGATGACGGGCGACGACGACTGCTGGTGGATCGCCGAGCATCTGGTCAGCGTGCCCCATACGCGGCTGCTCACGCCCCCGATGATCCGGGACCTCAGCACCATGGGACGGCGCTCGCTACGCGCGGCGCTCGTCGGCTACCGCGGGCCCGCACGCGCCCGCTGACAGGAGACCGCCATGTCCAGCGCTACCCCCCTCGACGCCCATCAGCCGCTCCAGGCCGTGCACGCGGACGCGCGCCCGTGGGAGACGCTGCGCTGGCCCGGCCAGTGGAGCAAGATGCTCTTCCATCCGCGGCTGGAGCGCCCCACGGAGCCCAATGCGGGGCTGGTGCGCTACGAGCCCGGGTCGCATCATCCCTTCCACAAACACGACTTCGCCCAGGTCTGGTACATCCTCGAGGGCGAGTTCCGGATCGGCGAGGCGACCTACGGGCCCGGCACCATGCTCTTCTATCCCGACCCGCACTTCGAGCCGCCGCTGTCGACGACCACCGGCGGCCTCATGCTCTTCGTGCAGTATCAGGGTCCGGACACCGGGGGCCGTCCCATCTACGACGGGCGGTTCAACATGGCCGCGCGCAGGCCGCTGGAGCAGGAGAACCTCGAGCGCTGAGGCTTAGAGCTCCATCGGCGGCCGGTGGAAGCGGGCGCGCACCCGGTTGATCGCGCCCAGCACCGCCGGTCGCGCGACCAGGCGCCGCTCGACTCGGTGCTTTCCCGGGAAGTCGAGCAGGATCAGGCCGATGACCATGGTGAGGATCCCCTGCCCGGGCACGCCGGGAAGGGTCATCAGGAGGCCCAGGGCGATCAGGGACACGCCGAGGATGTTCTTGACGATCTTCCACACCCAGCGCAGGGCGCGGGTGCGCGGCCAGGGGACCGGGGCGACGCCCTCCCGGAAATAGTCGACGGGGAGCGCCACGAGCACCACGGTGACGGCGACGAGGCTCAGCAAGGACGACGCGCCGAAGAGCCCCGCGCCCCACAGCACCCGCTCGGTGAGCGTGGTGCCCTCGAGCAGGCGGCCGAGCATCGCGGGGCGCGCCGCGGCCCTAGCCCCGGCGCGCCGCCACCTCCACGCGCGCATCGTTATAGCAGGCGCCCCCGGCGAGGTCGGCGTGGTGCGCGGGCGCGAGCGCGGACACGGTTTGTCCGTTGTCGCTGGTGCGGAACCACGCGCCCTTGAGCGAGCACACCACCCCCGGGCGGATGGTGTCGGTGAGGTGAAGCGGCAGGCGCACTTCGCCGAGATCGTTCCACATCCGGACGATGTCACCTTCCCGCAGATCGCGAGCGCGCGCGTCCTCCGGGTTCATCTCGAGCGGCGGGGTCGCGTCGCTGGCAGGCAGATCACCGAAGGTCGAGGTGATGCGCTCGTCCGACGCGGGGGTGATGAGCGTGAGCGGGTACGGGCTCGCGACGGGCCGGAAGCTCGGCAGCCGCGCGCCGTACTTCTTCTCGAGGTATCCGGAAGAGAGCTCCACCTTGCCCGAGGGCGTGCGGGGGGAGACATTCCGGAACACCGAAGCGGGCTCGTTCCCCACCGTCATGGCGAGCGGCGCCTCCAGCGGCACGCGGCTCCCGGTGAAGCCCCGCATGCGCGGGTCCGCCGCGTCCACCGCGTCGTCCATCAGCTCGGCGTCGCCGGCGCGGAAGGCGGGCTCGGTGAAGCCGAAGCGCGCGGCGAGCCGCCGGAAGATCTCGGTATTGGGCAGCGACTGCCCTTGTCGTTGAATCACCGGCTCTGCGCGCTGCAGCCAGTGCGTGCCATAGGCGGCATAGAGGTCCGGATACTCGAAGTGGCTGGACGCCGGCAGCACGATGTCGGCATAGCTGAGGCTGTCCGTCATCACCACGTCGCAGCCCACCGTGAAGAGGTCCTCGCGGGCGAGGCCCCGCTTGAGCCGATTCTGATCGGGGTGCACGATCACCGGGTTGTGGTTGTAGATGAACAGCGCCTTGATGGGCGGCGCCAGCGCGGGATCGAGGAGATCGCGGCCCACGTCGATGATGTTGATGGTCCGCGTGCCCGCCGGAACGAAATCGGGACGCACGAGCCGCGCGGGCGTCTTGGGGAAGGCGTGGGGGGCGCCGTTGACCAGCCCGCCTCCCACCACGCCCCACTTGCCCGCCAGCGCGGGCAGCGCGAACACCGCGCGGATGCCGCTGCCGCCATTCTGGTTGCGCTCCAGCCCATTGCCCACGCTGATGGCCGCGGGCGAGAGCGTGTGGTACCACTCCGCGAGCTGGCGAATCTCGCTCTCGGGGACCCCGCAGATTCGCGCCGCCTCCGCGGGAGGATAGCGGCGCGCCTGCGCCATGAAGTCCTCGAAGCCCTCCACGTGGCGCGCGATGAAGTCACGGTCGAGCCCGCCCCGGCGCTCGAGCTCCGCGGCGACGGCCCAGGCGAGCACCACATCGGTGCCCGGTCGCAGCGCGATGTGGAGTTCGGCCTGCTCGGCGATCTTGACGCGCTTGGGATCGATCACCACCACGCGCGCGCCGTCCCGGCGGGCGGCGTTGATGAGGGGCGTGAGGTGGAGATTGCACCAGGTGATGTTGTTGCCCCACACCACGATGAGCTTGGCCGCGCGCACCTCTTCCGGGGCGATGCCGGGCGCGGCCCCGTAGGTGCCCATCCATGCCTCCGCGCGGATCCCTCCGCAGAGCGGGCGGCGGTCGAGCAAGGTCGCGCCCAGGCGGTGAAAGAACCGAAGGTCCATCGAGGCGCCCGCGAGCATGCCGTGCGGACCCGCGTAGTTCAGCGGGAGGATGGCCTGGGGTCCGTGCTCGGCGATGATGGCGGTGAAGCGGGCGTGAATGGCGTCGAGCGCCGCGTCCCATCCGATGGGCTCGAAACGGCCCTCGCCCTTTGCGCCCACGCGGCGGAGCGGCGCGCGCAGGCGCCCCCGCCCATGAACCCACTCCGGGTAGGCCGCGGGGACCTTGGCGCAGAGCACGCCGCCGGTATACGGGTTGGCCTTGGAGCCGCGCACCTTCACGATGCGCTCCTGCTCCACCGTGACGGTCAGGCTGCACGTGTCGGGACAGTCGAGGGGACAGACGCTGGCGCGTTCCGCGATCATGGAAGCCTCCTGTTGCCGCGCGCGGGCGCGCGCGACGACTCCAGCTATCGCACAGTCGCGGCGCGATCTCAACCGTCCGTCGCTCAGGCGAGGACGAGATGCGGAACTCGGCCCTCGAAGACAAGCGCCGCTCCACGGAAATGGCTGAGCGAGAACTCGAAGAGATGGCCCACTCCGGCATTGCCGCGCGTCTGCCCCTCCGCGACGACGATTCCCGCGAAGAGATCACGCAGGCGCGCGCGTCCCGCCGCCTCGCCGGGGCCGACGAGGCCGCCGCCGCGGGTGGGCTGCCCGTACGCTTCGAGCGCATGAGCCCGGAGCAGCTTCGGCCAGAGGCGAGCGAAGAGCGCGGGGTCGTGAAAGAGATCGATGCCGGTGAGGCGATCACCCACGAAGACGGCGGCGCCAAGCGTTTGGCCCGGCGCGGGTAGTCCGCGCTCGGTGGCCTCGACATGCGCGCGCACCTCCGCCTTGTCGTAGACCGCCTGGAAGCTCGCCGTGGGCGAGGGCGCCGCGGCCGCTCGCGCATAGCGGTCCACCTCGGACCACACGCGCCCCTGGTCGGCGCGGCTCAGCACCTGGGAGCGGAGCCCGGGGGCGGCGAAGCTGCCTTTGCTCTCGAAGTCGCGCCGGCCCTCGTTCCAGCGGCGGGCCTCCACGCAGTACACGCCCACCGAGCGCGGCCCGGAGAGCGGCGGCAGCAGCAGGTCCTCGCCCAGCACCCGATTCTGCTTGCCCCCCACGAGGATCTCGCCGGCGAGCAGCAGCACGTGGGTCTTGCCGCGATTGTCCACCACGAGATCGGGCACCCGGGCCTGGGCGCGCTCGGCGATGGTGAGCTGTCCGCGCCCGCGCGCCTCGTCGAGGGTGGTGACCTCGAGCGGCGGCCCCGGGCGGCCCTGCAGCCAGAAGACGAGCAGCTGGCCATGCGGCTGCGCCGCCCCGATCCCCACGTCGCCGGCGAATCGCCGGAGGGCCGCGCTCGACTGGCCGCCGGTGCGGTCCCACTCGTCCTTGGGGTTTCCGGGCGGGACGTCCGGCAGGAACCGGCGCGGGCCCTCGGCCTCCGCCATCCGGGTTCCCACCGCGGCCAGACCGCCCAGGGCCAGCGTTCTCAGGATCGCGCGTCGGGTTCCGTCCATGTCCGTCTCTCCTCCGGGCCCGGGGGAAGCCGCCGGGTGGGCCCGCAACCATTGGACCGAGCCTGGGAGGGAAAGTTCCCGGCGAATCCAGCGCGACTTGACGGGGGGGAGGGGGTCGGCCGATGATGCGGGCTAAGCCATGGACGGGGTCCACGATCTCGGCGGGATGCACGGGTTCGGGCCGGTGGAGCGGGAGGCGAACGAGCCCACGTTTCACGCGCCCTGGGAGGCCACAGTCTACGCCATCATGCGCGCCAGCATGAGCAATCGCCTCTACAACCTCGACGAGTTCCGCCACGGCATCGAGCGGATGGATCCGGCCCACTATCTCCGGTCCGGCTACTACGAGCACTGGCTGGACGGCATCGCGCGCGTCCTGGTCGAAAAGGGCGTGGTCTCGGCGGAGGAGCTGGAGCGACGCACGGAGTTCTTCGCGGCCCGGCCCGATGCGCCCGCCAGCGCGGCGGTCCGTAACGTGCCCGCGACTCCGGCCCCCAGCTTCTGGTGGATGGCGGACCCCTCGGAGCGCCCGGCCACGGCGCCGCCGCGTTTCGCGCCCGGTGACGCGGTGATCACGCGGAATCTCCACCCGCGCGGGCATACGCGGCTGCCGCGCTATGCGCGCGGCCGGCGCGGTGTCATCCACGCGGTGCACGGGGCCCACGTCTTTCCCGACACCCACGCGCACGGCCAGGGCGAGCAGCCCCAGACGCTCTACAGCGTCCGCTTCGAGGCGCGCGAGATGTTCGGCGCGGCGGCGGAAGCGAACCAGAAGATCTACATCGATCTGTGGGAGCCGTATCTCGAGCCGGGAGCGCCCCGTGGGTAAGAATCATCCGAACGTGGACAAGTACGTGGAGTCGAGGGTGCGGGCGCTCGAGTCGCTCCTCCTCGAAAAGGGTATCCTGCCTGCCGACGCGGTGGATCGCGTGATCCGGCGCTACGAGGCGGATACCGGGCCGCTCATCGGCGCCCGCGCGGTGGCGCGGGCGTGGCGGAACCCCGACTACAAGCGGCGCCTCCTTGAAGACTCCCGAGAAGCCCTCGCCGACTTCGGCCTGGACTTCGACATGCTCCGCGTGGTCGAGAACACGCCGGCGGTACACAACATGGTCGTCTGCACGCTCTGCTCCTGTTACCCGTGGGCGGTGCTCGGACTGCCGCCTACCTGGTACAAGATGCCGGCCTATCGCTCGCGCGCGGTGGTCGAGCCCCGCAAGGTGCTCGGCGAGTTCGGGGTGGAAGTCCCCGAGTCCCGCGAGATCCGGGTCTGGGACTCGAGCGCCGAGCTGCGCTACATGGTGCTGCCCGAGCCGCCCGTGGGCTCCGAGCACCTGGACGAGGCGGGGCTCGTGCCGCTGATCTCCCGCGACGCGCTCATCGGGGTCGCGGAAGTCCGACTCATTCCGCTGCGCGGCTGACCGGATGTACGAGCGTCGCCGCAACCTCGTCGTCCGGCCCGATGCCCGCCTCGTCAACGTCGCGCGTTTTCGCGGGCAGCTCTTCGTGTGCGCGAGCGGGTGCTGCTGCGGCCGGGTGGAGGACGGCTTCGCGCCCGTTCCCACCGAGGTCTTCCACCGCGAGTGGGAGCGCCGACGGCTCCGCAACGTCGTGCACCTCACCATCGGCGGCTGCCTGGGGCCCTGCGCGCTCGCCAACGTGGTCCTGCTCCTCCTCGACGGCCAGGCGCAGTGGTTCCACTCCATGAATCGCGACGGGCTCGTGCGCGCGCTCTACGACCACGTGGACCGCATGCTCGAGGCCGATGGCGTCCTGCCGCCGCCGCCCGCGCTGGCGCCCTATCACTTCACCGCCTCGTCCTGGCAGGCGCGTCCAGATGGGCAGCCGGTGGACGACTTCCGGCCGCGGCGCTTCGTGCCGGCGGCGGCACGCCGCGGCGCACGGCTGTCGCACCGGCGCCGACGAGCGCGACGAGGGAAGCGGCGCCGCCGTGGTGGAGCGTCTCGTGGCCGACATGACCGGGCCCGCGGCGGTGCCGCGGAAGAATGGCGAGCTGGTCTTCGCGGAGCCGTGGCAGGGACGGGCCTTCGGCATGGCGGTGGCGCTGTCCGAGCAGGGGGCCTTCGCCTGGGAGGAGTTCCGTCAGGAGCTCATCGCCCAGGTCGCCGCGGCGGAGGGGCGCGGTGGGCCCTTCGAGTACTATGAGATCTGGCTGGCCACGTTCGAGCGGCTCCTCGCCGTCAAGGGACTGGTGAGCGGCGCCGAAGTGGAAGAATGCGCGTTCCAGTTCGAGTTCGGCGAGCGCGACGAAGTATTCTGACGCGCCCGCTCGTGGCGCGCCGGCAACAAACCTCGCAGGTCGCCTCGCCTCCCGGAGGGACCCCCCACTTTCCGAGGCGAGTTTCCTTTCTGAGAAGGCGCCGAAATCGCGCGCGTTTTCTGCGACCCGGCGGATGGCACCGCGGTTGCTCTATACCCTTTTCATGCGGCACCCACACGCAGCCCCGACGGAGGACAGCATGACCAGGCGCAACTATTCCAAGCTCTGCTGGACCGTGATGGCGCTCGGCGCGGTGATCTTCTGGGCGCACTCGGCCTTTATCGCCTTCGCTCGCTAGGACCACTCAAGCGGGGCGGCCCGGCGGCTCCGCTCGCTCGATACCAGGCGTCGCGCTCCGTCACACGGAGCGGCGGCGCCTGGACGGTTTTCGGCGGGGATCGCGCGCGCGGAACATTGGCATCCGTGCGATTTCATTGCCCCGTCTCATTGGCTCACGTTTTGCTCACTAACTGGCTGGCCCAATCATGCGCCTCGCTCCCAAGGTATTCCTGGTTTCGGCTCTGGTAATCCTCGTGCTCGGCGGTGTCGCGGGCTGGAGCCTCCGCGCCGTCAACGAGCTCGTCGACGTCAACCGGGGCATCGCCACGCGCTCCGTCCCCGCCATCGAGATCACGAGCGGGCTGCCGGAGTCGTTCCGCCGCCTCGTGCGGCTGGAAGCCAAGTACCTCGTCCTCCGGGACCGCGCCTACGCCGACCTGTGGAATGAGCGCGCCATGCGCGTCAGCAGCGAGCTGGACCGGCTGGGCACACTGCTGGCCACCGGCGACGAGATCCGCTGGCACGCCGATGCGGTAGCGGCCTTCGCGCGCTATCGGGCCCTCGTGGACCAGGAGCGCGTGCACCTCACCCGAGGGGAGACGGCGCGCGCCGAGCAAATTTCCCGCTGGGACGCGCGCGAGGCGGCCGATCACGCCGAGGCCAGCCTGGGCAAGCTGGTGGCGGCGACCAATGCCGCGCTCCGGCGCGCGCAGGCCGACGCGGGGGCACTCGCGGGACGCACCTGGAACGCGGTGGTGTGGGCGCTGGCCGGCAGTGTCGTGGCCGCGCTCGCTGCCACCGGCTTTCTCGCGTTCCGGATGACGCGCGCGCTGCGCCGGCTCTCCCGTGCCACGCGCGACCTCGCCGAGGGATCTTTCGCCGAGCCCTTGCCAGCGGACCGGAAGGACGAGATCGGCGACCTGGGCCGTGCCTTCAACGGCATGGCGGTGCGGCTCAAGGAAGTCGACACGCTCAAGGAGGAGTTCTTCTCCCACATCTCCCATGATCTGAGAAACCCGCTGACCGGGATGCTCGGCGCCGCGCAGCTCCTCGCCCAGGGCAGGTGTGGTCCCCTCGAGGCGCGTCAGGTGAAGCTGGTGCGGGTCATCGACGAGAGCGCGGAGCGGATGCTCGCCATGGTGAACCAGATTCTCGAGTTCACGCGCCTCCGTGCTCACCTGATGCCGCAGGAGCGCCACCCGGTGGATCT
This sequence comes from uncultured Candidatus Rokubacteria bacterium, assembly GCA_963733725.1. Classification (GTDB taxonomy): domain Bacteria; phylum Methylomirabilota; class Methylomirabilia; order Rokubacteriales; family CSP1-6; genus DASRWT01. The sequence goes on along the minus strand of CAVTFC010000016.1, from coordinate 125,844 downwards.
CGCCAAGATCGTCACGCACGCGCTCGACGAGCTCCACCCGCAGGCGGAGGACGCGGGCGTCGCGCTCAGCACCACCACCAGCGGCGCGGACTTCTCCGTGCTGGGAGACGAGGCCGGTCTCATGCGGGTGGTGGTGAATCTCGTGGGCAATGCCGTCAAGTTCACCCCGCGCGGCGGCTCAATTCTGGCGCAGGTGCGGGACTGGGGCGCCGAGGTCGAGGTCCGCGTGAGCGATACGGGTGTTGGCATCCCCGCCGCCGATCTCCCCCGCATCTTCGATCCCTACCGGCAGGTGCACGCCGGCCGCAAGGGTTCGGGGCTCGGGCTGGCGGTGGTCAAGGGCCTGGTGGACTCCCACGGTGGCCGGGTGACCGTCGAGTCCGAGCCGGGCAAGGGGAGCTGCTTCGCGGTGACTCTGCCGCGCGCGGGGAGCCCCGCGTGAGCCGCACGCGCGGCATCGCCCTGTTCGCCGCGGTGACGCTCCTCGTCGGCGGCTGTGCCATGGGCGAGTGGAAATGGCCGCTGCTATCCTGGCCCGGTCGCACTTCGCCCGGCCCCGCGGCGTCCGCGGTGGCGGGGCCGCCGGCCCCGCCGCCGCGAGGGCCCGCCAATCGCGTGGCCGACCCGGTCCAACTCCTGATCCGCGCGAACGAGTTCGCGCATGACGGGATGCCACTGGCGGCCCGCGACCTCTACGAGCGGGTGATTCACGACTATCCCGAGCATCCGGTGCGCGCGGGCGCGCTCGTTGGCCTGGGGAAGCTTCAGGCCGACGCCACGAGCCCGCTTCGGGAATATCGCGTGGCCTATCTCACCTTCGGGCGGGTGCTCGAGGAGCACCCGCGCAGCCGCTGGGAGAGCGAGGCGCGGCTCTGGCGGGGAGTTCTCAGCGAGCTCCTGACACGCGATGACGAGGCGCACCGGCTCCGCGTCCAGCTCCAGAAGCTCCGCCGCATCGAGGTGGACCTGGACAAGTCGCGGTGACGGGACACCGGCCGCGCGCCGTTTCCGCGCGGCGGGAACTTGACAGCCGGGAGCCCCAGATACCATGATCACGGCATGAACAGCCTACAGCGTGCCGAAGCCGCCGATCACGCCGCCATCGAGGAGCTGGACCGCCTGGTCATCGTCAAGTCGACGATCTACACCTCCGGGGAGCGGGATCCGCGGCAGGCCCCGCCGCGGCCGCCGGACCAGGGAAAGACGTACCTCATGGGGCATGATCCCCGGCTGCCGCGCATGCCGGAGAAGCCGACCTTGTTCGACTTCTACAAGTACCGGTTCGGTCCCGCCAATCACGTGCTCCAGAGCGCGCGGCTCGCCCAGAAGAACGGGATGAGCGAGAAGATCGTCCTGGCCTGCCTGCTCCACGACATCGCCATCAGTGGATTCATCCGCTCGGATCACGGGTACTGGGCGGCCCAGCTCCTCGAGCCCTACGTGGACCCGGAGGTGACGTTCGCCATCCGGTACCACCAGGTGCTGCGGTTCTATCCCGACGCGTCGGTGGGCTATGAGTATCCGGAGCTCTACCTGAAGCTCTTCGGGCCGGATTTTCGCCCCGAGCCGTACCTGCACCGGGAGTACGAGTACGCGACCCGCCACCAGTGGTACATGTCGGCGCGCATGCTCACCGTGAACGACCTCTACTCCTTCGACCCCAATGCCCGGGTCGAGCTCGATGAGTTCACGGACGTGGTGGGCCGCAACTTCCGCCAGCCGGCGGAGGGCCTGGGCTTCGACGCGAGCGCGTCGGCGCACATGTGGCGGACCATCATGTGGCCGACGCGCTACCTCTAGACGCGGCTACCGGAGCGCGTGCGCGAAGGCGAGATACCGGAAGCTGACTTCCTCGGCATACCGGTCCTGGGGCCGATTCTCGGTTGCCTTGTCCGGATTCCGGTTATAGGCGCGGAGCGCGGTGGCATTGAAGCCGTACCGCTGGATCTGCCAGCGTAGATAGGTCGTTCCCACCCGGATATTGAACTTGGGATCCGCCAGTGATCCCAGCGACGTGTAGACCCCGTTTCGCCCCATCTCCGGCGGCGTGTACTCGAGTCCGAGCCGCTTCACCACCAGCTCCGCGGTGGACGGCATGATCTGCATGAGCCCGATCTCGCCGGACTTGCCGATGGCATCGGGCTTGAAGCCGCTTTCCTTGTCCGCAATGGCGAGGACGATGCGGAAGTCCAGGTCCGAGGCCTGGGTGATCTCGAGCAGGGTATGCGGGAAGCCAGCGAAGTCACGAATGGTGGCCTGGGGATTCCGTTCCACGATCAGCTGGATGATTCGCTGCTCCATCTCGACGCGGCCCTGATCCACTCGCTCCTGGGCGAGGCGTCCCTGCGTGATGCCGCCCGCGTAGAACAACGGTACCGCGGCGATCAAGAGCACGAGCGCGATGACCTGAAGCCACGCGCTGCGACTCTCTACGAACCGTCGGACGATTGCCGTTGCCTGCATGGTCTTGGCTCCCTCCGGATTGGTTTCGTTCATCTTTCATGCGCGATGTTGCGGTGTAGACGACAGGTATAGGGGCAAGCGGTGTGCCATGGAGACGCCCCGCCAGAAGGCCGCGACTACAGCGACATGACACTGCGCAACTTGTTCATGCTTCGAGGTTGTCAGGTCCCCCGACACCCCGGAGTGGAGCCCATGAGTCCCCGGGGCACTGTCACGAGGGAGCGCGCGCCGGCCGGCCTTCCCCTCAAATTCGATGGCCCCACGCAGGTCGCGAGAATGGCGCCGCTAACGAAGGAATTGCGCTCAATAATTTCGGGCACTTGACACCGATCCTCGCTGGCAGCGCCCTTGCTATTCCAGGTGGTCACGATGTTGTCATCCCCGAAGGAGGACCACCTGATGCTCCGTCCCCACTCGACGTGCCTCGCGGCGGCGCTGTTCGCGCTGGCGCTCGGACCTGTTTCTGTATTTGCGCAGACCACCGACGCGGTAGGGGTCGTGACCACGCTGGCCGGGCAGGCTACCGTGTCCCGGATCGGTCTGACCGAGCCCGCATCGGTGAAGTTCCGTGATCCCGTCTTCACCCGTGATCGCATCAGCACCGGAGAGAAGTCCATCGTCCGGGTCTTGCTGGGAGGCAAAGCTGTGGTCACCGCGCGAGAGCTCTCCGTGCTCACCATCAATGAGGAGTCCCTCCGTTCCACCGTCATCCTCGACTCGGGGAAGGTGGGGGCGAGCGTGATCAAGGACCGCATGAAACCCGGCGAGACCATCGAGTTCCGCACGCCCAACGCCGTGGCGGTGGTGCGGGGCACGGTCCTGGTCGTGGAGGTGACCGAAGGCCCGGTCCCGGCGAGCGGCGGCCCGGCGCCCATCACCACGACGGTGTCGGTGATTCGCGGAGCGGTGGACGTCTTCGCGCTGACGGGGGGAACGCTCACGCCCGTGCGCGTGGGCGGTCAGGAAAGCGTGCGCGTGACCGGCAGCCGCCTGGGCACGCTGCGCACGCTCACGACCCAGGAGTCGCGCGCCATCACCGCGGATCTGGAAGTGGCCCCGGAGCAGCAGCACCAGACCAAAGTCTCCCGCTGGAAGTCCGGCGGGCGATCGGCGCCAGTGAGCAGGCCAAGGCGGCGGCCCTGGTCGGCGCCCTGGCTCCGGCGGCGGTCAAGGGCGGCGACAAGGTGGAGGCCGACACGAGCACGCTCGCTCGGGACGTCGTGGACGGCGCGTTGGACGATGTGACCGACAAGACCAAGGGCATGATCGGCGCCGTGGACCATGTTCTCCTCGAGGCCAGCGGCCCCGTGGTGGGACCCGGGAGCAAGGTCGTGGGAACGGCGGGCGGCATGGTCACTTCGACTACGGATGCCGTACTTGGTCAGGCTAATGGTGGATCCGCGCGTGGCTCGGGCGGTGGCACGTCCTCCGGCGCGGTGGGTGGCGTCGGAGCCGCGATGGGCGGGGTGACCGGCGCCGTGGGCGGCAGCAGTCTAGCCGGCGGGAGACTCACGACTGGCGGTGGAAGCCTGACCGGCGGGGGACTCACCGGCGCCGTGGGTGGCGTCAGCGGCGCCGCGGGTGGTGTCCGGGCCTGGCACGGTGGGTGGCGTCACCGGCACCTTGGGTGGGCTCCTGCGGCGCTGAGCCCGTTCTGACCGGGCTAGAATGATGCGATGAAGTTCCATCTGTTCGCGCTTGGCGCCTCCCTGCTTGTCTGCATCGCCGCGTTGCCGGTCGCCGCGCAGACGCGTGCGCCGGCGAGCGGCACCGCGCCGGTGACGCGGCCCCCGGGAACGGTGCGCAAGGGGGATGCCGAGCGCGAGCGCCTGGAGCGCCTGGCCGCGGAGGTGGTCCGCACCACGCGGGAGTACCGGGCAAGCCTGGAGCGCATCCTGGTCATCTACCAGCGCGACGCGGAGAGCATGGCCGAGCTCGTGGAGGTCCGGCGCGATCTTCTCCGGCGCGACATCGTCTCCAAGCGCGAGGTGGAGATCGGGGAAGGTTTGCTCGCCGAGGTGCAGGCCAAGGTAGCGGAGACCGAGCGCTGGATCCAGGACGCCGACAAGATCATCGGCGAGGCCACGGTCCACAGCGAGATGAGCAAGTTACCGCCGATGGCCGCCGGGGGCTACCTCGCCACCACCGCCTTCATCCGCTTCAATGGCTCGGCGCCGTTCTCGCTCGCCGATCTGCCCCGCGTGGAGCGCTTCTTCGCGGGGCGCTTCGGACGCTCGATCCCCGTCAGCGCGCTCGGTCAGAGCCCGGCGCACGACCGGATCGGCTTCGATCATCACAATGCGGTGGACGTGGCGGTACATCCGGATAGCCAAGAGGGCCAGGCGCTCATGGGCTATCTGCAGGGCCAGAACATCCCGTTCGTGGCCGTGCGCCAGGCGGTCCCCGGCTCGGCCACCGGCGCCCATATCCACATCGGCCACCCGTCCCGGAGAATCACCGCGCGGCCCTGAAATCCGGTATATTGGCGGCGATTTCGGTCGCATCTACCGGAGGAACATGTGGACGCCCCCGACGCAACCCGCGCCATCCGTCCTGCCATCCTCGTGGTCGACGACGACCCCGGCCTCCGGGAGTCCTTCCGCTTGATCCTCGAAGACGAGTACGAGGTCCTCGACGTGCCGGACGGCGCTCGGGCCCTCGACATCGTCCGCTCTTGCCAGGTGGATCTGGTGCTTCTCGACATCCGTCTGCCCGGCATGGACGGGCTCGAGGTCCTGGAGCGCATCAAGGCCCTCGACGATCAGCTTGACGTGATCCTGATCACCGCGGTCAAGACCGTCCGCACCGCGGTGTCGGCCATGAAGCTGGGCGCACTGGACTACCTCACCAAGCCCTTCGACGAAGAGGAGGTCCTGGCCGTCATCCGCCGCGCCCTCGAGAAGCGCGCCCTCGAGCGCGAGGTGGTCTTCCTGCGCTCCGAGCTGGCCCAGCGTGAGGATCTCTACGAGATGATCGGGCAGTCCGTCGAGATGCGACGGCTCCACGGGCTGGTGGCCCAGGTGGCGCGCACCACCGCTACCGTGCTGATCACGGGGGAGAGCGGCACCGGCAAGGAGCTCCTCGCCCGCGCCATTCACCGCCAGGGCCCGCGCCGAGACCGGCCCTTCGTGGCGGTGAATCCGGCCGCCATCGCCGAGTCCCTCATGGAGACCGAGCTCTTCGGCCACGAGCGCGGCGCCTTCACGGGCGCGTACCAGCGCAAGCTCGGACGCTTCGAGCTGGCCCAGGGCGGCACCCTGTTCCTGGACGAGATCGGCACGCTCCGCCCGGAAATGCAGGCCAAGCTTCTCCGCGTGCTCCAGGAGCGGGAGATCGAGCGCGTGGGCGGCACTCATACCGTCAAGCTGGACCTCCGAATCATCGCGGCCACCAACACCGACATCAAGCAAGCGGTGGCGACCCAGACCTTCCGTGATGACCTCTACTACCGGCTCAACGTCGTGCAGATCACCATGCCCCCCCTGCGCGACCGTCGGGACGACATCGGGGCCCTCGCCGACCATTTCGTGCGCCGCTATCGCCAGCAATTCGGCAAGCAGATCGCGGGGGTGGCGCCCGACGCCCAGGAAGCGCTGGCCGATTACTCCTGGCCGGGCAATGTGCGTGAGCTCCAGAATGTCATCGAGCGCTGTGTGGCGCTCGCCGACGGGCCGCTCATCCGCCTCTCCGACCTGCCGCTGGAGTTCATGATCCCCGACGCGCGCAGCCGCGCGGATGCGACCGGCGGCCTGGACCTCGAGGAGGCCCATGACCAGTTCGAGCGGCAGATCGTCCGGCGTGTGCTGGACCGGGTGGACTGGAACCAGAGCGAGGCCGCCCGCCTCCTCGGTCTCCATCGCAACACGCTCAAGGTGAAGATGGCGCGCTGGAACCTCAAGCGCGGCGCGCCGAGCGCACGCTGAGCCTGCCCTGAGGGCCTCCGATGCACTGTCGGCAGGGCATCGCCACTAAGCACCCGTCAGTGTTGGCGAATTTGGATCGAGTTCCTCGGTCTCCCGCGATGCTGCCCTGCGCGTGGTGCAGCGCCCGCGCGATTCTGCGAATTCAGGATCTCGAAATTCTCCGTCGCCATGATCACTTGGGGCGCAGGCGCAGCGCGTATACCCGTGGCTCTCGAATTGCTCTATCCTCCCGCGCGGGCGGGTGCCTCATGGGGAGGTCCTCCCCGCCCAAACCTTTTGCTCGGGGGGAAGAACAATGGTCAGGCTATTTGCCGTGCTGGCGGTGCTCGCGTCCTTCTTGCTGGTGGCGCCGGTGATCGAGTCGGGTACCTCGGAGTCCACACAGATCTTCCAGGCCATCGGGACCGCGGACGGGAGCGGCGGGGGGGACTAGGAGAGGGGGGACTAGGAGAGGGCGGGACAAGGAGAGGGGGGACAAGAAACGCGGCATCGCTTCATGGCAAGCTGGGATAGAGCACGCTGCCCGGTCGCGACGAAGGGGGGCTTCGGCCCCCCTTTGCTCTTCGGCGCCTTCGTGCTTGCGGTGGCGCTCCTCGGCCCCGCCCCGCTCGGCCCCGCGACGGGACAGGAGCGTCCACCGACCTCAGCCACGCTGTCCGGGGTCTACCGCCGGCCCCTCGGCAACGATCCCGGCACGCTCGATCCGCCCCTCATCAGCGACACTTACGGCCGCTCGGTGGCGGAGCAGATCTTCGACGGGCTGGTTCAGTTCGATCAGACGCTCACGGTCAGCCCGGCGCTGGCCCGCTTCTGGAAGGCGTCGCGCGATGGTCTCGTCTGGACCTTCAACCTCCGACAGGGCGTCCGCTTTCACCACGGGCGCGAGCTCACCTCGGACGACGTCGTCTACTCCATTACCCGACTCCTGGATCCGAAGCTCCGATCGGGCGCCGCGGAACGGTTCGCCATGATCCGCGGCGCGCAAGCATTTCGCGAGGGGAAGGTGAGCCAGGTGGAAGGGCTCCGGGCGGTGGACCGCTATACCGTCGAGGTCTCCCTCACCGAGGCCTTCACGCCCTTCGTCTCCGTCCTCGCGGTGGGCCACGCCAAGATCGTTCCCAGGGAGCTGGCGGAGGCGCAGGGGGAGGCCTTCGGCACCCGGCCCGTCGGCACCGGGCCCTACAAGTTCTCGCGCTGGGAGCGGGGCAAGGAGATCACGCTCGTCGCCAACCCCGACTACTATGCCGGCGCGCCTCAGCTCGCGCGCGTGGTCTATCGGATCTTCCCGGGGGAATCGAGCGACCAGATCTGCCGCGAGTTCGAGGGGGGCAATCTCGAGGAGAGCCCGGTGCCCCCGGTATGCCGGAGCAAGGTCGGTGACCCGCGCTACCTTCACGTGCAGCGCCCGACCTTCAGCGTGCGGTTCTATGGCTTCAACACGCGCTTCAAGCCGCTCAGCGACGTGCGAGTCCGGATGGCCATCACGCATGCCCTGGACCGGGAGCGGATCCTCCACGAGATCTTCGCGGGACGATTTCAGGCGGCCCGCAGCATCCTCCCGCCCGGCATGCCCGGCCACAACCAGAGCATCAAGTCCCCCCCCTACGACCCGGCGCGGGCCCGCGCGCTGCTTCGCGCGGCGGGGTATCCCGAGGGCAAGGGGATTCCCCCCATCCCGATCTGGTCGAGCGTGAGGAGCCCGCGCATCGAGAGCGAGCTCGACGCGATCAAGGCGCAGCTCCGGGCGATCGGCATCCAGGCGGAGACCAAGTTCGAGACGGACTGGCCGACGTTCTCGAAGCTGCTCGTCGAGGGCCGGCTGCCGATGTTCCTTTATGCGTGGCACGCGGAGCTGCCCGACCCGGATAGCTTTCTCTTCGGGCTCTTCCACTCCCAGAGCCCGCGCAATCCCACCGGCTATGCTAATCCCGTGGTGGACGCGCTGCTCGTCCAGGCCCGCCGGGAGAAGGACCTCCTGCGCCGGAAGGAGATCTACCAGCGGGCGGAGCCCCTGATCCTCGAGGAAGCCCCGGTAATCCCGGTGTGGCACTACGCGTACGAGCGGCTCTTCCAGGGCTATGTCCGCAACGTCGAGGTCAGCGGGCTCGGCGAGGCCTATATGCCGCTCCGCAAGATCTGGCTGGAGGACCGCCGATGATCGGCAGCCGGGTCCGCCACCGCCTCGGCCGCCGCCTGGGTTCGCTGCAGGCGCGCTTCCTGATGGGCTCCGTCCTGATCTTCCTGGTAGTGATGGCGGGCGTCATCGCGGTGGTGGAGTACCGGCAGCGCGCGGCGATCATCGAGGAGGTGCTGCGCCGTGGGGAGGTCATCACGCGGGACCTCGCCGCCGTTTCGTCCCCCGCGCTCCTCCTCTACAGCTTTACCGACCTCGAGCAGAATGTCGACCGGGTGCGGGCCAATGCAGACGTGGTGTACGCCATCATCGTGGACGCTGAGGGCAAGGTCGCGGCCCACAGCCGGCGCCCCGAGCTGGTGGGGAGCGTGCTCTCGACGCCGCTGGACCGCCGCGCGGTGGAGACCGATGTGCTCCTCGTGCAGGAGACGGTGCGTCAGAGCCGCAACGAGGGCGTGTACGACTTCGCGCTCCCGGTCCTGGTCGGCGCGCAGCGCTGGGGGACCGCCCGGGTCGGGCTGTCCAAGCGGCGCATGGAGGTGCGCATCCTCCAGACCCGAGTGGAGCTGGCCGGGCTCACCGTCATCACTCTCCTCGTCGGCGGCCTCGCCGCCGCCCTGGTGGCGCGCCGCATCGCGCGCCCGGTGCGCGAGCTGGCCGCCGGCGCCGAGGCCATCGCGCGCGGAGAGCTGGACCAGCGCATCGCCCCCACCGGGCTGGGCGAGATCGGCCAGCTCGCGCTCGCCTTCAATCACATGGCCTCGCAGCTCCTCCAGCAGCGCAGCGATCTCGAGGCTACCCACACGGAAATCCGGGCCCGCTTCCAGGAGCTGGCCGACCTCAAGAGCTACACCGACAGCGTCCTCTCCTCCATCACGAGCGGCATCGTGACCCTGGATCTGGACGGGCGCGTGGCCACCGTGAATCCCGCCGCCGAGATCCTCACCGGGCTCTTCGCCGAGGACATCGTGGGGCGCTACGGCGCGGAGGTCTTCGCCCACACCCCGGAAGTGGCGGAGATCCTCATGGAGACGCTGTCCAGCCGGTCGGGCACCGCCAACGTCTCGCTGACATTGCGGCGGCTCAATGGGACCGCGGTTCCGGTCGAGATGGGCACCGCGCCGCTCCGGCGGTTGGAGGGTAAGGACCTGGGCGTGGTGGGAGTGTTCCGCGACGTGAGCCAGGTCCGTGAGCTGGAAGGACAGCTCCGGCGCTCCGATCGGCTCGCTGCGCTCGGCACGCTGGCCGCCGGCCTCGCGCACGAGATCAAGAACCCGCTCGCGTCCCTGCGCACCTTCACCCGCATCATTCCGCGCAAGTTCGAGGATCCGCGCTTCCGCGAGACGTTCATGCGAGTGGTCCCGCACGAGCTCGAGCGGATCAACGGGATCGTGGAGCAGCTCCTCGAGCTCGCCCGGCCCAGCCGGCTCCGCCCGGCTCCCATCGCGGTGCCGCTGCTGCTCGACCGCGTGCTCGAGCTGTACGCCAATGAGCTCGACACCAAGCAGATCGTGGTGACGCGGGAGTACGCGCGCGACTTGCCCTCGGTGGGCGCGGATCAGGACCGTCTCTACGAGGCGTTCGTCAATCTCGTGAGCAATGCGCTGGAGGCGATGGAGGAGGGCGGGCGGCTCACCGTCCGGACCGGCTGGCATCGCGGCGTCGAGACGGGGCCGGTGGGCGCCGGCCGGCGGCGGGTGCGCGTCGAGATCGAGGATTCGGGCAGCGGCATCTCTCTCTCGGAGGCCGACAAAGTGTTCGACCCGTTCTTCACGACCAAGGCGGCGGGGACCGGTCTCGGGCTCGCGCTCACCCACAAGATCATCGAGGACCACGGCGGCAGCATCAGCTTCCGCAGCGCGCCGGGCGTGGGGACCACGTTCATGGTGGTGCTGCCCATGGCCGCGGAGCGGCCCGCGGGCGAGCGCGATGTCTGAACCCATCACCGCGGACCAGCAAGTGGAGCGGCGGATCGCCCGCTCCGAGGTGATCAGCAAGGTCGCGGGCGGCGTGGTTCACAACTTCAACAATATCCTCTCGGTGCTGCTCGGCCGCGTCGAGCTGATGCTGGGGCAGGTCGACGGGGGCCGGCTGGACCCTACCCAGCTCCGCAAGGGCCTGGTGTCCATCCAGAAGGCGCGCGCTGGACGCCGCCGAGCTACTGAAGCGCCTGCGCGATCTCGCCCGGCCCCCGCAGGACGTGCCGTTTTCCACCTTCGATCTCAACGCCGCCGTGGCCGACGCCATCGAGTTCATCCAGCCACACCTCATGACGGTGGCCCAGGGCAGGGGGATCGCGGTGCGGCTCACGCCGCGTCTCGCGCCCCCGCCGGTGCTGGTGTCCGGGCAGACCAGCGCCCTCCGCGAGGTGCTGATCAACCTGATCCTCAACGCCATCGAGGCCATGTCCGCGGGCGGGGAACTCGGCATCGAGACGCTGCGCGACGGCCGCTGGGTGATCCTCCGAGTCTCGGACACCGGGGCCGGCATGACGGAGGAGATCCGCGCTCAGGTCTTCTTGCCGTTCTTCACCACCAAGTCGGCCGGCTCCACCGGCCTCGGCCTTTCCTCGGCCAAGGACCTCATCGTCGGACACGGGGGCACGATCTCGGTGACGAGCGAACCCGGGCGGGGCTCCACGTTCACCGTCGCGCTGCCGAGCGCCGAAGCCCGCCCCGGTCCCGCCGACGCCGTCCGCGGAGCCGACACTGCCTTCGGGCCTCCGGGTGCTGGTGGTGGAAGACGAGCGTGATTTCGGCGACATCTTGCGCGAGTTCCTCGGGTCCAAGGGTTGCTCGGTCGCCATCGTCGCAACCGGCCGCGCCGCCCTCGAGGCCCTCGAGCGCCAGCGGTACGACCTCGTGCTCACCGATCTGCTCCTGCCCGAGGTGAGCGGCTGGGAGATCGTCCGCGTGGCCAAGCGCCGGTCTCCCTTCTGCCGCGTCATCCTCATGTCCGGCAATATCGTCCCCGAGGAGCTCTGGATCGAGGCCCGCGTGGACGCGTGTCTCATGAAGCCCATCGACCTCAACAAGCTCCTCGGCGTGATCGCCGAGGTGCTCGACGAGGCCCCGCGCCGCGACGCCTGACCCCGGTCTGGCCCGAGACCAGGATCGAGTACACTTGGGCGTCATGATCCTCGTCTCCTGGAACGTCAACGGGCTGCGCGCCGCGTGGAAGAAGGGATTCGTCGATTTCCTCGGCGCCCGCGGGGCGGACGTGGTCAGCCTGCAGGAGACCAAGCTCCAGGCCGATCAGCTCACCGAGGAGATGCGCACGCCGGCCGGCTACCGCTCGTACTGGAGCTTCGCCGAGAAGAAGGGGTATAGCGGCGTCGCCACCTACTTGAGGGATGAGCCCGTGCACGTGGCCACGGCGTCCTTCGGCACCCCCGCGCTGGACGTCGAGGGTCGGATCGTCCACACCGAGCTGCCGGAGTTCCACCTCCTCAACGTGTACTTTCCCAACGGCGGCATGGGGCCGGAGCGCCTCGCCCACAAGCTCACGTTCTACGACGACTTCCTCGGGCTCACCGAGCGCCTCCGCAAGGGCGGCAAGGGCGTGATCGTGTGCGGTGACGTCAACACCGCGCATACCGAGATCGACCTGGCGCGCCCGAAGGAAAACGAGAAAACGTCGGGCTTCCTGCCGGTGGAGCGGGAGTGGGTGACCCGCTTCATCGCTGCGGGTTTCGCCGACACCTTCCGGCTCTTCACGAAGGAGTCCGGCCACTACACGTGGTGGGACATGAAGTCCGGCGCGCGCGCCCGCAACGTGGGTTGGCGTATCGACTACTTCCTGGTCTCCGTGGAGCTGCGCGGGCGCGTGCGCGCCGCCGGCATCCTCCCGGACGTCCAGGGCTCGGACCACTGCCCGATCACCCTCACCCTGGACTGAGGTGTCCGCCGCGACGTCCGGCCCCCCGGGGACCCTCCGGTGGGGGGCCTGAGCGCCGGGGATCGCATCGCCTTCGGTCTCCCGGCGACCCCCGACGCCCTGCTGGTGGTGTCGACTCCCCGATTATTTCTACCGCACGCGCGCCCGACCTGGGACTAGCGCGAGGAACTAGCGCGAGGCCGCCCGCGGCGACGCCTCGAGGCTGGCGCCTTCGAGCTCCTTGTGGCGGAGCTTCTTCACGAGGTCCTCATACGACGTTTTCGAGATGATCCGGTTGAACTGGCTCCGGTAATTGCCCACGAAGCTCACGCCCTCGATCAGCACGTCGTAGATGGCCCACCGCGACGCCCACCTGATGGAGCCGGTAGCTCAGCGCGATCTCCGAGGTGCGTCCAGTGACGATCTTGGAGCGCACGGTGGCGAACTCGCCGTCCACCGTTTCCCCGAGATAGACGATGCGCTCCCCGGAGTAGTTCTCGAGCCGGGACAGATAGGAGCGCTCCAGGAGGTCGCGGAACAGCGACACGAACTCCTCCCGCTCGCTCGGCGTGCGATCGCTCCAGTGCCGGGCCAGCGTGCGGCGGGCCATCTCCTCGAAGTCGAAGAGGCGGCCGGCCGCGCGGCGAATCTCCACCCGGCGCTTCTCGGCGCCGGCCGGATGCGACGCATCGAAATCCTGCACCGCCTGCACCACCTGCTCGATGCCCGTCTGCACCACTTCGGTCGGGCTCGGCGTGGCGGCCGGCGCCATTGCCAGCAGTATCAAGGCCAGGGCCTTGTGCATGACGTCCTCCCTGGTTCGAGGGTAGGCGGCGACAGCCCGCCGTCGCTCCCTCACAGAGCATGGGGAGTGCCAGATAGCGATGCCGTATAACTGGCTGCTTTGTAAGACCTCCAGACTCGAGTCCGACCGAGGTCCCGTCAGAGGCGGGACAGGGCCCCGTCACAGACCCGACAGGCGAGGCCCGGGTGCGGCGTGCTATGGTCCAGGGCATGTCTCGAGCCGCCGACATCACCGTCATCGGGGCCGGTATCGTCGGCCTGGCCACCGCGGTCAGCCTCACCGAGCGGCATCCGCGGGCGCGCGTGGTGGTGCTCGACAAGGAAGCGCGCATCGCCACGCATCAGACCGGACACAACTCGGGGGTCATCCACTCGGGCATCTACTACAAGCCGGGCTCCTACAAGGCGCGCCTGTGCGTGGAGGGCGCCCGGCTCATGACGGAGTTCTGCGACGCCCACGGCATCGGCTACGAGCGCTGCGGCAAGGTGATCGTGGCCACCGAGGAGGAGGAGATCCCCCGGCTCAACATGCTGCACGAGCGCGGCACGGCGAACGGCGTGCCCGGGCTCAAGCTCGTCTCCGGCGACGAGGTCCGGGAGTGGGAGCCGCATGTTCGCGCCGTCCGCGGCATGCTCTCGCCCGCCACCGGCATCGTGGACTATACCCAGGTGGCGGACAAGATGGCGGCGCTCATCACGCAGCGCGGGGCGGAGGTCGTGACGGGGGCGGGCGTCCGCGGCATCCGGCGGGACGGCGGCCTCCTCACGGTGGAGACCGACGCGGGGCCGGTGAGCACGCGCCACCTCATCAACTGCGCGGGCCTGCACTCGGACCGCGTGGCGGCGCTGATGGGGATACGGCCCGAGGTGCAGATCATCCCGTTCCGCGGCGAGTACTACATGCTCAAGCCGGAGCGCCGCTCTCTGGTGCGCGGGCTCATCTATCCCGTGCCCGATCCGCGCTTCCCCTTCCTCGGCGTCCACTTCACCCGCACGGTGCACGGCGACGTGGAGGCGGGCCCCAACGCCGTGCTCGCCCTGGCCCGCGAGGGCTACACCATGGGCACGGTGCGGCCGGCCGAGGCCCTGCGCACCTTCATGTACCGGGGGTTCTGGAACATGGGGCGGCGCTACTGGAAGATGGGCGCCTACGAGGTCTATCGGTCCGTGAGCAAGGCGGCCTTCGTGGCGTCGCTCCAGCGTCTAGTGCCGGACATCCAGGCCGCGGACATTGCGCCGGGCGGGGCAGGGGTGCGGGCGCAGGCGGTGAGCCCGGACGGCTCGCTGGTGGACGACTTCAAAATCAGCGTGACGGACGGCGCCATCCACGTGCTGAACGCCCCCTCGCCCGCCGCCACCGCCTCGCTCGCGATCGGCCGGCACATCGCGGGGCTGGCCGCGGAGACCTTCAAGCTCTAGGCGCTACCCTTCAGCCGGTCCTCGGCGGCCCGAGCGCGCTCCTCGGCCGCGCGGGCGCGCTCCTCGGCCGCGCGGAGGCGCTCCTCGGCGGCGCGCGCGCGATCCTCCGCCTCCAGCATGCGCGTGGCGAGCTGCTTGATGATGGCGATGGCGAGCGCGGGATTCGAGCGCACGAGGTGCTCGAGCCGGTTGGCGGGGATGAGCAGGAGCGTGACCGGCTCGGCCGCCACCGCGTTGGCCGAGCGAGGCGCGCTACGGAACAGCGCGAGGTCGCCGAGCAGGTCGCCTTTGCCGAGCACGCGCAGCACGCGGTCCTCGTCGCCGAAGTGGCGCCGGATCTCCACCTTGCCGTCCTGCACCATGAAGGCCTCGCCCTTGGCGTCGTCTCCCTCCCGGAAGATGAACTCTCCGGGCTTGAAGCTCTTGGTCGGCATCTCCCCGATCTGACGGCTCATGCAGGGCCCTCGGTGGTATAGAATTGGCGCGGTGCTCCCTATGGTACGCCGGATTGCCCTCGCGGTGACAGGCCTGGTCGGGCTCGCGGCGGGACTCGCGACCCCCGCCCCCGCCGACACGGCGATCACGCTCCAGGAGGCCATCATCCGGGCCAAGCCCGCCGTGGTGCTGGTCATCGCCGAGGTCGGCGCCGAGGTCACGCTGGACTGCGGGGGCGGCGTCCAGACGGTGACACCGCCCGTCTTCCGCGAGACGGGCACTGGCTGGTTCGTGGACGGCCGCGGCTGGATCATCACCAACGGGCACGTCGTCCAGCCCGCGCATACGCCGCCCCGGTGGCTGATCAACCAGCAGGCGCAGCGCGCGGTCAGAACGGCCTGCCTGCCCAAGGCGCTGGCCCAGCGGGGCGTCAATGCGGGCGAGCGGCCCGACCTCGAGGACGCGATCGCCCGAAAGCTGCTCGATGCGGTCCTGCCCACGACCAAGGTCAAGCTGAACCCCCAGGTCACCGTGGTCATCTCGAGCGGCATCCGCCACAAGGCCGAGGTCGTGAAGTACACGCCGCCGTTGAGCCCCGAGCCCGGTGTCATGTCGGGCCGCGACCTCGCGATCCTCAAGATCCCCGGCGACGGGTTCCCCGTGCTGCCGCTCGCCGCGAGCCGGACGGTTCAGATCGGCGACCCCCTGCACATCCTGGGCTTCCCCGCCGTGGTGCTCTCGCACGAGCTGCTCAACAAGTCCGCCTCGATGGAAGCCACGGTCACCAATGGCGCGGTGTCCGGCTTGAAGGAGGACGTGTCCAACCAGCCCATGATCCAGACGGACGCGTCCGCCTCCTTTGGAAATTCCGGCGGGCCCGCCGTCGACCAGAAGGGCCAGGTCCTGGGCGTGCTCACCTTCGTCTCGCTGGCGCCGGGGCCCGAGGGCGCCCTTGTCCAGGGCTTCAACTTCGTCATTCCCGCCGACGCCGTCCGCGAGTTCGTCAAGAGCACCGAGGTGCGGCTGGACGGCGGCAGCAAGTTCAACGAAGCCTGGTACGCGGGGCTTCGCGCGTTCTTCGCCGAGGACTACACGGGCGCCGTGCGGCAGTTCGAACGGGCGGACGCCCTCGTCCCCAGCCTGCCCGACGTCAAGCGCAAGCTCGTCGAGGCGCGTGAGTTCGTGAAGAACCCGCCGCCGCGCCCCTTCCCCTGGTTCTGGGTCGCCATCGGCGTCACCCTCCTGAGCCTCACCGGGTTCGGCGCGCAGTTCCTCCTGCGCTGGCAGAAGAACCGGTACCGCGTGAACCCGTCCGAGGTGATCAAGATGCTCGAGAGCGGGAAGCAGCCGCAGATCCTCGACGTGAGACAAGGGCCGGCCTACGACGCCCTTCCGCTCAAGATTCCGGGTTCCATCCGCCTCGCCCCCGAGGAGCTGGCCAGCGGAGTGAGCGGCCTCGAGCTGGACGCCACCCGGCCGGTGGTGGCCTATTGCACCTCGCCCGCGGAGGCCGTCAGCGCCCGGGTCGCGAAGGATCTCCGCAAGCTGGGATTCAAGGACGTGCGACTCCTCAAAGGCGGGATGGGCGCCTGGACCAATGCGGGCCTCCCCATCGAGACGCGCACCGACATCTCGGCGGTGGGGTTGGAGCTTTACAAGGCGCTGGCCGGCGGCACCGGGTAGCCTCAGCCGCCCGCTAGAAGCCCAGCGCTCCGCCGTCGGCCCGCGGATCCGATCCGCCGCGGAAGCCGCCCGCCTCCTCCATCCAGACGCAGTGCGCATGACCGAAGAGATCGTCCCACTCCTCACCCACTCGCACGTCGTGCCCGCGCGCGGCGAGCTCGCGTGTCAGCGCGGGCGGATAGCGCCCCTCCACGCTGAGCGCGCGGGTGGCCACGCCCCAGGTCCGCCCGTAGAGCCAGCGCGGCGCCTCCACGCTGGCCTGCGCGCCGAGCCCACGGAAGAGGCGTCGGGTGAGCAGCGCGGCCACCGTCTGCGGCTGGCCCTCGCCGCCCATGGTTCCCAGGGTGGCGCGCGGCCGTCCGCCCGCAAGATACAAGGCCGGGGTGAGCGTGTGGAGCGTGCGCTTGCCGGGCGCGAGCGCATTGACGTGGCGGGGGTCGAGACTGAAGAAGGCGCCGCGGTTCTGGAGCACGATGCCGGTATCGCCCGCGATCACCCCCGCGCCGTAGGTGTAGTAGAGCGACTGGATCAGGGACACCGCGTTGCCGGCCGCATCCGCGGTGACGATGGCGACGGTGTCGCCGCCCGCGGGTGACCGCCGCCTCGGGCGTCATCGCGCGGTCGAGCGCGATGCGGCCGCGCAGCCGGGTCAATCGCGCGCGATCGAGGAGGGCGGCCGGGGTCACCGTCATGGCGCGGGGGTCGGTGAGGTGCCGGTCACGGTCGGCAAAGGCGAGCTTGGTCGCCTCCACCATCAAGTGGACGTAGTCGCTCTCGTCGAGCGCGGCGAGGTCGAAGCCCTCCACCAGCCCCAGCAAGGTGAGGAGCGACAGGCCCTGGGTGGGCGGCGGACAGCTCGCCGCGATGCCGCCGCCGTACGGGATGGTCAAGGGCTCCATCCACTCCGAGCGATGCGAGGTCAGATCCTCGGAGGTGAGCGGGCTGCCCGTCGCCGCCGCGGCGGCCACCAGGCGCCGGCCGAGCTCGCCGCGATACAAGGCCTCGGCGCCGCCGTCGCGGATTGCCTCCAGCGAGCGCGCGAGGTCCGCCTGCACCAGGGGGCCGCGGGCGAGCGCGTCCGGATGGTAGAGCGGCCAGAGCCCGCGCCGCGTCTCCGGGCTCGCGGTGGGGCCAAAGAGGTCGGGCTCGCGCGGCGGCGGCCGCCGCTGGCCCTCGGAGGCGGAGAATCCCTCGCGCGCGTACGCGACGGCGTCGGCGAGGAGCGCAGTCCAGGGGAGCGGCGAGCCCAGACCTTCGGCGCTCAGCCGATGCGCCTGCCACCAGCCGTCCACCGCGCCCGGCACCGTGAGGGCGGCCGGCCCGCCCCGCGCGGGAAGGGCTCCGGTGATGCCGCGCGCGGCGTACCAGTCGATGGTCGCGGCAGAGGCGGCGCCGCCCGCGCCGCACAGCGCGCGAAGCGTCTGGGCGCGCGCGTCCCAGATCAGCCAGAAATTGTCGCCGCCCACCCCGTTGGTGTGCGGATAGACGACGGCGAGGGTGGCGGCGGTGGCGATGGCGGCGTCGAGCGCGGTGCCGCCGGCGCGCAGGGCGGCCACGCCGGATTGTGAGGCGAGCAGGTGCGGGGAGGCCACCATGCCGCGCGGGGCGCGCGACTCGGGCCAGCGAGTGGGGGCGGGCGGAACGGGAGTCGACATGAGAGAGCGAGCCGGGCTCCGATGATAAAGGAGCCCGGCTCGCTGGGCCAGCAGGTCGCCGGGACGCCTGCGAGTAGCCGGTGGTGGTGCCGCAGGTCACGCACATGGCCCTCGACTTCCTGCGTGTCGATGGTGTCTGATAGCAGACGAAACGGCGCTCTCGTTCGTGGACGTGGCCACCGCGCTGTCGCAGCTCAGGGAGGACGGGGACGGCGGATGAGTTATGAGTGACGCGAGGATACCCGAGGGCTTCTTCTCTGCGCGCGTCGGGCGCATCACGGTTTCACCCAGCAATGCCGGGGCGCAGCGCGTGCGCGAGCTGCGGGCGCAAGGGCGGGACATCATCGGGCTCACCATAGGCGAGCCGGACTTCGAGACCCCGAGCCACGTCAAGCAGGCCGCCGCCGAGGCGATGGCGCGCGAGGAGACCAAGTACACCAACGTCGACGGCACGCCTGAGCTGAAGGAGGCGATCCGCGCGAAGTTCAAGCGGGAGAACGGTCTCGAATACGCGCTGGAGCAGATCCTGGCCAGCAACGGCGGAAAGCAGGTGATCTACAACGCGATCATGGCCACCGTGTCGGCGGGTGACGAAGTCATCATCCCGGCGCCGTACTGGGTGTCGTACCTCGACATTCCGCTCCTTGCCGACGGCACGCCGGTGCCGGTGGTTTGCCGTCCACAGGATGGATTCAAGCTGACACCGGGCGCGCTAGAGGCCGCTATCACGCCCAGGACCAAGTGGCTGGTGCTCAATTCCCCGTGCAATCCGACGGGCGCCGTCTATTCCCGGGCAGAGTTGAAAGCGCTCGCGGAGGTGCTGCTGCGTCATCCCCGCGTCTGGGTAATCGCCGACGACATCTACGAGCACCTGGTCTTCGATGGTGTCGAGGTCGCGACCATCGCTGAGGTCGAGCCCGCGCTGTACGACCGGACCTTGACCGTCAACGGCGTGGCCAAGACCTACGCCATGACCGGCTGGCGTATCGGCTACGGCGGCGGACCCGTCGAACTCATCAGGAACATGAAGAAAGTGCAGTCGCAAAGCACCACCTGCCCCTCATCCATCGGCCAGGCGGCGGCGATCCGGGCGCTGAATGGGCCCCAGGATTTCGTCCCTGGGCGCGCGCAGGCCTTTCAGGAGCGTCGCGACCGCGTGCTGGAGCTGCTGCGCGAAGCGCCGGGCATCGAGTGCGTCCGGCCACAAGGGGCCTTTTATATCTTCGCAAATTGCGCCGGCACGCTCGGGAAGCGCACGCCGCAGGGCGTCACGCTGGAAGCCGAGCGCGACACCGTGGATTACTTGCTCGACGCCGGCGGCGTCGCCGTCGTGGTGGGCGCCGCCTACGGCCTGTCGCCGTACTTCCGCATGTCGATCGCCGCTTCGATGGCCGAGCTGACGGAGGCCTGCCAGCGCATCCGCCGCGCCGTCGCCGCGCTGAAATAGGGCGAGCCGTCACCGCCTCGCGGATTGCTGCGGCTCCGAAGCGGCAGAGCTCCCGCGCTCACGCCCCGGCTTCCTTCTTGAGACGGAGCGCCTTCAGCGAGTACTGGCAATTTTCGGCGGCTCGGATTCCGCTGTATCGTAGGTCGTCGTGATGCCCCCAATTCCCCCCGGCGATGCGGACGCTACGTTCACGGTCTGGCCGCATTCGTGCGGCCCTCGCTGGCCTCCATGACCATCATCATCGCGACCACGTCCTGGATGGACGTGACGCGCATGGTACGGGGCCTGATCGTCACGCTCCGGGAGCAGGAGTTCGTGACGGGCGCGCGGAGGCTCGGGGCCTCCGGGGCGCGAATCATGGCGCGGCACCTTCTACCCGACACGGTGGGGCTCGTCGCGGTGGCGGCCACCCTCTCGGTGGCCCGCGCGATCCTGCTTGAGTCCTATATCAGCTTCCTCGGCTATGGTATCCAGCCACCTCTGGCGAGCTGGGGCAACATGCTCAACAATGCCCAGAGCTACTTCACGACGGCTCCATGGGTGGCGATCTTCCCCGGAGTGATGATCACGCTCGCGGTGACGCGCTTCAACTTTCTCGGCGACGGGCTCCGCGACGCATTCGATCCCCGTCACATCCGCTCGCGGACCTGAGCCGCCGCGGCCGGCTCGGGCGCTCCCTGAGCGTCCCCCAGTTCAGGAGCAGCCGGTGGTGGTGCCGCAGGTCACGCACTTGAGGCAGGTGCCGTTGCGCACCATGGTGAACTGACCGCACTCCCCGCAGGGATCGCCCTCGTACCCCTTGAGGCGGGCGACCTCAGAAGCCGAGAGCGCCCGAACCTCCACCATGGCGCCGCTGCCGCCGGACAGGGGCGCGGCCGCGCGCGCAGTATGGATGGGCTCGCCCAGGGGCAGGACGGGAGGCGGGGCCATGGGGACCATGGCGACGGGACCTTGCCCGATCTTGTTGCCGAGGGTATCGCTGCGGAGATCCTCATCCGGCACATGGGAGAGATCGGTGCGGCCGAGATAGGTGATGGCGAGCTCGCGGAAGACGTAGTCGATCACCGACGTCGCCATCTTGATCCGGTCATTGCCCATGACCATTCCATTGGGCTCGAAGCGCGTGAACACGAAGGCGTCCACGAACTCCTCGAGAGGCACACCGTGCTGGAGACCCAGGGAGATGGCGATGGCGAAGCAGTTCATGAGGCTGCGGAAGGCGGCGCCTTCCTTGTGCATGTCGAGGAAGATCTCGCCCAGCGAGCCGTCCTCGTAGTTCCCGGTGCGGAGATAGACCTTGTGGCCGCCCACCACCGCCTTCTGCGTATAGCCGGCGCGCCGATCGGGCAGCCGGTGCCGCTCGCGGATGTACTTGGTGATGACCTTCTCCGTCATCTTCTCCGCCACCGCTTCCACGTCGGCGGCTGCCGCGGCCTCCTCGTCGGTGGTGGAGTTGAGCGGCTGGGAGAGCTTGGAGCCGTCGCGGTACAGGGCCACCGCCTTGAGCATGCTCCGCCACGAGGTGTGATAGGCGCGCTTGACATCCTCGATGGTGGCGTCCGCCGGCATATTGATGGTCTTGCTGATGGCGCCGGACAGGAAGGGCTGGGCCGCCGCCATCATCCGGATATGGGCGTCCACCGCGATGTAGCGCTGCCCCTTCTTGCCGCAGCGGTTCGCGCAGTCGAAGACGGGGAGATCCTCGTCCCGGAGATGCGGGGCGCCTTCCACCGTCATGGTGCCGCAGACATAGTCGCTGGCGGCCTCGATCTCCGCCGGCGTGAAGCCGAGCGCGCGCAGCAGATTGCCGTTCCACTCCGCCAGCCGCGCCTCGTTGAGGCCGAGCCGCTGCTGCACGTAGCCTTCGCCGAGCGTCCAGGCGTTGAAAGCGAAGGTGAGGTCGAAGGCGCCTTCCAGCTCGCCTTCCACGCGGGCCAGGCCCTCGTCGTCGAAGCCCTTGGCGCGCAGGGTCTCCGGATTGATGTGCGGCGCCCCGCGCAGCGTCTTCCGCCCCACGCAGTACGCCACGATATCGTCGATGGCGTCGGCGCGGTAGCCCAGCGCGCGCAGCGCCAGGGGAATGCTCTGGTTGATGATCTTGAAATAGCCGCCGCCCGCCAGCTTCTTGAACTTCACGAGCGCGAAGTCCGGCTCGATCCCGGTGGTGTCGCAGTCCATCACCAGCCCGATGGTGCCGGTGGGCGCGAGCACGGTGACCTGCGCGTTGCGGTATCCGTAGGTCTCGCCGAGGGTGAGGGCCCGATCCCAGGTCTCGCGCGCGGCCTGCACCAGGTGGCCCGGGCAGTGCGAGGGATCGATGCCCAGCGGCTTGATGGAGAGGGCCTCGTACACCGAGGGCGCCGCGTTGTACGCGGCCCGCCGGTGATTGCGAATGACCCGTAGCATGGCCTCGCGGTTCCGGGCATAGCCGGGGAAGGGACCCAGGTCCTTGGCGATCTCCGCCGAGGTCCCGTACGCCTCGCCGTGCATGATCGCGGTGATCGAGCCGCAGATGGCCACCGCCTGCGGCGAGTCGTAGGGGATACCCTGGCGCATCAGCACCGTGCCCATATTGGCGTAGCCCAGGCCGAGGGTGCGGTAGTGCCAGCTCCGCTCGGCGATGGGCGGGCTCGGGTAGGCGGCCATGAGCACGCTGATCTCGAGCACCAGGGTCCACAGCCGGCAGGCATGCCGATAGCCCTCCACGTCGAAGGTGCCGTCGGGCCGCAGGAACTTCACGAGGTTGATCGAGGCCAGGTTGCAGGCGGTGTCGTCGAGGAACATATATTCGGAGCACGGATTCGACGCGTTGATCCGCCCGTCCTCGGGGCAGGTGTGCCACTCATTGATGGTGGTGTCGTATTGCACGCCGGGATCGGCGCAGGCCCAGGCCGCGTAGGCGATCTCGTTCCAGAGCTCCTCGGCGGGCAGGCTCCGGGACACCTTCTTGTCGGTGCGCCGGCGCAGGTCCCAGTCGCCCCCGCGCTCGAGCACGTCGAAGAAGCCGTTGGGCACGCGGATGCTGTTGTTCGAGTTCTGCCCGGCGACGGTGAGATAGGCGTCGCTGTCCCAGTCCGTGTCGTACTCGGGGAAGATGAGCTCGAGTGACGCCCTGGGCCGCGAGCTGCACCGCCCGCTGGATATAGCCCTCCGGCACCATGGCCGCGCGGGCCTCGCGGATCGCCGCCCGGAGCGCCGCGTTCCGCTTGGGATCGGCGTCGATGCGCGTCGCGTCGAGCCTGTCGGGCCGGCAGGCCGCCATCACCGCCTGGAGCCGGCGCTTGCCGAGGCGCGAGCCCGCCACCAGCGCGGCGACCTTCTGCTCCTCGACCACCTTCCAGCGGATGAACTCCATCACGTCGGGGTGATCGAGATCGAGGCAGACCATCTTGGCCGCCCGCCGGGTGGTACCGCCCGACTTGATGGCGCCGGCCGCCCGGTCCCCGATCTTGAGGAAGGACATCAGCCCGGAGGACTTGCCGCCGCCGGACAGGGGCTCGTTCGCGCCGCGAAGGTCGGAGAAGTTCGACCCCGTGCCCGAGCCGTACTTGAAGATGCGCGCCTCGCGCGTCCAGAGGTCCATGATCCCGCCTTCATTGACGAGATCGTCCTTCACGGACTGGATGAAGCAGGCGCTGGGCTGGGGCCGCTCATACGCCGACGTCGCCCGCGTGAGGACGCCCGTGGCGGGCTCGACATAGTAGTGGCCCTGAGCGGGGCCGGTGAGGCCATAGGCCCAGTGCAGGCCCGTATTGAACCATTGGGGAGAATTGGGCGCGGCCACCTGCGCCGCGAGCATGTGGCACAGCTCGTCGTAGAAGGCCCGGGCATCGGAGGCCCCATCGAAGTAGCCGTGGCGCTCGCCCCAGTGCGTCCACGTGCCGGCGAGCCGGTGAAAGACCTGCCGTGCGTCTCGCTCGCCGCCGAGCCCGGGCCGGCCGTCCTTGTCGAGGAGCGGCTTGCCATCGTTGCCGACCTGGGGCACCCCGGCCTTGCGGAAATATTTCTGCGCGAGGATGTCGGTGGCGACCGCTGACCACGCGGAGGGCACCGCGATGCCGTCCTGACGGAAGACCGTCGAGCCATCCGGGTTCTTGATCTCGGAGGTTCGGAGATCGAACTCGATCCCGTGGTAGGGGCTCTGGCCTTCGGTCGTGTATCGGCGGGAGATCTTCATACTGCCCTCCTCGGAGCGGTCACGGCGCGTTTCCGGATCGTTACTTGAGCATTACAGGGCTGAATGGGACGAGGCCCAACATATTGTGGTCGTCCCATCCGAGTCAACCTTTATTTAGTGCTTGTGCCCAGATTCCCAAAGCGCCGCCGGTGGACAGATGTGGATGGTCGTGGATAGCGCCGCAGGTGTCGGCGCCACGCGCGTTTCCGGCGCGGCGCACATGTGGATGAAGCGTAGAATTGGGCCGGCCCGCACCGGGCAAGGTCCATGCATTGGCTCATCGACGGCTACAATCTGATCCGCCGCGATCCCGCGCTGGCATCGCGCGAGGCCGAGAGCCTCGAAGCGGGACGCGTCGCGCTGTGCCGACTGCTCGGGCAGGCCGCGCGCGGGTCCGGTGATCGATTCACGGTGGTCTTCGACGGGCGCGGCGCGGGCGGACGCGGCACCGGGGTCGCGGGCGTGAGCGTGGTGTTCTCGAGCGCGCGCGAGACCGCCGATCGGGTGCTGGCGCGCCTCGCCGTGGGCGGTGGCGCGGTGGTGTCCAACGATCGCGAGGTGCGCCACGCGGCCGCGCGGGCGGGCGCCATCGCGGTCCGCGCCGACGAGTTCCTCGAACGGATGAGAGCCGGCGCCGCCGGAGCGAGTTCAGGGGGCGGGGATGCCGCGCCCCAGGCTCCGCCATATAAGAAGGATGAGGACGAGGAGCCGGCACGCCGGGGACCGCATAAGGGCAACCCCCGCCGACTTCCCCGGAAAGCGCGCGCCGCGGCGCGAGCACTCCGTCGGTTAAATCCTGACAAGAATTGACTAAATCGCTAACCCACGGTCAACAGGAGACCCCCATGAACGTCGGATTCGTCGGCACCGGAAACATGGGTCGCCCCATGGCGGCCAATATCCTCAAGGCCGGACACCAGATGACGGTGTTCGACCTCCGCGCCGAGGCCACCGCGTCACTGGAGCGTTCAGGCGCCACGCGCGCCGCCGACCTGCCTGCGCTCGCGCGGGCCGTGCGCGTGACCATGCTGAGCCTGCCCGACGCGCGGGCCGTGGAAGCCGCGCTTTTCGGTACCTCGGCCGCGCCCGGGCTCATGGCGGGCGCGCGGAGCGGCGATTTCTTTTTCGATCTCTCCACGGTGGGGCCCGGCAGCACGCGGAGCCTGGCCGCCCGCGCCGGGCAGCAAGACGTGCGGCTGGTGGACGCACCGGTAAGTGGCAGCGTGAGCGGCGCCGAGGCCGGCACGCTGGCGGTGATGATCGGCGCCCCGGAGGCCGACGCCAAGCCCTTCGAGGGCATCCTCCGCGCGATTGGAAAGAACCTCTTCTACCTGGGCGAGGTCGGGAAGGGCAATATCCTCAAGCTCCTCAACAACTACGTCGCGCTGACGAACCAGGCCGCGCTTTGCGAGGCGATGGCCCTGGCGGATCGGCTCGGGGTGCCGCGCCAGACCGTGGGGGACGTGGTGGGCAAGAGCTCCGGCGCCAGCTTCATCCTGGAGCGAAAGCTGGCCGCGCTGGTGCAGCATGACTACCGGGCGGGCTTCTTCGTGGACCTCGCGCGCAAGGACCTTGGGCTGGGGCTCGAGCTGGCCAAGGAAGTGAAGGGGGAAAGCGTTGTCGGGCGGGCCGCGTGGGAGCTCTACGGCCGAGCCAGCGAGGCGGGGTTCGGGCGGCTGGACAGCTCCGGCCTGCTGGGTCTGCTCGAGCCGCGCGCTACTCCCTGATCTGCCGCGCCCGGCGCTGGAGATAGCCGTTGCGCACCGAGGTATAGAGGTCGACCGTGGTCTCCTCGGCGCCCTCGAATAGCTCGAGGTTGAGCGACCGCTCGTTGATCAGGTTGCCGATGCGCATCAAGAGGCGATCCCAGATGAAGGGAATGTAGTAGGACAGCGGGTCCATGGCCCCGTCCACCGCGGTGCCGATAGCGTCGCGAACCGTGGTGGGGGTCATGAAGGGCAAGATCAGAAAGGGGCCGGGGGGAACGCCCCAGACACCGAGGGTCTGGCCGAAGTCTTCCCGGCTGGGCTCGATGCCCCATTCCTGCTTGGCCATGTCCCAGAGCCCGCCGATTCCGACCGTGGAGTTGATGAGGAAGCGCGCCAGCTCCCGCCCCGCGCCCGACCACTTGCCCTGGAGGAGGCTGTTCACGAACCGCGGCACCCAGTAGATATTGCTGAAGCCGCGGTCCACCATCTTCTGCAGCTCGTCCGGCATGACGAAGTTGTAGGCCTTGGCGATGGGCTTGAGCACGTACCTGTCCACGTTGTAGTTGAACGTGAACATCTCCTCGTTGTAGGGCTCCCAGGGGTCGTACTCCTCCACCGGAGGCTCCAGCGGCGGTCCCTCGGAGCGGTCGGTCTGGGCCTGGGCCAGGGACATCGAGTCGGCGAGGGCGAGGAGCCCCGGGGTCATCTCGGCCTCGGTGATGGGCTCGACGGTCAGCGAGGTGTCGGCGGCCTCCGCCAGCACTGGCGCCGAGGCCGCAGTGAGCTCCTCGGCGACGGCGGGAACCGCTTCGTCCTCGGCCCCCTGCGAAACGGACACGAGCTCGATTCCCGGCGCGGCGGAGCTATCGGCGGGCGCCGTGACGGACGCGGACAGGGCCAGGGCGTCCCCACGCAGCGACCCAGCAAAGGTGCCGCAGCCGCCCATGGCGAGCGCGGCCAGCACGAAGACCAGCGTATGGATTTTCAGGCGCAACGTGGCTCTCCCTCCGAAACCGATCGATGACACCCGCGTGACGCTCGGACGAGACTAGCCCGAATCGTGGCGGGCGGCCCCACTTTCTCGCCCCGCCGCCATCGGAAAGCAATCGAGGTGCCACCCGGACACCGGCGGCGATCCTCGCACCTATGCGGCTGACAAGGCAAGCCCTTTCGGCCCCGAGGTCACGGCGACGAACTGGATACGTGTCCCTGACCGGCAGATCTTGTCAGGCCGGGGGCGGGGAAGCGCCGACGGGGACCGAGGCGCGTTGACAGGTTTCGCGGGGGGGCGTAGGGTTCGGCCAGAACGCGCCGGGAGGCCAGGCATGAAGCCATTCGTCATCAACCGCTACGGCCGGATCGTCTTTCCCGAGAGCTTCTTCCCCGAGCTCGACTTCTCCGTGTTCGACACCCTGGAGCAGTTCGCGGCGGTGATCAAGCGCGACTTCGAGGAGAAGGCGCCGAGCGAGACGGACATCGTGGCGCGCGTGGAGGCGCATGGGTACGGCGGCCGCTACGAGCTCCTCCGGGATCTCGCGCTCAACCTTTTCTGGGTCAACCGCTACGCCATGACCATGTACGAGAAGCGCCCCACGCGGTGGCGCGACGTGGCCCGCGGGCGCGACGACGTATTCCTCCCCGTGTTCAAGCCCTGGGAGGGCGCCGAGCTCACCGCGGCCATCGAAACGGGCTACCGCTCGCTCAAGGCCTCCTGGGACGAGGGCACCGAGGACAAGATCTGCCGCATCCTGCTCGACGTGTTCCGCCACAAGAAGGGCGCGGGGGCGGAGCTGCCCGCCATCAAGCCCACGGTGGCCGAGCTTCTCGCCAAGCCCAAGTCGCTCACCTATCATCTCCTCGCCTACGACCCGGACTATCCGGGCTATGGGCACGACGACATCATCGAGTACGCGCATGCCGTCCCCGAGCTGGAGGCGGTGATGCGGCAGGCCATGGTCCTGCACAACCAGTACCGGTGGGACCGCGCGCGGACGCGTCTCACCGAGGTGGGGCAGCTCCACGATGACGACTACGTGGTGGTGTTCCACCCGCGCAACGAGGACGTGCTGCAGTTCATCCGACGGGTGAAGTCTGGACAGCGCGCCCGCGCCCGCCGGCCCGCGCCCGCCGAGACCGTGCGCCCCGTCGCGCCCTATCCGCCGGTGGTGGTGGCCAAGCGTTTCAGCGTGCTGCCCCGCCTCGAGTCCCTGGCGGTGTACAAGGGCGAGCGCCCGTGCACCAACGAGGATCTCATCCGCAACGCCGCCTATTGCTGGTCTCCCATGAGCGCGGACGAGATTCACCGGAAGACCGGCATCGAGCAGCGGCTGTACACCGAGCTGGATCTCGACCACATCGCGCTCCTCGCCGCACGGCGCGCGCTGGAGAAGTCGGGGCGGCGCCCGGAGGAGATCGGGGCGGTGATCTTCTGCTCCTGCACGAGCGTGAAGATGATGCCGTCCCTGGCCACCTGGCTCTCCGGGCAGCTCGGTCTCTTCCAGACGCATGCCTCGGTGGACATGGTGGCCGCCTGCGCGGGCCTGCCCTACGGGCTCTCGGAGGCGGTGCGCCTGCTCCAGGAGGTCGAGCGCCCGGTCCTGGTGGTGTGCGGCGAGAAGTTTTCCGACAAGATCGGCACCGTGCGGACGTCCCGGATGATCTTCGGCGACGGCGCCGCGGCCATGGTGCTGGCGCCCGCCGCCCCCGGCGCCGCCAGCGACATCGAGGTCTACCAGACGTACGCCTCGGGCCCGATGGCCGAGGTGGACTCCATCATCTGGCCCAATCCGAGCTTCGACAACAACATCACCGTCTATGGCCCCGAGGTGCGGGCCCTGGTGAAGCGCTATCTCGGCGCAGATGATCGACGAGATGCGCGAGCTGCCGAACACCGAGGGCGGCCCCGGCTCGCTGCTGGACGCGGTGGACCTCATCGTGCCGCACCAGGCGAACAAGGTGATGGTGGTCAATATCTCGAAGGCGGCGGGGGTCGGGCCCGAGCGGCTCTACTTCAACATCGACTCGGGTGGGCAATACGTCGTCGGCGAGCATTCCCATCGCCATTCACGACGCGGTGCGGGACGGCGTGATCGACCGGCCGATGCGCGCTGTTCGCGCCCGGGTTCGGGGCGGGCGCGGTGGCCGGCTACGTGGTCATGCGCATCGACCCCGCTATCGTGGCGTGACCGCGACGGCCGCCCGCCCCCGGTCGCTCCTCCTGGTCCACGGCGCCGGCAGCGGGCCGTGGGTGTTCGACCTCTGGGCCCCCTTCTTCACCGGCTCGAGCGTCGAGACGCTGGATCTCCACCACGGTCTGGATACGGCCCGCGCGACCATGGGCGACTATGCCGCGGCAATCCGTCGGGCCGCCTCGCCACTGCTGCGTCCGCTCCGTGCTGCTCGGCTGGGAGCATGGGCGGCCTGGCGGCCCTGATGGCGACCGAGAGCGCGGAGGCACTGGTGCTCCTCGAGGCGAGCGCGCCCGGCGAGGTGCAGGGCTTCCGTCCCGAGGTGGCGCTGGTGCCCGGCGTGTTCGATCCCGAGCTCGAGTACGGCGCCTTTCCGGAAGGGATCCGCGCCCGGCCCGAATCGGCGCTGGCCCGCGCGGAGCGCAAGCGCGGGATCTCGGTGCCGACGCTTTCCTGCCCGGCCCTCGTTTGGTGCTACGGCGAGGAGTTCTCGGACGAGCGTGGTCGCCGGCTCGCGAAGCAATACGGCGCGCGCGAACTGGCGCTTTCCGGCAAGAGCCACTGGGATCTGGTGCTGGACCGCGAGGCGATAGACGCCGTGGCCCGCGAGATCTCGCCCGGCGTCTGAGCCGGCCGGCTTCCGACCAGCATGATTCCGCTCGACGCTTGGGGGGGCGGGAGACACTGCTCCCCGCCCACCCCCCCTGGTTCTTGCGCGGCCGAAGCCGCGCGTCCCGGCTAGCGTCGGGTGTTGGCTTACCGGTAACGCCGCTATCGAGTCCGGTGGCGTGTCCATCGTGGGTCCAGTTGGCGCCGGTCCGGCCGGCGTGTCAAGGGGGCGCTGAGCAGTTGAGTCAGCGCTGCGCGTCGAGGTCCACGCGCAGCAGCGCGTCGAGAATGCGTGGCGCCGGCGCCGCGCGGCGCCGTCCCAGAGCGCGGCGATCCGGAGCGCGCGCACGCTCCGGCCCTCCTGGGCGGCACCAGGAGCGGAAAGTCGCGCAGCGCCTCGCGAGCACGCCCCGCCGCGACCATCACCACCGGGCCGAAGACGGGATCGCGCTTCACGCCCAGCGCCAGCTCGAGCTCGCCCGCGCCTGGCGCTGGACGAGCAGGCCGTCGAGGCGGGCGCGCGGCGCCCGCACGGCGACGGTATCGAGAACGCCGGCATGCCGCCTGCGCACCGCGGCGCCATCGGCGAGGCCCAGTGCCACGCCGCCCACGTCGGACTTGTGGGGCAGATCCGGCCGCAAATCCTCACCACCACCGGTAGCCGAGCGCGGCGGCCGCCGCCGCCGCCGCGGCCGGCGGCGGCGAGCCGGCTGGCCACCAGCGGCAGCCCGAAGGGCTCGAGCCGGCGCCGGCTCTCCCACT
The DNA here is from genome assembly GCA_963733725.1 of uncultured Candidatus Rokubacteria bacterium. Taxonomy (GTDB): domain Bacteria; phylum Methylomirabilota; class Methylomirabilia; order Rokubacteriales; family CSP1-6; genus DASRWT01. The sequence continues at coordinate 95,560 of CAVTFC010000016.1, read as the reverse complement.
CGCTGAGGAAGCCGTCGTCGAGATGAGCGGCGCGGCCCGGGCGCGCGCCGCCGGCGGCGCCGGCGCGGCCGGCGCCGCCGCGGCGGCGTCGAGTCGCGCGTGCCAGCGCGGCCGCCGGCGCGTGACCTCCGCCAGGCAGGCCAGCGAGCGGAGCGCGACCGTGGAGTCGTCGAAGGCGAGCACGCCCGCCTCGCGGAAGAGCGCCACCACGTGGGGCTGCGGGCAGTCATGGCGACGACCTGGGTGGTCGCGGCCACCCGGGCCACGTCCCCGGCGAAGCGCGCGACGTCGGTCGCGGCGCCGAAGAGGGCGACCTGGAAGACGAGCATGTCCACGCCGGGGTCGGCTTCCAGCAGCGGCAGCACGCGCATGAGCATGCCGGGATCGGTGAGGATCTGCGCGGTGAGGTCCACCGGGTTCTGCGGGGCCGCGAAGTCGGGCAGGGCGGCGCGAAGACCGGCGGTGGTCTTCGGCGAGGAACTCGGCCGGGACCAGCCCGAGATCGACGCACAGATCCACCGAGAGCACCCCCAGCCCGCCCGAGTTCGAGAGATGGCCACGCGCGGCCCCGCCTCCGTGTAGCGGAGGAAGGCCTGCGGCAGGCGAAGCAGATCGGCGGGGTCGGCGCGCGGAGGGCGCCCCAGTCGCGGAATACCGCGTCGTAGACGCGTCCTCGCCGGCCAGAGAGCCCGTATGCGAGGCGGCCGCGCGCCGGCCCTGCGCGCTGCGCCCGGACTTCAGCACGAAGACGGGCGCGCCGTGGCGGTGCGCGCGCGCCAGGGCGCCCGCTCGCGGAAGCGCGCCGCGTCCTTCACGTCCTCGAGGTAGCAGCAGGCCACGCGCGTCTCTCCGTCCGCGACCACCTCGGCGAGGATGTCCGCGGCCTGCACGTCCGCCTCGTTTCCCGTGCTCACCCAGTAGTTGAGGCCGAGCCCCTGCGTCCGGGCCAGCTCGTAGAGCATCCCCGCCATGGCGCCGCTCTGGCTCACCATCGCGATGGGGCCGATGCAGAGGGGCTCGTCGAGGAAGCCGGAGGCGAAGGTGGTCATGAGCCGCGTGGGCAGTGCGCGATGCCCTGGCAGTTCGGCCCCACGATGCGGAGCCCGGTGCGGCGGGCCAGCGCGGTGAGGCGGGCCTGCGCCTCGCGCCCCGCTGGCCCCACCTCGGCGAATCCGCTGCTGAAGACGATGGCGGCGCGCACGCCGTGGGCGGCGGCCGCCTCCAGCGCGGGCTCGACGGCCTCGGCGGGCACCACCACCACCGCGAGATCGACGGCCCGGGCACCTCCGCGATGGACGCGAAGGCGGGGAGACCCTGCACGGTCGTGCGCGAGGGGTTCACCCGGGTAGACCTGGCCGGATATCTGATAGCGGAGGAGAAAGGCCAGCGGCCGGCCGCCGATCTTGACAAGAACGTCTCAGGCGCCGAGCACCGCGATGGCGCGGGGAGCGAGCAGCGCGCGGAGGAGAGCGGTGCGCCAGGAGCGGGCGCGGGGCTCACGGTGGGGGAGTCTAGCAATTTCGCGCCCGCTTGCCCTGCGGGATGGTCGAGAGCAGACGGGGGGAGAGCGGGGCCATTTCGGGGCCCCCGCTGATGGTAGTACACTGCCCGCCATGCCTCCGATGACCAAACGCGAACGGGTGCTCGCGGCGTCGAAACGCCTCCCAGTGGACCGGCCGCCGGTGGCGTTCTGGCGTCATGCTCCCCACGTGGACCACACCGCGGCCGGACTCGCCGGCGCCATGCTCGACTTCCACCGCCGCTGGGATCTCGATCTCATCAAGATCATGTCGAGCGGCGTTTACTGCGTGGAGGACTGGGGCTGCCAGGTCGCTTATCAAGGCTCGCCGAACGGGGCCAAGACCTGCACCGACCACGCGGTGAAGACGACGGCGGACTGGGACCGCGTCCGGACGCTCGACCCCGGGGCGGGGGCGCTGGGGCGCGAGCTGGAGGCCCTGCGCCTCATCGTGCGAGGTCGCGGCGACGACGCGCCCGCGCTCCACACGCTGTTCTCCCCGCTCACCATCGCGCGGAAGCTCGCGGGCGACCGTCTCGACGCGGACCTCGCCGCCCAGCCCGGCGTGGTGGAGGCGGCGCTCGAGGTGATCGCCACCACGGTGACGCGCTACGCGGCGGCGGCGCTGGAGGCGGGCGCGGACGGGTTTTTCTTCGCCACCCAGCACGCCAGCCGCGACGCGATCGGCGAGGCGGCCTTCCGGCGCTTCGAGCTGCCGTATCTCCGCCGCCTCCTCGAGAAGCTGGCCGCGGGGCCCAGCCTCACCATGCTGCACCTCCATGGGAAAGACATCTACTTCGACGCGTGCGCGGAGCTGCCGGTGGCGGTGCTCAACTGGCACGACCGGCTCACCGGTCCCGCGCTCGCCGAGGGGAAGAAACGCGCCGGCGGCGCGGTGGCGGCGGGGCTCGGGGAATCGGGTACGCTGCGCCGCGGGCCCGCCGAGGCCGTCGCCGCCGAGGTGCGCGACGCCCTCGCCCAGACCGGCGGCGCCGGCCATATCGTCACCACCGGCTGCGTGCTCCCGCTGGACGTGCCCGACGCGCATCTCCAGGCTGTGGTCGACACCGTCCGGAAGGTCCGGGCATGAGGGCCGCCGCGCCGCGCCCGGATCAGTGGCTGCTCTTCGGCCAGGCCACGGTGAAATAGCCGCGTGGCATTGCTCGAGGTCGAGGGGCTGCGCCGGAGCTTCTACGGCGTGCAGGCGCTCACCGGCGTGGATCTGCGCGTCACCGCCGGCACCATCACCGGCCTCATCGGCCCGAACGGCGCCGGCAAGACCACGCTCTTCAACTGCGTGTCCGGGCTGATCCCGCCCGAGGGCGGGCGCGTCCGCTTCGACGGAGAGGACATCACCGGCTGGCGCGCCGACCGCGTGACCCGCCGCGGCCTCGTCCGCACCTTCCAGATCGCCCGCGGGTTCCCGCGCCTGTCCGTGCTCGAGAACCTCATGCTGTACGGCGCCGCGCAGCCGGGGGAAGCCCTCTGGCGCGCGCTGGTCCGGCCGCCGGCGGTGGGGCGCCGGGAGGCCGCGCTGCGCGAGCGGGCGCGGGCGACGGCGCGCCGGCTCAATCTGATGGCGGTCGCGGATGCCCCCGCCTCCGATCTCTCCGGCGGCCAGAAGAAGCTCCTCGAGATCGGACGCGCGCTCATGACCGACCCCAAGTGCATTCTTCTCGACGAGCCCATCGCCGGCGTCAACCCGACCCTGGCCGGCGAGATCGCGCGCCACCTCGAGGCGCTGCGCGCCGACGGCCTCACCTTCCTCATCATCGAGCATCACCTGGACGTGATCGCCCGCCTCTGCGATCCCGTGGTGGTGATGGCGGAGGGGCGGCATCTCGCGGAGGGGACCTTCGCCGCGCTGGCCGCGGACCCGCGCGTCCAGGAGGCCTATATGGGCCGGCGGGGCGTGGCGTGACCCTGCTCGCCTGCGAGGACATCGTGGCCGGCTACTCCGCCGCCGACGAGGTGCTCAAGGGGGTGGACTTCACCGTCGCGCGCGGCGAGATCGTGAGCATCATCGGCCCCAACGGCGCCGGCAAGTCCACCTTGCTCAAGGTCGTGGCCGGCATCCTCGTGCCTCGCCGCGGCAGCGTGCGGCTGGGGGAGCGCGCCATCGGCGGCCGGCCGCCCCGCGAGGTCTCGGCGCTGGGGGTGGCCTTCGTGCCCCAGGAGCAGAACGTCTTCCCCACCATGTCGGTGCGAGAGAATCTCGAGATGGGCGGCTACGTGGATCCCCGGGGCGCCCGGCGGAGGATCGACGCCATCTTCGAGCGCTTTCCCGCGCTGGCGGAGAAGCGCCGGCAGGCGGCGCGCACGCTGTCCGGCGGGCAGCGCCAGATCCTCGCCATGGCCATGGCGCTCATGGTGGACCCGGTGCTCCTGCTGCTCGACGAGCCCTCGGCCGGGCTCGCCCCGCAGGCGGCGGAGCGGCTCTTCGAGACCATCCGGGGCATCAACGCGGACGGGGTGTCCATCGCCATGGTGGAGCAGAATGCGCTCGAGGCCCTCGCCATCGCCGGACGGGGCTATATTCTGGTGGACGGCCGGAACAGCCGCACGGGCCCTGCCGCCGAGCTGGCGCGGGACCCCGAGGTCCGGCGCATCTTCCTGGGGGGCTGATTGGCGAGCTGCAGCCGAAGGCGAGGCGAGCGGAAACGAAGGACAACCCGAGCGGAGCGAGGGAAAGCATGACGGAGAGTAACGGCGGGCCGAAGTTCACGCAGGTGGTGTCCACGCTGGAAGAGCTGCGCGCGCTCATGGGCGAGCCCTCCGAGCTGGCGCTGCGCAAGGACATCGGTCGTCTCGACGAGCATTGCCGCAACTTCATCGCGCGGTCGCCCTTCGTGCTGGTGGCGACCTCCGACCGCTCCGGTCGCTGCGACGTGAGCCCCAAGGGCGACGCGCCCGGCTTCGTCCAGGTGCTCGACGAGCGGCATCTCGTGATCCCGGATCGGCCCGGCAACAAGCGCTTCGACGGGATCCGCAACCTCCTCGAGAACCCGGGCATCGGCCTCATCTTCTTGCTGCCCCGCAGCGAGGAGACGTTGCGGGTGAACGGCCGGGCCCAGATCGTTCGCGATCCCGACGTGCTGGCGCGCTTCGCCGTGGGAGGCAAGCTGCCCGTGCTGGCGCTCGCGGTGGAGGTGCAGGAGAGCTTTCTCCACTGCGCGAAGTGCGTGAAGCGCTCCGGGCTCTGGGATACGGACAAGTGGCCCGATCTCCATGGGCTCGCCTCGCCGGCCCAGATGTTTCTCGACCATGCCAAGCCACGCGACATGACCGTCGAGGCGCTGGATCGGCGCCTCCAGGACGGCTACCGCACCAACCTCTACTGAGAGCGACGAGGAGACCCTCCGATGACCGAGCGCACGCACGACATGTCCCGCCGGACCCTGCTCGCGGGCAGCGCCGCCCTCGCCGCCGCGGCCTGGGCGCCGCGGCGCGCCGCCGCGCAGGGCGCGCCGATTCGCCTGGGCACGCTGACCCCGCTCACCGGCGCGGGCGGTTCCTATGGCCCGTCCATGCGCAAGGCGATCGAGTGGGTGGCCGGCGAGGTGAACGCGGCCGGCGGCGTGCTCGGCCGCAAGATCGAGCTGGTGAGCGAGGATGACCAGACCAATCCCGAGGCCGCGGTGCGCGCCGCGCGCAAGCTCATCGACGTGGACAAGGTGGCGGCCATCATGGGCACCTGGGCCTCCGCCGTCACCACCGCGGTGGCGCCGTTGTGCTGGGAGTCCAAGACCTTCCTCACCACGGTGTCGGGGTCGGACACCATCACCCAGCTCCCGCACCTCGGCTATCTCGTCCGCACCCAGCCGAACACCCAGCTCCAGATCGGCAAGCTCGGCGAGTTCATCCTCTCCCTCAAGTCCAAGCGCGTGTTCGTGCTGGCCGCGCAGACGCCGTTCGCGGCGCCGTCCCAGAAGCGCCTGTCCGAGATCCTGCCCAAGGGGGGCTCGGAGCTGGTGGGCGGCGTCATCTACGACAAGGACAAGACCACCTTCCGCTCCGAGATCGACCAGGCGCTCCGGGCCAAGCCGGACATGATCTATCTCAACGGCTATACGCCCGATACCACGGTGGTGCTGAAGGAGCTGTTCAAGGCCGGCTACACCGGGGCCAAGATCGCCCAGGGCTATGCCGTGAACCAGAAGCTCCTGGACTCGGTGCCCGCCGAGGTGACGGACGGCACCTACACCGCCACCCCTTCGCCGTCGGTGGACTCCGCCGGCTACAAGCGCCTCGCCAGGTTCCTCGGCGCCGCCGATCTCGATCCCTACTCCTGCCAGTGCCACGACCACGCGAGCCTGGTCATCCTCGCCATCGCGAAGGCCAAGGGCGAGGCCACCGGCACCGCCATCAAGGATTCGGTGCGGAAGATCTCGCAGGGCGGCGGCGTGAAGGTGGACAACGCCGTCGAAGGGCTCAAGCTCCTGGCCCAGGGCAAGGAGATCAACTACGAGGGCGCCAGCGGGCCCTGCGATTTCACCGACACCGGCGACATCATCGACTGCAAGATCCGCTACGACGTGGCCGAGAAGGGCGCGTTCAAGCTGGTGAAGCTCCTCTGAGCGCGTGACCGAGGTCGCGCAGCTCCTGCTCAACGGCCTGGTGGCCGGCACCATCCTCGCGGTGCCGGCCATCGGCTTCACCGCCATCTACGCGGTGCTCCGCTTTCCTAACTTCACGGTGGCCTCTCACGCCACCATCGGCGCCTTCGCCGGCTATGTCGCCAATACCGCCGGCGGCTTTCCCGCCTGGGCCGCCGTGGGCGTGGCCTTCCTGGTGGCGGGGGTGGCGGGCGTGATCAACGACGAGGTGGTGCTGAAGCCCCTGCGGCCCTCGGGGGCGCTCACCGCCGCCATCGCCGCGGTGGCGCTCACCATCGCGCTGGAGAACGTCATCCGCTTCATCTGGGGCAATGACCTCCGCGGCTACGACTCTCCCCCTCCGCCGCGACTGGCAGTGGGCGGGACTCCGCATCGGGCCGCAGCAGGTGGAGAACCTCGTCATCGCGGTGGTGGCCATGGGAGCGCTCTTCCTCTTCCTCGCCTTCACGCGCACCGGCAAGGCCATGCGCGCGGTGGCCGACAACCCGACCCTGGCCGGCATCAAGGGCATCAACGCCGAGATGGTGGCCCGCCTCGTGAACTTCGTGGGCATGGGGCTGGCCGGCATCGGCGGCATGCTCCTGGGCCTCGACACCAGCATCGATCCGCTCACCGGCTTCCGCGTCATCCTCTCCGTCTTCGCCGCCGCGGTGGTGGGCGGCCTCGGCAGCATCCCGGGCGCGGTGGTGGGCGCGCTGGCCATCGGGGTGGCGGAGGAGCTGTCGCTCCTGTCGCTGGCGCCCGCGTATCGCACCGCGGTGGGCTTCGTCGCCATCCTGCTCGTGCTCACCGTGCGCCCGCGCGGCATCCTCGGGGAGCGGGCGTTCTAAGGTGGAAAACTACCTCATCGCGATGGCGACCTTCGCCGGGCTCTACGCCCTCCTCGCGCTCGGCCTCAATCTCGTCTGGGGCATGACGGGGATGATCAATCTCGGCCTGGTCGGCTTCTACGCCTTCGGCGCCTATGTCTCGGCGCTCCTGACCAAGAAGGCGGGCTGGCCCATGCCGGCGGGTCTCCTCGCCGCCATGCTCCTCACCGCGGTGGCCGGCGATCCTCATGGCCCTGGTCACCGCGCGGCTGCGCGGCGACTACCTCGCCATCATCACCCTGGGCTTCTCCGAGGTGGTGCGCATCGTGGCCAGCAACGAGATCTGGCTCACCAACGGCACCGACGGCATCTCGGGCATCCCCGGCCCCTGGCGCGGGCAGGTGAGCCCGGCGGCGTTCAACCTCATCTTCCTCGTGATCGTGAGCGCGGCGGTGCTGGTGGTCTTCGCCGCGCTCCAGCGCGTGCGCCACTCGCCCTACGGGCGCGTGCTCCGCGCCATCCGCGACGACGACCAGGTGGCGGCGGTGGCGGGCAAGCCGGTGATCGCCTTCAAGGTGGAGGCCTTCGCGGTGAGCGCGGCCGTGCTCGGGCTGGCGGGCGCGCTCTACGGCCACTACACGTCCTACATCGCCCCGGAGGGTTTCGTGCCGCTCATCTCGATCTACATCGTGCTCGCGCTCACCGCCGGCGGCACCGGCAACAATGTCGGCGCGGTGGTGGGCGCCTTCCTGGTGGTGTTCTTCCTGGAGTCCACGCGCTTCCTCACCGGCGGGCTGCCCGGACTCAAGCCGGTGCAGGTGGCGGCGGTGCGCGAGTTCCTCATCGGGGCCAGCCTCATCGTGGTGCTGCGCTTCCGGCCGTACGGGCTGGTCCCCGAGCGAATCCCCCGCTACGCAGCGCCGGAGGCTCGGTGATGTCCCGCGCGCCGCGCACCGACGCGCTCCCGCATCTCCAGGCGGTGGCGGCGGCGCTGCCCAGCCGGGCCAGCCCGCGCCGCTCTGGGCCGCGCTCGACGGGGCGCTGGGCGCCGTCATCGGCCACCGGCTCTTCACCGTGCTCCGCTATCCACCCCGACTCGCGCGAATCCGAGCGCTGCTACACGAACCAGCCGGCCGCCTATCCGGTGGGCGGGAGCAAGCCGTTCAACGAGAGCGCATGGTCGCGCCAGCTCTTCGGCGAGCGCCGGCCGTACATCGGCCGCTCGGCGGAGGACATCCGCGCGGTGTTCTTCGACCACGCCCTCATCGCCTCGCTGGGCTGCGACTCGGTGCTGAATATCCCCGTGGCCCACGACGGGCGGGTGCTCGGCACGCTGAACCTCCTGCACGAGGCGCGATGGTACGACGAGGCGGACGCGGCCCCGGGCCTGCTCTTCGCCGCGCTGGCGGTGCCGGGCTACTTCGCGCTCGGCCAGGCCCCCGGCGGGTAGTGTCTCAACTGAGACACTACCCGCTTATCGCCCCTCGAAGTCGAACCCAGCTATACTCACCGTGAGGGGGACTGATCATGAAGAAGAATCATTGGCGCGCGACCGCAGCTGTCTTGGCCCTTGCCTTGTCGTTTCTCGTCGGCGCGCCGGGCGCGCGGGCGGATGTCGTCACCGACGCAAACGCCAAGGCCGCCGACATCGCGTCGCGGCATCCGTCCACGCCAATCTCAGTGCGGATGATGGCCATCGTCCAGGTCTCGGTGTTCGAGGCGGTCAACGCGATCACCGGGCGCTATCCCGCGTACCGCGCGAAGATGACGCCGGCGCCGGGCGCCTCGGTGGATGCCGCGGTCGCCGCGGCGACACGGTTCGCGCTGTCGAGAGTCATGCCGGCGCAGCAGGCCGCCATCGATGCCGACTATCAGGCGCAGCTGGCGGCCATTCCCGATGGCCCCGCCAAGGCCGCGGGCCTCGCGGTGGGCGAGCAGGCGGCGGACGCCATCGTGGCCGCGTGCGCCGACGATGGGATGGTCGCGCCCGACATCTATCGCCCCGCGCGCCCGTCGGCGTCTACGTGCCGACGACGGGACCGGCGGTGCCCCACTGGGGCAAGCGCCGGCCGTGGGTGATGACCCGCGGCGACCAGTTCCGCCCGGGCCCGCCGCCCAGCCTGACCAGCGATGCGTGGGCGCGCGACTACAACGAGATCAAGGCGCTCGGCAGCAAGAACAGCACCCAGCGCACTCCGGAACAAACCGCCATCGCCAAGTTCTGGGAAGCGACGGCCCCGGCGGTCTACTGGCCGGTCGCTCGCTCGGTCGCGACCGCGCCCGGGCGCGACGTCACCGACAATGCGCGCCTGCTCGCGGTGGCGGGGATGGCCATGGACGACGGGCTCATCGCCGTCTTCGACGCCAAGTACACGTACAACCTCTGGCGCCCAGTCACCGCCATCCGCAACGGGGACCTCGACGGCAACAATGCCACCGATCGCGATCCGGGTTGGACGCCCTTCATCGACACGCCGATGCATCCCGAGTATCCGTGCGCCCATTGCATCGTGTCCGCGTCACTCGGCGCCGTGCTCGAAGCCGAAATCGGCTCAGGCCCGCCGCCGACTCTCCGCTCGGCGAGCTCGACCGCAGGCGGCGCCGTGCGCACATGGACGAGCGTCCGCGACTTCACGCAGGAGGTCGCGCTGGCGCGCATCCTCGATGGGGTGCACTACCGCAACTCGACCGAGGTCGGTGCGGCGATGGGGACAAAGATCGGCGAGCTGGCGGTGAAGAGCTTTCCCAAGCCCACGCGCTGAGGGAAGCGCGCGCGGCGTTCGGGCAGCTCGGGTCAGACCAGTGGAACGTAGTCGTACTCGCCGATGCCCTGGAGCACGAGAAAGGTCGCCGAGCCCTCGCCGCCATTGGTGACGAGGTGCGGGCGGCTGGGGCGCACCGCGTAGGTTTCACCCGGCGCCAGGCGCACCTCTTCCTTCGGGTCGCGCAGGAAGAGTCGCAGCCGGCCTTCCAGTACGTAGAACGTGTCCTGAATATTCGTGTGCGCGTGCCAGGGCACCTGCTGGGTCTTCGAGAGCTGGAGCTCCGAGATCCGGAAGCCCGGCCGCTCGGCGTGGCGCGCGCGCCGCTCGACCTCGTAAAGATGGCTGGAATCCTTGACGGCGTCCATTGACTGGTCCTCCTTGCGCGGCACGTTTCGCGTTGCGGGCCCGATTCTCGCACAGGCGATATAGAATGTCGCGGTGGACCGGGTCCTGGACGTCATGGTCGAGGCCGCGCGCGCCGGCGGCGCCATCGCGCGCGCGCGCTTCACGCGCGGCTTCGCCGTGTCCATCAAGGGCGACGGCTCGCCGGTGACCGAGGCCGATCGCGAGGCGGAAGCGGCCATCGCGCGCGTGCTCGGCGCCGCCTTCCCCGACCATGGCTGGCTGGGCGAGGAGACCGGCGGCCGCGGGCCGGACGATCGCCGCTTCATCGTGGACCCCATCGACGGCACGCGGAACTTCGTGGCCGGGATCCCGTTCTGGGCCACCCTCATCGCCCTCGAGGAAGCCGGCGTGGCCACCGCCGGCGTCGTCTTCCAGCCCCTGACCGGGGACCTGCACGTGGCGCGGCGCGGCGGCGGCGCCTTTCTCAACGGCCGGACCATCCGGGTCTCTTCGATTGACGCGCTATCGGGCGGCGCGCTGCTCCACGGCTCGCTCGACGTGATCCGCCGCGCGGGGATCTGGGACGGCTTTCTCCGCCTGGTGGACGCCACGCCGTATCAGCGCGGCTTCGGCGATTTCCTCTCCTTCACCACGGTGGCGGAAGGGAAGGGCGAGGTCGCGCTCACCCCCAGCGTCAAGCCCTGGGATCTCGCCGCGCTGCGTCTCCTCATCGAGGAGGCGGGCGGCGCCTTCTCCGACTTCGAGGGCAAGCCCACCATCTACTCGGGCACCGCCTTCGCCACCAACGGCACGCTTGCACGCCACCGCGCTGGCCCACTTTCGAGGAGATCGCCCATGACGCGCATCGCCGAGCTCGACACCCCCGTCGTCACCATCCGCCTCGACGTGATGGAGGCCAATATCCGCCGCGTGCAGTCGCGCCTGAGCGCGCTGGGAGTGGGCAACCGCCCGCATATCAAGACCCACAAGATCCCCGCCATCGGCAAGCAGCAGATGGCGGCGGGGGCGATGGGCATCACCTGCCAGAAGCTGGGCGAGGTGGAGGTGTTCGCGGACGCCGGCGTGGCGGACGATGTGCTCCTCACCTACAACATCCTCGGCGCGGCCAAGGCCGAGCGGCTCATGGCGGCCAACCGCCGCATCAAGCGGCTCACCGTCTCGCTCGACAACGAGGTGGTGGCGCGCGGGCTCTCCGAGGCGGCGGAGCGCGCGGGCCAGGACCTCCGCTTCGTGGTGGAGTGCGACACCGGCATGGGCCGCACCGGCGTGCAGACGCCCGACGCAGGCCTTCGAGCTGGCGCGCGCCGCCATGCGGCTGCCGCGGCTGCAGTTCCAGGGCATCATGACCTTTCCCAGCAAGGATCCCGGACACGCGCGTCTTCTTCGAGGCGGCGCTCGGCGCTGTTCAAGCAGGCGGGCATCGCGGTGCCCATGGTCTCCGGCGGCGGCACCCCCGCGCTCGCGACGGTGGACCGCTTCCCCATGCTCACCGAGCACCGCGCGGGCACCTGCGTGTTCAACGACGCCATGGTGGTGTCCACCGGCACCGCGGGCTGGGACGACTGCGCGATGCGCGTGCGCGCCACCGTGGTGAGCCGGCCCACGCCGGAGCGCGCGGTGCTGGACGCCGGCTCCAAGGTCCTCACCTCCGACCAGTACTTCATGAAGGGCTTCGGCCACGTGATGGAGTACCCGGAAGGGGCGGTCATTCATCTCTCCGAGGAGCACGCGGTGGTGGATCTCACCGCCTGTCCCGAGCGGCCGAAGGTGGGCGACGTGGTGCAGGTGGTGCCCAACCACTGCTGCGTGGTCTCCAACATGGTGGACGAGCTGCACGGCGTGCGCGGCGACACGGTCGAGGTGGTATGGCCGGTGGCCGCGCGCGGCCGCGTGCGCTAGGCGACGGCATGCCGCGCACCGGGGCCATGCTGCTCGTGGACGCGCTGGTGGAGGGGGGGGTTTCCCAGCTCTTCTCGCTGTCCGGCAACCAGATCCTCTCCGTCTACGACGCGACCATCGGCCGGCCCCTGCCGATTCTCCACACGCGCCACGAGGCGGGCGCCGTCCACATGGCCGATGCGTGGGGCCGGCTCACCGAGCGGCCGGGGGTGGCGCTGGTGACGGCGGGTCCCGGCCATCTCAACGCCGTATCCGCGCTCTATGGCGCGCTCATGTCGGAGTCGCCGATGGTCTTGCTCTCGGGGCATGCGCCGCGCGGGCAGGCGGGGCGCGGCGCCTTCCAGGAAATGGATCAGGTGGGCGCGGCGCGCCCGGTGACCAAGGCGGCCTGGCGCGTGGAGGACGCCGCGCACATGGGCGTGGACATGGCGCGCGCGCTCCAGATCGCCGCCGGCGGCCGGCCGGGTCCCGTGCATCTGAGCCTGCCCGGCGATCTCCTCGAGGCGACCATCGCCGACGGCCCGGTCTCGGCCATCCCCGCCGGTGCCGTGGCCGCATCGGCCGTCGCCGACACCACCATCGGCCAGATCCTCGACCCTCGGCAAGCGCGCGCCGCCCGCTCATCGTGCTCGGCCCCGCCATGGCGCGCCCGGCCCGCGCCGCCGCGGTGGAGGCGCTCACGCGCGCGACGGGCATTCCCGCGCTGCCGGTGGAGAGCCCGCGCGGCCTCAACGATCCCGTGGCTGCACTCGGCGGCCAATATCTTCGCCGAGGCGGACGTCGTGCTCCTGCTCGGCAAGCGGCTCGACTACGGCATCCGGTTCGGCGACCCCGGGGTCTTCGCCGCCGACCGCCGCATCATCCAGGTGGACTGGGAGTCGTCGGCGCTCGCGAGCGACGCCCGCGTGGCGCTGTCCGTCGTGGAGGATCCGGCGCACGTGGCGGGCCGTCTGGCCGCGGCGGCGGCGTCGCGCCGGTGGAAGCACGCGGCCTGGGGCGACGAGGTGCGCGCGCGCGCGCGCGGCGGTGCCGGCGGTGTGGACGGCGCTGCGCGACGCCACCGCGCGTCCGATTCACCCACTGCGGGTCTGCGCGGCGCTACAGCCCTATCTCGATCGCGGCGCCATCCTGGTCGCCGACGGCGGCGAGTTCGGCCAGTGGGTCCAGGCCGGCTGCGAGGCGGGCACCCGCCTCATCAATGGCCCCTCCGGCTCCATCGGCAGCGCCATCCCCATGGCGCTCGGCGCCAAGGCCGCGCATCCGGATCGCGTCGTCATCGCCGCGCTGGGCGACGGCACCTTCGGCTTCCACGCCTTCGAGCTGGACACCGCCGCGCGCCACGGCCTGCCGGTGATCGCGGTGGTGGGCAACGACGCGCGCTGGAACGCCGAGCATCAGCTCCAGCTCCAGCACTACGGCGCGGAGCGCACGGTGGGCTGCGAGCTACGGCCCACGCGCTACGACCAGGTGGGGTTGGCGCTGGGGGCGCACGGCGAGCACGTGGAGTATCCGGCGGATCTCGAGGCGGCGGTGGCGCGGGCGGTGGCCTCGGGCCGTCCCGCGGTGATCAACGTGATGATCGACGGCGTCCCCGCGCCGACGTATCGCAAGTCGTCGGTCGGCGCCCACTAGAAACGGCGCGCGCGGCGGGGGCGGCCCTTGGGTTCCGCGACCACAGGGCACGCGTGCGCGCGACCCTCCGCGGCTGGGCTCCATCCGGGCGGATCACGACCGATGACCGTCTTCGGGAAATGGGTCTCGGAGACCCAAGGGCCGCCCCCGCCGCGCACGCCGGCGCGAGAGTGAGCTTCCCCCGAGCGGGGAGTGGGCGCGAGTGGTGAGGGTCGCGCTAGCGGGAGACGGTCAGGCGCTCGCGGCCGTAGTTGTCAGGGTCGACCCAGGGCTTGCCTTCCGCGAAGCGCGTGGAGCGGAAGGGCGTGAGGTCCATCAGCGCCGGCTTGCCCTGCACCACCCACTCGGCGAGGCAGCGGCCGATGGCGGGGGAAGTCTTGAAGGACGTGCCGGAGTCGCCCAGCATCACCCAGAGACCCGGCACCGACGGGATCTGGTCGATGATGGGGCGCCCGTCGGCGGACATCATGATCATCCCCGCCCAGCCGCCGCGCATGGGCGCGTCGGCGAAGGCGGGCAGTCGCGCCGAGAGCTTCTCGCGGCACAGCGCCACGTAGTCGGCGTCCACGCCCTCGGCGAACTTCTCCGGATCGCCGTGCGAGGCGCCCAGCTCCACGCCGATCAAGGTCGAGGCGGCGCCTTCCGGCCGTATCCAGGCCTCGTGGGTGTCGTCGCTGATCACGCAGTGCCGCCGGGTCATGCCGGCGGGCCAGCGGAAGATCGAGACCTGGATGCGGAAGGGCGAGAGCGGGTAGGCGAGACCGAGCGGCTCGAGGAGCGGCGCCGCCCAGGCGCCCGGCACCAGCACTACCGCCGGCGTCTCGATCCGCCCCGCCGCCGTCTCCACCGCGACCACGCGGCCGCCTTCCGTCACGATCCGAGTGGCCTCGCAGTGCGTGATGATCTCGGCTCCCTGCCGCCGAGCGGCTTCCGCGAGGGAATACGTGGTCGCGTTGGGGTCGGCGTAGCCCGAGTCCGCCTCGTAAGCGGCGGCGCCGATGTCCTCCAGCACGCAGCCGGGCAGGATCTCGCGCACTTCCTCGGGAGTGACCACGCGGGTATTGATGCCGATCTTCTGCTGCACGGCGACGTTACGGGCCAGCCGGTCGCCGTGACCGCGGGCGACCAGCTTGAGATAGCCGATCCGCTCGAAGCCGCAGTCGCCACCCACCCGGTTCTTCCAGTCGTGGAAGACCTTGAGGCTCTCGTGGGCCAAGCGGGACTCGTGCTCGTTGGTGTAGTGCATCCGCACGAGCGAGCCGGACTTGCCCGACGCCCCGGCGGCCAGGTGCCGCCGCTCCACCAGGACCACGCGTTTGACTCCCAGGCTGGTCAGGTGGAAGGCCGTGCTCGCGCCGTTCACTCCTCCGCCGATCACGACGACGTCCGCGGTCTTGTTGGTCACGGGGTTGGCCCTCTTTTCGGCGAATTCTCGCACGCTTGACAGGGCCAGGGGAAGGCCATATAAAAGGGGTCCACTCGAACCCTTCGGTCCCGATGACGCGTTGTCCGGGGGGTCCACGCGGAGTCGCGAGCCTTACGAGAGTCCAATCCCACAGTTGGTCAGGAGGAACGCTCATGAAAGTAACCCGACGAGAGATTCTAAAGGGCGCGGCCATCGCCGGCGCCGCCGCGGCCCTGCCGGGCGGGCTGAGCGGTCCCGCCGCCGCCCAGACCACCCAGAAGCGCGAGCTGGTGGTGGCCCAGGGCGGCGACATCGCCATCCTCGACCCCCACATGAGCACGTCGTCCAACGACATCCGGATCTCGTTCAATATCTTCGACAACCTCACGAGCCGCCGGCCCGACGGCAAGCTCACTCCTGGTCTTGCCACCGAGTGGAAGCTCCAGGGCCAGCAGGCCTGGGTGTTCAAGCTCCGCCAGGGCGTGAAGTGGCATAACGGCGACCCCTTCACCTCGGCGGATGCCAAGTTCAGCATCGAGCGGACGTACGATCCCGCGGCGAAGACGCGCGTGAGCACGGTCCTCACGCACCATCGAGCGGATCGAGGCGCCGGATCCGACGACGCTCGTCATCCACACCAAGAAGCCGGATCCCGCTTCTGCCCGCGCGGCTCGGCTTCTATGCCGGCCAGATCGTGCCCGAAGAAGTACCTCGAATCGGTGGGCCCCGAGGGCTTCAACCAGAAGCCGGTGGGCACGGGCCCGGTGCGCTTCGTGTCGTGGACCAAGGACGACCGGATCGTGCTCGACGCCGAATGCCGACTACTGGGGCGGCAAGCCCGACTTCGACCGCCTCGTCGTCCGCGCCCTGCCGGAGATGGCGCCCCGCGTGGCGCGCCCTCCTGAAGGGCGAGGTCGATATCGCCACCCAGCTCCCGCCCGACCAGGGCGAGCGGGTCAAGGGCAATGCGAGCACGGTGGTGGCGGGCGCCCTCTACGGCGGCCTCTACGTCCTCGCCGTGAACAGCAAGGTCAAGCCGCTCGACAACCCGCTGGTCAAGCAGGCGCTGTCGCTGGCCATCGATCGCGAGTTGATCATCAAGGAGCTCTGGCGGGGCCGCGGCGTCGTCCCGAGCGGGCCCATCGCCAAGGGCGACAACCACTTCGACGCCTCGCAGCCGGCGCTCGCCTACGACCCCAAGGAGGCGCGGGAGCGGCTGAAGAAGGCCGGGTACAAGGGCGAGGAGATCGTCATCACGACCACCTCCGGCTACATGGCCGGTGACAAGCCCATGGCCGAGGCGGTGCAGGCCATGTGGAAGGACGTCGGGATCAACGGCAAGGTCGAGGTCGTCGAGTACTCGGTGCGGGCCCAGATGAACCGGGACAAGTCGTTCAAGGGGCTCTGGTGGTCCGATCCCACCTCCACCCTCCGCGACCCCGACGGCATGATGTGGCGGCTGCTCGGCCCCGGCGGGCCGCAGGACTACTGGCGCCACGCGGAGTGGGACGAGCTCGGCAATACCGCCCGCTTCTCGGTGGATGAGAAGTTCCGCGGCGAGGCGTACAAGAAGATGACCAGGATCTTCCTCGAGCACTTCCCCTGGCTCCCGATCCTCCAGCCCTACGAGGACTACGGGCTCCAGAAGCACGTGGAGTGGACGCCGGACCCGCTGCAGCAGCTCGAGATCCGGCGCTTCAACTTCAAGTTCCGCCGGGCCTGATCCCCGCCTCTCACTTCCCTCTCCCGGTCTCGGGGGAGGGGCAGGGTGAGGGGGTTGCGCATGCGGACGTTCCTTCTCTTCCTGGCCTCCCGCGCGCGGCCGTGCTCTCGTCGCGCTCTGGCTCGTCTCGACGGTCGTCTTCGTGGTCATGCGGCTGTCGGGCGATCCCACCCCGCTGCTCCTGCCGCCCGACGCGCCGCAGAGCGAGATATTCCGGCTGCGCAAGGAGCTGGGCCTGGACCGGTCGCTGCCGGTGCAGTACGCGGTGTTCCTCGGGAACCTCGTCGCGGGGCGACTTCGGCCAGTCCATCCGGTTCAAGGCGCCGGCGCTCGCCGTCGTGACCGAGCGTCTGCCCGCCACGCTCGAGCTCGGGCTGACGTCCTTCGGGCTCGCCGTCCTCATCGCCATTCCCATCGGGCTTCTTTCCGCCGTGTACCGCAACACCCTGCTCGATCACGCGGCGATGGGCCTCGCCCTGGTGGGGCAGTCGGCGCCCGACCTTCTTCCTCGGCATCCTGTTCATCCTGCTCATCTCGCGTGAATGCGGGCCTCGTTGCCCACGTCGGGACGGGGCGACTGGCGCCACCTCGTGCTGCCGGCGGCGACCCTGGGCCTCTTCGGGATGGCCCCCATCGCCCGGATCACCCGCTCGGCGGTGCTCGAGGTCCTGCGCGCCGACTACATCCGGACCGCGCGGGCCAAGGGACTGGCCGAGACCCTCGTCATCGCCAAGCACACGCTCAAGAACGCGGCCATCCCCATCGTCACCATCACCGGGCTCCACTTCGGCGGGCTCCTCGCCGGCGCCGTCGTGACGGAGACGGTGTTCGCGTGGCCGGGCATCGGCCGGCTCGCCATCCAGTCCATCTACAACCGCGACTACCCCGTGGTGCAGTGCGTGGTGCTGCTGTCCGCGGCGCTCTTCGTCGTGGTCAACCTCGCCATCGACGCGCTCTATGGCCTCCTCGATCCCCGCATTCGCGTCCGCTGAGGCCGCGGTCGTCACGCGCGTCGGCGGCGGCCGGCCGGCGGGCGCGGCGCGCGCGCCGGCTCACCGCCGCCGGGGTCGCCTTCGTGCTGGCTCCTCGGCGTGGTGGCGGCGGCGGCGCCGTGGCTGGCGCCCCAGGACCCCACCCGCCAGTCGCTGCGCGCGCGGCTGGTCGCGCCCACCCTGGAGGCGGCGGACGGGCGCGCGCACGTGCTGGGGACCGACCACCTGGGTCGGGACGTGCTCTCGCGGATGATCTTCGGCTCCCGCGTGTCGCTCCTGGTGGGCTTCGCCGCCGTGCTCGTGGGGGGCCTCGTCGGCTCGGCGCTCGGGCTCCTCGCCGGCTTCCGCGGCGGCTGGACGGACACCGTGATCATGACCGTCGCCGACGCCCAGCTCGCCTTCCCCTTCATCCTGCTCGCCATCGGGATCATCGCGGTGCTGGGCCCGAGCTTCCCCACGCTCATCGTGGTCATCGGGCTCTCGGGCTGGGTGTCCTACGCGCGCATCCTGCGCTCGCAGGTGCTGGGCCTGCGCTCGCGCGAGTTCGTCGAGGCCGTCCACGCGCTCGGCGGCTCCGTCCTCCGCATCATGTGGAAGCACGTGCTGCCCAACGTGCTCTCGTCGCTGGTCGTCATCGCCACCCTCGAGCTGGCCCGCGCCATCGTGCTCGAGGCCACGCTGTCCTTCCTGGGTCTGGGCGATCCAGCCGCCCACGCCGTCCTGGGGCGGCATGGTGCAGGAGGGGCGCGAGTATCTCGACTCCGCCTGGTGGATCTCGATGTTCCCGGGCCTCCTCCTCATGGCCACCTCCATCGTGGTGAGCCGCACCGGCGACTGGCTCCGCGACCTCCTCGATCCGACCCTCCGGGGCGAGTGAGCGCGCCGCGCCTTGGCATGGTCGCTGCGGCTGGTGGAGCACGGTCTGGAAGTCGGCGCGCTCCGCTCCTTCACCAGACGGGTCCGCGCGTGATCTTCGTGCGCGCGGGGACCATCCGGCTCGTCACGCCCGGCAACGCCGAAGGGGGCGCGCCGGTCGGGAGAGGACGCCGCCGTCTTTTCCGCCGGCGCCTGCGGCGTGCAGTCCTGTCGCGATGCGCTCGGGTTCCTCGTCTTCGAGCTGGTGCGCCAGCCGCCGCCGCCGGCCGACGGCCGCGTGCTGCTCGAGCATCCGATCGCGCTCGATCCCAAGGCCGCCTGGCTCATGCGCTGCGACCGCGTGGACTTCGCGCTCGGGGGAGTCGCCCCGCGCCACGGCCACCGCGGCGGCGGCATCCGCTGCCTCCTGCGCGGGTCGCTCATGGTGACGGTGGGAGACGCCCCGGGCACCTCGATGCGGCCGGGCGATTGCTGGTTCGAGAGCGGCCGCGAGCCGGTGCTGGCCCAGGCGTCGGCCACGGAGGAGACGTCCTTCGTTCGCTGCGCCATCCTGCCCATGGAGATCCGCGGCCAGACGTCCATCCTGCTACGCGGACCCGGCGGACGCCACCCGCGGCCGGCCGCGGACGTATACTGTCTTCGTCGACGAGCCCATCACGCCATGAACAAGCTCGAGCGTGTGCGCGCGGCCCTGTCCGGAGCCCCTCTGGACCATCCTCCGTTCACCATCTGGTACCACTTCGGCCTCCAGCACGCCCCCGCCGAGCGCATGGCCCAGGCTCACCTGGACTTCTTCGAGGCCTACGATCTGGACTGGCTGAAGTTGATGAACGACTACTCGTACCCGATGCCCAAAGGCGTGGAAACGCTCGACCGCACCGCCGACCTCGAGCGCCTGGGCCCGCTCGAGCTGGAGGAGACGCCGCTGGGCGCCCAGCTCAAGGTGATCGAGATCACCGCGCGGGCCCTGGCCGGCCGCGCGCTGGTGGTGGACACGCTCTTCAACGCGTGGAACACCCTGCGCCGCAACGTGGTGAAGGGCGCCATCGACGAGATGATGCGCGAGCACCCGGCGGCGCTCGGGCGCGCGCTGGGCGCCGTCAACGACAACCTCATCCGCTACGCGCAGGCCGCGCTCCAGCGCGGGGCCGCCGGCATCTTCCTCTCCGTGCCCGCCTCCACGGAGTTCGTGAGCCGCGACCAGTATGAGCGCTTCATGCGGCCGTATGACCTGGCGCTGCTGGAGGCCATCCGGGGCCGGGGCACGCTCCATGTGCTGCATGCCCACGGCAATCACATCTTCTTCGACCGGATGATCGAGTACCCCGTCCAGGCTCTGTCCTGGGCCGATCGCGACTCCGGTCCCACGCTGGCCGAAGCCCGCCGACGAACTGACCTGCCCTTGATGGGCGGCATCAGCCAGGGCCGATTCGCGTACGAGTCCGCCGCGCATATCCGCGGCCAGATCCAGGGCGCCCTCAAGGACGCGGGACGGGAGAAGCTCTTCCTCGCCCCCGGCTGTGCGCTGCCCTCCTACACCTTTCCCGAGCTGATTCACGCCGCGCGCGACGCCGCCGCGCGGTGAACGTCTACCTCTCCGGCCTGATCGGCTCCGGGAAAACCACGCTCGGCCGGCGGCTGGCCGCCCGGCTCGGCCGGCCCTTCCTCGACCTCGATCGCGAGCTGGACGCCGATCTCGGCCGGAGCTTCCATGAGCTCGTGCGCGAGCAGGGGTGGCTGGCCTTCCGCGAGCGCGAGTACGAGACGGTCAAACGCTTCGCCGCGGCAGACGAATACCGTCTGCGCGCTGGGCGGCGGCACCGTCCGCTATGCCTGGAACCGCGACGCGCTCCGCGGCACCGGCCTGACCATCTTCCTCGAGGCCGACCTCGCCACGCTCGCGGCCCGCGTCCGTGCCGCCGATCGGCCGCGCGTGAATCCCGGCGTCTCGCTGGAGGAGGACCTCGCCGCGATCTGGGCCGCCGCCGCGCCGCTCTATCGCGACGCGGACCTCACCTACCGCACCGACGCCGGGCGCGGCGAGGACGAGGAGGTCGAGGATCTGGTGGCGCTGGTGCGCGGGCGATGCGATTCCCGCTAGAGTCGCGCGGCGAGGACGGCGACCCGCTCGCGCGCCGCCTCGTCGAAGCGCCGCGCGTTTCCCACCGCGCAGTTGTCGGCCATGTGCGCGGGGCTGCGCGTGGCCGGGATACTCACGCTGACGCGCGCGTCGCTGATCCCCCAGTTGAGCAGTGCCTGCGCCCAGGTGCGCAGCCCGTAGTCGGCGAGGAAGCCGAGCTCGCGCGGGGCCGGGGCCCGCCGGGCCAGGGAGCCCTGCCCCAGCGGGCGCATCAGGACGACGCCGACCTTCTGTGCGGCCGCCAGCGGCAGGAGCTGGCGCTCCACCTCGCGGTCCTGGGGATTGAGCGGCACCTGGATGGCGGTGACGCGGCCGGTCTCGAGAATGGTCGCCATCTCGCCGAAGGCGCTCGCGCTGTAGTGGGTGATGCCGATGGCGCCCACCGCGCCCTTGGCCCTGAGCTCCTCGAGATAGGGCAGGTGCTCGCGCCACGCGGTCAGATTGTGGATCTGGTAGAGGTCGACCGTGCCGCCGTACCAGGCCAGCGCCTGGCGGATCTGCTCGCGCCCCTCGCGCGCGGATCCGGCCCAGACCTTGGTGGCGATCAGCGCCTGCGCGCGCCGGGGGCCCAGCGTCTCCGCCAGCACGCGCTCCGCGCGACCATACATGGGCGAGGAGTCGAAGAAGGTGGCGCCCCCCGCCAGCGCGGCATCGGTCACGGGCAGGACGGCGGCCGGATCGCGCACGTCGAAGGTTTGCCAGGTGCCCATGCCGACGACCGGCACGGTGAGACCGCTGCTGCCCAGCGGGCGCCGCTCCATAGCAGGCATGTTCTCATGTCCCTCTGGTACCGTAGCCATGAGACGGGGAGCCGCTTCGCCGGCTTTCTAACGTGGCCCCGTGGACCTGATCGAGGAGAACGCGCCCGTGGACGAGCTGATTCGCCTGCTCCAGCGCGCGGCCGCCGCGCTCAAGGGTGGCCGGCACGCCGAGGCCGAAGGCCTGGCGCGCGAGGCGCTGGCGCAGGATCCCGCGCGCGGGCCCGCGTACGCGACGTTGGGCGCCGCGCTCACCCAGCAGCGGCGGCCGGCGGAGGCGGAGGCCGCCTTCCGCAAGGCGGTGGGGCTCCAGCCCGGCTCGGCGGTGGCGCGCGTCGACCTGGGCGACGCGCTCTTCGAGCAGGGCAAGGCCGCGGACGCCGAGGCCGAGTACCGCGCGGCGACGACGCTCGAGCCGCGCGGCTTCCGCGGGTACTTCAAGCTGGGCCTGGCGCTGGAGCGCCAGCGGCGCTGGGAGGATGCCGCCGCCGCCTACCGCGTGGCGGCGCGCATCCGCCCGGATCATCTCCTCGCCCATATCCGCATGGGGCAGATGTATCGGCGGCTCCGGCGCGGGCCGGAGGAGGAGGCCGCGCTCCGCCGCGCGGTGGCGCTGGCGCCCGCGAGCGTGGAGGCGCAACACAATCTCGGACTCGCGCTCCTGCGCCAGGGGTACCACATCGAGGCCGAGGAAGCGCTGCGCCGGGCCGCCACGCTCGCCCCTCGCAACGCCATCATCGCCGACGATCTGGGCCAGGCGCTCACCGCCCAGGGGCGCCACGCCGAGGCCGCGCTGGCGTGCCGGGAGGCGCTGCGCCTCACGCCCGGAGGGGTGAAGCCGCAGGTGCATCTCGCCAACGCGCTCCGGCGGCTCCGGCGGTGGCCCGACGCCGCGCAGGCCTATCGCGCCGCCATCCAGCGCAAGGGCGACGACGCCACCTTGCTGGGCCATCTGGGCGTCGCGCTCTGGCACGGGCGGCGCTACGGCGAGGCGTACACCGCGTTCCGCGAGGCGCTGCGTCTCGAGCCGCAGAACGCCGCCTGGCACGGTCGGGTCGCGCGCGTGCTCGAGCGCCAGGGACGCTTTCCCGAGGCGGAGGCGGCGTTCCGCGAGGCCATTCGCCTGCGGCCGGGGGATGTCGGCCTCCAGCGCGGGCTCGGCGGCGTGCTCCGCCGCGAGGGCAAGTGGCTGGAGGAGGCCGAGGCGCATCGCGCCGCCATCGCGCTCCGGCCCGACGATCCCAACGTGCACTACGATCTCGGCCTCGCGCTCTCCGCCCAGGGCCTCGACTTCTATGCGGAGGGGGCCTTCCGCGCCGCCGCGGCGCTGGAGCCCGGGACCGCCGACTTCCACGTGGAGCTGGGCATCGCGCTCGGCCGCCAGGGCAAGCACGCGGAGGCGGAGGCCTCGCTGCGCGAAGCGGTGCGCCTGGACCCGCGCGACATCGTGGCGCTGGGCAACCTCGCCGTCGGCCTCGGCCGCCAGGGGCGCTATGCGCAGGCGGCGGCGGCGTACCAGGACGCGCTGCTCGTCAAGCCGGAGAACGCGGCGCTCCAGCGCGGGCTCGGCGTGGTGCTCTATCTCCAGGGGAAGTACGCGCCCGCGGAAACCGCCTTCCGCGAAGCGGTGCGGCTCAAGCCCGGTTACGCGAAGACGCATGCGGACCTCGGCGAGATGCTCAGCGAGCAGGGGCGGCAAGCGGAGGCGGCGGAGGAGTTTCGCGCCGCCATCCGCGCCCGGCCCGACATCCCGTCCGCGCATCGCGGGCTGGGGGGCGTGCTCCTCGCGCAGGGACTCCACGCGGAAGCGGAAGCGGCGTATCGCGAGGCGCTGCGCCTCCGCCCGGAAGAAGGCCAGAATCACTTCAATCTCTGGATGGTGCTCGAGCGCCAAGGGAAGCACGCCGAGAGCGAGACCGCCTATCGCGAGGCCATCCGCCTCAAGCCCGACTTCGCGGAAGCGCACGCGCGGCTCGGCTCCGTGCTGCTCCGCCTGGGGCGTCTCGCGGAGGCCGAGGCCGCCTATGCGGAGGCGGTGCGCCTGCATCCCGACGACACGCGATTCCGCAGCGGGCGCGACGCCGTCCGGCGCCGCCGCGGCGCTCAGAGCTGACCCCGCCCGACTCGAACCGGACCACCATGCTCCAGGCCATCGACCATCTCGTCGTGGTGACGCGCGATCTCGGCACCGCCGTCGCCGGCTACCGCGCGCTCGGCTTCACGGTGACGCCCGGCGGCCGGCACGCGCGCGCCAGCCACAATGCCCTCGTGGCCTTCGCCGACGGCGCCTATCTTGAGCTCATCGCCTACTGGGAGGACGGTCGCGCGCATCGCTGGTGGCCGCCGCTGCAGAAGGGACTCATCATAAACGATGGGTGCGAGGAACGCGCTAGGCGGGAGCGACCTCGATGGCCGAAATGCGGCGATAGCTGATCCCGACCTTGTGACTGTCCCCGTCCACGATGAGGAGACCGTTCTCCGTGATCTGGGAGAGCGTGCCCACGATGGGCTCGGGGGCGTTCCGGACGGAGATGGCAACCCGACGACCCAGATGGGGCTGGGCCTCGGCCTCCCACACCATGCGGAGTTGCTCCACCGCGTCGGCCATCATGTCGGTCTCGCGGATGGGCTCGACCTCGCGGATGGCGCCGAACACCGGCATGTGGAACTCCGCCGCCGGCTCGCTATGCCCGTGCGGGGCGGCCTCCTGGCGCTCCTGTGCCGCGCGCAGGATCTCCGCCATCCGGCCCGTCATCGACCAGAAGAGGTAGAAGCCGATGAGGATGGCGCCCACGGCCAGCGCCAGATTGACGAGGACCGTGGTCCGGTGGAGCGCGCCCAGGAGGTAGAGCGTGTCGACGTAGAGGAGCATCGGCAGCACCGCGACGAAGGCAAACACCACCACCGCCGCGCGCTGGAGCGTGTAGGAACGGGCCCGTGGCTCCGCCGGCTCCATGCCACGATGCTAACGCCGGGCCTCGAAAGTTCGCATCGTTTTTGGCCGCGTGGAGCCGGGGCGCGCGCTGGCCCGCGGGCGGCCACGGGGGGCGTGCTAGTATCCCCCCGGAGGTGCCCGTGGGGTTCTCGCGTCGTGAGCTGCGCGCGCTGCGCGGCTTCGTGTTCGACCTCGACGGCTGCGTCTGGACGGGGGATGTGCTCGTGCCGGGGGCCGCCGAGGTGCTGGCGCTCCTCCGCGAACAGGGCCGCGGTGTGTCCTTCCTCACCAATAACTCGGCCGCCCGCTCCGCCACCATGCAGGCCAAGCTCGAGCGGCTGGGTGTGCAGGCTGCGCTCCCCGAGGTGCTCACCCCGCTGGAGATCCTGGGCGAGGTGATCAAGGCGCGCTGGGGGCCCTCCCGGGTGCTGGCCATCGGGACCGAGCTGCTCGGGAGCACCCTGGCCGAGTCGGGACATACCTTGGTGCCGGCCGAGCGATTCCGCGAGGCCCAAGTGGTAGTCGTGGGGCGCGACCCGGGCTTCACCTATGACCGTCTCACCGCCGCCGCGCGCGCCATCGCCGGCGGCGCGCACTTCCTCACGCCCAATCTCGACCCGCGCCTGCCGCTCGAGGACGGCGACTTCCTGCCCGGCTGCGGCGCGGTGGTGGAGGCGGTGGCGGCGGCGGCCGGCGTGCGGCCGATCGTGGTGGGCAAGCCCGAGCCGCCGCTCTTCGAGCTGGCGCTCTCGCGCATGGGCGTGACCGCGGACACCGCGGCCATGGTGGGCGACAGCGTGGACTCCGACATCCGCGGGGCCCGGCGCGTGGGCATGACCGCCATCCTCTTCGCGCCCACCGGCGGGCCGGACGGCGTCGCTCACTTCATGGTCAAGTCCATGGCCCAGCTTCGCCGCCTGCTGGCCGAGAAATAGGCGGCCGCATGCGCGTGCTCCTCCACTCGGGCGGCCCGCTCGGCGCCGAGGGGCGACGCCTCGTCGGCGAGTTTCTCGGCTCCGCCCGCCGCGTCGGCTTCGTCACCGCGGCCAACCTGCATGACGAGCGCGTCTACTTCGAGCGCGTGCGGGGCATGCTGGCCCCGCCGCCCCCCGAGGGCGCGGGTCTGGAGCTGGTGCATATCCGGTGGAACGCGCGCCCGCTCCCCGCGCTGGCGGGCGTGGAGGCGGTGTTCATGGGCGGAGGCAATACCTACGCGCTGCTCCTGCGCCTGCGCCGCTCGGGGCTCCTCGCCGCCATCCGCCGGCGCGTGCGCGCGGGCATGCCCTATGTCGGCGCCAGCGCCGGCTCCAACGTGGCGGGGCCGACCATCCTCACCACCAATGACTGGAACGTGGTGGGCGTCCCGCGCTTCGACGCGCTCGGTCTCGTCGGCTTCAACATCAACCCGCACTACAAGGAAGCCGATCCCCTGATGGCGGCGGGGAGCGAGACGCGCGACGACCGCATCCGCGAGTACCACGTGGTCAATCGGAATCCCGTGGTGGGGCTCGAGGAGGGCGCGCTCGTGCGCGTGGAAGGCGGCCGCGCCACCGCACTCGGCACCACGCGGGTCAAGCTGTTCCGGCGCGGGGCGGCGCCGGTCTGGTTCGCGCCGGGCGACCGGCTGCCCGTCCGCTAGGCTTTCTGCTTCTTCCGGTAGTGGAGATTCAGCATCTCCACGAAGAGCGAGAACGCCATGGCCACGTAGATGTAACCCTTGTCCACGTGGGTGCCCATTCCCTCCGCCACCAGCATCACTCCGATGAGCAGCAGGAAGGCCAGGGCGAGGATCTTCACGCTCGGGTGCCGCTCCACGAAGCCGCCGATGGGGGCCGCCGAGACGAGCATCACGAGCATGGCCAGGACCATGGCGATCACCATGATCGAGATGTGGTTGGCCATGCCGACGGCGGTGATGACCGAGTCCAGCGAGAAGACGATGTCGAGGACCAGGATCTGCGCGAGCACCCAGATGAACTGCGCGCGGCCCTTCCCGGCGGTGGGCGCCGCGTGATCGCCCTCCACCTTGTCGTAGATCTCCCACGTGGCCTTGACGATGAGGAAGAGGCCGCCGCCGATCAGGATGAGGTCACGGCCGGAGACGCGCGTGTCAGCACGGTAAAGAGCGGCGCGGTGAGACCCATGATCCAGGAGATCGTGAGGAGCAGCCCGATCCGGATCGACCAGGGCCAGGGTGAGGCCGAGCCGGCGGGCGAGCGCCTGCTGGGCGGCGGGCAGCTTCCCGACGAGGATGGCGATGAAGACGACGTTGTCGATGCCGAGCACGATCTCCATCGCGGTGAGGGTGACCAGGGAGACGAGGGCATCGCCGGAGAGGAGGACGCTCAGGTCCATGTCGCTAGACCTTCGGCAGGACCTCGCGCGCGAAGAGCTCGAGCGCGCCGATATCCTCCTGGTCGAGCATCTGCAGTAGCACGCGCTGCATGCCGGCCCCGTCCCAGCGCTTGAGGTCCTCGACCACCTGGGCGGGCGTGCCGGCGAGGAAGCCGGCGGCGCGCCAGGCCGCCTGGCCGTCGGGCAGGGCGGGGAAGATGGCGCGCGCGTTGGCCACGCGCCGATCCACCTCCGCCGCGTCGCGGCCGATGGCGAGCGGGATCATCAGCGAGCGGGCGATGGTCTCGGGATCGCGCTTCACGGCCTTGCAGTGCTCGGCCAGCACCTGGCGCTTGGCGCGATAGCCCTCCACGTCGAGGCGGGTGACGTTCCACTCGTCCGCGACCTCCGCCACGATGCGGAGCGTGCGCTTCTCGCCGCGCCCGCCGACGACGAGGCGCAGCCGGCCCTTGGGCGGCCGCGGAAAGCTCTCCGCCTTCTTGAGCGGGTAGTAGGGCTGGTCCAGCGTGACGGGCTCCGGCGCCTCCAGCGCGCGGATGACGCGCGCGCCGCACTCGAGCCGGTCCATGCGCTCCTTGAGCGGCGGAAACGGAACGCCGAAGGTCGCGTGCTCGTGCTCGTTCCAGCCGGCGCCGATCCCCAGGTCGAAGCGCCCGCCGGACAGGGCATCGATGGCGGCGGCCATCTTGGCGAGGATGGCCGGATGATAGAAGGTCAGCGGCGAGACCATGGGGCCGAAGCGGATGCGCCGGGTGCGGGTGGCCAGCGCGGTGAGCGAGACCCAGGTCTCCAGCGACGGCCGCCTGGATTCGCCGCCCAGCCCCGTGAGGTGGTCGGAGCGGCAGAGGGACTCGTAGCCGAGGTCCTCCGCCGCCTGCGCGAGACGCCACCAGCGCTCCCAGGTGAGCCCTTCCTGCCCCTCGATCATGATGCCGACCCGCATGATGCGCGCCCTCCTCGACGTGGTGAAGTGCTGACAGCTTACATCGGGTCGGTGTCGGAGGTAGACTCAATGGCGCCATGGCCGCGGCCGGGTCGAAGCGCCTGCTGCTCCTCATCCCCACCAGCACCTACCGCACCGAGGATTTCATGGAGGCGGCCGGCCGCCTCGACGTGGACCTGGTGGTGGCTTCCGAGAAGCCGAACGTGATGGCGGGCGAGTTCCCGGACCACTTGCTCACCCTGCCGTTCGACGACCCCGACGCGGCGGCCCGCGCGGTGGCCGACTACGCGCGCGCGCGGCCCGTTCACGCCGTGGTGCCGGTGGACGACGGCACCACGCTGGTGGGTGCGGCCATCGCGGAGCGCCTCGGCCTCCGCTGCAATTCGATCGGTGCGGTGGCGACTGCGCGCAACAAGCTGCGGCTCCGCGAGCGGCTCGCGGCGGCGGGCGTGCCCGGCCCGGCCTTCACCGCCTTCGCGGTCACGGACGACGCGCGGGTGGCGGCCGGCCGCGTGCGCTTTCCCTGCGTGCTCAAGCCGCTGGTCCTCTCGGCGAGCCGCGGGGTGATCCGGGCGGACGACGCGGCCGGCTTCGTGACGGCCTTCGCGCGCGTGGCCGCGCTCCTCGCCGATCCCGAGGTGCGGGCGCTGGGCGAGGGGACCGATCAAATCCTCGTGGAGGACTTCGTCCCCGGCGCCGAGGTGGCGCTGGAGGGCCTGCTCACGGAGGGCGCTCTCACCGTGCTCGCGCTGTTCGACAAGCCCGACCCGCTCGACGGGCCGTTTTTCGAGGAGACCATCTACGTGACACCGTCGCGGCTGCCCGAGGCGACGCAGCGGGCCATCGCGGACGTCACCGCGCAGGCGGCGCGCGCGCTCGGTCTCATGGACGGCCCCATTCACGCCGAGCTGCGCCTGCGCCCCACCGGCGCCGCCCCGCCGCCGCCCCCGATCCGACCGTCCTCGAGCTGGCCGCGCGCTCCATCGGCGGGCTCTGCTCGCGCACCCTGCGCTTCGGCACCGGGCTCACGCTGGAAGACATCATCCTCCGCCGCGCGCTCGATCTGCCCATCGCGTCGCTGGAGCGGGAGGGCGTCGCCGCGGGCGTGATGATGATCCCCATCCCGCGCGCCGGCGTGCTGGAGAAGGTGACGGGGCTCGAGACGGCGGCGGCCATGCCGCACGTGGAGGACGTGACCATCAGCGCCCATCCCGGCGAGACCCTGGTGCCGCTGCCCGAAGGTCATCGCTATCTCGGCTTCATCTTCTCGCGCGCGGCGACGCCGGCGGCAGCGGAGCAGGCGCTCCGCGCGGCCCACGCCGCGCTCGACTTCGTCATCCGCTGAGGAGACCCGCCATGCGTGGCATGCGCCCCGACGATCTCACCCGCATCCGCTTCGTGTCCGATCCGCGGATCGCGCCGGACGGCCGTCGGGTGGCCTTCGTGGTGACCACGCTCTCCGAGGAGAAGGACGAGTATCTTTCGAATATCTGGCTGGTAGACACGGAGGGCGGCGCGCCCCGCCGCTTCACCGCGGGCCCCGGCCGCGACACCGCGCCGCGCTGGTCTCCCGACGGCTCGCGCCTCGCGTTCGTCTCGGAGCGCGAGCGCGGCAGGAAGGGCCAGCTCCTCGTCATGCCTGCCGATGGCGGCGAGCCCACCGCGCTCACCGATCTCAAGCACGGCGTGAGTGAGCCGGAGTGGTCGCCGGACGGCGCGCGGCTGGCCTTCGTGTCCAAGGTGGGCGGGTGGCAGGAGCCCGAGAGTGAGGAGGAGCGGCGGAAGTCCAAGCCCGCGCGGATCATCAGCACGCTGAAGTACCGGTTCAACGGCGAGGGCTGGATCTACGACCGACGGGCGCACGTGTTCACGGTGACGGCCGCGGGCGGAGCGCCGCCCGTTCAGCTCACCGACGGCGACTGGGGGGATGCCCAGCCCGCCTGGTCACCCGACGGGCGCTGGATCGCCTTCGCGTCCGCGCGCCACGCCGGCCGCGACCTGGATGACGCCTCCGATATCTGGATCGTGGCGGCATCGGGCGGCGAGCCGCGCCGGATCACCGACACGCTCGGGCCCGCCATGTTTCCGGCCTTCTCCCCGGATGGGCAGACTCTCGCCTATCTCGGCCGGCGCCACCGCGCAGAGTTCGGCCGCAACTGGCGCGTCGTCACGGTGTCCGTGGCCGGCGGCGCCCCGCGCAGCCTCACCGACGCGCTCGATCGCTCCGCCGCCGCGCTGGAGCGGGCGCCGCTCTGGTCGCCCGACGGGAGCTGGATCACCTTTGGCGCGGAAGATCACGGCGCGCTCGTCGCTCTACCGCGTGCGCCGCGGGCCGGATGGCGCGCCGGCGGGGCCCCCGACCGTCATCGTGGGGGGCGAGCGCGTCGTGAACGGCGTCTCGCTCTCCGCCGACGGGCAACGCCTCGCCTTCACCGCCACCGGCGCGGCTACGCCCACCGAGGTATTCACCGGCGGCCCGGACGGCGGCGGCGAGCGGCGGCTCACCGACGAGAATCGCGAGTGGCGGGCGGCGGTGACCCTTGCCGCCCCCGAGCGGTTCCACTTCGAGCGGGCGGGCTTCACCGTGGAGGGCTGGGTGATGAAGCCGGTCGGCTTCACCGAGGGCCGGCGCTACCCCGCGCTGCTGAACATCCACGGCGGCCCGCACGCCCAGTACGGCGTGGGCTTCTTCGACGAGTTCCAGGTCTATGCCGCCGCCGGCTTCGGCGTGATCTATCTCAATCCGCGCGGCAGCCAGGGGTACGGCGAGGCCTTCACGCGCGCGGTGGTGGGCGACTGGGGCGGCGGTGACTACGCGGACGTGATGGCGGGGCTGGACGAGGCGTTGCGCCGCGCGCCGTGGATCGATCCCGAGCGGCTGGGCGTGATGGGCGGGAGCTACGGCGGCTTCCTCACCTCCTGGGCGGTGGGTCACACCGACCGCTTCAAGGCCGCATGCTCCGAGCGCGCGGTGAACTCCCACACCAGCATGTTCGGCACCAGCGATATCGGGCACATCTTCAACGTGTCCGAGGTGGGCGGGCTGCCCTGGGAGGCGCCCGAGGTCTACGCGGAGCGCTCGCCCCTCACCTATGCCAAGAACGTGACCACGCCGCTCCTCATCATCCATTCGGAAGATGACTTGCGGTGCCCGATCGAGCAGGGCGAGCAGCTCTTCGCGGCGCTCAAGAAGCAGGGGAAGGAGGCGGTGTTCGTCCGCTTCCCCGATGAGAACCACGAGCTCTCTCGCTCGGGCAAGCCGCGCCACCGGCTCGAGCGCTTCCGGATCATCCTCGACTGGTTCACCCCGCGGCTCAAGGCGGAGCGCGCCGATGGGGCTTGAGGGACGGCGCGCTCTCGTCACCGGGGCGCAGCAGGGCATCGGCCGCGCGGCGGCGCTGGCCCTCGCCCAGGCCGGCGCGGACGTCGCGCTGAACTACCTCGACGATCGGGCCGCGACGGAGAAGGTGGCGGCGGAGATCCGCGCTCTCGGCCGCCGCGCGCTCGTCTTCCCCGGCGATGTGGCGAAGGCCGCGGACGTGGCGGCGCTGGTGACGGCGGCCACGCGCGAGTGGGGCGCGCCCGACGTGCTCGTCAACAATGCCGGCGTGTTCCCGCGCTCGCCTTTCCTCGAGCTGGCCGAGCGCGAATGGGATCTGGTGCTGGACGTGAACCTCAAGGGCAGCTTCCTCTGCGCCCAGGCGGTGGCGCGCGGCCTGGTGGCCGAAGGTCGCCGCGGCAGCATCATCAATCTCGCCTCCCAGGCCATCCGCGGCGCGCCGCTGGGCGTCCACTACACGGCCAGCAAGGGCGGGGTGGTGGCGATGACGCGCGCCATGGCGCTGGCGCTGGCGCCCCATGGCATTCGCGTCAATGCGGTGGCGCCCGGCCTCACCGACACCGCCCAGCCGCGCTACGAGCACAGCCGAGTCGACCATGGCCGAGCTGAGCCGCGCGGTGCCGCTGGGTCACATGGCGCAGCCCGCCGACATCGCCGAGGTCATCGCCTTCCTGGCGGGCGACGCGGCCCGCCACATCACCGGCGAGACCATCCACGTCAACGGCGGGAGCTACATGGCGTAGCCCTCCCGAGAGCATTCCGCCGGGCGAGCTCGTAGCGAGGGCTACAGGCGCTTCAGCGTGCTTGCGTGCGCGTCCCAGATCGGCCGCGGCACGCGATCACCGAAGGTCTTGTAGAATTCGCCCAGCTCGTCGAGCGCGCCCACCCAGTCGTCCTTGCCCACCCGCAATGCCTCGGCGAGCGTCGCCGGCGGCATATCGAGGCCGCTGAGATCCAGCGCGCCCGGGGTCGGCACATTGCCGATGGCGGTCTCGGTGGCCTGGCCCTTGCCCTGGATGCGCTCGAGGATCCACTTGAGCACGCGCACGTTCTCGCTGTAGCCGGGCCAGAGGAACTTGCCGTCGGCGTCGCGGCGGAACCAGTTCACGCGGAAGATCTTGGGCGGGTTCTTGAGCCGGCGGCCCATGCCGAGCCAGTGCTCGAAGTAGTCGGCCATGTTGTAGCCGCAGAAGGGCAGCATGGCCATGGGATCGCGCCGGACCACGCCGACCTTGCCGGTGATGGCGGCGGTGGTCTCCGTTCCCATCGCCGAGCCCAGGAAGACCCCGTGCTCCCAGTCGAAGGCCTCGAAGACGAGCGGGACCACCTGCGCGCGCCGGGAGCCGAAGATGAAACCCGAGATCGGCACCCCCGCCGGGTCTTCCCAGTTGGGCGCGATGGACGGGCACTGGGAGGCCAGGACGGTGAAGCGCGAGTTCGGATGCGCGGCAGGAGCTCCGCCCGGCTGCCAGGCCTTGCCCTGCCAGTCGAGCGTCCCCGCGGGCGGCTGGCGTGTCCATGCCCTCCCACCAGGGCTCACGCGCGGGAGTCATCGCGACATTGGTGAAGATGGTATTGGAGCGCACCATGGCCATGCCGTTCGGATTGGTCTTGGCGCTGGTGTTCGGGGCCACGCCGAAGAAGCCCTTCTCGGGGTTCACCGCGCGGAGCTGGCCCTGCTGGTCCACGTGGATCCAGGCGATGTCGTCGCCCACCGTCCAGCAGCGATAGCCGGGCAACCGCGAGATCACCATGGCGAGGTTGGTCTTGCCGGACGCGCTCGGCATGGCGGCGGCGAGGTAGGTGACCTTGCCGGTCGGATCCTCCACGCCGAGGATGAGCATGTGCTCCGCGAGCCAGCCCTCCTGGCGCGCCTGCGCGGAGGCGATCCGCAGCGCGTGGCATTTCTTGCCCAGCAGCGCATTGCCGCCGTAGCCGGAGCCCACGCTCCAGATGAGCTTTTCCTCGGGGAAGTGGAGGATGAAGCGCCGGTCCGGCGAGAGGTCGCCCAGGGAGTGCAGCCCCGGAATGAAGTCGGTGTCGACGCGCATGTGCTCCAGCGCCACCGCGCCCACCCGCGTCATGATGTGCATGCTGGCGGTGGCGTAGGCGCTATCCGAGACCATCATGCCCACCCGGCTCATGGACGAGCCGGCGGGGCCCATGAGGTAGGGGATCACGTACATGGTCCGGCCGCGCATGGCGCCGCGGAAGAGACCGCCCACGCGCTGCTTCGCGTCGGTGGGATCCATCCAGTTATTGGTAGGCCCCGCGTCGTCCTTGTTCGCGCGAGCAGATGAAGGTGAGCTGCTCGGTGCGGGCGACGTCGGTGGGGTGGCTACGGTGGAGGTAGCAGCTCGGGTAGGTCTTCTCGTTGAGCGGGACCAGCGTGCCGTCGCGCGAGCATCTGGCCCACCAGCCGGTCGTACTCCGGCTTGGAGCCGTCGCACCAGACGACGTCGGCCGGATTCGTGAGGGCGGCCACTTCGTCCACCCATTTTTCGGCGACAGTCGTCATGGCCATGGCGATGTCCTCGCGGCGTAAGGATGGAAGGTCAGAAGGCTAACGGCTCGGGCGCTACTCTAGCAGAAAACCCGCGCGAGGATTTCAAATTCGGCTTCTGGCCTATCCCCGGCCTCCCGCGGGGCGTCGCCGCGACCCAGCTTGCTGCGCAGGGTCTTGGGCGTGATGCCGAGCATCTCCGCGGCCCGGGTCTTGTTATTGCCGACCGAGGCCAGGGTACGACGCAGCAGCACCTGCTCCGCGTCGTCGAGGGTGGTGCCCACGCGGATCAGCACCGCGTCCTCGCCGTCCTCCGCGGGGGGCAGTCCCGGCGCCATGGGCAGGCAGTCCGGCGCCACCAGATCTCCCGAGCAGCCGACCACCGCGCGCTCGATGGCATTGCGCAGCTCCCGCACATTGCCCGGCCAGTGCCACCGGATCAGTCGCTGGAGCGCGGCATCATCCACGCCCTTCACGTCGCTTGTCGTACTTGGCGTATTGAACTCCTCGATGAATGCCTCGACGAGGAGGGGAATGTCGTCCTTGCGCTGCCGGAGCGGCGGCATGTCGATGGCGAAGACGTTGAGGCGGTAGAAGAGATCCTCCCGGAATGCCCCGCTGCGCATCGCCTGCACCGGATCCTTGTTGGTGGCGGCGACCACCCGCACGTCCACCGGCAGCTCGCCCTTGCCGCCGAGGCGGCGCAGGGTCCCTTCCTGCAGGACTCGGAGATACTTCGCCTGCAGCGCGGGGCTCATCTCCGCGATCTCGTCGAGGAAGATG
This sequence comes from uncultured Candidatus Rokubacteria bacterium, assembly GCA_963733725.1. Lineage (GTDB taxonomy): Bacteria > Methylomirabilota > Methylomirabilia > Rokubacteriales > CSP1-6 > DASRWT01. Next base: position 61,201 of record CAVTFC010000016.1, on the reverse strand, counting down.
GTCCCCTTGTCGGCCAGCTCGAAATAGCCGGCCCGCCGCTCCGCGGCGCCGGTGAAGGCGCCCTTCTCGTAGCCGAAGAGCTCGCTCTCGAGGAGGGTCTCCGGGATGGCCGAGCAGTTGACCGCCACGAAGGGGCCTTTCCGACGGGGCGACAGCTCGTGAATGGTGCGGGCCACCAGCTCCTTGCCGGTACCGCTCTCACCGGAGATGAGCACGGCGGCATTGGTGGGGGCCGCCATCTCGGTGAGGCGGTAGATCTCCTGCATCGACTTGCTCGTGCCCGAGCAGCCGCCCGAGCCCGCGCGCCTGCTTGAGCTGGCGACGCAGCAGAGTCACCTCCCGCACGATCTCCGTCTTCTCGATAGCCTTTTCGATCAGGAGGCGAAGCCGCCGGGTGTCCACCGGCTTGGTGAGATAGTCGTAGATGCCCTGCTTCATGGCCGCCACCGCGCTGTCCACGGTGGCGTGTCCGGTCAGGATGATGACCGAGAGGCCCGGGCACTCCTCCTGGACGGTGGCCGCGAGCGTGAGACCGTCCATGCCCGTCATCACCAGGTCGGCGATGACGAGGTCGGGACGCCGGGTCAGCGCCTTTGCGACCGCCTCTTCGCCGTCCTGCGCCTGCTCGACTCTGATAGCCCCAACCTTCAAGAAGCAGCGCCAGCCCAGCGAGCGAATCCGCATCATCGTCGACGAGTAGAATTCTGGTAGCCATGGGCGAAATGACTGATTGCAACCGGCATGCCCGATCCCGATTGCACTCTTGATGCGGATTTGGCGCGGGTTTACGGCGGGAACCTTTACCAGGACGAAAGTGCCGGTCCCGAACTATTACCGTGTAACTTTCGACCCCGCCGGCCGATCTCGCGCGTCGTCGGGTGGATCGTCGCCGAAGGAGTCGGGCACGGCGAAGAGCGCGCGCGCTCCCCGCCGTGCCCCGCATGCACCCGCGACCGCGGCCGCCGGTGCTCGTTGTCCTGGGACCGAGCGGCTCTGGATCCTAGCGGCGCCTTGGGGGCGCGGCGGGCCGGCTCTCCTCCGCGAAGTCCGAGTCGTCCTGCTCGTCGAGGAACTCGTCGAGCTCCTGCTCGGCCTGGTCCTTGGCATAGCCGTACCGCTCCTGGATGAGGCCGGCCACCTTGTCGAAGCGGCCCGCGGACTTGTCCAGCTCGTCATCGGTGAGCTCGCCCCACTTCTCCTTCACGCTGCCCTTGAGCTGCTTCCACTTGCCTTCGAGAATGTCTCGGTTCATATCGCCCTCCTTGCTGGATCGAGATCAGCAATATCCGTGCAAGACGACTGCTTGCCGCGCAAGTGCGTGACGGCGCAGCGATCGTGCGAGAGTCCGGCCGAGAACGGCCGATTCCCAAGCCGTGCGTGACGGGGGAAGTCCCTACCGGGTAGACGCCGTGTTGCCGCGGGAACGCCGGGCATCCATTGATGGTCGTCATCATGGCGAGACGGTATTCAACTTGCAGCGTCGTCGGGGCGGAGGAACACACACCATGAAGACGACTACCATTGTCGGCGTGCTGCTGATCGTGCTCGGCGTCATCGCGCTCGGGTACGAAGGCATCACCTACACGACGCGCGAGAAGGTTCTCGACATCGGGCCGCTCAAGGCCAGCGTGGACAAGAAGAAGACCATCCCGCTCTCGCCGGCCCTGGGTGCGCCGGCGCTGCTCGGGGGGATCGTGCTGGTGGTAACGGGCGCGCGGCGCGGGTGACCGCAGAGTGCGCTCAGGCCGGCCGGCGGGCCGGCCGGAGCGCCATCCGCGAGAAGCCGGACGAGCAGGGCGATGAGGGTGGCGGTGTTCACCGGCTTCGGAACGTGAAGGTCATAGCCGGCGTCGAGGATGCGCCGCCGGTCCTCCTCGCCCGCATAAGCCGTCAAGGCCACCGCGCGGATGCGCCCCCCGCGCTTCGCCTCGAGACGGCGCATGCGCCCGATGAGGCTGATGCCGTCCTCGCCCGGCATCCCGATATCGGACACGAGCACGGTCGGCCAGCGTCGCGCCGCTTCCACCATCGCCTCCGACACCGAGGCCGCGGTGCTCACGCGGGCGCCCGGCCGGGCGAGGCTCACCGAGAGCGCCTCGCGCGCGTCGGCATCGTCGTCGACCACGAGCACCGCGAGGTCCCGCAGCACCTCGCCCCGCGGCGCGGCCAGCTCGAGGCCCGTCGGACCCGCGGCCAGGCGCGGGTGCTCCGCGTGAGCGGCAGCTGACCGACGAACGTGGCCCCCCGGCCCTCACCGGGGCTCTCCGCCCGGATGGTCCCGTGATGGAGCTCCACCAGCTGCCGCGCGATGGCCAGCCCGAGTCCGAGACCGCCCTGCGGCCGCGTGGAGCTGCTGTCCCCTTGACGGAACCGGTCGAAGATGTGCGGGAGAAGCGCCGGCGCGATGCCCTGACCTGTGTCCTGGACCGTCACCTCCGCATCGGCGCCGCGCCGGCGGAGCCGCACCTCGATGCGCCCGCCCACCGGGGTGAACTTGAGCGCATTCGACAGGAGATTCCACATCACCTGCTGCAGGCGCGTGGCGTCACCGAGCACCGGCCCGACGTCCGGGTCGAGCGCCCGGGCGAGCGTGAGGTGCTTGCCCTCCGCAGTCGCCCGTACTGTTTCCACCGCGGACTCGATCACCGCCTGTAGCTCGATGGGGCCCAGCTCCAGGCGGAGCTTGCCCGACGCGATCCGGGAGATGTCGAGGAGGTCGTCGATGAGCTGGGCCTGGAGCGCGGCATTCCGGTCAATGGTGTCGATGCCCCGCGCCAGCGTGTCCTGATCCAGCGGGCGCTGACGGAGCACGCCCGCCCATAGCCGGAGCGCATTGAGCGGCGTGCGCAGCTCATGGGACAAGGTGGCGAGGAACTCGTCCTTGGCCCGGTTGGCGCGCTCCGCGTCGGCGCGCGCCCGCTGTTCCCGTTCCAGCAGCTCCGAGCGCTCCGCCTCCGCCTGCTTCCGGTCGGTGACGTCGAGGGCGACCACGATGGCGAAAGCCGGCTGGCCGTTCTCCCGGATCGACGATACCGACACGCTCGCCCACACCGTCGTCCCGTCGGGCCGGAGCAGCCGCACCTCGCGGGTCTGGCTGCGCCCGCTGTCGGTGATGTCGGCGAGCAGGCGCCGCCCCGTCCGCCGCGTCCTCCGGGTAGATGAACTGATCGAGCCGCGAGACCAGCACCTCCTCGCGCGGGCGGCCCACCATCTCGCAGAGCCGGTCGTTGGCGAGGGTGAAGCGGCCCTCGAGGTCGACCTGGGCGATGCCGGCGATGGTGCGGTCGATGATCGCGCTGAGGCGCTGCTCGCGATCGCGCAGCGTGCGCTCGCCCTCCGCGCGCTGGAAGCCGGCGTTCAGGAGCGCGTCGGCCATGGCGTGGATCTCCGACACCGGTGAGGACGGATGGGTGGTCATCCGCCCCGAGCACAGGTCATAGGCGGAGGCGGAGAGCGCGCGTAGCGGGCGCGTGACGCGCCGGCCCAGGATGGTGGCGGCCAGCACGCTCAGCAAGAGGAAGCCCGCGCCGCCCATCACCACGGTCCCCAGCGAGCGCCAGAAGGGATTCTCCACCACCGCCGTGGGCACCGCCACCACCGCGGTCCAGCCCGCGGTTCCCATGCGCGCGTTGGCGAAGTACACGGCGCGCCCCTGCGCGTCCGCGCCCTGATGCCAGCCGGGCGTCTTCATGTCGCCACCCGCGGTGACGGCCAGCGCCGACCGGCGGCCGACGGCCTCCGCGTGTCCCGGATACTGGGCGAGGATGCTGCCGTGCGCGTCCACCAGCGAGGCCGACCACGCGTCGGGCAGCTTCTGCTCGGAAAGAATGTCCCGCAGGGATCCCGGGGAGACGGCAGGCGCTCAGGACATAGAGGAGCGCCACGTCGCGGAAGACGGGCAGGCGCACCAGGTAGCCGGGATCGCCCGAGCGCGGGCCGACCTGCACGCCGCTCACCGCGGGGAGGCCCGACGACACCGCCCGCGCGAAGCTCTCGCGCTCCGCCCACCGGCTCGGGGGGATCACCATACGGAACGAAGCGTGTTGAGGATGCGGCGCCCGTCGGGCTCGGCCAGCGTCACCGCCATCCAGCCGCGCTGGGTTTCGACGCGCCGGCGGGCGTCGCCATAGAACAGCGAGAAGTCGCGGCGCTCGAGATTGCGCGAGGCGGAGAGGATCTTGAGCGTGCCGACGGTATTGTTGAGCTCGCGATCCACGGCGGCGGCAAGTCCGCGCGCGGTGTCCTGCAGCTCGCGCTCGACCGCGTGCCGCCGCTCGCCCGAGATGCTCAGCGCAAGCCAGCCGCTGAAGACCACGACGGGAAGGACGGCGGCCAACACCAGGATGATGAGGTGGGCCCGGACGGAGAACCGCTTCACCGGAGCGACGTCTTCACCGGGACGGGCGAGTCGCCTTCTTCTCGTCGTTCGCGGCATTGTCGTCGATCCACTCCCGTGCGACCCGCACGCCCATCGCCAGCGCGGCGGATTCGGTGGGGAAGTCCCCGCCGGACAGGTCAAGCGGGGTGGTGCTGACGCCGGTCGGGGTCTCGTGGAGCACGCTCGCCACCACCGCCCAGGCGCCGTGGGGGCGTTGCTCGGTGGTGACCTCGATCTCGTAACCGGAAACGCCCGACGGCACGACGTGTCGCTGCATCATGCTTGGGCCTCCTTTGGCCGAGAGATGCATGAACAATCCGACGTCTGCAAGGGGTGTGCCGTCGACCCCTCCGTCGATGTGGCCGAAACACGCGCGGGGACGGCCGATTCGGAGGCCGGGTGACCAGGGCGCGCGGTCCTTCTTCCCGGGGCAGGTAAGCTCTACCGTGTAGTTTCGGACCCGGCGATCCGCTCCCGCTGTTTGGCGCGACCCTTGCTCTCCCGACACTCGTGCACGTCGCGCCCAGCCCGGGCCCGGCCTAGCCCAGGTTACTTCGCGGAGTCATTCGCGGAGGCCCGCTCAGCCGAACGGCCGCGCGGGCGACTATCTACAGCCGGACCGGGCTGGCGCGACGGGGCCTGCGCCGTCGCGCGAGTGGAGAATGCCGACACCGACGGGGCGCCTCAGATCGCGACGGCACCGGGATTGCCCATTGGCTCCTCGGGTACCGTGGCCCCGGCCGGAGAGATGTCGTCGGCGCCATAGCGAAGGTGCGCGGGCACCGCGGCGTCGTCCACCATACCGGCTCCGAACTCTTCGGGGTGCTGATACCGGAAGCAGGCGCGGATCATCTCGATGGCGGACCGAGGGACCGGGAAAGAGTAGCCGGGTAAAGTCTTACCCACCGAGTCGCCCGGCCCCGCATGCATGGTGTCGAGACGCTCCGCTAATAACGCCATAACCCGGCGTCTAGCAAGTGCAATGCCAGCGTTTGACCCACGGCGATCTTGTCGGCACGTCTCTTGCTGACGGTCGTCCATATGGATTCGAGTGCGGGCTCGGAGGAGATCCGGCATCTCCGGATGGAGCTGAAGCGGGAGCGGGCGGCCCGGGCCGCGGCCGAAGCGGCCAACCAGGCCAGTGACGAGATGCTGAACTCGATCTCGCACAACCTTCGCAATCCCCTCAATACCATCATGCTGTGGAGCCAGGTGCTGCGTGAGCAGCCCGGCGATCCCACTCTGGTCACGCGTGCCCTCGACGGGCTGGACCAGGCGGCACGGCTGCAGGTTCGCATGATCGATACGCTGCTGGACATGTCCCGCATCGCGCTGGGCCGTCTGCGGCTGGAGGTCGAGGACGTCCCGCTCCGACCCATCGTGGAGAGCGCGGTGGAGGCCTCGCGCCCGCTCGCGGGTGCCAAGGCCATCACGCTGGAGACGGACCTCGCGTTCGGCTTGATCGCGGTGGCGGGTGACGCGACCCGGCTGGGCCAGGTGGTCTGGCACCTGCTCTCGAACGCGATCCGACACACGCCGCGCGGAAGCACCGTGTGGGTACGGTTGAGCCGGACGGAGACCGCGGCCCGCGTGGAGGTGCGCGACTCCGGACCCGGAATCGAGTCGTCGCGCCTGCCAACGATGTTCGACCGGCATCAGTCCGGCGGGGGCGTTTCCTCGGTCGACGACGCTTCCGGCCTGGGCCTGGCGCTGACCCGCCATATCGTGGAGCTGCACGGAGGCCTGGTGCGCGCGGAGAGCCCCGGCCACGGCGAGGGGGCGACGTTCTCCTTGGAGCTGCCGCTGCTCGGGTCGGGCAGGCCGGCGGTGGTGGACCGATCCGCCGAGGCTGGCATGACCGCACCGGGAGCACGCATGCCGTTCTCCCTGGGCGGACTGCGCATCCTCATCGTCGAGGACGAGCCCAGCGCGCGCGACGGCATGCGCATCATCCTCCAGCGCTGCGGGGCCGAGGTGGCGGCGGTAGGATCGGCCCGTCAGGCGCTGGAGACGCTCGCGGAAGGTCACTTCGACGTGCTGGTGAGCGACCTCGCGATGCCGGGTGGGGACGGCTTCGAGCTCTTGCGCCGCGTCCGGGCGCTGGCGCCGGAGGAGGGCGGGCAGATCCCCGCGGTCGCCGTCACGGCTCAGGTCGGTCCGGAGTCGCGCGCGCGCGCGCTCGCAGGGGGCTTCCAGCTGTACCTGAACAAGCCGGTGGACGCCGCGCACCTGGTTCGCCTCGTCACCGCGCTGGGCGGGCGCGCCCGCGTCTAGGGTCATGGCGCTCTGGAGCCGTCTCCGCCTGCCGCGCGTCCGCATTCCCGGAGGGCGCTGGCGCTGGTGGGCCCTCGGTAGCCTCGCGGTGGTGGCGGTGCTCGCCTACGCGATCGCCTTCGTCATCGATGAGCCCCTGCGCCGCACCATGGAGCGCCAGCTCAACGAGCGGCTCAAGGGCTATACCGCGCGCGTGGGCAAGCTCGACTTCCATCCCCTGGGGTTCTCACTGGACCTGAGGGACATCGTGATCACGCAGGACGCGCAGCCCGACCCGCCGGTGGCCCGCATCCGGCGGCTCTCCGCCAGCGTGGAGTGGCGCGCGCTGCTGTCCGGGCGGCTGGTGGGCGACGTGGAGATCATTCGGCCGAAGGTGAACCTCAACCTCGCCCAGGCACGCGAGGAGATCAAGGATTCGGTGCCGGTCGAGCAGCGGGGCTGGCAGGAGGCGCTCGCGGCCGTCTACCCGCTCGAGATCAACACCTTGGTGATCCGGCGCGGCGAGCTCGTCTATACGGATGAGGGGCCCTTCGCGCCGCTGCACCTCCGGCGAATCACGCTCGAGGCCAGCGATATCCGGAACGTGCGCTCGAAGGAGCGCACCTATCCGTCCGAGATTCACCTCGCGGCGCGAGTGTTCGAGCGGGGCAAGCTCCAGGTGGACGGCCATGCCGACTTCCTCGCCATGCCGCACGCGGCCGTCCTCGCCGACGTGCGCCTGGAGGGGATCGAGCTCGACTATTTCCGCCCGCTGACCCGGCACTACGACGTGGTCGTCAAGGGGGGGACGCTCGCCGCCGACGGCCGCGTGGAGTATGCGCCCACGGTGAAGACGGTGGACCTGCGCGAAGCCCGCATCGACGGCGTCGCGGTCGAGTACGTGCACCGGGGCGCCAAGGGGGTCCGGGGCGTGAGCGCGGTGGCCAACAAGGCCGGCAAGGCGGCCGCGGAAGTGGCCACCGAGAAGCCGGGCCTGATCCTGCGCGCCACCCGCCTCGAGGTCACCCGCAGCACCTTCGCGCTGGCCAATGCCGCCGCCCAGCCCCCGTATCGTCTCTTCATCTCCGACGCCAACGTGAAGGTCAAAAACCTCAGCAATCAGCGCGCGGAGGGCCCGGGGGACGTGGAGCTGACGGGGAAGTTCATGGGGACCGGCGCCACCGCGATGCAGGTGCGCTTCCGCCCCGGCACGCCGCGGCCGGACATGGACATCAAGGTCCGGATTGCCGACACCGACATGCAGCGCATGAACGACGTGCTCCGCGCCCACGGCGGCTTCGACGTGAAGGGCGGGAACTTCTCCTTCTTCTCCGAGATCAGCGTCAACAAGGGGCAGGTGGCCGGCTACGTGAAGCCCCTCTTCAAGGACATGGACGTGTACGATCCGAGTCAGGACCGGCACAAGAACGTGTTCCACCGCGCCTACGAGGCGGTGGTGGGCGCCATCGCCGAGTTGCTCGAGAACACGCCGCGGGACGAGGTCGCCACCAAGACCGCCGTGTCCGGCCGCATCGACAATCCCAATGTCGGCACGATGGAGGCCATCGTCCGCCTCGTGCAGAACGCGTTCGCGCAGGCCATTCGGCCGGGCTTCGAGCGGGGGAGCCGGAAGTCGTCGGGGTGACCCCCGGCGCGGCGCACTCCATGGCGCATATTCTCCTCGTTGAGGACGACGCGGACAGCCGCGACGCGCTCAAGTTCTTGCTCGAGCGCTCGGGCCATCGTGTCAGCGTGGCCGCCGGCGGGCGGGAGGGGATTGCGCTGGCCGCCTCGCTGGCGCCGGACTGGGCCGTCATCGACATCGGACTGCCTGACATCGACGGCTACGAGGCGGCGCGCGGCATGCGGGCGAGCGCGCCGTCGGTCCGGCTGGTGGCGCTGACCGGATACGGCCGGCCCGAGGATCGTCAGCGCGCGCTGGACGCCGGGTTCGACTCCCACCTTCTGAAGCCCGTGGACCCGCACCGTCTCGTCGAGCTCATCGCGCCGTCCTAGCATCACCCCGCAAGGAGACACCGGCATGACCAGACCATCGGGAATGGTGACGGGAGTGTTCTGGGATCGGGAGGCGGCGGAGCGCGCGTATCAGGCGGTGCGCAGCCGCGGTTACTCGGATGCCGACATCAACCTGATGATGTCCGCGGCGACGCGTCAGAGCTTCTTCGGCGAGGAGACGCCGCCCGGGACCGAGCTGGGAAGCAAGGCGCTCGAAGGCGCGGGAGTGGGCGCCGGAGTGGGCGCGGTCACCGGCGGAGTGATTGCCGCCCTCGCGGCGGCGGCCACGCTGGTGGTGCCCGGGGTGGGGCTCGTCCTCGCCGGCCCGCTGGCCGCGGCGCTCGCCGGCGCCGGCGCGGGCGGCGTGACGGGCGGGGTGATCGGCGCGTTCATCGGCGCCGGCATTCCGGAAGATCGCGCGCGCCTCTACGAGCACGCCCTCGAGAACGGCGGCTTGCTCATGGGAGTGGGCCCGCGCACGGACGAAGACGCGCGGTATTTCGAGTCGGAGTGGCGAGATCGCGACTCCGGCCGGGAGTCGGCCGCTCAGGTAAATGGGCTTCCGGTGGAGCCGGGATACGGAGGCCGTCCCGGCTCCACCAGGAGCAATCTGGGCTCGCCGCTTACTTCGCGGAGCGAAGGGAGCTGCGGGCGGCCGGACGCATGACCTCCTGGCCCGCGTGAATGGTCTGGCCGATGGTCTCCGACGCGCTCTCCACGACCGCCTCCGCCTGCTTCAGCGTATCGGCCGCTCGCTTGCGAAGGTCGAACGTGCCCGAATCGACCAGGCGACGGATCTCGTCGCCCCACCAGCCAGTATGCGACTCCGCCTGCGACCGCTCCGACGACGAACGACTTGAGCATGATGTCTCCTCCTTGGGCCCACTCAAGAGCAAGGGCGATGCCAGGGCTCGTCTTACCCGATAGAAACTACCTCGGGCGCGCATGGCTCCGATCCATACCTCGACCGATTCGCACGGAAAGGGCTTGAATTCGGACGCTCACCGGGCGCGCGGTCCGGCGGCACGCGCGTTGCAGTACGAGGGTGTGGAAGGCGGCCGCGAACCGGCGCCTCGAGGGAGATCAATGAGTACCATTCTGATCGTCGTGCTGGTGCTGCTGCTGGTAGGCGCGCTCCCGTCATGGCCGCATAGCCGCCAGTGGGGTTACTTTCCCAGCGGCTTCCTGGGCCTCGCCCTGCTGGTGCTCCTGATCCTCGCGCTGACGGGACGAGTGTGATGGCCGCGGCAACAACGTCCGCTAACCGAACCAAAGGAGGAAGTCCAATGCATCGTGCGACCAAGCTGAGCGCTACCGTGCTGATGGGGTTGGCGCTGGCGGCCGCGCCCGCGTGGGTGAGCGCCGCCGAAGAGAAGAAGTCGACCACCCAGGCCGTGAAGACCAACGTGACCGACTCGTGGATCACCTCGAAGACGAAGATTGCGCTCTTCGCGGATAGCCGCGTCGCCGGCACCGCCGTGAACGTGGAGACCACCAAGGGCACCGTGTTCCTTCGCGGCAAGGTCGACAACGACGCCGCCAAGGCGGCGGCCGAGGAGGTCGCCAAGGGCATCGAGGGCGTGACTGCGGTCAAGAACGAGCTGCAGGTGGTGGCCCCCAGCGAGAAGAAGATGGTGGAGGCCAAGGACGACGACCTCACCAAGCAGGTGAAGACCCGGCTTCACAACGACGCCCGCCTCAAGAAGGTGGACGTCCGGGTGGACGCCGGCGTGGTGACGCTCCAGGGCAAGGTCGCCAATATCAACGATAGCGCGCGGGCCTCGCAGCTCGCCCGCGGGATTCCCGGCGTCCGCGCCGTCAAGAACGACGTGACCTTCGACAGCGCGATGGACGATCCCAGCACGATGAAGAATCGGCTGAGCCGGACGAAGGACACCATGCTGGACGGCTCCGACAAGGTCACGGGGTCGCAGACACACGTGGCGGCGGCCCAGCAGGCGCTCAAGACCAATGGCTACAACCCCGGCCCTATCGACGGGTACGTGGGGCCGCAGACGACCACGGCGGTGCGTGAGTTTCAGAAGCGGGAGCAGCTCCAGGTGACGGGCCAGCTCGATCCCGACACGCTGGGTCGGCTGGGCGTCGGCATCGGCGGCGCCACCAAGAAGCCCCAGACCCCGTAGCGCGATCACGTAGCGAGTCGATTGGCGGGCCGGGGACCTTTCCCCGGCCCGTTTCTTTGCCAGCGAGGAGAACGGGCGTGGAAGACGCGGGTTGGCTGGTGCTGGCGGTGGTGGCGGGGGGCGCGGCAACCTTCCTGTGGGTGCGGCGGGAGCGATGGCTACGCCGCCGGCGGCGGCGGGCGGGGCAGCGCTAGATGGCGCGGTGGGCGGCGGCGCGCACGCGAGAGGTGGGAGCCGGAGCCGGCCGGCTCGACGTAGACTCGAGTCGACGAGGGTGTCGGGGGCGCAAGGCGGAGGCCGCAACGCCGAGCGTGAGGAGGATCAGGAATGCGGCGACGGTTCCGGTCAGCAGCGGCGTGAGGTATGGCATGATCGAAAATCCCACGGGGCCGACGCCGCCGACGATTCCGAGCGCGAGCAAGCCGATCGCGGTTCTCATGGCTGGACTCCCTCCCGATCCCGACACCGCAAGAGGAGTGCCAACCACCCCGGCGACCACGCGGGGTGAAGTAAAGTGCTATCCTCATCACACGATGCCTTGCCGTACCAGCGTGGCAGGCATCGGCCTGAATCCACCACCGGGTAGTTTTTTCCGGATACATCTGTCCCCTCGGCCCCGCCGGCGCCAATGAGTCTGTTCACCACGGGTCCCATCCGCGCCGACCTGCTCAGTGTCGAGCGCCTCGAGCTGAAGGCCGAGGCCATCGCGCACGACCGGGTGGGATCCGGCAAGGTCGCCGACCCATTCCTGCTCGGCCGCGTCCGGGACAATGGCCGGGTCTTGCTCCGGTGTTATCGCGCGCTCGCCGCCGTGATCCAGGAGGAGCGCGCCACCACCCCCGCCGCGGAATGGCTGGTCGACAACTTTCACATCGTCGAAGACGTCCTGAACGAGATTCGTACCGACCTGCCGCCCGGGTTCTACCGCCAGCTGCCCCGGCTCGGCGAGGGCCCGTTCGAGGGCTCGCCGCGTGTGGTCGGCCTCGCCTCCATGCTGGTGGCCCATACCGATAGCCGCTTCGATCCGCCCGTCCTCCAGCGCTTCGTCCTGGCCTTCCAGCGCGTGCAGCCGCTCCTGATGAGCGAGCTGTGGGCGGTGCCCATCGCCCTTCGCCTGACCCTCATCGAGAACCTGCGCCGCCTCGCCGAGGAGATCGTCGAGGGCCGCGCGGATCGGCTCGCCGCGGATCGGCTCGCCAATACCCTGCTCGGGCAGGGCGAGGGCCCCGCGGATCCCCTCGCGTTCCGCAGCCTGGGCGATCAGGTCTTGACCACGCCCTTCGCGGTGCAGCTCGCCCAGCGGCTGCGCGATCAGGATCCCGATGTCACGCCCGCCGCGCGCTGGCTGGAGGAGCGGCTGGCCATCGTCGGGACCTCCTCGCAGGAGCTGGTGCGCGCCGAGCATCAGCGCCAGGGCGCGGCCAATGTCACCGTCCGCAACGTGATCACGAGCCTCCGGGTCATGGGGACGTTCGACTGGCGCGAGTTCTTCGAGAGCGTCAGCCTCGTGGACCGGATGCTGCGCGAGGAGAGCGGGTTCGGCGCGATGGACTTCGCCACCCGCGACCGGTACCGGCACGCCATCGAGGATCTCGCCCGCGGCTCGGGCCGGACCGAGATGGATGTGGCCCGCGAGGCGCTCGCGCTGGCGGCCGGGAAGGAAGACCCGGGCCTCTACCTCATCTCGAAGGGCCGCCCGCGGCTGGAAGAATCGCTCGGCTATCGCATCTCGCTCCGGCAGCGCCTCAGCCGCGCGTACATGGCGTCGGCGACGTGGAGCTACCTCGGCTCCACCTTCATCGTGACCGCGTTCCTGCTGTCGTCGCCGCTGTTTTTCACCCATCACCTCGGGGTGAGCACGGCGCTGCTCGTGGTGCTCGGCGCGCTCGCGCTCTTTCCCGCCTCCGACGCCGCGACGGCTCTCGTCAACCGCGCGATGATGGAGCTGCTGCCCCCCCGCCCGCTGCCGCGGCTGGAGCTCGCCCGGGGCGTGCCGCGGGAGCTCAAGACCCTGGTGGCCGTGCCCACGCTCCTGACCAACGAGGCGCAGATCGCCGAGCAGATCGAGCCGCCTCGGGGTCCACTACCTCGCCAACGCCGATGGCGGCTGCGGTTCGCCCTCCTCTCGGACTGGACCGACGCGCCCGGCGAGCACGCTCCCCGCGGACGACGCGCTGCTGGCGGCGGCGCGGGCGGGCGTCGACGCGCTCAACCGCCAGTACGGCGCCGCCGGCCGGGGGCGAGCCCCGCTTCTACCTCTTCCATCGCCGCCGCGTCTGGAGCGCGAGCGAGGGGAGCTGGATGGGTTGGGAGCGCAAGCGGGGCAAGCTGCACGAGCTCAATCGGCTCCTGCGCGGCGCCGCCGACACCACCTTCCTCACCGCGCCGGCGCCCTCCCCCTGCCCGAGGACATCCGCTACGTGATCACGCTCGATGCCGACACGCAGCTCCCCCGCGGCGCGGCGGCGCGGCTGGTGGGCACGCTCGCCCACCCGCTCAACCGGGCGAGGCTCGATCCGCGCGAGCGTCGGGTGGTCGAGGGATACGGGATCCTCCAGCCCCGCATCGCGCCCACCCTGCCCACCGATCGGGAGAGCTCGATCTACCAGCGCATCTCGTCGGGTCCGGCGGGCATCGACCCGTATGCCTCCGCCGTCTCCGACGTTTATCAGGACCTCTTCGGGGAGGGCTCGTATACCGGCAAGGGCATCTACGACATCGACGCCTTCGAGAGCGCGCTGGCCGGCCGGGTGCCGGAAGCCGCGCTCCTGAGCCACGACCTTTTCGAGGGACTGTTCGCGCGGGCGGGGTTGGTCAGCGACATCGACCTCTTCGAGGAGTTCCCGGCGCGCTACGAGGTCGCGGCGGCGCGCCAGCATCGCTGGGCGCGGGGTGACTGGCAGCTCCTTCCCTGGATCCTGCGCGGACGCGGCGGGCCGGAGCGCGCGCGCGGGCGCATCGAGCCGATCGGTCGGTGGAAGATGTTCGACAACCTGCGCCGCACGCTCTCCGCCCCCGCCGCCTACCTCACCTTGCTCCTGGGCTGGACCTTGCCCGACGGGGTCGCGCTGATCTGGACCAAGTTCGTCCTGCTGGCCATCGCCATTCCGGCGTTCATTCCGGTGTCGACGGAGATCCTGCCCCAGCGGCCCGGCATCTCCAAGCGCGCCTACCTGCGGAGCCTGGCCGGGAGCCTCACGCTGGCGATGGCTCAGGTCACCCTGACCTTGTCCTCCTCGCCCACCAGGCCTGGCTGATGGCGGACGCGGTGGGCCGGACGCTGGCACGCCTCCTCTTCACGCGGCGCCGGCTCCTCGAGTGGGTCTCCGCCGCTCAGGTCAAGGTCGAGCTCGACTCTCGATCTGCGCAGCGTGTATGAGCGCATGGCCGGCGCGCTCGTCCTCGCGCTGCTCGCGGGCGTAGTTGCGCTGTTGGCCCCGGGCGCGCACTGGATCCTCGCCCTCCCACTCGTCACCTTCTGGCTCCTCTCGCCCGCCGTCGCCCGCTGGATCAGCCTGCCCCCGCGCGCGCGGCCGGCCGAGCAGCTGTCCCCGGACGAGCGCGAGACCCTGCGCGCCACTGCGCGGCGAAGCTGGCGCTTCTTCGAGACCTTCGTGACCCCGGCGGACAATGCGCTGCCGCCGGACAATTTCCAGGAAGACCCGCGCCCGGTGGTCGCCCGGCGAAGCTCGCCCACGAATATCGGCCTCTACCTGCTCTCCACGGCGTCCGCTCGTGACTTCGGCTGGCTCGGCACCCTCGACATGGCGGACCGGCTCGAGGCCACGCTCGGCACGCTGGACCGGCTCGAGCGCTTCCGGGGGCATTACTACAACTGGTACGACACCGGCGACCTCCGGCCGCTCGAGCCCCGCTACGTCTCCACCGTCGACAGCGGGAACCTCGCCGGCCATCTCTGCGTGCTCGCGGTGGCGACGCGGGAGTGGACCGCGCGGCCCTTCGTGGAGACCGAGGCGACCCGCGGCATCGTCGACGCGCTCCGGCTCGTTGCCGATGCCGCATCCCTCACGCCCCACCCAGCGGCCGAGCGCCTGCGCGCGGCGTTGGAGCGACTCATCGAGCGCCTCGCCACGCCGCCCGACGACGGCGGGCGCCTGGGCGGTCCGCCTGAGCGCCCTGGCCGTCGGACGCCGACGGCCTCACCGCGCTGGCGGAGGCGCTGGAAGGGGAGTCCCGCGGAACGGCGCTGGCCTGGGTGAAGACCGCTCAGGCGACGATCACCGCCCATCGCCGCGACCTCGAGGCGCTGGCGCCGTGGGCCGAGCCGCTCGAGGCGCTTGCCGCCGACCTGCCGGAGCGGATGCTCGCCGGCCGGGAGGCGGTGACGCGATTGCGGAGCACGATCCCCGCGCTCCGCGACATGCCGGCCTGTGCCGACGCGGCCGCGCAGGAGCTGGCCGTGCTCCTCGCCGCGGGCGCCGGCCGGCCAGGACGCGGGCTGGACGCCGGGCGCGTCGGCAAGGTCATCGAGGCCCTCGAGCGATCGGGGCTGGCCGCCGCCGCGCTGGCCCGCCGCCTGGAGGAGATCGTCCGCGCCGCGCGCGAGCACTTCGAGGCCATGGACTTCGGGTTCCTCTACGACGAGCCCCGCCAGCTTTTCGCCATCGGGTATCGCGTCTCGCGATGGCTCGCTCGACGCCGGGCGCTACGACCTCCTGGCCTCCGAGGCGCGCCTCACCAGCTTCGTCGCCATCGCTCGCGGCGATGTCCCCGCCTCGCACTGGTTCCGCCTCGGGCGGCCCATGACTCCGGTGGAGCTGGGCACCGCGCTGGTGTCGTGGTCCGGCTCGATGTTCGAGTACCTCATGCCGGGTCTCGTCATGCGCTCCCCCGCCGGAAGCCTGCTCGACCAGACGTGCCGGCTGGTGGTGCAGCGGCAGCAGGCGTATGCCCTGGCCCACGCGGTTCCGTGGGGCATCTCGGAGTCCGCCTACAACGTGCGGGACCTCGATCTGACCTATCAGTACTCGAGCTTCGGCGTGCCCGGCCTGGGCCTGGAGCGCGGGCTCGGCGAGGACCTCGTCATCGCGCCCTATGCCACGGCCCTGGCCGCGATGTTCGACGCCCCCGCCGCCGCGCGGAACTTCGCCGAGCTGGCGCGCGTGGGCGGGCTGGGCGCGTATGGGTTCTACGAGGCGCTGGACTACACGCGCTCCGCGCCTCCCGAAGGCACCCGCGTGGCGGTGATTCGCGCCTACATGGCCCACCATCAGGGCATGACGGTGGTCGCGCTGGCCAACGTCCTCCTGGACGGCGCGCATGCGCGAGCGCTTCCACGCCGAGCCCATCGTCCAGGCCACCGAGCTGCTGCTGCAGGAGCGGCCGCCCCGCGACGTGCCGGTCATGCGGCCCCGCGGCGAAGAGGTGCGCGCGCCGGGCCACCTCCGCGAGTCCGAGGCGCCCGTCGTGCGCCGCTTCACCACGGCCTCCGAGCCGCTGCCGCGCACCCATCTCCTGTCCAACGGCCGCTACGTGGTGATGCTGACCGCCGCGGGCGGAGGCTACAGCCATTGCGGGCCGCTCGCCGTCACGCGCTGGCGAGAAGACGTGACCCGCGACGCGTGGGGCAGCTTCGTCTTTCTTCGTGATGTCCTCAGCGGGCAGGTGTGGTCGGCGGGCCATCAGCCGACCGGCGTGGAGCCCGAGGCCTACGCCGCGACCTTCCTCGAGGACCGCGCGGAGATCCAGCGGCGGGACGGCAACCTCTTCACCACGCTCGAGGTGCTGGTGTCGCCCGAGGACGATGCCGAGATCCGCCGCGTGTCGCTCACCAATGTCGGGAACGAGGTCCGGGAGATCGAGCTGACCTCCTACGCCGAGCTGGTGCTGGCGCCCCCGCGCGCCGACCTGGCGCATCCCGCCTTCTCCAACCTGTTCGTGCACACCGAGGCCGTCCCCGAGCTGGACACGCTCCTGGCCACCCGGCGGACCCGCGTCCCCGAGGAGGCGGGCGTCTGGGCCGCCCACGTGGTGACGGTGGAGGGCGAGAGCGCGGGGGGCTCCCAGCACGAGACGGACCGCGCCCGCTTCCTCGGCCGGGGGCGCGGCATCCGCACGCCGATGTCCGATGATCGAGGGCCGGCCGCTCTCGAACACCACCGGCCCGGTGCTCGATCCCATCTTCAGCCTCCGCCGGCGCGTCCGCCTCGCGCCGGGCGCGAGCGCGCGCATCGTGTTCACCACCCTCCTGGCCCCCTCGCGGGCGGCGGCGCTGGCCCTGGCCGACAAGTACCGCGACCCCGCGACGTTCGAGCGCACCGCCACGCTGGCGTGGACGCAGGCGCAGGTCCAGCTCCATCACCTCGGCATCGCGCCCGACGAGGCCCACCTCTTCCAGCACGTGGCCAATCGCATCCTGTATTCCGATCCAAGGCTGCGCGCCCCGGCGCGCACGCTGGCGCGGAACTCGGCCGGTCCCTCCGGGCTCTGGGGGCACCGGATCTCCGGCGACCTGCCCATCGTCCTGGTCCGCATCGACGAGGTGGAGGATCGCGGCATCGTGCGACAGATCCTGCGCGCGCACGAGTACTGGCGCATGAAGGGGCTCGCGGTGGATCTCGTCATCCTCAACGAGAAGCCGCCGTCCTATCTCCAGGATCTCCAGGGCACGCTCGAGGGCCTGGTGCGGGCGGGACGGCCCACGCTCACCGCGACCCCCGAGGGCGGCGTGTTCGTGCTGCGGACCGACCTGCTCTCCCCCGTGGAGCGCGACTGCCTCCAGGCGGCGGCCCGCGTCGTGCTGCTGAGCCGCCACGGCACCCTCGCCGAGCAGGTCGCGCGCGCCGACCGGACCGCGCCCGCCGACCGCGTGGCTCCGGCGCGGCGCCGCGAGGCGCCGGGGGAGGCCCGGCGCGAGCCCGCGCCCGAAGCCGTCCTCCCGCGCCCCGATCTGGAGTTCGGCAATGGGCTGGGCGGCTTCGTGGAGGGCGGGCGCGAGTACATGACCGTGCTCGGCGAGGGGCAGTGGACGCCGGCTCCGTGGATCAACGTGGTGGCCAACGCGCGCCTCGGCTTCCAGGTGTCGGAATCCGGCGCGGGCTATGTCTGGGCCGAGAACAGCCGCGAGAACCAGCTCACCCCCTGGTCGAACGACCCCGTGTCCGACCCGCCGGGTGAGATTTTCTACGTGCGTGACGAGGAGTCGGGCGCGCTCTGGAACCCGACCCTCCTGCCCATCCGGGAGGACGCGTGGCCCTATGTGTGCCGTCACGGGCAGGGCTACAGCCGCTTCGAGCACACCTCGCATGAGATCGCGCTCGAGCTCACGCAGTTCGTCCCGCTGGACGACCCGGTGAAGATCTCGCGCCTCCGGGTCGAGAACCACTCCCAGCGCGCGCGGCGGATCAGCGTCACCGCGTACGTCGAGTGGGTGCTCGGCGCCTCGCGCGCGACCGCGGCGCCCCACATCGTGACCGAGGTGGACGAGCGCACCGGGGCGCTGCTGGCCCGCAATGCCTGGACGATGGACTTCCCCGGCCGCGTCGCCTTCCTCGACCTGCGGGGGGCCCAGACGTCCTGGACGGGCGACCGGACCGAGGTGCTCGGGCGCAACGGGACGCTCGATCATCCGGACGCGCTCGAGCGCGGCGCGCGCCTGTCCGGCACGGTGGGGGCGGGCCTCGATCCCTGCGGCGCGCTCCAGGTGTCCCTGCTCATCCCGCCGGGCGGCGAGGCCGAAGCTGGTGATGCTGCTCGGCCAGGGGACCTCCGCGGACGAGGCGCGCGCGCTTGGTGGAGCGCTACCGCGCCGCGGATCTCGACGCCGTGCTCGACGCGGTGATCACGCGCTGGGACGATCTGGTCGCCGCGGTGCAGGTGAAGACCCCGGACCGGTCCCTCGATCTCATGCTCAATCGGTGGCTCCTCTACCAGACGCTCGCCTGCCGCATCCTCGGGCGCTCGGGCTTCTACCAGGCGGGCGGCGCCTACGGCTTCCGCGACCAGCTCCAGGACGTGATGGCGCTGGCGGTGGCCGCCCCGGACATCGCGCGGGCCCAGATCTGCCGGGCGGCCGCCCGCCAGTTCGTCGAGGGCGACGTCCAGCATTGGTGGCATCCGCCCTCCGGCCGGGGCGTGCGCACGCGGATCTCCGACGACCTGCTCTGGCTGCCCTCCGTGGCGGCGCACTACATGGCGGTGACGGGAGATCGCGGGCTCCTCGACGAGGACATCTCCTTTTCTCGAGGGCCGCCCGCTGCATGTCGACGAAGCGGAGGCCTATTTCGAGCCCAGCGTCTCGCAGCCAGCGCGGCTCGTTGTTCGAGCACTGCGCCCGGGCGCTGGACCGGAGCCTGCGCGTGGGGGCGCACGGGCTGCCGCTGATGGGCACCGGCGACTGGAACGACGGCATGAATCGGGTCGGCCATCACGGACGGGGCGAAAGCGTCTGGCTCGGCTGGTTCCTCCACGCCACGCTCACCCAGTGGGCGCCCATCGCGGCCGCGCGCGGCGAGCGCGCGCGCGCCGAGGCGTGGCGCGCGCACGCCGCCGCGCTGAGCCCCGCGCTCGAGGCCGCGGGCTGGGACGGGGACTGGTACCGTCGCGCGTACTTCGACGACGGCACCCCGCTGGGCTCGGCCGAGAACGCCGAGTGCCGGATCGACTCCATCGCCCAGTCCTGGGCGGTGCTCTCGGGCGCCGCCGATCCCCGGCGCGCCGCGCGGGCCATGGCCGCGGTGGAGGAGTATCTCGTGCGGCGCGAGCAGGCGCTCGTCCTCCTCTTCACGCCGCCGTTCTCCCGGACCGCGCGCGATCCCGGCTACATCAAGGGCTATCCGCCCGGCGTGCGCGAGAATGGGGGTCAGTACACGCATGCCGCGATCTGGGCCATCATGGCCTGGGCCGCGCTGGGGGACGGCGACCGCGCCGGCGAGCTCCTCTCCATCCTCAATCCCATCAACCACACGGCCACGAGAGCCGGCGTCTACCGCTATCGAGGTCGAACCGTACGTGGTGGCGGCGGACGTCTATGCCGAGCCGCCCCATGCGGGGCGGGGGGGCTGGACCTGGTACACGGGCTCGGCGGGCTGGATGTACCGCGCGGGGATCGAGTGGCTGCTGGGCTTCCGGCTTCGCGGGGCGGCACTCTTCATCGACCCCTGCATCCCGCGCGCGTGGAGCGGCTTCACGCTGACGTTCCGATACCACTCGGCGAGCTATGTCATCCAGGTGGAGAACCCACACGCCGTCACCCGGGGCGTGGCGCGGATGGAGCTCGATGGCGTCCGCGTCACCCCGGGGCCCGAGGGGCTCGGTCTGGTCAGCGACGGCCGCACCCACCGGGTGCGCGTCGTGCTGGGCTAGACAAGCGCCGACCTTACCGGGTCGGTCTTGCCCGGTGGCCGACGCGCGCCGGCGCCGCACCCGCCCTCGCGCCACGATTCCGTGGCGATTTCGCGCCCTTGAGCCCCGCCGGGACTCGGCCCGGGTCCGGCACGCTCCTTGCCCCCTGGATGGGCAGCGAAAGGAGGCCGACCCATGTTGAAGAGCATGAAGGAGTGTCTCGGCTACACCATCCTCGCCACCGACGGCGAGATCGGCGAGGTGAACGACATCCTCCTCGACGACGAGCTGAAGCTCCGCTATCTCGTCATCGATACCGGGCGCTGGCTGCCCGGCAAGAAGGTGATGCTCTCGACCGCGTGGATCAGCTCGGTGGATCCCCAGAAGCAAACGGTGGTCATGAACATCGACAAGAAGCGGATCGAGGAAGGCCCCAACTACTCGAACGAGCATGTGCTCGACCGGGAGTACGAGGCGCGTCTGCACGACTATTATCGGTACCCGCCGTACTGGCTATCTAGGCGGAAGGGGACACGAAATGTCACGCTGTGAGATCTGCGGAAACGAGTATCGCAAGATGCTGGAGATCCGGTATCAGGGACGCGTGGGCCACTTCGACTCGTTCGAGTGCGCGATCCACGGGATGGCGCCCACCTGTGAGCACTGCGGATGCCGGGTGATCGGCCACGGGGTGGAGGTGGGGGAGCGCATCTTCTGCTGCGCCAACTGCGCCCAGATGGTCGGCATCAGCGAGAAAGCCGTCAATGCCTGAGGGAGGGGCGCCCGCTTCGGAGGCCACCCGCTTCATCCGGCCCTGGTCAGCCTTCCTATCGGACTCCTGACCTTTTCGCTAGCCGCCGACGTGGTGCGCTGGCTGGGCGGCGGGGACGATCTGGCGGGATCTGGCGCTTCTACACTCTCGGCGCGGGAATCCTGGGTGCGCTGATCGCGGCGGTGCCGGGCTTCATCGACTATTTGTCGATCACCGACGCCAAGGTGCGCGACATCGCGCTCGCCCATATGGCGGCCATGGTCGCGGTGCTCGGCATCTTCGCGTTCAGTTTCTGGCTCCGATGGGTCGGCACGATGGGCGCGCTCCCGGCGGCCGTATCGGCCCTCGGAGTGACCCTCCTCGGCATCGGCGCCTGGCTGGGCGGAGAGATGGTTTTCGTCCACGGGCAAGGGATGGTCGGCCCGGCGCGACGAAACGACTCACATGAAGAGTCGGGCTCCCGGCGTCGCCGGGTGGCTTGAGAGGAGATCACATGCAGGCCGAAGGCGTCGCACGCAGACCATACCGGTCGGAAAGTGAATATCGGGCAGATCGAGCGTGTCGCCTCGGTCGGCCTCGGGGCGGCGATGGTGGTCCTGGGCCTGGCGCTGCGGTCGCGCCGGGGCCTGGGCCTTGCGCTCACCGGCGCCGGACTCGCCTATCGCGGACTCGGCGGGCGATTGCAAGGTGTACGAGGCGCTGGGAATCCACGGCGCAATCGGCAAGCCACGACGACGGGCAATCTCGGCGTGAAGGTGGAGCGGTCGGCCCCCATCGACGCGCCGCCGGAGAAGTCTCTACGCCTTCTGGCGTGATTTCCGGAACCTGCCCATCGTCATGCCCAATGTCGAGCGGGTGGATGTGGAGTCGGACACGCGCTCCCACTGGGTGGTGAAGGGCCCGCTCGGCACCGCGCTCGAATGGGATGCCGAGATCATCAACGACGTGCCCAACCGAGCGCATCGCCTGGCGAACGGCCCAGGGCGCTCGAGTGGAGCACGCCGGCTCGGTGCGCTTCGAGCCGCGCGCCGGATGGCGGCACGCTGGTCTGGGTCACCCTGCAGTACAACCCGCCCGGGCGGCGAGTTCACCCACATGGTGACCCAAGCTCTTCGGGGAGGACCCGGGGAAGCGGCTGGAAGAGGACCTCGAGCGGCTACGAGAGGCCTTCGGACGCGCCCACGAGGACCGTGACGGGCTCCAGCCCACCACCGCCGCCGCTCTCGGCTATACATCGCCCTGAACTATTGACCGCGCGAATCGCGGGGCGGCCGGGTAGAAACGGCTCTGGACACGTGGGGTAGAGTGAGAGACAGGCGCCCCTGTGATCAAGCCATCCTCCTCCCGTCGGCCCGCGATCGCGCTCGCCGTGGCGCTCGGGCTCGGTCTCCTCGGCGTCGCGGGCTCGCTCCATGCCGAGCGGGAACCGCTCCGCGGCGTGGTCGAGACGCGCCTCGCGGACGCGCCGCGCGCGCGCACCGTCTTTCGCAACCAGGATCCGCACTTCACGCGCGGGCCCTTCTTCACCCGGCTCCAGACCTTCGCCAGCGGCATGACCTGGCTGATCGCCGAGCAGCGGGTGGCCGCGCTGCCCGCGGCGGCTCCGGACCTCGAGCGCCTTCGCGCGGGGCGGGGCGCGCCCAGTGTCACCTGGGTCGGACACGCGACCGTGCTCGTGCAGCTCGACGGCGTGACCTTTCTCACCGATCCCAACTGGAGCCAGGTCGCGGGGCCGTTCGGGCGCATCGGCGTGAGTCGCTACACGCCTCCCGGCATCCGCTTCGAGGACCTGCCGCGGATCGATTTCGTGCTCGTCTCGCACGACCACTACGACCACCTCGACGAGGCCACCGTGAGGCGCCTGGCCCGGACCTTCGATTCGCGGTTCATCGTGCCCCGGGGCATCGGGGCGTGGCTGCGGGACCGGGGGATCACCAATGTCGAGGAGATGGACTGGGGCGAGAGCACCCGCATCAAGGGGCTCACCGTCGTCTGCACGCCCGCCCAGCACGGCTCGGGCCGCACGCTGGCCGATCAGGGTCGGCGGCTCTGGTCCTCCTGGGCGGTGCTGGGCTCCAAGCGCTTTTATTTCGGGGGGGATACCGGCTACTTCGGGCATTTCCGCGAGACGGGCGACGCGTTGGGGCCCTTTGACCTCGCGGCGCTCCCCATCGGCTCCTATACGCCGCGCTCCACTTCGCGGGCCGTGCATCTGAATCCGGAAGAGGCGCTCCAGGCGTGGGAGGATCTCCGAGCCCGCGAGTTCCTCGGCATCCACTGGGGAACGTTCGCGCTGGCCCGCGAGCCCTATGACGAGCCTCCCGCCCGCCTGGCCGCCGAGGTGGCGCGACGCGGCTTCCCCGCCGAGCGGATCTGGACGCCGAAGCCCGGGCTCACCCTCGACTGGTAGGCCGGCACGGCGCTCCGACCGCTCTATCTGGGGCGTGTAAGAACTTCCGGGTGAGCTTGCGCTACCGCAATGGGTTGGGCAGACTTGCGGCATGACGCGCGTGCTCGTCGCGGACGACGACCAGGACTCCTGCCAGGCGCTCGCCACGCTGCTGGCCGCCTGGGGCTACGAGGTGGCCGAGGCGACGGATGGGGGCGCGGCGCTGGATCGCGCGATCGCGTTCCGCCCCTCGCTCATCGTCACCGACCTCGTGATGCCCGGGATGGACGGTCTCGCCTTGCTCAAGGCGCTCCGCGTGGAGCTGCCCGCCTCCACCGTGATCGTCCTCACCGGCCATGCCACCGTCGAGACCGCGGTGGCGGCCATGCGGGACGGCGCCTACGACTACCTCACCAAGCCGGTGGACATCCGCCGGCTCCGCGCCCTGGTGGACAAGGCGCTCGAGCAATCGGACGTGCTCCGCGAGGTGACGCTCCTGCGCCGCCAGCTCGGCGGCACCCAGGCCATGGGGACCCTGATCGGGGCGAGCGCGCCCATGCAGGAGATCTACCGGATCATCGAGCAGGCGGCTTCGACCTCCGCGCCCGTCCTCGTCTCGGGCGAGAGCGGCACCGGCAAGGAGCTGGCGGCGCGCACCATTCACACCCTCTCCGCCCGGGGCAAGGGCCCGTTCGTGGCGATCAACTGCGGGGCCATCCCGGAGACCCTGCTCGAGAGCGAGCTCTTCGGCCACGAGCGGGGCGCCTTCACCGGCGCCGTCGAGCGGCGCGCGGGCTACTTCGAGCTCGCGGACGGGGGCACGCTGTTCCTGGACGAGATCGCCGAGATGAGCGCGGCGCTGCAGGCCAAGTACCTCCGCGTGCTCCAGGACGGCGTGCTGCGGCGACTCGGTGGCCGCACGGAGTTGAAGGTGGACGTGCGCATCATCGCCGCCACCAACAGGGACCCGCGGGAGGCCGTCAAGCAGGGCACGTTCCGGGAGGACCTCTACTACCGGCTCAATGTGTTCAGCTTCACCATGCCGCCCCTCCGCGTACGCAAGGGGGACATTCCGCTCCTCGCCGAGGCCTTCGTGACCGAGTTCGCGGGCAAGTACGACCGCGCCGTCAAGGCGCTGAGCGCGGAGGCGCTGGAGACGCTGGGCCGCCACGGCTGGCCCGGCAACGTGCGCGAGCTGCGCAATTGCATCGAGCGCGCGGTGGTGAGCAGCACCGGCGTCGAGCTCACCGGCGATCTCTTGCCGCTGGACGTGGCGCCGCTCCCCGCGGAGTTCGCCGCCTCCGCGCCCGCGGCTTCGCCGACGCTGAGCCTCGACGGAGCCGAGCGCCTCCACATCTTGCGCACGCTGGCCGCGCTCGGGAACAACAAGACGCGCACCGCCGAGAGCCTGGGCATCAGCCTCAAGACGCTCCACAACAAGCTGCGCCGCTACCGCCAATCCCCGGACTGACGCGGCCCCCGGCGCGGCTCCCGCGGCTACGCCGCCGCGGTCAGCGGAAGATGCCGCGGACCCACTGCACGATGTCCCTCACCACCGGAGTGTCCGCGAACGGCTCGCAGGGCGGGGGCTCGCTGCCGAGGCGGAAGGCTTCGTTGATGGCGGTGTTGCTCCCGCAGGCCCGCAGGCCGGTGCCCGACTCCACCGACGCCATGACGATGCCGGAGGGCGGCGTGAACGGGCGGGGCGGGGCCCGACGCACGGCCGACTGCATCACGGAAGCCCAGATGGGGAGCGCGATGTCCGAGCCCGTCATCCCGATGGAGCGGCCGTCGTCGGCGCCCACCCACACGCCCACCACCAGGTCCGGCGTGTAGCCGATGAACCAGGCATCGCGCAGCCCGTCGGTGGTGCCGGTCTTGCCCGCGGTGCTCTCCTGAAGACCCCAGCGGGCGCTCGACCCGCCCGTCCCGCGCCGCATCACGCCCCGCAGGAGATGGGTCACGATGAACGCCGACTCCGCCGACACCGCGCGCTCGGACGGCGGGGGCTCCCGCAAGCTCGCCGGTGACCCCGCGTCATCGAGCGTCGTCGGCCGCACGCGGAGTCCGCCGTTGGCGAGGGTCGCGAAGGCGGACGTCATCTCCAGGAGAGTGACCTCGGACGTGCCCAGCGCCAGCGACGGCACGGCGGCGAGCCGGCTCTCGACGCCCATGGCGTGCGCGACTCGCACGACCTGCCGCATGCCGACCTCCTGCGCGACCAGGGCCGCCGGCACGTTGAGGGAGTCTTCGAGGGCGCGGCGAATCGTCACCGGGCCGTGGAACCGTCCGTCGATATTGTGGGGCGCCCAGTCGCCCCCGCGGGCGGGAATGACGATGGGCTCGTCGGAGACGACGCTGGCAGCGGTGAGCCGGTCGCCGCGTGACTCGAAGGCGGCCAGATAGACGAGGGGCTTGAAGAGGGAGCCCGGCTGGCGCCGCGCCTTCGCCGCGTGGTTGTACTCGCTGGTCGTGTTCGGCCGCCCACCCACCAGGGCGCGGATTCGGCCCGTACCCGGCTCCATCGCGATCACCGCCGCCTCGAGCATCCCCGGGGTCAGCCCCTTGCGGGAGCGCTCGGCCCTTGCCAGCAGATCGCGGACGGCCGCCTCCGCGGCTTCCTGGAGCGGGCGATCGAGGCTGGTGGTGAGGCGCGTGCCCGGCACACCGCCGATCACCCGGTGGGTCGCCTCCGCGCGCGCCAGCTCGATGAACCAGGGCGCGCGGGAGGTCGCCGCGGTGGGCGGGCGCAGCGGGCGCGCCATCGCGAGGGTCGCGTCCCGCTCCGAAGCGACGCCCTGCGCCACCATGGCCTCGAGCACGCGGTCGCGGCGGGCGCGCACGAGCGCGGGCTCACCGGAGTACACGCGATTGGGGGCGCGAATGGCGGCGGCGAGCAGCGCGGCCTCGTCGAGCCGCAGGGAGGCAATGTCCTTGCCCATCAGGTGACGGGCCCCCGCGGCCACGCCCAGCACGGCAGCATCCCGCTCCTGTCCCAGGTAGACGGTGTTCAGGTACGCCTCGAGGATGCGCTCCTTGGTGTAGCGACGCTCGAGCAGGAACGCGATCCCGACTTCCCGAACCTTTCGGCCCCAGCTGCGCTCCCGGGTGAGGAAGAGGCCGCGCGCGAGCTGCTGGGTGATGGTGCTGGCGCCGCGGACCACGTCTCCTTCGCGCGCGTTGGCGACGGCGGCCCGCGCGATGGCGAGGAAGTCCACGCCGAGGTGATTCTTGAAGCGGCGGTCCTCGGCCGCGATCACGGCGCCCACCACGATCGGCGGGATCCGCTCGAGGGGAAGCCAGATCTGGTAGCGGCCGTTCACGCCGTGAAATGACGCGATCTCCCGACCTTCCGAGTCGAGGTAGACGACGGGACGGCTTGCCTCGCTCCCATCGGGCAGAGGATACGCCCACCATCCCCAGGCCAGTGCCAGAGCGGCGGCCCCGGTGATGAGCGTGAGAGGAATCAGGGCGAAGCGACGAAGTCGCACACGCTCATACAACGCAAGTCTGGTGCCGGGAGCCCATCGACGCCAAGTATGGGAAAAGTCGGAGGCCCCACGAGGAGTGGATGGAGCGTCCCTCCGGATCGAGTAAGAGATTCCCGGTAGCCTTTACCAGAAGTCTCGCGGCCTCCGTCTGAGTCGACGGCCAGATTCGCCATCGCTCCGGTAGGTTGCGCGCGCGGTGCCGAAAGGCGCGGCTCTTGCACTTGTCAGGGGCATGAATGTCGAGCAGCGCAGACCACCACCGCCGCCGCAGCCCCCGCCGCCCACTGGGCCGCCCGAGCCGCCGCCGCCGCCTTCGCCACCGCCGCCGCCCGTCGTCGAATACTTCAGCCCCGCCGGGATCTGCGTGGCCAGTAGCTGGCGATGAGCCGCGGCGCGATGAGCCACGCGGCCACCGCCACCACCACCAGCGCGCCCGCCTGACGCGCGGCCGGCCACGTCCGATTCGTCAGGGCGTGTCGGCGCCGATCCAGCTCGGTCACCAGGTCGTCGAGCTCTTCCCGGACGCCGGAGATCTCCTCCCCGAGTGCGCTCACCCGGGAACCGGCGCCATTGGTCTCCACTACGCGAGTCGTTCCTTCGCCCATTGCAAGTCCTCCTTGACGGTCTTCCGGGTGAGATCCAGCGGCATCTCCACGCGGCGGCTCCAGGCCAGCGCGCCGAGGACGGCGGCCAGGATGAGCAGCAGTCCGCTCAGCGCCAGCGCGGACGCCCAGGCCGGCCACCAGGCCGCCAGGGCGAGGACCGCCGACACTAACAGCAGATTGAGCGCGAGCAGGGCCAGGAGAGCCGCCGCGCCAAACAGCTTGACCATGCCGAGCGCGGCGTGGAAATCCTCGCCGAGTTCGGCGCGCGCCAGCTCCACTTCTTTACGGACCAGAACGGAGCTGACGTCCAGGATGCGGCGCATGAGCGCCACCGTGGACAGGGCCTGCGGACTGTTTGCCGGCGTCGTGGGGTCGGGGGTGGGGGCCGTCGAAGGTGCCATGGCTTGATCCTTTCCGAGTAGTCGTTCTTCCAGGAGCTGCGGCCGTCCCGCCAATGCCCGCTCGACCTGGAGCACCTGGCGGTAGACGATCTGCCACTCGTCGAACGGCAGCGGCAGCCGCGCCATCTCGGCGGTGATCGCCGCCAGCCGCGAGCGCAGGGCCCAGGCATCGCGATGCGCCTCCGGCTCCCGTCGGTAGGCGGCCCATACCCGCTGGATCTGGCGCTCGAGGTCCTGCGCTTCCGCGGTGGCGGTCTGGAACATATCGGGCCGCCCGCTGAGCACCTCTACCACGAGGACGTGGGCGCGCGCGGTGTGCTCGACCGGACCGCGCAGGAGCAGCGCGTTGGGGTACAGGGCCAGCTCGAGCTCGCCCGCGCGGAAATACGCGGACTCGGCGGCGAGGAGACCGGAGAGTGCGCCGCCCCCGACGAGCAGGAGGATGCGCGTGGGCAGCGCGCTCCACCACGGCGGGCGCAGGGACACCACCGGGACGTCGTGGCGGCGCAGCGTCTCGGCGACCAGCGCCGCCGCGGCGGGGTACGACTCGGGCGTGGTCACGAGTGGCACGTGGACGTCCTGGCGCCCGCGGAGCGCGGAGGCCACGCGCAGAATGGGAACCGTGACGAGGAGGACGAGAAAGGCCAGCGCCAGCCCCGCGGTGATGGGGAATCCGCGCAGGATGCTGCGGAAGAGGCCCGGCCGCGCGTCGCCGTTCGCCGCGGCCGGCCGCAGCCCGGCGCCGATCGCCACGGGGACGAACAGGGCGAGCGCGATCCACACGAGACGCACGACCCAGGCGGGAACGGCCTCCGGCAGCGGCACGAAGGTGAGGAAGAAGGTGGCCGCTTTCGGCGCGACCACGCCGACCAGGAGTAGCGGCCAGGCGGCGGCCGAGGCTACCAGCCCGGACAGCAGCATCCGGCGGCGCCCGCTCACCCGACCGAAGAGCGCGACCACCGCCCAGTCGAACAGCGCGGTGAGGATCTTCCCCACCGATCGGCTGACGAGGCTGAGGATGGCCTGGATGAGCGCCATGCGGGCCCGTCACATGCTACTGGCTGCTGATGCGACGAAGGGCCCCGATGCGATCGTCGGTGGCGGGGTGGGTCGAGAAGAAGCCACCCTGGCTCCCACCTTCGGTGGCGAGGAGCCAGGTCAGGGTCTCCTCCATGACCTTCGGGGCATACCCGGCGCGCTTCAAAATCTCGACGCCGTGCTTGTCGGCCTGATACTCCTCCTGCCGTCCGTAGGCGCGGGAGATCAGCGTACCCGCCACCGGCGTGAGCTGGCCGCTGCCCGGAACGATCTGATCCAGAATCACCATCCCGATGGACAGGCCCGTCTGCAGAGCCTGTTGCTTCGCCACGTGTCCAAGGTCGTCGTGGGCCACCTCGTGGGCCAGAACGCCCGCGAGCTGCTGGTCATTGGCCTTGCGCAGGAGCCCGGTGGTGACGATGTACTGCCCGCCGCCCGCGCTGCCCGCATTGACGCGGTCGTCTTCCACGATCCCGACCTTGACCTGATTGAGCGGCCGCTTGGTGTCGGCGGCCTGGATGAGGGGCACCATCACCCGCTTGAGCCGCTCGGCCTGGGCCGGATCGATGCGCCCGGCGGACTTCGGCGCGCTCGCGGTCGGGGTGGAGCTCCCGCCACTCGAGGACGGGGACGGGTTGGAGACCGGCATCGCACAAGCGGCGGCGAGGAACAACGCGGCGAGGAGCGTGGCAGCGGTGGCTTTCACGGTGGCTAGCATGGTTGGCTACCTCACGCTCGTCTTGACGGTGAGATTGTTCACGACCGCATTGACGCCCTTCACGCTCCAGGCGATGGTCGACGCGCGCTGCCTCAGATCCTCACTGTCGACCACCCCGTGGAGGGAGACTGTCCGCAGGTTCGTATCCACATCTACCTTGGCGAGGGTGGACACCTTCTCGCCGGCGAGCTTGGCCTTGACCTGAGCCGTGATGCTGGCGTCGTCGAAGTTCTCTCCGGCGGTCCTGCCCGACCCGGTCGAGCAGGCAGCTAGTACCAGCATCGCCAGCATGGCGATGGATAGCAGTCCCACATATCTAGAGCGGCTCATCATTATGTCTCCCCTCTGCGGTGTGATCGATCCGTGCCCTACTCCTCCGCAAGTGATGTGCCAGGACCGCCACCGCGGTGGAGGACGCGAAGCAAGCGAAAACGTTGTCGCCACACGTCCTCGCTCACGGTCCGAAGAGCTGAAGGCAGGGGGAAAAGGGTTCGGCAGCCGGTAGTCTCGACCCGGCGCGCTCGGCCTGGCATCGAGCAGGACCTACCCGGTCGGATCGTCCCTTGCCGCAGACCGATCGGCCGCCCCCTCCAGAAACGCTTGTGGAGCAAGGGGAATAGCAGGCGGGCATGGAACTTGAGTCTCGTGTTCCATGAACTACGCGCGTGTGAGCACCGATATTCAACCGGCCGGCCAGGCCAGCGAGACGGTGACATCGCGCCGCCGGTACCGCCGCGCGCTCGCCGCGCTCACGCGGGAGGGCTTGCCCTTTCAGGTGGGCGGCGCGTTTGCGCTGGAGCACTATATCGGCGTCGCGCGGTGGACCAAGGACCTCGACGTCTTCATCCATCCGTGCGACGTGTCACGGGCTCTGGAGGTGCTCGCCGCCACCGGCTTCCAAGACGAGACTCCCTATCCGCACTGGCTGGGAAAGGCTCGGCGGGGCGCGGGACTTCATCGATCTCATCTTCAGCTCGGGCAATGGCGTTGCCGAGGTGGACGACGAATGGATCGCCCATGGTGTCTCCGGCGTCGTGATCGGAATGCCGGTCCACCTTCTGCCCGCCCGAGGAGATGATCTGGTCGAAGGCCTTCGTGGCCGAGCGAGAGCGCTATGACGGGGCGGATGTCGCCCATCTCATCCGGGCCTGCCACGCCCAGATGAACTGGGACCGGCTGCTCGCCCGCTTCGGGCCCCACTGGCGCTTGCTGCTGAGCCACCTCGTGCTCTTTGACTTCATCTATCCGTCCGAGCGCGCGCCGCGGGCGCGTGGGATGACGCGGGCCCTCGCGCGGCGCCTTGCTGAGGATGGAAACGGGCCACACGTCGAGCAGGCCCGTGTCTGCCAGGGGACCTTGCTCTCGCGGGCCCAGTATCTGCCTGACGTCACCGCCTGGGGCTATGCCGACGGCCGGGTGCCGCCCCGGGGCCGCATGTCGAAGAGGACGTGGAGCACTGGACCGCGGCCATCCACGACAAGGAGCAAGATGTCCCCGATGCGAATCGCGGCGGTGGGTGACCTGCACTGCAAGACGACCTCGCAGGGAGCCTTCGAGCCGCTCTTCGCCGCGATGAGTCGCGCCGCCGATGTGGTGGTTCTTGCCGGCGACCTCACGGACTACGGGCTTCCCGACGAGGCCCAGGTGCTCGCGCGTGAGCTTCGCGCCGCCACCGCGCCGGTGATCGCCGTGCTCGGCAATCACGACTACGAGTCAGACGCGGCGGACCAGGTACGGGCCATCCTCGAGGGGTCGGGCGTCAAGATCCTGGACGGGGGAACCCACGAGGTAGGAGGCGTCGGGTTCGCCGGCGCCAAGGGTCTCGGTGGCGGGTTCGGCGAGCGCGCGCTTCAGCCCTGGGGCGAGGAGGTCATCGAAGCGACTCGTCCACGAGTCGCTGGCGGAGGCGTTGAAGCTCGAGTCCGCGCTGGCGCGCCTGCGCACGTCCGTGCGGGTAGCGGTGCTCCACTACTCGCCGATCCGCGACACGGTAGAGGGCGAGCCCCCGGAGATCTTCCCGTTTCTCGGCTCCAGCCGACTGGAGGAGCCGCTCGTTCGCTACTCGGTGACGCTGGCCGTCCACGGCCACGCTCACCACGGCCGCGCCGAGGGGCGCACTCGCTCGGGGGCCCCCGTCTACAACGTATGCCTTCCGCTCCTGCGGGCCCTGTCCCCGACGAGCCGCCATTCCGCCTCATCGACCTCGGAGACGTAACCGCCTGACCTAGGCCGGGACCGGCATCTCCTTCGGGCGCGCGGCAAGCCGCAGGGTCTCGACGCGCGCCTGGGCGAGGGAGGTGGCGACGGCGCTGGCTCCCGCGGCGCGCAGCGCGCGACGCATCCGGGCCGTTGGCGCGACGCCGCACCGTAGCACCAGAATGGGTGTGTCCGGGGCGACGTTGCGCAGGCTCTTGACGAGGTCGCACAGGCGGCCCCCGCCGCCGGGCCCGATGGCGCCGACACTGATGAGGGCGGCGCCCGCGGTCTCGAGCGCGACCACCGTCTCCACCGAGGGTGGGCCCGGAGGAACGATATGCACGAGGCAGCCCGCGGGGCCGCCAAGAAGGCGGCCGAGCATGGCCAGCCCCGTCTCGTCGGCCGCGTCCCGCAGCGGCACCGCGGCCATGACGGCGGTCGCCGCCGCCTCATCCGCAGCGCCGGTGGGCCCGGCGGATGGATCGACCGGCTGATGCGTCACGAGATGACGGATCGCGTTCATGATGCGCGCATAGTCCGCGCGCGAGAGCTGGCGCGCGCGCCGGTCGCGGCGGGCCCGCGCGAGGGCGGGGACGACGACGGTGTCGAACGCCGTCTCCAGTGAGCCAGCCTTCACCGCCTCCGACATCAGATCCGCCGCCTCGTGATCGTCGTCTGCCAGCAGCCTCTGGTAGAGCGTCACCGACGGCTTCGTTGCCGATTCGTCGCTCAAGAGAATCCCGATGAACTCGAGCCCGTGCACGGTGCGCGCGAACACGACGAGGAGCACGGTCAAGGGAGTGGAGAGCACGAGTCCGATCGGTCCCCAGAGCCAGGTCCAGAAGGCGGCCGCCACCAGCAGCGCGAGCGCGGACACCCCCGCGCTCCGACCGAAGAGCAGCGGCTCGAGGATGAAGGCCACGCTGATCTCGGTAACCGCGAAGAGCCCGGCGATGAGGAGCGGCCTAGTCCAGCCATCGAACACGGCCAGGCTGAGCATGATGGGCATGAGCGCGGCCACCCAGGCGCCGACGTACGGGATGAAGCGCAACGCGCCCGCGAAGAAACCGAGCGCCAGCGCGAACGGTACGCCGAGAAGATAGAGGCCGATACCGATGCACAGGCCGAAACTGCCGTTGATGAGAGACTGCATGACGAGATAACGGCTGATCCGCTGCCCCGCCTCGTCCAGGAGGCGCGTGGTCTCGGCCAGCTGGTCATGGCCGAAGAGCCGCACCACCCGCCCCCGGAGCTCGCGCTGCTGTATGAGGACGAAGAAGAGGAGGACGACCACCAGAAACACCGAGCCCAGCGGCCGCAGCAGGTTCTGGAGCGACCACATCGCCTTCGACTGGGACATCACGACCGGTACCGGCTTCTCGGCACCGGGCTCGGAGGGGGCGCCCTTCTCGATCTGCTTCATCACGTCCTTGGCGGTGTTCTCCACCTTCTCCAGCGTGCCGCCGCGCCGCGCCTGCTGGATGTCCGCGATCTTGTGGGTGATGGTCTCCCGGTATTTGGGGAGCTCACTAGCGAGGGCGGCTATCTGGGCGGTGAGCGCCCAGCCTAGCGCTCCCGCGACGAGGAGGGCGAAGATGCCGACCATGACCGCGGCCGGCACGCGCGGAAGCCCCACCCGGCGCGCGAGTGTGACGAGCGGAGTGAGAAGGAATGCAAGAAGCAAGGCCAGCGCGACGGGGATGGCGACCTCGCGCGCCCAGTAGAGGCACGCGATCGTCAGGACCATCCCGGTCAGCAGCACGGCGCGCCGGCCGATGGTCGGGGCGGGACGCCGGTGCCGCCGCGGCCGCCGGAAGCGCGGGCGCGCCGGCCCCACCGCGGTACCCGCCCCGCTCACGGCGAGAGGCCCGGAAGGACGTCGAGAGCGAAGGCGATGACGGCGAGGCCGAGGATCAGAAGGACGTGCACCCGGGCCGGCTGCCGGAGGAGCAGGGCCAGGAGCTCGTGCGCGCGAGCTGGCGGCCGGAGAGTCAGCATGGCGGCCTGGTCTCCACCCCCACCCGGGTGAGGGGAGCGAGCTTGTCGGCGGCGAGCTTGGCCTTCACCGCGGCGGTGATCTGGGCGTCGTCCACGTGCTCCCCCGCGGGCCCGCCGGTCATGGACGTGCAGGCGGCCAGGACCGTGACCATCAGGCCAAGCATCGCGACCCGGGCAACCATCACGACTGGGGGGAGACGGCGCGGCGCGACGGGGCGCATGCTATTTCTTCGGCTCGCCGAGCTGCTCGAGCAGGGTCTTGAGCTCGTCGGCGTGCTCTTCCTCGTTGCCAAGCACCGACTCGAGCATGCGCCGAGTGGTGGGATCGCCCTCGCCCACGAAGCGAATCATCTCCAAGTAGGACTCGATGGCGATGCGCTCGGCCACCAGGTTCTCCCGGATCATGTCCACGAGGTCGCCGCCCTCCACGTATTCGCTGTGGCTCCGCGTGGCCAGGCCCTCCGGGGAGAAGTCGGGCTCACCGCCGAGCTGGACGATGCGCTTGGCGATCTGTGTCCGCGTGGCTCTGCTCCTCGGTGGCGTGCTTCATGAATTCCTCGGCTACCGCCTGCGCGTGGATGCCCGCCGCCATGAAGTGATGCCGGCGGTAGCGGAGCACGCAGATGAGCTCGGTGGCGAGCGCAGTATTGAGGAGGCGGATCAGGGCCTTGCGATCCACCTGGTGACTCTCGGTGACCGCGCCGTCGTCCATGTGCTGGCGGGCCCGCCGCCGCAGCTCCTTCACGTCGGACAGGAACTCTCCGCCGCCGGCCCCCGGCTTCCCCTTGTCACGCGTGTCGGAAGTCTTCACGTCGCACTCCTTTTAATGTTCAAGTCCGCGCTCAAGTTTCATGCATTCCACGCTGATGAGACGATCATCGGCAAGCCCCGTGCCACCGGCGGAGGCGCCCGGCGACAGCTGCGAAGCACGCGGAAACTCAGGCGGCGGGGCAGCGCGATCGGCGGTGGAAGCTGTGGCCCGCGGCAAGTCAAACTTACCAGTGGCGGTAATACTGACCCGACGCGCCGCCGGGTGAGGGCAGACCCCGAGGCGGCAGATGCCGGGAGAGCGCGCGAAAAATCAGGGCGTAGCGCCCGGGGGACGAAGGCGACCGCTCTGGCACGGAAGATGCGACGTCGGCTCCGCATGAGAGTTCATTCGTCAGTCATCGGTGCCCTCCTGCTCCTGGTCGCCGTCTTCTTCCTCACGGTGTCCTGCGCGAAGGTGCAGCCGCACTTCACCGTGCCGAACATGACGGTCTCCGATCCGTCCTTCGTCCCCACCATGGAGGCGTACACCGCGTCCACGGTGAGCGCGGGTAATCGGGTGGAGTTCCTGCTCAACGGCGACCAGATCTTTCCCGCCCAGCTCGCCGCCGTTCGCTCCGCCCAGCGCACCATCACCTACGCCCAGTACTTCTACGAGGACGGGCCGCCGGCGGTGCGCATGGTGGAGGCCATCAGCGAGCGCTGCCGTGCGGGAGTCCGGGCCCACGTGCTCCTGGATGGGTTCGGCAGCCTCAAGATGCCGCCCGAGCTCCGGCAGCAGCTGCAAGACGCGGGCTGCGAGGTCGCTACCTTCCGTCCGCTGCGGCCATGGGCGCTGGACGAGGCCAATAACCGGAATCACCGCCGCATCCTGGTGGTCGACGGGAAGGTGGGCTTCACCGGCGGCTCGGGGGCCAGCTCCAAGTGGATGGGCAATGGCCGGCGCGAAGGGCACTGGCGCGAGACCGACGCGCGCATGGAGGGCCCGGCGGTGAACGACCTGCAAGGCGCCTTCGCGGAGAACTGGCTGGAGGCGACGGGTCACGTGCTGGGCGGTGTGGGCTACTTCGCGCCCCAGCCCGCGCGGGGCAAGGTGCGGGCGCAGATCGTGCGGAGCTCGCCCACCAACGGCAGCTTCGCGATGTACACCATGTATCTGCTCGCCATGTCGTCGGCCCGGCGGAACATCTACATGACCAATCCCTATTTCCTGCCCGACGAGCAGATGCGCAAGGCCCTCCTCGAGGCGAAGCGTCGTGGGGTACGGGTGGTCCTGCTGCTGCCGGGGGCCATCGACAACAATATCGTCCGCCAGGCCAGTCGCGGGGGCTTCGGCGAGCTGCTGGACGGGGGCATCGAGATCCACGAGTACCGCTCGGGACTGCTCCACGCCAAGACCATGGCGGTGGACGGGCTGTGGGCGACGGTGGGCAGCACCAACGTGGACAACCGGTCCTTCGCGCTGAACGACGAGCTGAACCTCGCCCTCTACGACGCGGAGACGGCAGCGGGGCTCGAGAAGATCTTCGTCGACGACCTCCAGCACTCGCGGCCGGTGGACCCTGCGATCTGGCGCTCCCGCGGGCCGATGACCCGGATGCTCGAGCTGCTTGCCATGCCCTTCAAGCCCCAGCTCTGATCACGGCCCGGCCATGCTGACCTGGATCCGGCTCGCCGCCCTCACGCTGACCGCGCTGACCACGGGGCTGAGCTTCGCCCATGTGCTCGAGATGCCGGCGAAGCTCGCCTATCCTCCCGATGTCTACGTGGCGCTTCAGAACTCGCTCTACGTATCCTTTGGCCCGCCGAACGTCGGCGCCTTCGTGGAGCCGGGGGCCATCGTCGCCGTGGTCGTCCTCGCCTATCTGATCCGGCGCCGCCGGCCCGCGTTCTGGCTGACGGTGGGAGCGGCCTTCTGCCTGCTGCTCGCCTTCCCGGTGGTGTTTTTCATCTTCACCGAGCCGGCCAATGCGGTGTTTCACGCCGCGCGCCCCGCCTCGGTGCCCGCCGATTTCGCGCGCTATCGCGAACAGTGGGAGTACTCCCATGCCGCGCGCTTCGTTCTGCATCTGGCCGGCTTCGTGCTCCTCGCGCTGTCGGTGCTGATCCGGCCGCGCGCCGCGCACAGCGAGCTCTCGCCCTATACCCTGGGCGCGATCCGGACGGACCGCGCGCGGAGCTACTCGGCCTCGTCGCCGCCGTGAGGCGCAGCGAGCTACTCGCCCTCGTCGCCCGCTATTGGGCGAGGGGCCGCCGTCGATGACCATGGTGGCCCCGTTCATGAAGCCGGAGGCGTCGGAGGCGAGGAAGACGCAGGGGTAGGCGATCTCCTCCACCTTGCCCCAGCGGCCGAGGCCCACGCGGTTGGCCACGCCGTCATAGACCTTCTTGGCGTCCGGATTGGTCTTGTGGAGCACGTCCAGATATCCCTCCGTCTCCACGGGGCCCGGCGCGATGCAGTTGACCCGGATGCCCTTGCGCCCCCACGCCATGCCGAGCGTCGCGCGTGAAGTTGATGACGGCGGCCTTCGAGGCGCCGTAGTGCGACATCATGGTCGAGCCGTAGACGCCGGCGATGGACGAGATGTTGATGATGACGCCGCCGCCCTGGGCCATCATCTGCCGGCCCGCCCACTTGCACCCGAAGAAGACCCCGTTGAGGTTGATCCCCACCACGGTGTTCCAGCCGTTCACCGAGATGTCCTCCGACCTTGGCGCGGAACGAGGCCCCCGCATTGTTCACCATCACGTCGAGCTTGCCCAGATCCTTCACCGTCTTCTCGACGAGGCCCTTGACCTGATCCTCCTGGCGCACGTCCACCGCCAGCGCGAAGGAGCGGCGGCCCAGCTTCTTGATCTCGGCGGTGACGGGCTCGAGGTGCTCGATCTTGCGGCTGGCGATGGCCACGTCCGCGCCCGCGCGGGCGAACTCGATGGCGATGGACTTGCCGATGCCGACGCCGCCTCCGGTGACGATGGCGACCTTGCCTTCCAGCGAGAACGGCGACGCTGCCATGACGGGGCCTCCTGGTTGGGGATGTGAGGGAGCGAATTATACTCCGCGCGCGAGCGGCGCGAAGGCCGGCGGCGCGGGGCTGTCGAAGCGGATGGGCTCGCGGGTGCCGGGGTGGACGAAGCCCAGGCGCGTGGCGTGCAGGCACAGGCGCTTGAGCGGGTCGCGCGGGCTGCCGTGCTCGGCGTCGCCGATCACCGGATGGCCGAGCGCGGCGAGCTGCACGCGGATCTGGTGGCGCCGGCCGGTGCCGAGCGCGATCTCGAGCGAGCGTCGCGTCGCGCCGCCGCTCCAGCACGCGGTAGTGGGTGATGGCCTCGCGCCCCGCCGCGGTCCGCGCCGGATGCCCGGCGCCGCGGCCGGATCCCCGCGACCACGCGATGCGCACGCGATGCGCGGGGTCCTCGACCAAGCGGTCGCTCAGCGTGCCCGCGTCCAGCCGCGCCGCGCCGTCCACCACCGCCACGATAGCCGCGGTCCACGTCGCGGGCGGCGAACTGGGCCTGGAGCGCGCTCCTTGGCCGCGGTCGTCTTGGCGAAGACGAGGAGCCCCGAGGTCTCGCGGTCGAGCCGGTGGACGATGTACGGCCGCCGCTCCTTGCGCTGGGCCGCGAGGTAGTCCCAGAGCATGCGGTAGGCCGTCCGCGTCGCGCTCGCGCTCGGTGGCGATGGTGAGGAGGCCCGCGCGGCTTGTCCATCACCAGCAGGGTCTCGTCCTCGTGGACGATACGGAGCTCGGCGGGCAGTCGCGCCGCCCGCGGCGGCGCCGCCGGGGCGGCCCCAGCGCGATCTTGTCGCCGCGCGCCACCGCGGTGCGCGCCGTCGCGTGCCACCGTGCCGTTGACGCGCACGCGGCCGGCGGCGAGCCACTGCTTGAGGCTCCGCCCCGAGGCCTCGGGGAACAGCGTGCGCAAGCCGCTCCGCCAGCGTGCCCACGCTCACTCGCTCCGCAAGCACGCCCAGCGGCTTGCTGGCCGAGGAGCCGGAAGGTGCCGAGGAAGCCCACCGCGAGCGCGAGGAGGGTGGCGCCGGCGACGCCCGCCCGCGAGGATGGCCGGGCTGCCAGCGCCAGGGCACCTCGATCAGCCAGCGTTGCACCGCCCACGCCAGCGCGGCGGCCAGCGCGGTGCCGGCCACGCCCGCGGCGACGCCGAGGAGGGCGTACTCCACCGCGAAGACCGCGCGCCACCACGCCGCGCGTCGCGCCCAGCGCCTTGAGGATCACGGACGTGATAGAGCCGCTCGTGCCGCGTGATCGCGAGAGCGCGCCCGCGAGCACCACGATGCCCGCGAGCACGCTGACCGCCGCTACCAGCCGCACCGCCTGCGCGATCTGGTCGACGATGCCCGACGCGCGCTCCAGCACCTCGCGGACGGGCATCGCGGTGATGTTGGGGAACGCGCCCACCACCGCCGACTGCAGGCGGTCCTCGCGCCGCGCGCGGGCCTCGGCGGTGGCGAGATAGGTCCTGGGCGCGCCCTCGAGCGCGCCCGGCGAGAAGATCACGAAGAAGTTGGCGCCGAGGGTCCGCCACTCCACCCGTCGCAGGCTCGGTGACGCGCGCGCTGATCGGCACCCCCTGGATGTCGAAGGTCAGCGTGTCGCCGAGCCCCACGCCGAGGTTCCGCGCCAGCTCTTCCTCCACCGAGATCTGCGGCTCGCGGGCGGCCTCGGCCGGCCGTCCACCAGCGGCCGGCCACCACGGTGTTGCGGCCCGGCGGCGCCGCGGCCCAGGTCAGCACGTACTCGCGCGAGAGATACCAGGCCTCCTCGCGGCGCCGCGCGTCGCGCCCGATGGGCGCGCCGTCCACCGCGGCCAGCCGGGCTCGCACGACGGGAATCAGCTCGGCGGCGCGCCGCGCCTCGCGCGCGATCACCCGCGCGAACGCCTCCGCCTGATCGGCCTGGATGTCGATGAAGAAGAAGGCCGGCGCGCGCTCGGCGGCCGGCCCCGCCGAGCTCGCGGCGCGAGGTTCGCCCTCCAGCACCGCCACCGCCACGATCAGCATCACCGCGAGGCCGAGCGTCACCAGCACCGCGCCCGCCTGGCTCCGGGCCGGTGAAGGTTGGCCACGCCCTGGCGCCAGGCCGAGCCAGCGCCGCGCGCGGGAGCCGCCGCGCCCCGCGCGAGGGCCAGCCGGCGCCAGGACGAACAGCAGCGCCAGCCCGCCGGCGAAGCCGCCGACGAAGAGCGCGCCCACCTTCCAGGACCCGCCTGCCACAAGGCGAGCGCGGAGAGCCCGGCCGCCACCGGCAGCGCGGCCAGGACGCTGGCGGCGGCCGAGCGCCGCGGCTCGATCTCGCGCCGGAGGACGAGGGCGGGCGGATGTCGCGGATCGCCAGCAGCGGCCGCAGCGCGCAGAGCAAGGTCACGCCGAGCCCCATGGCGAGGCCGCGCAGAATGGCCAGGGGCGAGACGCCGATCGCGAGCGGGAAGGGGAGGAGCGGGCCAGCCACGGCGCGATGAGCGGCGGCACCGCGCTGCCGATCGAGCGCGCCCAGGAGGCTGCCCGCCAGTCCCAGCGCGCCGGTCTGGAGGAGATAGGCGGCGAGCAGCGCGGCGCCACGGCGCGCCGAGGCTCTTGAGGATGGCGAGCGTCGGGCGCCGGCGCCGCAGGAAGGCCTGCACGCTCACGCCCACGCCGATGCCGCCGACGAGCAGCGCGACGAGGCCGGTGAGCCCCAGGTACATGGTGAGCTGATCCCAGAAGCGGCGCAGTCCCGGCTGGGCCTGGCGGTAGGTGCTGACGCGAAGGCCGGGATCGTCGAGCCCGCGAGACGAGCGCCGCGCGGACCGCCTCCGGGTCGGCGCCGTCGGGGAGCCGGACCAGCGTGCGGTGGCGCACGCGGCTGCCCGGCCGCACGAGGCCGGTGGCCTCGAGGTCGGCGGCGGCGATCAGCACGCGCGGCCCCAGCGAGAAGACGCCCGACCGCGCGATCGGGCTCGCTCTCCACGAGGCCGGCGATCCGGAAGTCGATCTCGCCGATGCGCAGCGCGTCGCCCACCGCCAGGCCGAGCCGGCGCGAGCAGCGCCGACTGGACCAGCGCGCGGCGCTCGCCGATGAGCGTCGTCCAGCGGCGCCGCGGGCGCCGTCACGAGGCGGCCGTAGAACGGATAGCCCGGCTCCACCGCCTTGATCTCGACGAGCTGCACGCGCGCGCGCTCGACGGGACCTCGCTCTGCCGTCGCCTGCGCCATCGCCGCCAGCTCGAGGACGCGCGTCGAGCGGGCGCCGGCGCGCGCGAGCCCGGCCACCGCGGCGAGCGAGCCCGCCGCGAGGGGCTGCGACGCGCGGATCTCGAGGTCCGCGCCCATGAGGGTCTTGCCGGATTCGGCCACGGTGCGCTCGAGGCTGCGCCCGAGGGTGCCGACCGCGACCAGCGCGGCCACGCCGAGGGTGACGCAGGCCACGAGATAGCCGAAGTGCCGCCCCGCCCCGCGCAGCTCGCGCGCGGCCTGCCGGATGGCCCAGTCAGACATGCGGGCCGAGGCTGGCCTCGTCCGCCACCACGCGCCCGTCGCGGAGCGTGATGAGGCGGTCGGCGTGGGCAGCGAGCGCGGGATCGTGCGTGACGAGGACGAGCGTGCTGCCCAGCGTGCGGTTGAGGCCCAGGATCAGCTCGATGATCTGCTTGCCGGTGGCGGAGTCGAGATTGCCGGTGGGCTCGTCGGCCAGGAGCACCGGCGGCCGGCGCGCCACCGCGCGCGCGACGGCCACGCGCTGCTGCTCGCCACCCGAGAGCTGCACCGGGTAGTGCTCGGCGCGCTCGCCGAGGCCGACCTCGTCCAGGAGCGCGCGGGCGCGCGGCGAGCGCGTCGGCGCTCGCCCGCCAGCTCCAGCGGCACCGCCACGTTCTCCAGCGCGGTGAGGGTGGGAATCAGGTGAAAGGACTGGAAGATATACCCGATGGTGTCGAGGCGGAAGCGCGCGAGGGCGTCCTCGCTCGAGCGCCGTGACCTCCGCGCCCGCGACGCGGATGCGGCCGGCGGAGGGCCGATCGAGCCCGGCGATGAGGCCCGAGCAGCGTCGACTTGCCGCTGCCCGACGGCCCCGCGATGGCCACGAACTGGCGCGCGGGGATCTCGAGCGTCACCTCCGCGAGCACGTCGACGGCGCGGTCGCCGCTGGTGAAGCGCATGCCGACGCCCGCGATCTCAATCATGATTGCGTCTCATACTACACTGGAGCCACGGAGGAGGCGGGGACGCGGACATGCTGGGCACACACGATCTCTGGGCATTTCTTCTCGCCAGCCTTCTCCTCTGGATCACGCCCGGTCCCGACAATATGTACATCCTCGCGCGGAGCATCGCGCAGGGCCGGCGCGCGGGCCTCGTGTCCGCGCTCGGCATCGGCTCGGGCGTCCTCGTGCACACCCTGGCCGCGGCGCTGGGGCTCTCCGCCGTTCTCGCCGCCTCCTCCGGGGCCTTTCTGGCCGTGAAGGTGGCGGGCGCGGCCTATCTGATCTATCTGGGAATCGCTGCGCTCCGGCGTCCCGTCGCCCCGCTCGTCGCGCCCACGCTCGATCCCGCTTCGGGCTGGCGCGTGTACCGGCAAGGCGTGGTCTCCAATCTCCTCAATCCCAAGGTGGCCGTGTTCTTCCTCGCCTTCCTGCCCCAGTTCGTGGATGCGGGATCGGGCTGGGGCCCGCTGCCCTTCCTGCTTCTGGGCGGGCTCTTCGTGACGGGCGGCACGCTCTGGTGCGTGCTCTTCGCGCTCGGCGCCGCCACCGCCACCTCGA
The DNA here is from genome assembly GCA_963733725.1 of uncultured Candidatus Rokubacteria bacterium. GTDB lineage: Bacteria > Methylomirabilota > Methylomirabilia > Rokubacteriales > CSP1-6 > DASRWT01. The sequence continues at coordinate 18,973 of CAVTFC010000016.1, read as the reverse complement.
CGCTCCGCCGGTCTCCGCGCCTCCTGGTCTGGCTCGAGCGGCTGTCCGGCTGCGTGTACATCGCGCTGGGGCTGAACCTTCTCCGCTCCCGGCCGCAGTCCGCGTGACGCGTCGCCGCCGCTCCTTCGTTCTTGGTCTGGTCGTCCTGTGGTGCGCTCTCGGCGCCGCGCCGGCGACGGCCCAGCCCGATCGCGTCATCGTGGCCTTCGGCGACAGCCTCACCGCGGGGCAGGGAGTGGCCCCCGACGAGAGCTATCCCGCGCTCCTCGCGTCCAAGCTCCGCACCGAGGGCTATTCCTACCGCGTGGTCAATGCCGGCGTGTCGGGCGACACCACCGCGGGCGGGCTGCGCCGCGTGGACTGGGCGCTCAAGAGCAAGCCCGATATCGTGCTGCTCGAGCTGGGCGTCAATGACGCGTTCCGCGGCCAGGATCTCGACCGCGTGCGCGGCAACCTCGACGCCATGGTGACGCGGTTCGAGGCGGGCGGCGCCCGCGTGCTCCTCCTCGGCATGCGGCTGCCGCCGAACTACGGCGCCGGCTATGCCGGGCGCTTCGAGAAGATCTATGCCGAGGTGGCCGAGCGCCGCCGGGTGGCCCTCATGCCGTTCTTCCTCGACGGGGTGGGCGCGGTGGCGCGCCTCAATCAACCGGACGGCATCCATCCCACCGCGGAGGGCTATCGCCTCGTCGTCGAGCGACTCTGGCCGTACCTGGAGCCGCTGCTGCGGCGCGAACGTTGATTTGTTGCGGGTTTCGGCCTAGGATGTGCGCGGCGCCGTAGCCCGCTCCTGTCCCGAACGTCGACCCTCAGTCAGGGGGATCCATGACCACGAAGCACGACGAGTTCTCGCTGGACGCCAAGTACACGCAGGAAGACGGCACCGTCTTCCTGTCCGGCATCCAGGCGCTGGTTCGCCTGCCGCTCGATCAGCACCGTGGCGACCGCCGCCGCGGCCTCCGCACCGCCACCTTCATCTCCGGCTATCGCGGCTCGCCCCTGGGCGGGCTCGACCAGACGCTGGAGCGCTACGCGAAGCTCCTGACCGAGCACCACGTGGTGTTCTCCTCCGGCCTCAACGAGGATCTGGGCGCCACCGCCGTGTTCGGCAGCCAGATGGTCAATTCGTTCCCGCGGCCCAAGTACGACGGCGTGCTCGGCATGTGGTATGGCAAGGCCCCCGGCGTGGACCGGACCGGCGACGTGTTCAAGCATGCGAACTACGCGGGAGTCGGCAAGAACGGCGGCGTGCTGGCCCTGGCCGGCGACGATCCCATCTCGAAGTCGTCCACCCTCCCCAGCCACTCCGAGTGGGCGCTGGCGGACGCCTTCATGCCCACGCTCTACCCCGGCAATGTGCAGGAGATCCTGGACCTGGGCCTTCACGGCTTCATGCTCTCGCGCATCTCCGGCCTCTGGGCGGCCCTGAAGATCGTGACCAATGTCGCCGACGAGACCGGCACCATCGAGGTTGGGCTCGACCGCATCCAGCCCGTGATTCCCACCGTGGAGCTGGACGGCAAGCTCTTCCAGCACCAGATCAACCTGAACATCATCCCGCCCTATGGGCTGGACATGGAGCGCACGCTCCACCTGGCCCGGCTCGAGCTGGCCCGGCGCTATGCGTGGGAGAACAAGCTCAACCGCATCACGGTGCCCACACCGGACGCGTGGCTCGGCATCCTCACCACCGGCAAGACCTACTACGATGTCCGCCAGGCCTTCGAGGAGCTGGGCCTGGACGAGGCCGCCCTCCGCCGCTACGGGATCCGCATCCTCCAGATGGGGCTCATGTACCCGATGGAGCCGCGCATCATCCGCGAGTTCGCCCGCGGTCTCGAGGAGATCCTCGTGATCGAGGAAAAACGGCCCTTCCTCGAGACGGCGGCCAAGGACGTGCTCTACGGCTGGCCGGACCGGCCGCGCGTGGTGGGCAAGCACGACGAGGAGGAGCGCGCGCTGATTCCCTCCATCGGCGAGCTGGACTCCGACACCATCGCGCGCGCGCTGGCCCGTCGCCTGGGCCGGAAGGCGCGCATCGAGTCCGTGGACGCGCGCATCCAGCACCTGGACGAGCTCAAGCGCCGGCCGCGCACGCTCACGCTGTCCCGCACCGCCTTCTTCTGCTCGGGCTGCCCGCACAACCGCTCCACCGTGGTGCCGGCGGGCGCGGTGGCGGCGGCGGGCATCGGCTGCCACGGCATGGCCATGGGCATGGACCGCGGCATCATCGGCGTCACCCACATGGGCGGCGAAGGCGCGCAGTGGGTGGGCATCGCGCCCTTCACCGAGACGCCGCACATGTTCCAGAACATCGGCGACGGCACCCTCTTCCACTCGGGCAAGCTCGCGGTGGACTACGCGGTGGCCGCCGGTGTCAATATCACCTACAAGATCCTCTACAACGCGGCGGTGGCGATGACGGGCGGGCAGGCGGCGGCGGGGGCCATCGGCATCCCCGCGCTGACCCGCCAGCTCCAGGCGGAAGGCGTCAAGAAGATCCTCATCACCACCGACGACCCCGGCAAGTACAAGGGCGTGCCGGTGGCGGCGGAGGTGTGGCACCGCGACCGGCTCATCGAGGCGCAGTCGCTCCTGGCGGCCACGCCGGGGGTTACCGTGCTCATCCACGACCAGCAGTGCGCGGCGGAGAAGCGGCGGCTCCGCAAGCGCGGGCGCCAGGCCGATCCCGAGCAGCGCGTGTTCATCAACGAGCGGGTCTGCGAGGGCTGCGGTGACTGCGGCAAGAAGTCGAACTGCCTGTCGGTGCAGCCGGTGGAGACCGAGTTCGGACGCAAGACCCAGATCCACCAGTCCTCCTGCAACAAGGACTACTCGTGCCTCCTCGGCGACTGTCCGTCGTTCCTGACCATCCAGCATGTGGGCGAGCCGCTGAAGAGGGAAAAGCGGCTGCCTCCGCTGGAGATCGTGCTGCCCGACCCCGTCGTCAAGGTGCGCACGGACGGCTTCGCGGTCCACATGATGGGCATCGGCGGCACCGGCGTGGTGACGGTGAGCCAGATCCTCGGCACCGCGGCGCTGCTGGACGGCCGGCACGTGCGCGGGCTCGATCAGACCGGGCTCAGCCAGAAGGGCGGCCCCGTCGTCTCGGACCTCAAGATCTCGTCGCAGCCGCTGGTGACCGCCAACAAGGTGTCCGCGGGCGGCTCCGACCTCTATCTGGGCTTCGACCTCCTCGTGGCCACCGATCCCAGCAACCTCGACAAGGCGGAGTCGGGGCGCACGGTCGCCGTCGTGTCCACCAGCCAGATCCCCACCGGGCAGATGGTGGTGGACACCACCGTCCACTTCCCCGAGCTGGGCAGCACCTTGCTCAATATCGATCGCGTCACCCGCAAGGACCAGAACGTCTACCTCGACGCCCAGGCCATGGCGGAAGGGCTCTTCAACGACCACATGGCGACCAATCCGCTCATGCTGGGGGCGGCCTATCAGGCGGGCGCGCTTCCGATCTCGGCGGCGAGCATCGAGCGCGCCATCCGCCTCAACGGCGTGGCGGTGGAGATGAACCTCCTCGCCTTCCGCTGGGGGCGCATGGCGGTGGTGGATGCCAAGCGCGTGGAGGCGGCGGTGCGCACCGCCACCGGCCGCGAGGTGAAGGCGGTCACGCTGGATGCGGATTCCCGCGTCCTGGTCGATTCGGTGAAGGCGGCCGCCTCCGGCACCGAGCTGCGCCGCCTGCTCGAGCGGCGCGTGCCCGAGCTGATCGCCTACCAGGATCTCCCGTACGCGCGCGCGTACGTGGAGGTGGTGGAGAAGGTGGCGCAGGCGGAGATCGGGAAGGTGCCGGGGCGCACCGGGCTGGCGGAAGCGGTGGCGCGGAACCTCTTCAAGCTCATGGCCTACAAGGACGAGTACGAGGTGGCGCGGCTGCACCTCGAAGCCACGCTGGAGGCCGAGCTCCGCGCCCGCTTCGGCGAGCGCATCCGCTACGCCTGGCACCTGCACCCGCCGCTGTTCCGCGCGCTGGGCCTCAAGAAGAAGCTCAAGCTCGGCGCCCTGGTTCCGGCCCGTCTTCCGCGCGCTCTACGCCTTCCGCCGGCTGCGCGGCAGCCCGCTCGATCCCTTCGGCTACGCGGAGGTGCGGCGGGTGGAGCGCGCGCTGGTGGGCGAGTACACGCGGCTCGTCGAGGCGGCGCTGCGCCGGCTCGGCCCGTCCACCCACGATACGGCGGTGGCGCTGGCGGAGCTGCCGGACATGATCCGCGGCTACGAGCACGTCAAGCTCGACAACGTGAAGCGGTTCCGCGAGGCGGCCCAGCCGCTCGTCGCGAAGGTCACAACAACCTGCATGACCCGGGGAGGGCTCTCAACGGTGAGACGGCTGCTGGTGGTGGGCATGGCGGTGACGCTGGCAGGGTGCGCCTCGATGACGGCGGAGCAGGCGCCGCTGTCGGCGGAGGCGACGCTCAAGGACAAGGACGGCAAGCAGGTGGGCCTGGCGACCCTGATCCAGCAGCCCGACGGCGTGCGGATCGCGCTGACGGGCTATCGACTCCCGCCCGGGGAGAAAGGGCCTGCACATCCACGCGGTGGGCGTGTGCCAGCCGCCCGAGTTCACGTCCTCGATGGCGCACTTCAACCCGGCGGGAAGAAGCACGGGCATGCAGAGCCCGGAGGGCCCGCACGCGGGCGACCTGCCGAATCTCAAGGTCGCGGCCAATGGCGAGGGCGGGATCGACTACGTCAACAAGCTGGTCACGCTGGGAAACGGGCCCAACTCGCTGCTGGGCGACAACGGCACCGCCATCATCGTGCACGCGGCGGCCGACGATATGAAGACCGACCCCACCGGCAATAGCGGCGGGCGCATCGCCTGCGGCGTCATCGTCAAGTAGACGCGCGCGATGGCCGGCGACCTCGTCCGGACGCAGATCCGCGACGGGGTCGCCGGCCTTCCGCTGGACCACCCGCCGCTCGATTCCTCATGTTGATCTGGGCGGCCAGTACGCCGTGCTACGCGGATCGGTGTTTCTCGGCGACCCAGTGTCCAGATCGGCGACTAAGCCCTGTGTCACCTGGCGCATAGTATAGGCATCAGCAGACGATAATACGCGGATCCATGGAACTGACACTCGAAACGAGCGTGAGACGGAATATCGCTGGATCGGAGGGCGCGTGCCATGTGCAATCTGGATCGTGGATGACCGGAACGTGATCGGGGGACGGCGTGCGTTCGTCGCGGGCGCCCTCGTCGGTCTGATGATGGTGGTCGCTCCCGGGGGGGTCGCCGCTCAGCCGGCGCCCGGTCCCCTCCGTATCGGCTGGTTGTCGCCGGCGGCAGCTGCGAGCGGGGCTCCGAACCTCGACGCCCTCCGCCAGGGTCTACAAGAGTTGGGCTACCGGGAAGGCCGGAACCTCACGATCGAGGCCCGCTGGGCTGACGGCGCGTCCGAGCGGCTACCCGCGCTCGCCCGGGAGCTGGTGGGGCTGCGAGTCGACGTCATCTGCACGGCCGGCACGCAGGCGTCACGCGCGGCCCGGGATGCCACTTCGGTCATCCCCGTCGTGTTCGCGAACGTCGCTTTCCCCGTACAGCAGCAGCTCGTGGCGAGTTACGCGCAGCCAGGAGGCAACGTCACCGGGGTGGCCTTCATTGGGCCGGAATATGGCAAGCGTCTTGAGCTCCTCAAGGAGGTACTCCCGCGGCTCTCGCGCGTTGCCCTGATCTACAATCCCGAGAACCAGGGAAGCGTGCTGGCGGTGGAGGAGACGAAACGCTGGGCACAGCCGCTCGGTGTCACCCTCGAACCCCACCGGCTGCGTGGCTCGCACGACATCGATGAGACGTTCGGGGCGGTGGCCCGAAGTCGTCCCGATGCGATCATGACGACCGCCGATCCCCTCATCGCCTCTTACCGGACGCGCATCGCCGCGTTCGCGGCAAAGCACCGGTTCGCCTCGATTTTTCCCGGCAAGGAGTACGTGGATGCCGGCGGCCTCATGTTCTACGGCGGCAGCATCCCTGAATGTACCGGCGAGCGGCCGTCTACGTCGACCGAATCCGCAAGGGTGCGAAGCCGAGTGGCCTGCCCGTGGAGCAACCGATCAAGTTCGACATGATCATCAACATGAGGACGGCGCGCACGCTCGGTCTTACCATTCCGACCTCAGTTCTCGTGCGGGCGGATCAGGTGATCGAATGAAGCGCGACCCTGGAGGTGCATCCAACGAAGTTCGACCTGATCGTTAATCTGAGTGCAACAACGGCGCTTGGTCTCACTATCCCGCCGTTGATTCTTACCTCGCAGCGGATCAGGTGATCTCATGACCGCTTCTCAACCGCTGGGCCGCGATTACTGCCGTTAGCTGGACACGACGAAATCTGGGCACCGCTCGGCTGTTCGCCCTGGCATTCCTGCTTCTGATCGCTCCGCTCGCCGCGGAGGCGCAGGCGCCGAGCAAGATCTGGCGGGTCGCCGTGCTCACCGCCGGCATCCTGCGCTCGGCGGCCCCTGTCCGCGCCCTGGAGCAGCGCCTGGCCGAGCTGGGTTACGTCGAGGGCCGCAACCTGGTGATCGACTTCCGCACCGCGGGGGGCCAGATCGACCGGCTGCCCGCCCTGGCCGCCGAGCTGGTCGGCGGCCGGCCGGACATCTTCGTCGCGGTCTCCACCCAGGGCGCGATGGCCGCGAAGAACGCGACCGAGACCATCCCGATCGTCCTCACCGCCGTCGGCGACCCCGTGGGACCGGGATCGTGCCCAGCCTGGGGCGCCCGGGAGGGAACATCACAGGCGTCTCGCTGCTCAACGCCGAGCTGAGCGGGAAGGGACTGCAGCTTCTGAAAGAGGCGGTGCCGGCCGCCGCGCGCGTCGCGGTGCTCTGGAACTCGGCGAACCGGCTCCACCGGGAGGTCCGTACGGCCACCGAGGCGCGCGGCCGCGACACTGAAGGTCGGCCTCCAGCTCCTCGACGTCGGGGTCCGGACGATCTGCCGAAGGCCTTCGACGCGATCACCCGACAGCGAGCCGACGCCCTCCTGTGCTCCCGGACTCCGTCACCCTCGCTCACCGGAAGCCGATCATCGACTTCGCCGCCAGCCGACGGCTTCCCGCCATGTATCCTTTCCGCGAAATGGTGGATGAGGGCGGACTCATGTGCTATGGCCCGAACCTCGTCGAGAGCTTCCGGGCGGCCGCCGGGTACGTCGACAAGATTCTGAAGGGCGCCAGGCCCGGGGACCTTCCCATCGCCCAGGCGACGAAGTTCGACTTGGTCATCAACCTCAAGACGGCCAAGACGCTCGGTCTGACCATCCCGCCGTCGCTCCTTCTACAGGCCGACGAGGTGATCCAGTGACCGCCAAGGACGGCATCGGGTGAGGTGGAGTCGAGGAGGGCCAGCTGACCCCTCGCTAAGCGGCCGCGCTTTGCCCGCCGCTCAGCGCAACCATTAGCCGGCAACCAGCGTTGCAAGCTATACGGGACATGGCGTTTGGTAAGCTCCACCCAGACTATTGTCGCGACTGGTGATACGACCAAAGGGCGGCCCCGACCTACCTGGCTTCGCTTGGTGACGAAGTACGAGAGCGAATCCGGCTGTGCCTCAGGTCGCGTCTTGCATCCACCCCGGGCGTGCCGATCCAGTTGACGGCTCGGGCCTGGGCGGTCCAGGGAACGGTATGACGATGCCCCCAGGAACACGATCGGAGCTCGGTCGCGCGGGTGATGACGCCGGCGCGCCGGGCGGTGCTGGAGCAGGTTGCGCGGACGATCCTGGCGCACGCCGCGACCGGAACCATGCGGGTGGCGATCGATGGGGTGGACGGGGCGGGAAAAACCACCTTCGCCGACGAGCTGGGTGACCTGCTGGCCCCATCGGGCCGGCCCTTGATCCGCGCCTCCGTCGATGGGTTCCACCATCCCAAGCCGGTGCGATACCGGCGGGGGCGAGAGTCTCCGGAGGGATTCTATCGGGACTCCTACGACTACGCGACGCTCGCGCGGGTGCTCCTCGACCCGTTGAGTCCGGGCGGCAGCGGGCGATTCCGTCGAGAAATCTTCGACGTCGAGGCCGACCGCGCCGTGGACGCGCCGGAAGAACAGATCGCGCCCGCCGCCATCCTTCTCTTCGACGGCATCTTCCTGCATCGCCCGGAGCTGCGGCGCTACTGGGACTTCTCCGTATTCCTGCGCGTGGATTGGGCGAGGAACCATCGCCTCCGCGGCCAGCCCGGGGCCGGCCAGGAGCGATACTCCGAGGGCCAGGCGCTGTATTTCCGGGAATGCCGGCCATGGGACCAGGCCAGCCTGGTCATCGACAACCATGACCTGGCCGCGCCGTTCATCGTCGGTGGACGGCCGGCGTGACGGAACGGCCTGAGGGCGTTTCTACATGCCGCCGCCGGCGCCCTCGTACCCGACGAGCAGATGCTGCTTGGTCCCCGACAACTTGCCGTCCTGTCCCTTGTAGCTCATAGGTCTCGTGTCTCCTCTGACCTGCAGTGAGGGCGCTGACGCGGCGCGGCACCTCCGCGCCGCGCCCCCCGCCGCGTTCGACATGGCGAACAGTTGTCGCCCCCGCGGCCATCGCGTATATTTGCGCCACCGCAAGGTAATGCGCGCGCGGCCGGGCCCCACCGCCCGGCGCGTCTCGAGGACGCGCAAATCCCACGAGGAGGCCGCATGCGTCAGCCCACACTGCTCGCCACCATCGCGGGGGCCACCCTGACCCTCGTCGTCGCCCTGACTCTCACGCCCGCCATCGGCCAGGCGCCGAAGTCCGGCGGCACCCTCAACGTCATGCTGCGCGAGGACCTCGCGCAGGGCTTCGCCACCCACGAGACGTCCACGGTGGCGACGAGCACGCCGTCCCTTCCCTGCTTCAGCAACCTCGTCTTCTTCGACCCGAGCAAGAAGACCGACAGCATGGACACCTTCGTGGGCGAGCTCGCCGAGAAGTGGTCCTGGCAGGACAACTACAAAAATCTCGTCTTCTTTCTTGAGAAAAGACGTCAAGTGGCACGACGGCAAGCCCTTCACCTCGAAGGACGTGAAGCACACCTTCGACATGGTGCGGGAGGCGCCGGACGCCGCCGCGAAGCTACGGATCAGTCCCAGAAAGGACTGGTACGCCAACGTCGAGCACATCGAGGCGCCGGATCCCTACACGGTGGTCTTCCGGCTGAAGCGCCCGCAGCCCTCGCTGCTCCTCATGCTCGCCTCCGGCTATTCGCCGATCTACGCCGCCCACGTGCCCGCCGCCTCGTACCGGACCAGCTGCGTCGGGACGGGCCCCTTCAAGGTGAAGGAGTGGCGGAAGGGCGAGTTCATCGAGTACGTGAAGAACCCCGACTTCTACGTCAAGGGCCGCCCCTACCTCGACGGGCTCAAGTACCTGGTCATCGTCGAGCGCGGAACCCGCACCGCCGCGCTCCAGTCCGGGCAGCTCGACGTGGCCTTCCCCGGTGAGACCAGCCGCATCCGCCATGGAGCAGCTCAAGAAGGCGGTGCCCAGCCATGGTGTTCCAGCCGGTGGCGCAGAACGTGAGCGACAACATCATCATGAACACCAAGAAGCCGCCCTTCGACAATCCCAAGGTGCGGCTGGCGGTGAGCTACGCCATCGACCGCCGCGGCCTCATCCAGGCCGCGCACCAGGGCGGCGCCGTGCTCGGCACCGCCATGGCGCCCAAGCCCTACGGCGTCTGGGGCCTGCTCGAGAAGGACCTCCTCGCCCTGCCCGGCTACGGCAAGGCGAGGAATGAAGGCCCAGGCCCGAAGCTCCTCGGCGAGGCCGGCATCACCGCGCAGAACCCGCTGAAGGTCGAGATGAGCGTCCGCGCTATCGCGATCTATCTCGACATGGCCTCGTACGTGATCAACGAGCTGAAGCAGGTGGGCATCGAGGCGACGCTGAAGCAGATCGAGACGGCGCAGTGGCATGCGACGGCGACGCGGGGCGACTACCAGATCGGCGCCAACCTCACCGGGCTCGGCACCGACGATCCCGACGCCAACTTCTACGAGAACTACGCCTGCGGCTCGCCGCGCAACTACAGCCAGTACTGCAGCGAGGAGATGATGAAGGCGTTCGAGCGCCAGAGCCAGGAGCTGGACGGCAAGAAGCGCATGGCCATGGTGCTCGACATCCAGAAGCGCCTGGAGCAGGACGCGCCCCGGCCCATCCTCGCCCAGCGGCTCGACTACTACGCGCACTGGCCGCACGTGAAGGGGCTGGTGGCGCACAACAACGTCTACAACTTCAGCCGATTCCAGGACGTGTGGCGGGACAAGTAGCGCGGGGCCCGAGGCTGCGCCGTGAAGACCTACCTCGCGCAGCGTCTGGGCATCGCCGTCCTCACCCTGCTGGGGATGTCGATGGTAATCTTCGTCCTGCTTCGTCTCGCGCCCGGCGACATCGTGGACATCCTCTTCTCCACCGGCGGCTACGTGAACGCGGAGGAGCGCAAGGCGATCATGACGGAGCTGGGCATCGACAAGCCGCTCGTGGCCGCAGTACGTCGAGTGGCTGCGCAACTTCATGGTCGGCGACCTCGGCAAGTCGTACCGCTACGACCAGCCGGCGTGGGATATCATCCGGCCGCTCATCCCGGTGACCCTCGAGCTGGCCGCGCTGTCCATCATCGTGGCGGTCTGCCTGGGGGTGCCCGCCGGCGTGATCAGCGCGGTGCGCCAGGACACCGGCGCTGGACTACGTCGCTGCGCGTGTTCTCGCTGGCCGGGCTCAGCATGCCCGCCTTCTGGCTGGGCATGGTCATCATCCTGGGCGCTGGTGACGTGGCTGCAGTGGATCCCGCCCGTCACCTACGTGGGACCGCGGGAGAACTTCTGGCTGCACGCGGTGCAGTTCGGGCTGCCCGCCCTCGCGGTGGGCTACCGCTCCTCCGCGCTCATCATGCGCATCACCCGCTCCGCCCTCCTCGAGGTGATGCGCGAGGACTATATCCGCACCGCGTGGGCCAAGGGGCAGAGCGAGCGCGTCGTCATCTGGCGCCACGCGCTGAAGAACGCGATCCTCCCCGTGGTCACCGTCATCGGCATCGAGTTCGCCTTCCTCATCGGCGGCCTCGTGGTGACCGAGAACGTGTTCAACCTGCCCGGCGTCGCGCGCTTCCTCGTGCAGGCCATCCTCTGGCGCGACTATCCGATCGTGCAGAACCTGGTCATGCTCATCGCGGTGGTGGTGATCCTGTCCAACCTCTTCGTGGACATGCTCTACGGCTTCCTCGACCCGCGGGTGCGCTATGGCAGCTAGCCCGGCCACCGTCGAGCTGCCCGCGACCGCGCGGGTGGCCCTCGCGCGCCCGGGCGCGCTCACCGTGCTCGGGCGCTTCATCCGGAAGAAGCCCCTGGGCGCGGCGGGCGGATTCATCATGCTCGTGATCACGGTGACCGCGATCTTCGCGAACCTGGCGGAGACCCACGATCCCATCGCCACCGACGCCGCCGGCACCCTCGGGCGCCCCTCGGCGGAGCACTGGCTCGGCGCCGACCACCTCGGCCGTGACATCTACTCCCGGATCGTCCACGGCGCGCGCGTCTCCCTCATCGTGGGTCTCGCCTCGTCCGTGCTGGGCTCCTTCTTCGGCGGCATCATCGGGCTCCTGTCCGGCTACGTCGGCGGGCAAGACGGATCTCATCACCCAGCGCGTGCTCGACATCCTTCAGGGGCTGCCCCTCCTCGTCCTCGCCATGGTGATGTCGGCGGCGCTCGGCGCGTCCATCCACAACGTGGTCATCGCCATCTCCGTCCCCATCATCCCGCGCGCCGCGCGGGTGATCCGCTCGAGCGTGCTGTCGATCCGCGAAATGCAGTACATCGAGGCGGCCCGCGCGGTGGGCGTGCGCCACCTCCGCATCGCCTTCCGCCACATCCTGCCCAATACCATGGGCCCCTTCATCGTGCTCATGACCGCCCAGCTCGGCAGCGCCATCCTCGTGGAGGCCACGCTGTCGTTCCTCGGCCTCGGCGTGCCGGAGCCGTATCCCTCCTGGGGACGCATGCTCTCGGTGTCCGCGGCGGAGTACGCGCAGAAGGCCCCGCACCTCGTCATCTTCCCCGGCCTCGCCATCAGCCTCGCGGTATTCGGCTCCAACCTGCTGGGCGACGCGCTGCGGGATACGCTCGACCCGCGCCTCCGCGGCGCCTGAGCGACACCACAGAAAGGACCCCCATGGCCGCCGACGAGCTGTGCTGGATGTCCGCCGCCGCGCCTGGTGACGGCGATCAAGCGAAAGAAGGTGTCTCCGGTGGAAGTGATGCGCGCGGTGCTCGACCGCATCGAGCGCGTCAACCCGCGTCTCAACGCCTTCGTGACCCTCACCGCGGACCAGGCGCTGCGGGACGCGCGCGCGGCCGAGCGGGCGGTGGGGAAGCGGGGCGCGACGCTCGGGACGCTCCACGGCGTGCCGTTCTCCACCAAGGACCTCGTGAACACCAAGGGGATCCGCACCACGTTCGGGACGCGGCTCTACGCGGACAACGTGCCCACCGAGGACGCGCCCATGGTGGCCCGGATGAAGGCGGCGGGCGCCATCCAGCTCGGCAAGACGAACACGCCGACCTTCGGCTGGATTGGGGCCACCCACAACCTCGTCTTCGGGATCACGCGGAATCCGTGGCACCTCGACCGCACGCCGGGCGGGTCCAGCGGCGGCGCCAGCGCGGCGGTGGCGGCGGGGCTGGGGCCGCTGGCCATCGGCACCGACGGCGGCGGCTCGATTCGCATCCCCGCCGCGCTGCACGGGCATCTTCGGCCACAAGCCCTCCTACGGGCGCATCCCGGTCTATCCGCCGAGCGGGGCGTGGAGTCTCTCGCATATCGGGCCCATGACGCGCACGGTGGAGGACGCCGCCCTCATGATGAACGCGGGCGCGGGCCCCGACGAGCGCGACCAGTACTCGCTCCCCGCCACCGGCACCGACTACGTGAAGGCCTTGCGCGGCAGCCTCAAGGGCCTGCGGGTGGCGTGGGCCACCGATCTCGGCAATGCGCGCGTGGTGGACCCGGAGGTGGAAGTGGTCTGCGCGAAGGCGGCCAAGCGCTTCCGCGAGCTGGGCGCGCGGGTGGACGAGGTCGCGGCCGAGCTGGCCCTCGTCCAAGGAGGCCTGGGAGGCCGATCTTCTGCGGCGGTATCGCCACGCGGATGGCGCCGTATCTGGCCGAGCGGCGCGCCGACATCGATCCGGGCCTCCTGCCCATCATCGAGCGCACGCTCAAGTGGCCGCCCACCCGCTACGTGCAGGCCTGGTTCGACCGGCTCGCCTGGTACGACCATCGTGCGGAAATTCTTCGAGACCTACGACCTCCTGCTCACCCCCACCATCGCCACGCCGCCCTTCAAGGTGGGGCTGGATAATCCCACCGAGATCGCGGGGCGCCCGGTGGAGCCCTACGACTGGATCCCGTACACCTATCCCTTCAACCTGACCGGCAACCCAGCCGCCTCGGTACCCTGCGGCTTCACCAAGGACGGGCTGCCGGTGGGGCTGCAGATCGTCGGGCGCCGCTTCGACGACGTCAGCGTGCTCCGCGCCGCCGCCGGCTACGAGAAGATCGCCCCCTGGGCCGACCACAAGCCGCCGCTGGACTGAGGCGGAGGGAGACGGCATGAAGATCGACGACGTGAAGCGAATCCTCGTGGTGGGCGCGGGTCAGATGGGCGCCCAGATCGCCATGCAGTCCGCGCTGCACGGCTACGCCATCACCCTGAACGATCTTGACCATGGACGTGCTCCAGAAGGGCATGGCGGGCAACCGCAAGCAGCTCGAGCGCCGCGTGCAGAAGGGCCCTTTGACACGCGACCAGATGGAGGAGGCGATCGCCCGGGTGCGCCTGGAGGCGGACCTCGAGAAGGCCGCCCGCGACGCCGACTTCGTCATCGAGGCCATCGTGGAGCGGCTCGAGCCCAAGAAGGAGTGCTTCGCCAAGCTCGACCGCTTCTGCCCCCCGCACGCCATCCTGGCCACGAACTCGTCCACGCTGATGAACTCGCAGATCGCGCCCTCCACCAAGCGCCCCGACAAGTGCGTCAACATGCACTACTTCTTCCCGCCGCTGGTGATGAAGCTGGTCGAGGTGGTGAAGGGCCAGGCCACCAGCGAGGAGACGGTGGAGATCACCGCCGAGGTGGCCCGCCGCAGCGGCCGCGAGGCCGTCATTCTCCGGAAAGAGCTGCCGGGCTTTCTCGTGAACCGCATCCTGCGCGCGCTGGTGCGCGAGGCCTATTACTGCCTCGAGCAGGGCGTGGCCAGTCACGCCGACATCGACCGCGCGGTGGAGCTGGGGCTCAACCACCCCCTGGGGCCGTTCCGTCTCGGCGACCTCTCCGGGCTCGACATCGGCTACAACGCGCGGCTCGAGACCTTCGAGGTCACCAAGGACCCCAACGACCGCCCGCCCCGGGAGCTGGAGAAGCGCGTGAAGCGCGGCGACCTCGGCCGCAAGACCGGGCGCGGCTTCTACGACTACTCCACGGATCCGCCCAAGCCGATTCTCGACTGATACACGTATCCATTCCGGCGCGTCTCCCGCGCTGGACATTGACGCGCCCGGCCCGGGCCGCCGACGCTGCCGTCCATGGCGGGCGCGCTCTGCGGCGAGCGGGGTCTTTCCTTGATCGAGCTGCTGGTGGCCATGGCCATGATGGGTCTGGTCATGGCGGCCACGGTGACCCTGCTCCTCGCCGGCCATGCCGCCCATGCGGTGGGCACGGCGCGCGCCGAGGCCACGCAGTCCGCCCGCGTCGCGCTGGAGCGGATGGGCAGCGAGCTGCGCCAGGCCGGCTACGATCCCCAGGGCACGCGCTTCGAGCCCATCCTGGTGGCCGAGCCCGCCCGCGTCACCCTGCAGCGCGACCTCAACGAGAATGGCGTGATCGATCCCACCCGCGAGCGAATCACCTACCTGCTCCGTGGCTCCGTGCTCCGGCGGGAGGCGGGCGGGGGAGCCCAGCCGCTCGCCGAGGGGGTGTCGCGACTCCAGCTCACCTATTACGATCGCGCCGACGCGCTCACCACGGATCCCACCCAGGTCGCCTCGGTGGGGATCTGGATCGAGGTGTCGCGCGCCACCGCGTTTCCCTCTGGCCCCGATCGTCATGGAGACTCGGGTGCGCTTCCGTAACGAGAAGCGTCCCGTGCTGCCGCCCTGGTGAGGGCCCGCGTATTGACTGTCGCCGGTGGCTTGGCTAGGGTTGTAGCGCCTTGGGTCCCACAACCCGGATCCGCGTGTCGTGGCTCGTCCCGCTGCTGCTCGTCGCGGGTTGCGCCGGCTCCAAGGCCACCGTCACCCAGGAGCCCGCGTCTGCCGCGGCGCCGGCGGCTCGTCAACCGCTCCCAGGGACGGGCCTCCTCAGGACCCAAAGGCGCGGATCTCCGTCGTCCGCATGGAGGTCAAGCCCACCACCGCGCCCGCCACCGTCGGCGCTGGGCTCGCCGACATGCTGGGCGCGGCGCTGGCCCAGACCAACCGCTTCGCGCTCGCGCCGCGCGACGCGGACTTGATCGTGGTGGGTGTCGTCACCGAGTTCGCTCCGGCCGGCGCCGCGCCGGGTCAGGCGGCCCAGGTCGCCATCGAGATGGGCTTGCTCGATGCCAAGACCTCGCAAGTCTTCGGCTCGGGCACGGTACGCGGGCGCGCCGGCGATACCGTGGGCCTCGGCCCGGGTCTCCAGCCCCCGCTCGGCGCCGTACTGGCCCCGTACGCCGGGACATCGCTCGAGAAGGCCATTCGCGCCGCCATCCAGAATGCCGCGCGGTTCGTCATCACCGGCACCCCGACCGCGTACTACCGTCACGCCGAGATGGCGGCCCGGCCCGGGGCGCCATCGGAGCCCGCGGGGGCATCGCCGCCCCTCACCGCCGCTCCGCCTGCCGCGCCCGCCCGCCCGGCGCCGGCGCCCGCGCCCCGCGCCGGCGCCTGCTCCCGGGCCCGGCCGCCACGCCGCCCGCGCGTCGGCGGCTACGCCGCCAATGGTTGCCACTCTCGGAACCAGGTACGTGAAGGTGCCGACGGCCAACCTCCGCGACGCCGCCGGCACCATGGGCAAGGTGCTGGTGATGATTCTCCGCGCGACCAAGCTCGACCTCCTCGAGACCAAGGCCGGCTGGCATCGCGTGCGGCTTCCCAACGGCAAGGAGGGTTGGATCGCCGACTCCGTGACGTCTCCGACTGCACCCTGACGCCGGACCCGGTCTGCTAGACTTCGCCCATGCGCGCCCGAGCACGTCACCCGCCTGTCCCGCTAGCTGATCGGCTGTTTCTCCTGTCTGCCTCTTGGCCGCCTGCGAGACGGTGCCCATCACGGGGCGCTCCCAGCTGAATCTCCTGTCCGAGCCGGACGAGGTGCAGCTAGGGATCCAGGCCTTCAAGGAAGTCACGGACAAGTCCAAACTCTCCTCGAATCCCGTCGATAACGCCCAGGTGACCCGGGTCGCCCAGCGCATCATCGCCGCGGTGGAAAAGCCGAGCCTGCCCTGGGAAGTGAAGGTGATCGAGGACAACCAGGCCAATGCCTTCGCGCTGCCGGGGGAAAGATCGCCGTCTATACGGGCATTCTCCCCATCACCCGGGACGACGCCGGGCTCGCGGCGGTGATCGGCCACGAGGTGGGGCACGTGATCGCGCGGCACAGCGCGGAGCGGGTGAGCCAGCAGATGGTGGCGCAGGGTCTCGGCGGCGCCCTCGTGAGCGGCGTGCTCGGGACGGATCCCCAGACCAGCGCGCAGGTGGCCGGCCTCTTCGCGCAGGGCATCCTTTTCCCTGGGGGCGCAAGCAGGAGTCCGAGGCGGACCACATCGGCCTGATCCTGATGGCCAAGGCGGGCTATGACCCGCGGGCCGCGCGCGACCTCTGGGTGCGCATGGGCGAGGCCTCGAAAGGACGGTCCCGCCCTCCCGAATTCCTCTCCACCCACCCCTCCGAGGAGACCCGGATCACGGCAGATCGAGGGGTGGCTGCCCGAAGCCCAGAAGTACTACAAGCCCCGCCCCTGACCTCTCGGCTCCCTCCCCTCGGGGCCCTGCCGGGGGGTGCATTTCCCAATCGGCGGTGGTCCCGGTGGGGGGTCGCCCCTACCTGTTGACCAGGTGACACGCCGGATTTCTCTTTTAAATCCCTAGTTTTTCCTTGACACCCTCCCGAGCAGTCCGTAGGATGCCCCCTCAAGTGGGGCGATCTCCCATGAAGTGGAGTCAGTGCCCATTGGAAGGCGTCCGGGCCGCGGCCGGGGGAAAGAGTGTTTCGGGGACATTTCAGGCACACGATCGACCCGAAGGGGCGTCTCAGCATCCCCGCGAAGTTTCGCGAGGCGCTGGACGGCGACCTCGGAGACAAGCTGGTGATCGTGCCCATCGACCACTCCCTCGAAGTCTATCCGCTCTCCGCGTGGCGCGACATCGAGGCGAAGGTCGCCGCACTCCCGAAGTTCGACGAGGACGCACGCAAGCTGAAGTACGCGTATCTCTCGCGCGCGCAGGACGTCACCGTCGACGCGCAGGGCCGCATCCAGCTCTCGCCCGACTATCGCGAGCGCGTGGGACTCGACAAGGACGTGCTCGTGATCGGCATGCTCGAGCACTTCGAGGTGTGGAACCCCGAGCGCTGGAAGCATCTCGGCGAGCAGCGCGAGCCGCTCGGCGAGCTCTTCACGCGCGTGGCGCAGAAGGGCGTGTGAGCTCGATGGATCCCGCCGCCTTCCACGTGCCCGTCCTCGCCGACGAGGTGACCATCTCCTCCGCGCGCGCCGCGCGGGCTGGTTGGTGGACGGCACCGTGGGGCTCGGCGGCCACGCCGAGCGGCTGCTGGAGGCGAGCGCGCCCGGCGCGCGCCTGCTCGGTCTCGACGGCGACGCGGACGCGCTGGCCCGGGCGGGCGCGGGCTGGCGCGCTTCGGCGAGCGCGCGGTGCTGCGCCACGGCAGCTTCCGCCGTCTCGCCTCCCACGCCGCCGGCGCCGGGCGTGACGGAGGCGGAGTCGGTGCTGCTCGATCTCGGGCTGTCCTCGTATCAGCTGGAGGCGTCGCGGCGCGGTTTCACCTTCCGGGTGACGAGCCGCTCGACATGCGTTTCGACGCCACCGCAGGGCCCGACGGCCGCGGAGCTGGTGAACACGCTGCCGGAGGCGGAGCTGGCGCGCATCCTGTTCGAGCACGGCGAAGAGCCGCACGCGCAGCGCATCGCCCGCGCGCATCGTGGAGGCGCGGGCGTCCGCTCCGCTCCGCACCACCGGCGAGCTCGTGGCGGCGGTGAAGCGCGGCGTGCCGCGCCGGCATGGTCGCGCCGCCCGCACGTCGCCACCCGCACCTTTCAGGCTCTGCGCATGGCCGTGAACGACGAGGTCCAGGCCCTGCGGGACGCGCTCCCGCAGGCCGCCGCCCTGCTTGGGCGCGGTGGCCGACTGGGCGTGATCTCATTTCACTCGGGGGAAGACCGCATCGTGAAACGTACGTTCCGCACGCTCGAGACGGACGGCTTCGGCGAGTTGCAGCCGTCGCCGGTGGTGCCGCAGCGCGAGGAGACGACGATGAACCCGCGGGCCCGCAGCGCGAAGCTGCGCGTGCTCCAGCGGCTGGAGGCGGCGTGAGCCCGGCGGCGCGCGCGGCGACGACGCGGCCGGGACGGCTCCTCGCTACGCTCGCTTGGGCGCGTCGGCCAGGAGGGGGCGGCGCGGTTCCCCGCGAGCGCGACCGCGGGCGCCTGCGCGCGATGGGCGTGGCGGTGGCGCTGGGGGCGGTGCTGATGACCGGGCTCTCGGCGTGGTGGGGCTCCGGGCGCAACAGGTGCGCCTGTCTTATAGGATCGAGCGCTCCGTACGCTCGCGCGGAAACGGAGGAGCTCAACCGGCGGATGAAGGTGGAGCTCGCCACCCTCCGCTCGCTCGCCCGCATCGAGGACAAGGCGCGGCACGAGCTCGGCATGGTGGCGCCGGGGCGGGACCAGGTGCAGCTCGCGCGCGAGTTAGTGGCCGACGGCGGCAGCGTGAGCCG
>CAVTFC010000015.1:0-110311 GCA_963733725.1 uncultured Candidatus Rokubacteria bacterium | reverse complement strand
GAACCAACGCACACATTCAGTCCAGGCCTGAAGAAAGAGGCGTCGTCCGTCGACAGTTTCGTCCACCGATTCCTGGGTGAAGTCTGGGTAAACGAAAGGGGTTAGCGGCTCTTGCGTCCGCTAACCCCTCGTCGCTCATGGTTGCGGGGGCTGGATTTGAACCAGCGACCTTTGGGTTATGAGTTCCGTGGAACTCCCCGAAGCGATTGACGAACAAGAAAAATCACGAAACGTCACGGGCTCGGCATTCCCTCGTTTTTCTTCACTTCTCATTTTGGCGCGTCTAGGAGGCTTAGCAGTCTGTTAGCAAGACGCTACTCTACCCAGCCACCATCGAACAGTCATCAGAGAATGATCTATCAGCCGGGCTCTGGAGTGGTGCCTGGCAGGCGGAGCGTGGTCGGAAGGCCGAGCCGCAGCCGGTCGCGCCCCAGGCCCCTGCCCCGAGAGAGCAGGCCGGTCCGCGGCAAGCGCCTCGCGAGGAGTGCCCGTCGGTCAGAGAGAGCGCTCTTCGAGCAAGGAACCACGGCCGTCCGCTAGAGAGGAACGACAGCATGAGCGGCAGGAGGAGCGGCAACGGGACCGTGGACCCGAGGGCTGTTCCGACGACGAGCCCGGCCGAGGTCACAAGTAAGTGATCCCCGGGGCGTGCCGACCCGACCCGTGGCCGGCGCGCCTCCCCGCCCCCCGGTATCTCAGCGCGACGCGTTCCGGGCCTCCGCCACGGACGGTCAGCGCCCGCCCGGCGAGGATCCCTCTCGGCCATATCTGCGTCCTAGGAGCGAGTCGAGGAAGCGCTGAGGAGAGGTGCGAAGCGGGTGTATACCGATCCAGACGCGGCTTGGACTCCTGAGGACCCACGTCCAGAGAGCGTGAGAAGGAGGGATCACATGGCAACCCACAAGGTGGTGAAGCACGACGAGTGGCTCGCGGCACGGAAAAAGCACCTGGCGAAGGAAAAGGAGTCGAGCGCGGTGATCGCTCCTTCACGCCCTCGGCTTAGGCCGGGTCGGCCTTGGCCAGGTAGCCGAACATGCGGCCCTGTAGCGTTCGCTCAACCTCGACGTGGTCCGGGATGACCCGATGCCACGTCGAGGCTGTTCGGCACAAGACCCTTACGGCCTATTCTCTGAGATCACGCGAGGTCGTAGCGATCGAGGTTCATCACCTTGGTCCAGGCAGCCACGAAGTCCTGGACGAACTGCGCCTGCGCGTCCGAGCTTCCGTAGACCTCCGCCAGGGCCCGGAGCTGGGAGTTCGAGCCGAACACGAGATCGACGCGCGTGCCGGTCCACTTGAGCGCGCCCGTCTTCCGATCGCGCCCTTCGAACACGTCCTTGGAGTCCGATACTGCCTTCCACTCCGTGCCCATGTCGAGCAGGCTCACGAAGAAGTCGTTGGTCAGCGCTTCCGGCCGCTTGGTAAAGACACCGTGTTTCGTCTGCCCGACGTTGGTGTTCAAGACGCGCATGCCGCCAACGAGCACCGTCATCTCGGGCGCCGTCAGCGTCAGCAATTGCGCTCGATCGATCAGCAACTCCTCGGACGATACGGGGTACTTGCCCCCGAGGTAGTTCCGGAAGCCATCCGCGACCGGCTCGAGGACGGCGAACGAGTCCACATCGGTCTGCTCCTGCGAGGCATCCGTGCGCCCCGGCGCGAAGGGCACCGTCACGGCGTGACCGGCATTCTTCGCTGCCTGCTCGACGCCTGCGCAACCCGCCAGCACGATCAGGTCGGCGAGCGAGACCTTCTTGCCGCCGGACTGCGCGCGGTTGAACTCGCTCTGAATGCCCTCCAGCGTCTTGAGGACCTTCGCCAGCTGGGCAGGCTGGTTGACCTCCCAGTCCTTCTGCGGCGCGAGGCGAATGCGCGCGCCGTTCGCTCCGCCGCGCTTGTCGGAGCCACGGAACGTGGACGCCGACGCCCAGGCGGTCGAAACCAGCTCCGAGACGGACAGCCCCGACGCCAGGATCTTGCCCTTGAGGGAGGCGATGTCCTGCGCATCGATCAACTTGTGATTGACCGCGGGGATGGGGTCCTGCCAGATGAGCTCTTCGGCCGGAACCTCCGGGCCGAGGTAGCGGGCGCGCGGGCCCATGTCACGGTGCGTCAGCTTGAACCACGCCCGCGCGAAGGCGTCGGCGAACTGATCCGGATTCTGGTAGAAGCGCCTCGAGATCTTCTCGTACGCCGGATCGAGCCGTAGGGAGAGGTCCGTGGTCAGCATGGCCGGGCGCGTGCCGCTTGGACGGGTCGTGGGCATCCGGAACCGTGCCGGCGCCGGCGCCACCCTTCGGTCTCCACTGATGCGCGCCCGCCGGGCTCTTCGTCAGCTCCCAGTCGTAGCTGAACAGGTTCTTGAAGTAGTCGTTGCTCCACTTCGTGGGCGTGGTGGTCCACGTGACCTCCAGGCCGCTGGTGATCGTGTCACCGCCCTTGCCCGTGCCGAACGTGCTCCGCCAGCCGAGGCCTTGCTCCTCGATGCCGGCCGCTTCCGGATCGGGCCCCACATGGGACTCCGGGCCGGCGCCATGGGTCTTGCCGAAGGTGTGACCGCCGGCGATGAGCGCCACCGTCTCTTCGTCGTTCATCGCCATGCGCTTGAACGTCTCGCGGATATCCGTGGCCGCCGCGATCGGGTCCGGATTGCCGTTCGGGCCTTGCGGGTTGACGTAGATCAGCCCCATCTGAACGGCGCCGAGCGGATTCTCGAGATCCCGGACGCCGGAGTACCGCTTGTCCCCCAGCCACTTGTCCTCCGAGCCCCAGTAGACCTCGTCCGGTTCCCAGACGTCCGGACGCCCGCCGGCGAACCCGAAGGTCTTGAACCCCATCGACTCCAGCGCGACGTTGCCCGCGAGGATCATGAGGTCGGCCCACGAGATCTTCCGGCCGTACTTCTGCTTGATCGGCCACAGCAGCCGGCGCGCCTTGTCGAGGCTGACGTTGTCGGGCCAGCTGTTGAGGGGCGCGAACCGCTGCTGGCCGGCACCGGCGCCGCCGCGGCCGTCGCGGATGCGGTACGTGCCGGCGGTGTGCCACGCCATGCGAATGAACAAGGGTCCGTAGTGGCCGAAGTCCGCCGGCCACCAGTCCTGCGAGTCGGTCATCAGCGCCACGAGATCCTTCTTCACCGCCGCCAGGTCCAGGCTCTTGAACTCCTTGGCGTAGTTGAAGTCCTTGCCCATGGGATCGGACGGCTGCAGCATCTTGAGGTTCAGCTGATTGGGCCACCAGTCTCGGTTCGACGGGCGCCGCCAGCCGTGTGCGTGAACGGGCACTTTGCTTCGGTTGACATCTGTTCTCTCCTTTCGTCTGTGGGTCGCTGACATCACCTACGTGCCGACGTGGGCCGGCTTCCTCTATCTCGCCATCGTGCTCGACGGGTTGGAGCCGGCGCGTGATCGGCGACCGAATGTGAGCCGGGTCTCGCACCAGGCAGGCCTCGCCCGCCGGGTCACCCCTGAAAAGCCAGGACGGAGGGGCATGTCGCGATCCTCCCGCCGCCGAAGCGACTAGTCAAGGAGCGATCCCACAGCACGGGCCGGGTTGTCAGGATCGAGGTGTCTGTGCGGCGCCCTTCTGGCGCGTATTGAGGACTTCGGCTAGACTCCCGCCAGCTATCCCAACCGAGGTGCCCATGCGGCGGATCGGGCTCGCGGTCATTCTCCCGGGCCTCCTCGCTCGCGCAGTTCACCGCCGAGGGCCAGTATGACGGGCGAGGGCGACGAACGACGTTCGACACCACAGACATGCAGAGAAGCAGCAGGCCCTGCCGCCACAAAAGGACGGTGTGAGATGACGCCTGATCCGACTCCGCCCTACCGTGTGCCCGATTTCTGCCCTGACTGCCGCGAGAAGTTTCTCGCCGTGGTGGGCTGGATAGCTCCGGCGCTGGATCGACCCTCTCGCCGGCCCCGCCTGAGCCCATCACCACCCCCGAGGACACGCTGCGCAGAGCGGGCATCAGCAGCGAGCGCCAGGCGATGTATCAACGGCGCTTGTCGAGCCTGCTGGCGGGGAGGAATTGACGGCGACTCGAGGCCGACTCTCTGTCGAGAACTCCTCAGACTGGCTGCCCAGGGCCTGAGCTCATCCTGGTCGACGACTTACCGAGTGTCGCGGGACGATGTCGAGCTCGACAGCGCCATCAGGCCCGCGCGCAAGCGCGCCATGAAGGGCAGGCCGGAAGGGCCGAGGACCAGCTCGAGGGTCGAGCAGGACAGCGAGCCGCACGCTGACCGCGAACCTCGGCCGTCCGTTGGTTGCGGGGGCCCGCAACCAGTTGCAGGCGAACAGGTCCCTCGAGTTCAGGTTCCGAGATCCGAATTTGAATCCGTGTTTCAATCACGGCCACGTTTTCACCCAATGTCTCAGCAGCTTTGCGCGCACCGCCACCTCGAAAACAGCACGCCACCAGAAGCATGCCCGCTGAAGTTCCCTGAGGACACCCAGTGCGACATCAGGAGGCTCGATGTGCTCTGGAGGCGAGGAGGACAATCCAGATCCAGCCAGCCAAGGACACCTAGACCACCGCCCTCCCCGGGTCACACCACGTGGTCGACGAGCGCGAGGTCGCCCTCCCCACCGTTCCGGAACCGAGGACTACCGCCGGCAGCGGTCCGGCCGCCGTCATCCCCACCCTGTTCGGTGTATCAATCTCTCAGCATTTGTCCCGGTCGGCGCCCTGACCGCACCTGGGGGCCATGGCCTTCCCGCGAGCGGTCTACCGGCCCCGCGACGCCGAGCACACCGTGCTCCATCAGGTCGTCGCCGGCACCTGGAGGCCTTCCTGGGCGCGGAGGCGGAGGCCGGCGACGGATCCAGTCTGCCGCAGTTCGTCGAGCGTGAGTTCCGAGAGTTCCTGGCGGTGGCGGCGTGTTCGAGGGCGGTGTGGCGCGCTTTCGATGCGAGGGTTGCGCCCGCGAGCACTTCGTGCCGTTCTCCCTCCAAGGGCCGCGGCTTCTGCCCGAGCTGCGGGGGTCGGCGCAAGCTCGGCTATCGCCTCAACGCGCGGATGCCACGCCGGGCGCTGGCCCTCGTGCTCATCGCCATCGCGATCGCGGGCGGCACGAAGCTTCTGGCAAACTAGATGATGTGAAAGACCAGTCCGGGCTGGCCCGGCTCGCCCTGTTCCACGTCGAGCGGCTGACGCGGATGGGGGCGTCCCGTGCCGAGCTGCTGCGCGAGGCTGGGCTGGACGAGAAGCAGATCCAGGACCCCGATGCCCGGATCCCGCTCTCGGCAGTGGTGCGGCTCTGGCACACGACCACCACGCGCCTGCCGGACCCGGCGTTGGGGCTGCGCCTGGGCGCCGACGTCCGGGCGCGCGACTTCGGCCTCGTCGGCTACACCATGGCGTTCAGCGCGACGCTCGGGGCCGCGTTACAGCGCGTCGACCGCTACGATCACATCGTGTCGGACGCGCTCGTGGTCGAGCTCGAGGCGACGGACGGGGGCACCTGGGTGCGTCTCGACGTGCAGCCGGAGCTGCGCGCGTTCCGCCCCGCGGCGGACGCCCGGCTCGCCGCCCTGCTCGGCGTGTGCCGGGAGATCACCGGCGCCTCCATCGCTCCGCTGACCGTGCAGCTCCCCTACCGCCGCCCCGCCGAGGTGCAGGAGTACGAGCGGTTCTTCCGGGCGCCCCTCGAGTTCGGCGCGCTCGCCACCGCCTTCCTCCTCTCGGCGGCTGACCTCGAGCGGCCGATCGTCTCCTCCGACCCGAGCCTGACCGGCTACCTCGACCGCCTCGCCGAGCAGACCCTCACCGCGCTCGGCGCCGAGCGCACCACGCAGGACCGGGTGCGCCGGGTCCTCTGGACGGATCTCAACGCCGGCGATGCCCACCTGGACCGCGTGGCGCGCCAGCTCGGCCTGAGCCCGCGGGCGCTGCAGCGCCGGCTCCGCGATGAGCGCACGACGTTCGCCAGCGTGCTCACGCATCTCCGTCAGGAGATGGCGCAGCCGCTGCTCCGCGACGGCCGCCTCGCCGTGTCCGAGGTAGCGTTCCTGCTCGGTTACGAGGATCCAAGCTCGTTCCAGCGGGCCTTCCGGCGGTGGGCCGGGGTCTCTCCCCGGGCCTTCCGCCGTCGCGGATGACCGTGAATCTGTCGCCCTCGACCCCGGTACCCGCCCCCGCCCACCGCTACCCTTCAAGTGATGGCACACCACGTCGGCGGAGAGAGGACGATCGAGGAGCTCGCGGGGATGCACGTGTTGATCGTCGGGGACGATGAGCATTGCCGCCACTTCCTGCGAGAGGTGCTGGGACTCGCGGGCGCCTTGGTCACCGCGACCTCGGTCATCGACGCGCTCGCGGTCACCCAGGCGGCGGACCTCATCGTGTGCGACAGCGCGGTGGCTTGGGCAAGTGGCGGCAACCTCCTGCGCCGCCTCCAGTACCTGCACTTTCGCCGCGGGCGCGAGGCGCCGGCCATCGTCCTCTTGCCGCCCGGCACGACGAGCGCGGCCGCGCAGGCGGCGGGCTTCCCGTATCACTTGACGAAGCCCGTCGACGGCGATCGGCTCCGGCTCCTTGTGGGGACGCTGGGCCGAACGACCCGCGCAGCCGCTCCGCGCTCCTGAAGCAGGGCCCGGGGTGTGGCTGAGCGCGTCGCGGGCGGCCCCACCGTCGCGCGCTGGGAGAGCTGGGACGGCACCGGCCTCCAGCACCTCGTGCTGCGCGTGGGGCCGGAGGAGATCGTCGCTGTGCCGTCGGCTCCTGGGGCGGCCAGCGTCCGGGTCTGGCAGGTTATGTCACGGGGACGGGACCCAGCACTGACGGGACCCAAGCAACAGGGGCGCCCGCCGCCGGAGGGCGTTTATGTTGCCTATCCTCCCCGGGCGAGTGCTGGCGTCGCCGCCTGTTCGGCGGGGCGTCAGCGGGCGCCGCGCGAATCTCCGGAGTGCCGTTGGCCCGTTCGTAATCGCTTGACAGGCCCCTTGTCCGCACTGTAGGTAGGGCGAAGGATGAATCCACAATCGTACCGCTCAGCGTGGCACCGATAAGGGTCTTCATGTCGCCTACGTCTCGATCCCGCGCGCGGCGAGCAATTCGGTTACTTTTTCGGCGCAGTGCGCTCGCTGGCGAACTAATTAGATGAACCCGCACGTGACCCTCGCCGTTATGCTCGCGCTCGGCGCGACGCTGCCGCGTTCGCAGCGCCGGACGAAGAAGCGCTCGGAAAATCCAAGGGCTATCCGGTTTGCCCCAACGCGAAGGGCTCCTTCTCGCCCGAGTGGTGCCTCGTGGGGGTGATGAGCCACTACCACAGCGTCTATCCCTCGCGCGTGGTGAAGAAGTCCGACAATCCGACGCCGCTCAAGCGCGCGGCGCAGGAGCCGGCGCTCGGGATGGACAAGTTCCTCGCCGAGAACCGCAATACCGGGCTCCTCGTCATGCGCGGCGACACGGTCCTCGCCGAGCGCTACCAGTACGAGCGCAAGCCCGAGCACCGCTTCGCCTCGATGTCGATGGCGAAGACCGTCGTCGGCATGCTGGTGGGGATCGCGCTCGCGAGAAGAAGATCGGCTCGATCGACGACCTCGCCGAGAAATATGTCCCCGACCTCAAGGGCCATCCCTACGGCGAGACGCCGATCCGGCACCTGCTCACCATGACCTCCGGCGTCAAGTTCGAGGAGGTCTACAACGGCCGCGACGACGTGATGAAGCTCGGTACCGCGATCCTGTTCCAGGAGGGCCCGGGCGGGGCGGCGGCCGTGCTGCCGTACCGCGAGCGCGTCGCGCCGCCGGGGCAGCGCTGGTCCTACGCCTCGTCCGAGACTTTCGTCCTCGCGCTCGTGCTGCGCGGAGCTACGGGCGAGAACCTTTCCGACTACACGCGCGCGTGCTCTGGCAGCCGATGGGCGCCGAGTCCGACGCCGCCTGGAACATCGACCCGGCGGGCAACGAAGTCGGCTACTGCTGCTTCAGCGCGACGCTGCGCGACTGGGCGCGCCTCGGGCTGCTGCTCGCCGAAGGCGGCGCGCGCGACGGCCGGCAGATCATCCCGGCCGACTGGGTGAAGGCGGCCACGAGCCGCAGGCGCCGTATCCCGGCTACGGCTATCAGACCTGGGTCTCGCTCAAGGAGGACCGCTTCCACCTGCGCGGCCTGCGCGGGCAGGCGGTGTGGGTCCACCCGGCCACGCGCACCGTCGTGGTCCACACCGGCGTCTACCGCATCGGCGGAGCGCGGCCGCTGAAACCCAGGGCGACTTTCTTCGGCGCAGTCCTCAAAACGCTGGACAACATGACATGACATACGTCGCCAAACCAAAATTGCATCGCCCCACGCTGCCCAAGAACTCGATCGGGTTTAAACTACGCGAATGACGACAGCAAGGTCTCGACGCTCTGCGCAGGTCTGTGGGGACTACTCCATCTCGGCTGCGCCGTCGGCTCCGGGCGGCCAGCGTCCGGGTCTGGCCGGTTATGTCACGGTGACGGGACCCAAGCACGGTGGATGCAGTCAAGCCAGGGGCGCCCGCCGCCGGAGGGCGTTCAGCGTATCCGGCCCATCCTCACGGAAGGCAGCATGGCGATGAACAATGTCATGGGAGCGCCCAGCTTTCCAACCTGAGGTCTTGTTCCCGCCGTCTCACGACGCTATAGTTTCGGTGCGCGAGTTCACTGGGCGAGTGGTTCACGATCGGAGCGTTGGTTCGTCCCGACGCCGGTGGGAGAGGCTGATGACACGACCCCGGATGACACTGGTCAGTGTTCTCGCGTTCACCGTTCTGGTGCTCCTCGCCACCGTCGCGTCGGCCCAGAGCCTGCAACTGGTCACGCCGGAGCAGGCGGGCTTCGCCTCAGCTCGTCTCGGCCGGGATCGCCGACACGATCAAGGCCGAGATCGAGGAGGGGAAAATGCCCGGAGCGGTTGTCCTGCTGGCGCGTCGCGGACACCTCGCGTATTTGAGACCTTTGGGAAGCGCGATCCCTCCGACGGCACGCCGATGCCAAGGACGCGGTGTTTCGGATGTATTCGATGACGAAGCCGATGACGTCGGTGGCCATCATGATGCTCGTCGAGGAATCGGATCGTGCTCAGCGACCCGGTGTCGAAATTCTTGCCGCAGCTCAGCAAGCTGCAGGTGGCAGTGGAGCGACTTGATCTGCGACGGGCAAGATCGTGTCGCACACGGTTCCCGCCGAGCGCGAAATCACCATCCAGGACCTGTTGGGCACACGTTGGGTTTCACATACGGCGCCAGAACCACGAAGACGTCGGTACGCGAGGCCTACAGTAAAGGCGGGGTCGACGCGACCGACATCACGAACGCGGATCTCATCGAGCGGATCGCCAAAGCGCCGCTCGTCCACCAGCCAGGGACCGCGTTCAAGTATGGTCGCTCCACCGATGTGCTCGGCCGTGTCGTCGAGGTCGTGTCCGGGATGACACTCGGCCGCTTCTTCGAGCAGCGGATCCACCAGCCGCTGAGATGACCGAGCACGGGCTTCTTCGTGCCGGCCGACAAACACGCGCGCATCGCGCCAGCCATTTCCGAAGGACGTCGTCACCGGGCAGGACGTGCGGATGCTGGACGTGACGACGCCACCCAGTACGAGCGGCGGGCGGCCAGGGCGGTGTCACCACCGCGATGGACTATGCCCGCTTCTCACAGATGCTCTTGAACCGCGGCTCCTTCGACGGCGTGCGCCTCATTGGGCGGCACACGGTCGAGCTGATGACATCCGACCATCTCGGCAAGATGCGCGACACATTCTCGGCGCCGGGATACGGCTTCGGTCTCGGCTTTGCCGTGCGCGTCGAGCCAGGGCTCGCCACTTCGCCGGGCTCGGTGGGTGACTAAACTGGGCGGGAGCTGGTGGAACGTACTTCTGGATCGATCCGAAGGAGCAGCTCGTGGCGGCGCTGATGGCCCAGACACCGGGACCAATTCGATGTACTACCGAATCCTGTTTCGCGACCTGTGTACCAGGCGCTGGTGGACTAGCGTCCGTCAGCGACCAAGCCCACCCAGCGGGTCGAGTGTCGGGGTCCGGGCCACGGTCGTCGTGGTCCGCACGCCCCGACGCTCGTGGCATGAACTGTCACCTGACTCACATATTTGGTAGAACGCACGGGTAGGCGTCGCCCTGAGCGCCACGTGCCAAATCTCGCTGTGCCGTCGGGCTCCTGGGGCGCCCAGCGTCCGGGTCTGGCAGGTTATGTCGCGGTGACGGGACCCAAGCCAGGGGCGCCCGCCGCCGGAGGGCGTTCATGTTGCCTATCCTCCTTCCGCGACGCGCCCGCCGCTTCCACCGAGTGAAGCGCGCCCTCCTCTACACCATGGAGGGCAATGCCGACGGGGAGGCCGCCCTGGCCTTTCTCCAGTCGCGCGGCGTGGCGGTGGACGTGCGCGACGTGGGCCGGGACCCCGACGCCAGCCTGGACCTCTTCAAGCGCATCGGCCGCCTCACCGTGCCCGCGGTGGTCATCGACGAGCGCGTCTTCCTCGGCTTCGGCCCGCACCGGGACGAGATCGACGCCCTCGTCCGCGAGTGAGCGGCCGCAACTGTCTGTGGGAGGAACCTCATTCCCCCCGTTCTGTCCTCTGCTAGACTCGCGCTCAGCCTGTTAGGAGGGCTCCTGCAGGGACCCGACCCGGTTTCGCCAAGGCCCGTATCGCACCCGATTCGGAGACGGCCTTCGGGAGGATCCAGTGATGGAGCGCAGAAGGTTCGAAGGCGCTCGGCCTCACCATTCCCCAATCGTTGCTGGTCAGGGCCGACGAAGTAGTCCAGTGATGGATCGCCGAACCTTCGTCAGCACCTTGGGAGGGAGCCTCCTCGCGGTGCCGCTTGCCGCCGAGGCGCAGCAGGCCGCTAGGAACACACCGCGCGTCGGGTTGATTCTCACCACGACCCCAGTCTCCGAGATGACAGGGGCTTAGCCGGTCCATCCTCTCACCAAGGCGTTCGTGGAGCGGCTGCGCGAGCTGGGCTACGTCGAGGGCCACACCGTCCTCATCGAGCGGCGGTCTGCGGAGGGAAAGTTCGAGCGCTTCGGCAATATCATCTCGGAGCTGCTACGGCTGAACGTGAGCGTGATCGTCACCACCGGGAATCCGATGGTCAGACGGGCCCGGGAACTGACACTGCCGCTGCCGATCGTCATGGCGGCGAGCTGGACGCCGGTCGAAGACGGCCTTGTGGCCAGTCTGGCGCGCCCCGGGGCTAATGTGACGGGCCTGACGGTGGACGCGGGCCCAGAAATCGAGGCGAAGCGGCTAGAAGTGCTGGCGGAGGCGATGCCGAGGATCTCTCGCGTCGCCCTCCTCGGGATGAAGGCGGACTGGGAGACCCTGGAGGCAAGAGCCGTGCGAGCGGCGGCGGTAGCGCTGCGGATGACCCTGCTCCGAGTCGAACATACGCCCAATGACTACACCCCTGCGTTCGGCGAGATCGGCCGGGACCGCCCGGATGCGCTCTTCGTCGTGAAGAATCCGCCAAATTACGCCCAACGGCACCAGATCATCGAGTTCACACGACGGAGCCGCCTGCCGGCCACGTATCCCACGCGCGAGTTCGTTGAGGCCGGTGGATTGATGTCCTACGGGATCAGGGTGGCCGATCTCTACCGACGGGCCGCCGAGTACGTTGACAAGATCCTCAAGGGCGCCAGACCCGCCGACCTTCCTGTCGAGCAGCCTACCCATTTCGAGTTGGCGATCAATCTCAAGACGGCCAAGGCGCTCGGCCTGGCAATTCCGCAATCACTGCTGCTGCGGGCAGATCAGGTGATCGAGCGATGAACCGTCGCGCTTTCCTTCGGGTTCTGCCGCACTGCTTGCCGCGCCGCACGCCGCCGGCGCGCAGCAGGCGGCGAGGATGTATCGGATTGGGTATCTAACGCCCCTTTCGCTCAGAAGTCCCACCGTAGACGCCTTTACGCAGGGACTACGAGACCTGGACTACATCGAGGGTCGCAACATCGTGATTGAGGCGCGCACCGCTAACCAACGCCGTCGCTCCTGCAGCGGGCGGACCAGGTGATCGAGTGATGGAACGCCGCGTGTTCCTCGCTGGTTCTGCCGCGCTCCTCGCCGTGCCGCTCGCCGCCGAGGCCCAGCAAGCCGATCGGGTCAGGCGGATTGGATTCCTTGGCCATTCATCGGCGACGAGCGATGCGCCTCAGGCGTTGCCACAGGCCCTTGCCACGTTTGGCTACGTCGTGGGGAAGAACGTCGCATTCGAGTGGCGCTGGGCCGAGGGCCAGACTGACCGCTTGCCGGCTTTGGCCCATGAACTCCTGTCGAGCGCCGTTGACATCATCGTCGCGTCGGGGAACGGTGCAACCGCGGCGGCAAAACGCGCCACGACGACGATTCCTGTCGTGATGGTGGGAGTTAGTCTTCCCGACGAGGCGGGATTCGTCGCGAGCCTCGCTCGACCTGGCGGGAACCTCACCGGAATGGCGTATAACCCGCCCGAGGTCGCCGGCAAGCTTGTCGAAGTCATTACAAGACCGCCATCCCGAGTCTTTCGCGAATTGCGGTTCTTTGGAATCCGACCATTCCGGGCATCTCGAAGTATATTCCGCACCTGGCGCGAACCGCGCGGCATCTTGCGATCGACGTTGCGTACGTCGAGGTTCAGCGAGCGCAAGATCTTGAGGCTGCACTCACTCCCTCGGAAAACTCCGGCCGGACGCGGTGTACGTCGTCAACGATCCAGTCGTGGAGAGTCGCCAACATCAGGTTTTAGACTTCATGTTGAAGAAGAAGTTTCCCGCGATCTATACATCCCGGCCGTACATCGAACTGGGCGGACTCATGTACTATGGCCCGAGCCGGCGCGAGATGTGGGAGCGCAGCGCGTCCTACGTAGACAGGATTCTCCGCGGTGCTAAGCCGGCCGACCTCCCTATCGAGCAACCCACCAAGTTCGAACTTGCTCTCAACCTCAAGACCGCCAAGGCCCTCGGCCTGACGATCCCACGGTCACTCTTGTTGCAGGCAGATCAGGTGATCGAGTGATGGATCGGCGGGCGTTCATTGGGACGATGACGGGCAGCCTCCTCGCCGCGCCGCTCGCCGCTGAGGCCCAGGCGCTGAGGCGGCACTGGAAAAGCTGAGGGAGGACCCGTGATGGAGCGACGCACCTTCCTGGCTGTGGTCCCAGGTGGTTTCGTCGCCGCGCCCCGCGTCGCCGAGGCGCAGACGGGCACGACATGTTGAACCGGCGCACGCTCGTCGTCGGCCTGGGCACCGCGCTCGTTCCGATGAGGGCTCGGGCGCAGACGACCGAGCGGGTGTACCGGGTAGGCTTTCTGTCGCCCGGCCCCGCGCCGATCCTCGATCCGGTGATCGCGGCGTTGGGCGAGCGCGGATGGCGGGTCGGCCGCAACCTCGCCATAGACATCCGCTACACGCAAGGAGACCCGCAGCGCGCCGAGGGCCTGGCCCGGGAACTCGTGGATCAGCGCGTGAACGTGATCGTCACGAACTTCACCGCAACGGCGATGGCCGCCCGTCGCGCGACGAGCGTGACTCCGATCGTCATGGCGTCCAGTGGATTCCCGGTCGAAGCAGGGCTTGCGTACACCCTGGCGCGACCGGGCGGCAACGTGACCGGCATGGCCGTCTATGCGGGCGGCGGAGCGCAGTTCGGGAAATACGTGGAGCTGCTTCGCGAGCTGGTGCCGTCACTGCGGGAATTGGGCGTCTTGTGGGGCTACGCGCCGCCCTCCTACAAGCCAGAACAGGTGGCGCCGGCGACTGAGGAGCTGCACCGCGCGGCAAATGCACTCAATGTCAACCTGCGATTCTGGCAAACCGGCACGGAAAGCGACTTCGCGTCTGCGCTCGCCGCCGCTAGCAACCTGCCGCTCGATGCGCTCTTTGCAACAGCAGGTGTGATCCACGCACGGCCGGAGATTGCAGAAAGAATCGCCCGATTCGTCCTGCAACGGCGTCTGCCGACGCTGAGCGATGGTAGAGGGAACTCCGCCGTCTTGGGGTACTACCCAGAACTGAAGGAATACGCCGCGCGAGTCGCGTATTTTATCGACCGGATTCTGAAGGGCGCCAAGCCGGCCGACCTGCCCATAGAGCAGCCGACCAAGTACGAGCTCGTCATTAACCTGAAGATGGCCAAGGCGCTCGGCCTGACGATCCCGCCCTCGCTGCTGCTGCGGGCGGACCGGTTGCTCGAGTGATGGATCGGCGGGCATTCATCTGCGGGATCACGGGCGGCCTCCTCGCCGCGCCACGCGCCGCCGAGGCGCAGCCGGCGGGGAAGGTGTATCGAGTCGGCGTCCTGACGCCATTCTCTATTGACCATTCGCGCCGGGACGGCCCGTCGCAGGCATTCTTTGAAGAGCTTCGCAAGCTCGGTTGGCTCGAAGGACAGAATTTCGTCTTCGACTGGCCTGATTCCCAGGGTAGCGCCGAAGCCCTACCGCGCCTTGCCGACGAACTGGTTGAACGAAGGCCGGATGTCATCATCGCGGGCGGGCTCCGGGCCGCGCAAGCCGCCCAGGCGGTGACCACGACAATACCCGTCGTGTTCGCGTATACATCCGACCCGGTCGGCAACGGCTTGGTCGAGAGTTTCGCCCGCCCAGGCCGGAATCTGACCGGCTTGGCGGATGGGAATCTCGAGCGATACCCCAAGGCGCTGCAACTCCTCACCGAGGCGATACCGGAGGCGAAGGCGGTTGCCTACATCGGCATGGTGCCACGCGGTTCGACACCGCAGAGCGGATCAGTTCTTGCGAAGACGCTCGATCGGATGCAGACGGCAGGTCGGACGCTAGGTGCGCGGGTCTTCTTCATTGGCGGGGGCCGGATCGAAGAGATTGAGAGCGCGTTCTTCGGAGGCGCGCCGCAAAGGTGCCCGCGCGGCGATCGTGTTTCATGACTCCGTCACGCATCCTTCCCGTGCGGCGATCATAGTCGCTGCACAACGACGAGGAGTGGCGGTCGTGGGCGGCGATCGGCGCTGGGCCGAGGCGGGGCCTTGATCAGCTTCGCACCTGACTGGTGGGCCATGTCGCGCCGTCAGGCTCACTTCATGGACAAGATCCTTCGGGGCGCGAACCCGGCGGCGGTGCCTGTCGAGGATCCGACGAAGTTCGAGCTCGCCATCAACCTCAAGACCGCCAAGGCGCTCGGCCTCACGATCCCGCCGTCGTTACTGCTGCGAGCGGATCAGGTGATCGAGTGATGGACCGCCGCGCTTTCTGTGCCGTCGGCTCCTGGGGCGGCCCGCGTCCGGGTCTGGCCGGTTATGTCACGGTGACGGGACCCAAGCACGGTGACGGGCCCAAGCCAGGGCGCCCGCCGCCGGAGGGCGTTCATGTTGCCTATCCTCCAGACGCTGTCCACAATCATTTCTCTTTAAGCCGGCACCAACGAGCGCTTTCAGCGCACGCAGAACCACGGGCTTCCGCCAGCGACTGGAACCGAGAATTTTGATCGCGTTGCTTGGCGGCTGAATACACTGCTGTCGTCGATGGTGAGCTACTCCTGAGCTTGCTCCCCTTGCCCGTAGAGCTTGCTGAAGCCGAGGTGGCAGTGCCAATCGGCGTTCGAATATCCTGGGAATGTGGGGATCGGACTGGGGGCCCGGGGTCAGGCTGCCTAGTCAACCCGCTGTCTCTGGGGCGGCCGTTTGAGGATCGTGCTTTCTCACTACCCGAATCGACGTGTCCTTGACATTGACGGGGCGCCATCCCAGAGTGTCCGCAATCTCAGCCCCGATCCCAACGTGCCAAGCCGACGGGCCGAGGAGCTCAGGCATGGAGCGCAGCGTTCCGCAGGACGACCGTTGGGGTGAGCAACTCGCCCCGTGGGGGTGAACGGCGGTGGACGCCCGGCGACTACCCCCACGAGACCCCGCTGAGACCGCCCGCACCAAGGAGGAGGCCTCCATGGACATGTGCCGTGACTCCGTCGCCCCCACTCGCCGTGATTTCCTCAAGCTCGGCGCCACCGCGGTCGCGGCAGGAGGCGTCATCGCGGTCACGAATCTCGCGACCCCGGGCCCGGCCGTCGCCCAGACGCCCAAGCGGGGCGGCGTCCTTCGTCTCGCCCACCAGCTCGATCCCGTCGGTCTGGACCCGCACCAGACCATCTCCTTCGCCACCATGATCCCGCTCTCGTTCATCTACAGTCGCCTCATGAAGGTCAAGGCCGGGCCGCTGGTGAAGCCTGGCACCTATCCGGTGGAGACGGACCTGGCCGAGTCGTGGATTCAGCCCAGCGACACCACCTACGTCTTCAAGCTCAGGAAGGGCGTCCGCTGGCACCCGAAGGCGCCCGTCAACGGCCGGGAGCTCACCGCGGAGGACGTCAAGTACACGTACGAGCGCTTCCTCACCATCAAGGGGAATGGCAACAAGCCGGTGCTCGAGATGGTGGACCGCATCGAGGTCGTGGACCGCTACACGGTCAAGTTCACCCTTTCCGAGCCCTTCGCGTGGTTCGTGGACGCCCTCGCCGCCACCTCGACTTGGATCATCGCGAGGGAGGCTGTGGAGAAGTTCGGCGATCTCAAGAAGGCAGAGGCGGCGATCGGCACCGGACCGTTCATGCTCGAGCGCCACGAGCCCAACGTGCGCATGACCTTCGTCCGCAACCCCCACTATTTCGTGGCGGGCCTGCCGCACGTGGACGGGGTGGATCTCACCATTGATGCCGACCCGGCCTCCCGCTTCTCCGGCTGGCTGTCGGGAAAGTACGACTTCGGGCCCGAGTACCAGCAGGTCGTCCGGCGCAGCTGATCTCGACATCGCCCGGCCCCGCAAGCCCGGCCTCCAGACGGCGGAGTACGTCTGGTTCACGGGCGGCTACACGGCTGTCAAGCTGGACCAGGAGCCCTTCAAGGATGTTCGCGTGCGCCGGGCCATGGGGCGCGCGAGCAACTGGCGGGAGTTCCTCGAATCGAGCCCGCACGCCCTCGGCCAGGGCGCCCCCAACATGGCGGTGCCCGCGGCCTCGGCGGAATGGTCCATCCCGCTCGCCGAGCTGACGCCCGAGGGGCGCGAGCTCTACGAGCAGGACATCCCGGCCGCCAGGCGGCTCCTCGCCCAGGCCGGCTATCCCAACGGGTTCAAGATGCCCTGCGAGAGCACGGCCGGCTACGGCCCCGACTACGTGGACCGCATGAGCATCGCGCTCAAGAATTACAAGGCGGCGGGGATTGACACCGACCTCAAGCTCAAGGAGTACGGCGCCTACATCTCCAGCACGATCTACGGCAAGTTCGACAAGATGATGTTCGGGCTGCGGGGAGCCTGGATCGACCCGGACGCTTACCTGTACCGGACCTTGATGCCGGGCCAGCCGCTCAACTCTGCGGGTGTCAACGACCCCAAGCTCACCGAGATGCTCCGGCTCCAGCGGCGCAC
Source organism: uncultured Candidatus Rokubacteria bacterium (assembly GCA_963733725.1). Classification (GTDB taxonomy): domain Bacteria; phylum Methylomirabilota; class Methylomirabilia; order Rokubacteriales; family CSP1-6; genus DASRWT01. The sequence goes on along the minus strand of CAVTFC010000015.1, from coordinate 92,947 downwards.
TTTCGACGAGAAGAAACGCCGCGATCTCATCTTCGACATCCAGCGCCACGCGGCGCACCACGCCTACTATCTCTACGACGCCTCGCAGAAGGTCGTGTCGGCGTGGGAACCCTACGTGAAGAACTACGCGCCCAACAACGGCTTCGACTACGGCGGCCGGATGATGGCCGTCTGGCTCGACCGTTAGCCCAACCTCTCTGGGACGCCCCGAGGGCCGCCGTGTGCGGGAAAAGGCTTTAAAGTCTCACGCGTCCACGCCCCGCATCTCGGCACGACGCGTTGGCCCAGAACGCGCCGTCTGCGAGCCCGGGGCGTCCAAAATCCCTCAGGGAACGTCGACCACAAGTGCCTCCGCACAAGGGTGTTATTGCAACTAGGATCGATGGTCAAAAGGGAATGATTGTGGATCAGGAGGATAGGCAACATGAACGCCCGCCGGCGGCGATCGCCCAGCCCGTGGCCCCGTCCCCGTGACATAAGGTGCCAGACCCGGACGCTGGCCGCCCCAGGAGCCGACGGCACAGCGCACATTAGCGGCTTCCTCGCGGGTCGAGCGAGCCGGCCCGGCTGCGCGGCATGCTATGCGGCTCCGGACCTCAGTAAGGGTAGGCGCTCCCAGCCGGCGCTGATCGCCTCCGCGTTGACGATGCGCTCGGGGAGAGTCGTCAGCCAGACGCGAGCTCGTCGAGCACGGCCTTCGCGGCGCGGAGGTCCTGGGTCTCGAAGCCCTCGGTGAACCAGCCGTAGACGTCGGCGAGCGAGCGCCGCGCGTCCTCGAGCCGGCCCTGGTCGCGCCACAGGCGGGCGAGGCTCGTCGCGGCGCGCAGCTCCAGCGATCTGAGCTCCCGGCGGCGCGCGAGGTCGATGGCCCGCTGGAAGCAGCGCGCGGCCTCGTCGGGGGCCTGCGGCGCGATGCGCCGGCGCAGCTCGCCTTCCATCCGGTAAACCTCGGAGCCGTAGTACCCGACGCCCTCGACGTCGCCCAGCTCCGCCAGCACCTGCAGCCCTTGCTCGGGCGCATCCACCTCGCCGTACAGCCGGGCGACGGTGCAGCCGCTCATTGCGTAGCGCCACGTCCGCATGGACCCCTCCGTCGTCCGCTTCCGCTGGAGCGCGTCCAGCGCCACCACGTCGGGACGATCGCCGCGGGCCGCGTAGAGGAGCACCGCGATGTCGATGGCCCGCCCGCTGAAGCCGTGCGCTTCGACGATAGCCATGCACCGCTCCCCGGCGCCGATGGCCGCCGGCCGATCGCCGCGGAGGAACAGGATCGAGCTCACGAACGACAGCGTCATGGTGGACGTCATCGCGTGCCCCAGCGTCTCCGCCAAGCGCGCCGCCTCGTGCGCCTCGGCGAGGGCGCGGTCGGGGTAGCCCAGGCCCCAGTAGCTCAGCGCCAGGAAGTAGTGAGAGCACGTGCCGGGATCGTGGCCGCCATACAGCGAGGCGTAGGAGCCGTGGCGCTCCCGGTCGTACAGCTCGATCCCGCGCTCGATGTGGGGCAGGGCCCGTCGCACCTCGCCCATCGACACGAGGGTCGGCCACAGAGCGTGGTGGGCCTCGAGGAGCTGCCCGCCGTCGTTGCCCCGCCGGGCGGTCTCGAGCAAGCGCTCGCCGGCCGTCACGGCAGGCACGAAATCGCCCCGCGTGAAGCTGACGTACCAGAGCCCCCAGAGCACGAGGAACCGGCGCGTGGCATCGTCGAGCCGCTCCACCAGCAAAAGCGCGGCGAGATACGACGCCTCCACGAGCGGCGACGGCGGCCCGTGCACTGCGATCATGGGAGTGCCGAGCGCGATGCGCACGTCGAGGGCATCGGACAGCGTCTCGCGCGTCTCGGGCAGCTCGGCAAGGAGCGCCAGCGCGCGCTCGAGGAAGTCGATGGCCTCCCGGTTCGCGCCGCGGGCGGTCGCCTTCGCTCCGGCCTCGCGCAGGTAGCGGACGGCCTTGTCGGAGATGGCCGCCCGTGCCGCGTGGTGCGCGAGCACCTCGGCGTGCTCGCCGAGGCGGTCGGCGTGCAGCCGCTCGAGCGTTTCGAGAATCGTGGCGTGAAGCGCGCGCCGGCGCTCCTGGAGCACGCCGTTGTAGGCGACCTCGTGGGTGAGGGCATGCTTGAAGGTGTACTCGAGGTCGGGAAAGAGCCGCGCCTCGTACAGCAGCTCCGCGGTCTGTAGCTCGCCCAGCGCCGGGTGCAGGGCGTCGTCCGCCATCTCCGCGACGGCGGCGAGGAGAACCACCGGGGCGTCCTTGCCCACGACGGCGGCGGCCTGGAGCAGGCGCTTGAGCTCGGGGCGGAGGCGATCGATGCGCGCGGCGAGGATGGCCTGGACCGTCGCCGGCACCTGGATGGTCGCGGCGGGCCGGTCGAGCCGGTACGCGCCGGGCTCGCCGGCGAGGGCGCCCGTCTCGACGAGGGTCCGCACGCTCTCCTCGAGGAAGAGTGGGTTGCCCTCCGTCCGCGCGATGAGGAGCGGCGCCAGCGCCGCGATGGACGGGTCGGCGCCGAGCAGGGCTCGGAGCAGCGCCTCCGCGCTCTCCGGCGGCAGCGGGTCGATGCGAAGCTGTCGATAGTAGGTCTTGCTGCCCCAGCCGTGGCGGTACTCCGGGCGGTAGTTGACGGCGAGCAGGACGGGCGCGCTTCCCAGGCTCTCGGCCAGGCTGTCGAGGACGGCCTGCGTCTCCGTGTCGATCCAGTGGAGGTCCTCGAACAGAAGCAGCAGCGGCTGTACCTGACTCTCGCGCAGCAGCGCCCGCTTGACGCTCTCGATCGCGCGCCGGCGGCGCTGGGCCGGCTCGAGACCGAGGAACATGTCGCCAGGCTCGAGGACGTCGAGGATCCAGAGCACCGCGGGCACCGCGTCCTCGAGCGCGCGATCGAGGGTGAGGAGCGTGCCCGTCACCTTGGCCCGCACGGTGCGGAGGTCGTCGCGGTCGTCGATGCGGAAGTAGCCGCGCAGCAGCTCGGCCAGGGGCTGGAACGGCGTGGCCTTGCCGTAGGACACCGAGCTCGCCTCGAGGACCCGCCAGCCGGCGCCGCTCGTGCCGAGCACGTGGTGGGAGTGGATGAACTCGTAGAAGAGCCGCGACTTGCCGACCCCCGCTTCGCCGACGACGGCGACGAGCTGGCCCCGCCCCTGCCGGGCCTGCGCGGCCGCCTGCCGGATCTGGTCCATCTCCGCGTCCCGCCCCACGAAGCGGCTGAAGCCGCGGGCGCGCGAGGCCTGCAGCCGCGTCCGGACCGCGCCGGCTCCCGTCAGCTCGAACACCTCGACAGGCGCGGCGAGGCCCTTGACGGGAATGGGCCCGAGCGGGCGCACCTGCACGAACTCCTCGGCGAGACGCAGCGTCTCCGCGGTGAGCCGGGTCGTGCCGGCCGGGGCGAGCTGCTCCATGCGCGCGGCGAGGTGCGTCGTCTGCCCGACCGCGGTGTAGTCCATCCGCAGGTCGCTGCCCACCGAGCGGACCACCACGTCGCCGGAGTTGATCCCGACGCGGATCTGGACCTCGGCGCCGTGGGTGCGCCGCACGTCCTCCGTGTAGCGGCGGATCGCCTCGTGCATGCGGAGCGCCGCGTAGCACGCGCGCACCGCGTGGTCCTCGTGGGCGAGCGGCGCGCCGAAGAGCGCCATGATCCCGTCGCCCATGACCTGGTTCACCGTGCCCTCGTAGCGGTGCACCGCCTCCATCATCCGCTCGAGCACGGGGTCGAGGATCCGCCGCGCCTCCTCCGGGTCCCGGTCGGCGAGCAGCTCCGTCGAGCCCTTCATGTCGGCGAAGAGGACGGTGACCTGCTTGCGCTCGCCCTCGAGGGCGGTCTTCGAGGTGAGGATGCGCTCGGCGAGGTGCCTGGGCGTGTAGGCGTGCGGCGAGCCGAAGCGGGCGGGGGTGGGCGCGGCGGCAGCCGTCGCGGTGCCGGGCGCGATCGCGCCGCCGCACTCGCCGCAGAACTTCTGGCCCGAGCGGGCTGACGGCGCCGCAGGTTGGGCAGCGGCTGGCGAGGCGCGCGCCGCACTCGCCGCAGAACTTCTGGCCGCTGGCGTTCTCGTGCCCACACTCCGGACAGGCCGTCACCGCGATAGCTTTACCTGAATGCCGTGCGGATGCAACGCGGAAAGCTGGGCGCCGTCTCAGTCCGCGCGGAAAACGAGGTCGCGCTCCAGGTTCTTGACGCTCGTCTGGCCGGAGAGGGCCATCGTCGTGCGCAGCTCCCGGCGGAGGATGTCGAGCGCGCAGGAGACGCCGGCGGCGCCGTCCGCGGCGAGTCCCCACAGCACCGTGCGTCCCACCGCGACGACGGTCGCGCCAAGAGCCACGCCTTTCAGCACCGCGGTGCCGCGAGTGAAGCCGCCGTCCACGACGATCGCGGCGCGGCCGGCGACCGTGTCCACGATCGGCGGCAGGGCGTCGCGGCCGGATCTGGATGGTCCTCCCCGCCTCCAGAGCACATCGAACTTCTGACGTAGCACCGGGAGTGCTCAGGGAACGTCAGCGGGGCATGTTCGAGTGGCGAGCGTCCTGTTTGCCTGGAGGTGGTTGCGGGCCCCCGCAACCATGAACGACGAGGGGTTAGTGGACGCAGCAGCCGCTAACCCCTTTCGTTTGCCCAGGCGTTAACTCAGGCAGTCGCTTCGTCGGCTTGGTCCCAGCACGAAGTGTCCACTACTTCACAGTGTAGGCGCCCAAGCAGCGTCCTTGTCGGACCAACAAGTGGAAGGCACAGGCAGCGCGGCGATTGCTTGAAAGCTATTCTGCGTCTTTTCCGCCGCCCGGCAACGAGCGAGCCTATCCCGGGCGTTGCGACTCGAATTCAAGTATTTTCGGCTCAGGCAACGAAGCGAACCAGGGAGCCCATGCTCGAACAGAAGATAAACGAGATGTTCGGTGACGAAGACCCCACCGGGTTCGGCACCGGCTGGTGGAGCGGGGTTCTGTCGGCCTTCTTCGGGCTGCTCGCGTTCGGGGCGGTGGTGTGCCTGCATTTCCCTCAGCTGCTGTCGTCTCCCGAGCTGCGTCCCCACTACCCCATGCCCCTCATTCGGATGCTGATCCAGGCCGTCATCGTGGCGGCAATCATCCTCGGCGTCGCTTCCGCGTTCCTTCGCAAGAAGAAGATCCTGGGTTTGACCGGGATACTGTTCGCCCTTGCGGCGACCCTATTGGGCGGCGCCAGCGTTCCGATCAACGAGACGCTGCACGATAGCCCGGCCATCGGTCTGGATTGGTTCCTGCTCGACCTGCTGCTCATGACGCTCATCTTCTCGCCGATCGAGGTGCTGTGGCCGGCCTATCCGAAGCAAAGCGTCTTCCGGCCCGAGTGGCTGTTGGACGTGGTGTATTTCCTGTCCACCCACCTGCCCATCCGGATCACATCGTTCCTGATCCTGCTGCCGGCGACTCAACTCACGAGAGTCCTGGGCAACGCGGGTCTGCAGGAGGCGATGGGCCGCCTGCCCTGGCTGGTGCAGTTCGTCCTGGCGGTCCTGGTGGCGGACCTCGCCGAGTACTGGATCCATCGGGCGTTGCACGTGGTGCCGTGGCTGTGGCGCTTCCATGCCATCCACCATTCCTCGAAGTCGCTCGACTGGATCGCAGGTTCGCGCGCCCACATCGTCGACGACGTCCTGATCCGAGGGTTGATGCTCATCCCGATGATGTTCGTGTTCTCCCAGGGCATCATCGTGGCCTACCTGTTGTTCGTCACGATCCACGCCACCTGGGAGCATACGAACTTCGGCCCGAGCATCAAGTGGCTGGAGCCCTACTTGATCTTCCCGAGGTTCCACCACTGGCATCACACGTCGCAGAAAGAGTCGATCGACAAGAACTTCGCCATCCACTTCCCGTGGATCGACAAGCTGTTCGGCACCTACTACTACCCTGAGGACAGGTGGCCGGACACCTACGGCTTGCACAACGAGCCGATACCAGCGGGCTTCTGGGGGCAGACCTTCTATCCGTTCACCCGCAGGAAGCGTCACCTCGCTAGAAGCCCAGGGACTTCAGCGGAACGTCCTTGGGCAGCTTCGCGCCCCTGCTGGTCGCCCGCACCAAACCCAGGGCCTTCATGGCCTTGACGGTCGCAAATCCAAAGTCGTATTCGCATTCCTCGTGGCTCAACCGCAGAAGGCCCGGGGAATGGTGATGGTTGTTCTGCAAGCAGGCGCTGAAGGTCGCAGTCACGGGTAACCACTCGCCGATGTTCATCGCGTTATCACGTTCATCGTCGTACCGGCGGTATCCGAACCTCCGATCGTGGGTCCAATAGTTCTGGATCATGTTGATCCACAGCGCGAAGACTCGGAACGTCAACCAGATCACGGCCGCAAAGCGTAGGTCGCCTACAAGAAGCCACAGCAATCCGAAGTTAAGAACCTGGGAAACAATGGCGTACACCGGATTCGAAACGAGACGAAATGACCAGGACTCGAAGATGTCGTCCGTAGCCATGTTGGCTTCGCACTTGTAGGGCATCAAACAAAGATAGAGAGTCCGCCAGAAACCATCGGAAGAGAGCTTGTTGGGATCTCCGGGGTGGTCGGAGAACTTGTGGTGAAGTCGGTGTCGGTTAACCCAAGTGACGGGATTGATGTAAACCCCGAACGTGTTGTTCACGATCGTGATCGTCTTGACGAACCCCTCCTTGTAGTCGAGTGCGCGATGCGCGATCCCCATATGGATCACGGAAGACAGGTACAGCCCGCCGATGAACCAGCAAATCACGAAGTAGGCTGCGCCGATCAGTAAGCCCATCCAGGGACCGATATGGGGCGGTGCGAAAGACATGCAGGCCAGCGCATAGGCGAGGATGATCATGTACCCGACGAGGTTGTAGCCCTTCATGAAGAACCCCCTTTAGATCGAAAGGAATTCCGTATCCTGCATGCGCCGAAGTGAGCGAACGCTTTGCAATCCGAGCGAATTCGCGCCGCCGACGACATGGGAGCGCAAGCACATTCATCGTGACGCCCAACTCTATCTATCATGAACCACGTAACACGGCGAATGCTGCGCCACGCACAGTGTAGCGCCGGCGGCCATGGAGGCGACTACAGCAGATTAGGCTTGGGAATCAAGAGTACGACCGCAATGCCAACCGGCGCGGCGCCGTTCCTGTCTTGCGCGGCGCCGCGGTGTAGCGCCGGTTGGGTCATGACGGGAACATTCAGTCCGCCGGGCTCCGCACGACAGCCGGCCCACGGTTCAGGACGTGGGTGTAGATCATGGTCGTGCTCACATCCCGGTGACCCAGCAGTTCCTGAACGGTGCGGATGTCGTGACCGTCCTCCAGGAGGTGCGTCGCAAAGGATTGCCGGCGTGTTGCGGTGTGGCTGTTGTGGGGAACGTGTGGCACGTCGCCTTCTTGGCGAGGCCGGTCTTGAGCGCGGCTTCTCGACGGAGACTTGGTGATCGTGCCGCGGCCGTCCAGCCCCGGCGAGCGGCGGCGGGCCGAGATCAGCGGCCGCGCAAAAAGCGACAGCCTCCTGAGGGATCAGGAGGCTGTCTGCCTGCAAGTGGTTGCGGGGGCTGGATTTGAACCAGCGACCTTTGGGTTATGAGCCCAACGAGCTACCGGGCTGCTCCACCCCGCGGTGACGAATCACACTCTACCTGACGTCGGTCGAGTCGTCAACCCCTCCGCCGTCCATGCCCCCGCCGTCCGCCGCGCGCGGTCCGGTGGGCGGCTCGCCTTCGGGCTCCCGGCTCGCGAGCGGCGTCGGGTCACGTCGCGCGGCGGGATGGAGCGCCCCCACTCCGCCGCGAGCCCGAATCCGAACACGCCCGAGCTCTCGGGATCGGCGGCGCCGCGAGCCCCCACCGGCGGATTGGGCGCCGTCCACCCGGCGATCCCCACACGGCCGTTCCTGGTATTGCCGGGTGAGCGGATTCAGAAAGCCCGGGGCATGCGGCACGGGCGGCGGCGTGGGACGGAGATCGCGGTCCGGAATGGCGGGCGGCGGCGTCACGCGTTTCGCCGGCGGCGGCGTGGTGGTCTCGAGCGACTGCGCCATGGCGCCGGGGTCATGACGAGCGCGCGCCCGATCCCCACGACACTGAGTAGCACGCGGATATGCATGGGTCATCCCTCCTCTCTCACGGAGGAAGTGCATGGGGCGTGCCCAAGAGTCGCACCCAGAAACTACCTCGGAACAGCTACTTATGGGCGGAGAGATCTAGGGCGGGCGTGGACCCTTAATGCCTACCGGCCCCCGCGGGGCCGGTCAAACCTTACGCGGACCGCTTTAGGTGGCCGGTCGTCCGGCCGCGCGATGACGCGATCCGTCTTCGCCGCCTCGTAGGCGCCGGTGCGCCAGAGGCTCCAGAGCACGCGCCAGGCCGCGCGCGTGGCGAGCAGCCAGTAGGTCTGGCAGCGGAAGGTGCCGAGGAACTTCTCCTTCCAGCTCTTGCGCTGAAGGTCCACCGCGCGCGGGAGATACGGGCGGAGCGCCTCGATGGAGTTCTGCGTGACGATGCCACCCACCCACACCGTGAGCGCCAGTGAGACCGTCGGCGCGCCGATGCCGAAGTAGAAGAACACGGGATGCTCGGCGCGGTACTGATAGGCGAGGTACCAGCCCAGCCAGCCCGTGAAGGGATAGACCAGCGCGGCGATGGGCCACTCGACGACCTTGTTGCCGATATGGCGCGTGAGCTGGGCGAAGTTGAAGGCGCTCTTCCGCTCGCGCCAGCGCGCGCGCAGGAACGGCGATATCGTCCAGCACCCCCAGGTACCAGCGCGCGTTCTGGCGGATCACCTTCTCGGAGGTCTCCGGCAGGTCGGTCAGCTCCACCATGGGCATGGCCTCGATGAGGATGCCGCGCGCGCCCAGCGCATAGCCGAGCGTGGAGTCCTCGGTGGCGCCCGAGGTGGGGAAGCCCCCCAGCGCCTGGAGCGTGTCCAGGCGGACGAACTGGTTGTGGCCGAGGCAGATCTGCGCGCGCCGGAAGAAGAGCTCGAAGGCGGGCCGCAGCGCCGCGCCGAGCCGGGGCCACCGCGCGGCGAAGGCGGCGAAGAGCCGCACGCGCTTCACCTCGTTGATGAGCCGGGCGATGGACACGCGGATGAAGATGGACGATTGCTGGATGGCGCAGATGCGGCCGCGGATGTCGAGCCGGGCGTGATTGGCCAGGGAGAGCGGGATGCCCTGGTAGGCGAGCGCCCCCTGCCCCGCCAGCTCGCGCGAGGCGATCCAGCGATAGGTGTCGGGATCCGGCACCGAGTCGGCGTCGCTCACGCCCACGAAGACCGCGGCGGGGTCATGGGTGTCGCCGAGGACCTCTTTGCAGAAACGCCGGGCGCAACGCCCAGTTGAGCTGTTGCGCCTTGCGCCCGAGCCCCGGCATGGCGACGTGACTGAGCCGCTTCTGCTGATAGGGCGGCAGCGTCTCGCGCAGCCGGCGCACGAGCTCGCCGGTGCTGCCCGCCATGAGCGGGTGCGGATCGCGCTCCTCCTCCTCCTTGGTGATCACCACCACGTGGAGCTGCCCGTGCGGGTAGCGCGAGGAGACGAGCGCGGTCACCGTGTCCGCGATGTCGGGCTCCTGATAGGCGGGAACCAGGTGGAGGAAGACCGGCGTCGCCGGGTTCCGTTCCAGCGCCTCCTCGGTGGGCAGGGCGGACAGGCGGGCATAGGCTTCACGCACGAAGCGCACCGTGGTGCGCATGCCCTTCCAGTCCAGGGAGAGCTTGAAGACCGCGCGGGCATTGATGGCCAGCGCGATCAGGAAGAAGGCGGGGACGAGGTACTCCATGGCGCGCGATCAGCCTCCAGGGGTGCTGGGCGGGAGCTTCAGGACCTTTTCGCCGGGCTTCACCAGACCGAGGGCTTCCCGAGCCAGCCGCTCGATCTCGTCGGGATTGTTGCGCAGGCCGTCGATGGTCCGGGACAGGCGCTGGGTCTCGTCGCGCAGGCCCGCGATGTCGCGCTCGAGGGCCTCCACTTCATGCTTCATCTGCCACACGCGGGCGAGGCTCCCGCCGCCATAGAGCAGGAGGAGCACGGCGACGGCGGCCATCACCCCGCGCAGCGCGCGCGGGCTCACCGGCGGCCGCCGCGGAGCGCGGCGCGCCCCGGCCACACCGCGGCCACGCCCAGCTCCTCCTCGATGCGCAGGAGCTGGTTGTATTTCGCGGTGCGCTCGCCGCGCGCCAGGGAGCCGGTCTTGATCTGCCCGGCGTTGACGGCGACGGCGAGGTCGGCCACGAAGGAATCCTCCGTCTCGCCCGACCGGTGGGAGATGACGGTGCCGTACCCGGCGCGCTTGGCCAGCTCGATGGCCTCCAGCGTCTCGGTGAGCGTGCCGATCTGGTTCACCTTGACGAGGATGGCATTGGCGAGACCGTCCTCGATGCCCTTCTGGAGAATGGCCGGGTTGGTCACGAAGAGGTCGTCCCCCACGAGCTGGACCTTGGTGCCGAGGCGGCGCGTGAGCTGCCGCCAGCCTTCCCAGTCGTCCTCGCCGAGGCCGTCCTCGATGGAGCAGATCGGATAGCGCGCGCAGAGGTCCTCGTAGAACGCGATCATCTCCTCGCTGGACTTCTGCGTCTTGTCGGCGCGAAGGCGATAACGGCCGTGCTCGCCGAACTCGCTCGCCGCGACATCCAGCGCCAAGAATACGTCCTCGCCGGGGCGGTAGCCGGCCCGCTCGATGGCGCGGAGCACGAAGTCGAGCGCCGCCACATTGCCTGGGAGGGTGGGGGCGAAGCCGCCCTCGTCGCCCACGCCGGTGGACAGCCCCTGGTCCTTGAGCAGCTTGCGCAGGGTATGGAAGATCTCCGCGCCGGTCCGGAGGGCCTCCGCGAAGGAGCCCGCGCCCGTCGGCACCAGCATGAACTCCTGGACGTCGAGCCCGTTATCGGCATGGGCGCCGCCGTTGAGCACGTTCATGAACGGCACCGGCAGGATGCGCGCGCCGGGCCCGCCGAGGTACTGGTACAGCGGCAGCCCGGAGTCGTCCGCCGCCGCGCGCGCCACCGCGAGAGAGACGCCGAGGATGGCATTGGCGCCCAGTCCCGACTTGTTCGGCGTCCCGTCCAGGTCGAGCAGTGCCCGGTCCACCGCCGCCTGCTCGCCGGCCTCCATCCCCTCGACCTCGGGGGCGATGGTCTCGATCACGTTCTGCACCGCGCGCCGGACGCCCTTGCCCAGGTAGCGCGAGGAGTCGCCGTCGCGCAGCTCCATCGCCTCGCGCTTGCCGGTGGACGCGCCCGAGGGCACCATGGCGCGGCCGAAGGCGCCCGACTCGAGCCACACGTCCACCTCGATGGTGGGATTGCCGCGGGAGTCCAGGATCTCGCGCGCGTGAACGGACCGGATCTCGGACAGGGTCTAGGCCTTTCTCTCGATGATGAAGCGCGCGAGCGCGCGCAGGGGTTCCGCCGGCGGGCCCAGCGGCGCCAGCGCGACGAGGGCCTCCGCGGTGAGCGCCTCGGCGCGGATCCGCGAGCCGGGCAGCCCGTGGACGGCCGGATAGGTCGCCTTCTGCTGCGCCTGATCCTTGCCCGCGGTCTTGCCCAGCTCGGCGCTGGTGGCGGTGACGTCGAGCATGTCGTCCACGATCTGGAAGGCGAGCCCCAGCGCCCGGCCGGCCACCGCCAGCGCGCGGAGGGCTTCCCCGCCGGCGCCGGACAGCCGGGCGCCCACGGTGATGGACGCGCGGATCAGCGCGGCGGTCTTGTGGAGATGGATATAGTCGAGCACCTCGGCGCCGACCTTTTGGCCCTCCGCCTCGAGGTCGGCCACCTGCCCGCCCACCATGCCGTCGCTGCCCGCGGCGTCGGACAGATCCACCAGCACGTCGCGGAGCACGGCGCCGTCCATGCCGGGGCGCCAGCAATCGGCGAGCAGGCGGAAGGCGTGGGTGAGGAGCGCGTCGCCGGCCAGGATGGCCATGGCCTCACCGAACACCTTGTGACTGGTGGGGCGGCCGCGGCGATAGTCGTCGTTGTCCATCGCGGGCAGGTCATCGTGGATCAGCGAGTAGGTGTGGATCATCTCCAGCGCGCAGGCCGCCGGCAGCACCGGCTCCATCCGGCCGCCCACCGCCTCCGCCCCCGCGACCACCAGCACCGGGCGCAGCCGCTTGCCGCCCGCGAAGATGCTGTAGCGCATGGCGCGATGCAGGGTGGCGGGCGCCTGGCTCTCCGGCGGCAGGACGCGCTCGAGCGCGGCGTCCACCGCCCGGGCGCGGTCCTTCATGTAGGCCTCGAAGTCGAAGCTCACCCCTGCTTGTCCTCCGTCCCACGTGAAGGGCTCCGCGCGGAGCAGCCCGCCCTCGTCCTTGGTCAGGAGCTCGATGCGCTTCTCCGCCTCCTCGAGATACTTCGAGCAGCGGCGGGCCAGCCCCACGCCCTCCTCGAAGGCCTTCAGCGATTCCTCGAGGGGCAGGTTGCCGGCCTCGAGCGTGTCCACGATCTGCTCGAGCCGCGCGAGCGCGTCCTCAAACTTGATGTCGGTCATCTCGCTCCTTCACGTCGTTCACCCGCGCGCCCAGCGCGCCTTCCGCCAGCAAGATCTCGATCGCGTCGCCCACGCGCGCCTGCGCCGCGCTCCGCACCACCGTGCCCGACGGCAGGAGACGCGTCAGGCTATAGCCGCGTCCCAGCACCGCGAGCGGGGAGAGCGTCTGGAGACGCCCCACCGCGACGCTGAACCGGTGCCGCGAGACCTTGGCGCGGTGGGAGGCGGACGCGCCGAGCCGGCCGCGGAGCTGCGCGAGCACGGCGGCACCGTTGGAAATCCTAGCCAAGGGGTGCTGGGAACTCAAGGCGTTTGTGGCCAGCTCCGCGCGATGGGCGAGGCCCCGGTGATGGGGCGGGCGGCGGCATGCAGACGCGCCGCCCCGTCGTCCAGCCGGCGCGTCCACTCGCGGAGCACGCGACCGGGCTCGGTGAGCACGCGGCGACGCGCCAGCCCGGCCACGCGCTCGCGCCGGAGGTCCATCTGCCGCGGCCATGCCGAGGCACAGGCGCCCGTACAGCTCGGTCACCGCGCGGATCACCTCGAGCTTCTCGCGCACCACCAGCTCGGCAGCGGCGGACGGCGTGGGCGCGCGCAGATCCGCGACGAAGTCCGCGATGGTGAAGTCCGTCTCGTGCCCCACCGCGGAGATCACCGGGTGCGGGCAGGCGGCGATGGCGCGCGCCACCCGCTCGTCGTTGAAGGCCCAGAGATCCTCGATGGAGCCGCCGCCGCGGCCCACGATGACCACGTCCACCTCGGGCATCCCGGCGATGGCGGCGAGCGCCGCCACGATCTCCAGCGGCGCCTCGTCCCCCTGCACGCGCACGGGGAGGATCAGCACGCGCAGATCGCCGAAGCGCCGGCCGATGATATTGAGCATGTCGCGGATGGCGGCGCCGGTGGGCGAGGTCACGATGGCGATGGTGCGCGGGAAGGCCGGCAGCGGGCGCTTGCGGGCGTCGTCGAAGAGGCCTTCCGCCTCGAGCCGGCGCTTGAGCTGCTCGAAGGCGGCCTGCAGCGCGCCCAGCCCCTTGGGCTCGATCAGCTCGACGACCAACTGGTATTCCCCGCGCGCGGCGTAGACGTCGAGGCCGCCGAAGGCCAGCACCTGCATGCCGTCCTCGAGGTCGAAGCGCACGCCGCCGGCCGCGGCCCCGGAATAGCACCGCGCGGAGCTGGGCCACCTCGTCTTTCAAGGTGAAGTATGCATGTCCCGAGCCGGGCGTGCGGAGATTGCTGATCTCCCCCTCCACCCAGACGGTGGGGAACCCCTCCTCGAGCTGCGCCTTGATCCGCGCCGTCAGCTCGGAGACCGACCACACCGCCCGCTCGCTCATGCGAGGCCGGCCTGGCGCTGGGCGGCGAGGAGGGTATTGCGCATGAGCATGGCGACGCGTCATGGGGCCGACCCCGCCGGGCACGGGCGTGATGGCGCGCGCCTTGGGGCTCACCGAGGCGAAGTCCACGTCGCCCGCGAGCTTGCCCGTCTCCAGCCGGTTGGTGCCCACGTCGATGACCACCACGCCCGTCCTTCACCATGTCGCCGTGATCATGCGGGCCCGGCCGGCGGCCACGCAGAGGATGTCGGCGCGCCGGCAGTGCGCGGCGAGGTCGCGCGTGCGCGTGTGGCAGGTGGTCACGGTGGCGTGGCGGGCCACCAGGAGCTGGACGAGCGGCTTGCCCACCAGTCGCGAGCGGCCCACCACCACCGCTTCCGCGCCCTCGAGCGGGATGCCGTAGTGGTCGAGGATCTCGAGGCAGCCGGCGGGCGTGCACGGGACCATGGTCGGCTTCCCGCCGAGCAGGTTGCCGAGGCTCATCGGGTGCAGGCCGTCGGCATCCTTCTCGGGGGCGATGGCGGCGATGATCTCGTCCTCGTTGAGCCCCTTGGGCAGGGGGAGCTGGACGAGGACGCCGTGGATGCCGCGATCCGCGTTGATCGATCTTGATCGTCGCCAGCAGCTCGCGCCTGGGAGCAGCCCGCCGGGGTAGAGGAAGTCGCGCGAGGCGATGCCGACCTCCTCCGCGTCCTTCTTCTTGCTGCGGACGTAGAGCGCGGAGGCGGGATCCTCGCCCACGAGGACGACCGCGAGGGTGGGCGGCGCCCCGGTTTGTCGCGGTAGCGCCGCGGCGCCGGCCTTGACCTCGGCCAGGACCTTCGCCGCGACCGCCTTGCCGTCGAGAATCAAGGGCGGCGAGGGCTAGGCGGGAGCGGGGACGCGGAGGCGTTCGATCCCGAGCGCCTTGCCGGTTTCCGGATCGATGCGGATGACCACGCCGTGCAGCGCGGCGGGCCCCTTGGCGGGCACGAAGCGGTTCGGCATCTGGGTCAGGAACCGGCCGATGGCCAGCTCCGGGTCCACGCCGATCACCGAGTCCACCGGCCCGGTCATGCCGAGATCGGTGATGTAGGCGGTGCCCCTGGGTGAGCACGCGCTCGTCCGCGGTCTGCACGTGGCGATGGGTGCCCACCACCGCGCTCACCCGCCCGTCGAGATACCAGCCCAGCGCCTGCGACTCCGACGTCGCCTCGCAGTGGGCGTCCACCACGATGATCGGCGTCTCCTGGCGCAGGCGCGCGACTTCCTCGTCGGCCTTGCGGAACGGGCAGTCCAGATGCTGGGGGAAGAATACCCGGCCCATCACGTTGAGCACTGCCGACCTTGTGCGGCCCCGCCTTCACCACCACCGAGCCCGCGCCCGGGTGTCCCCAGCGGGAAAGTTGGCGGGACGGAGGAGGAGATTCTCCTTCACGATGTACTCGATGATCTCCTTCCGGTCCCAGATATGGTTCCCGGAGGTCATCACGTCCACGCCGTCGCACGAGGAAGGCGCGCGCGATCTCGGGCGTCACCCCGTAGCCGGCGGCGGCGTTCTCGACGTTCACCACCGCCAGATCCACCTCGTACTGCTTGCGGAGCTTGGGCAGGAGCGTCGTGCACCGCGCGGCGACCGGGATCGCCGAAGACATCCCCCACGCAGAGAACGGTCAGAGGCTTCGCCACCGCTACTTCGCCACTTCCACCGCGCGCGTCTCGCGGATCACCACCACCTTGATGTGGCCGGGGTACTGCATCTCGGCCTCGATGCGCTTGGAGATGTCCTTGGCGAGCTGATGCGCGTCGAGGTCGGAGATCTGGTCGGCCTTGGTCATGATGCGCAGCTCGCGCCCCGCCTGGATCGCGTAGCACATCTCCACGCCCTTGTAGGACATGGCGATCTCTTCCAGCTTGGCCAGGCGCTTGATGTAGCTCTCCAGCACGTCGCGGCGGGCGCCCGGGCGCGCGGCGGAGATGCCGTCGGCGGCCTCGGTCAAGGTCGCTTCGATGGTCTCCGGCTCCACGTTCTCGTGGCCGCACAGCGCGGCGTTGATGACCTGGGGCGACTCGTTGTACTTCGTCAGCACCATGAGCGACAGCTCGGGATGGCTCCCCTCCTGCTCGTGGGTCAGCGCCTTGCCGATGTCGTGGAGCAGCCCCATGCGCTTGGCGAGCTTGACGTCGGCGCCGATCTCGGCCGCCATCATGCCGGCCAGCCACGCCACTTCCTTGGAGTGCTGGAGGCAGTTCTGGCCGTAGGAGGTGCGGAACTTCATCCGGCCGACCAGCTTCACCAGCTCGGGGTGGAGGCCGTGCACGCCCACCTCGAAGCAGGCCTTCTCGCCCTCCTCCTTGAGGTGCTCCTCCATGTCCTTCTTGACCTTCTCCACCACTTCCTCGATGCGCGCCGGGTGGATGCGGCCGTCGGCGACGAGCTTCTGGAGGGCCAGCCGCGCGATCTCGCGGCGGTAGGGATCGTAGGCGGAGATGAGGACTGCTTCCGGCGTATCGTCCACGATGAGGTCCACGCCGGTGTGCAGCTCCAGCGCCCGGATGTTGCGGCCCTCGCGTCCGATGATGCGCCCCTTCATGTCGTCGGAGGGCAGGTCCACGATGGACACCGCGGTCTCCACCGTGTACTCGGGGGCGAGGCGCTGGATGGTGGTGGCGAGCACCTCCTTGGCCTTGACGTGGGCGGTCTCGCGCGCCTCCTCCTCGAGCCGCATGCCGAGGAGCTGGGCCTCGCGTCGGATCTCCACCTCCACCTGGGCCATGAGCTGGCGCTGGGCCTCCTCCGCGGTCAGGCCCGGCGATGGACTCGAGCTTGCGCCGGTGCTCGTCGAGCGCGTTGGCCAGCCGGGCTTCCGTCTCGGTGAGGCGCCGCTCCCGGTCCCCCAGGCTCTTCTCCCGATTCTGGAAATCATGTCCCGCCGGTCGAGGAGGTCCATCCGGCGGCCCAGCTGCTCTTCCTGCTGGGCCACCCGGCGCTCGATCTCCTGGATCTCCTTCTGCCGGGACGCGGGTTTCCTGCTCCAGCTCGGCCCGGCCACGCAGGGCGCACTCCTTGACCTCGAGCTCGGACGGCGCGAATCCGGGCCTCGGCTTCTCGCGCCTTGGCCTCCGCGTCGCGGGCGGCCTGGTCCACGTGGCGCTTGGCGTCCTCCACGATGCGACGGGCGCGCGACTCGGCATCGCCGATGGTGCGGACGGTGGTGATCTTCTGCCCGAGGTACCCGACGAGGAACGCGAGGATGGCAACGAGAGGGAGGAGGAGCAGCATCAAATCCATCGGTCTCTCCTTCCGGGGAACCCCGGACGGATTGTGTATTCTCAGTGACACGCGCGGCAAATAGCCGCGAAATTTGGAGAAGTATACTGCCTGCCGGGGAGCAAAGTCAACGTAACGGCGCCGCGGCCGGTCTCCGGAAGGACGGCACGATCGGCCCGAATGGGCCGATCGGAGAGCGTAGCGTGCCCCACCTCTGCCGTGTGCCGACGGTGTTTCGAACCTGGTATGTACCAGGTGGGCGCCAAAAGGAGGGCTTCAGGCTTCCCCTCAACGAGGGGCATGCGCACCACCCTCTTGCACGGCGTCCTGCGTGTAAACGAGGTTGAAACTTCCCCCCGACATCACGCACAGCGCAGGGCTGTCTCTGTGTACCCTCCCGCCCCGCCTACCGTCAAGCCCTAAGTCGCTAGCCCCCCTAAGTCGCTAGCCGAGATCGCGGCCTTGGACGCGACGCGCCACCCGTCCCCCGCGGTCCCCGGCCCCTCGCGTGCCGCTCAGCGCGTGGGCGGGGCCACGGAGTCGAGCAGCTTGATGAGCTGCCCCAGCCGCGCGGTGACGTCCACATCACCCTGGCCATGCTCCTCGCGGAGACGGAAGAGCTCGTCGGTGATGTCGAGCGCGGTCAGGACCAGCAGCTTGGTCGGATCCTGCCCGGGGGTGTCACCCCGGATCTCCTTCACCCGCTTCTCGACGTACGACACCAGCTGCTTCACATAGTCCGGCGGCGCGTCGCTCCGGATGGCATAGCGCTGCCCGAGAACCTCGACGTCCACCCGCCTGGGCTCGGCCATCAGACCCTCCTACAGCTCGATCTTGTCCAGCTCCCGGAGGATCGCATCGACCTGCGTCAACACGTCCTTGCGCTCCTGCTTCAGCGTGCGCAGCTCGGCCCGCTCCGTCTCGAACCCGTCGATCCTGGCCTTGAGCGCGTCGCGCTCGAGGCGAAGGCGCGCGATCACCTCCGCCGCGCGCTTGATGGACTGCTCGAGCTGCTCCAGCCGCTGGACCAGACTGTCCGCCATCGGCCCCCCCGTCAACCCCCTCGCACTTCGGCGCCGAAGCGGCGTCCAAGCTCGCGGACGACGCGGGCGTGCTGCTCGTTCACCTCGGCATCCGTGAGCGTCCGGTCGGGCGCCTGGAAGGTGAGGCCGAAGGCCAGGCTCCGCCGGCCCGCCCCCACCTGGCTCCCACTATAGACGTCGAAGAGCTGCACGCGCGCGAGCCACGGGATGTCCATGCCGCGGATGGCGGCCTCGATCTGGGCCACCGTCACGTCGTCCGCCACCACGAGCGCGAGGTCGCGCTGCACGGCGGGGAAGCGCGGGAGCGGGGCATAGCGCGGAACGGCGGCAGGCCGCGCCGCGAGCAGCGCCCAGCGCGATGCCGGCGGCGAAGACCGGCGCGTCCAGATCGAAGGCCTCGCGCACGCGCGCGCTCACCTCGCCGAACCAGCCGACGTCCGCCCCGTCCCGCACCAGCCGTGCCGACGCGGCCCGGCTCGAGATAGGCCGGCTCCTGACCCGGCGCCCAGGGCTCCGTCGCCGCACCGGGCGCGCCCGCGCCGGCCAGCGCCAGCTCGGCCATGCCCTTGGCGTCGTACACGTCCACCCGCTCGCGCCCCGCATGCCAGGCGCGCGTCGCGCGCAGCCCGGTAGCGCCAGCCCGAGCCAGAGCTCCTCGTGGGCGGGGCGATCGCCGTCCGCGTCCCGATGCGGCGAGAAGATCGTCCCCACCTCGAAGGCCCGCACGTCGGGACTCTGGCGGTGGACATTGGTGGCCAGGACTTCGAGAAGTCCCGGCAGCGAGCGACGGCCGCATGACCGAGCGCTCCGCGGACAGCGGGTTCTGGAGCGTCGACCAGCCGGGCCGGATCGTCCCACCCCAGGATCTTGAGCCGCGCGCGGGTCCACGAACGCATACGTGATGCACTCCGCGAGCCCGGCGTCGACCAGCGCGCGCGACGCCACGCGCGTCACGCGCAGCCCCGGCGGTCGGGTCACCGGCGTCAGCTCCCCGCCCCCGGCCAGGATGAGCGGGATGCGGTCATAGCCCCAGATCCGGACGATCTCCTCGACGAGATCGTCCTCCTGGACGATGTCCCGGCGGAAGCTCGGCACCACCACCTGCGAGCGTCGGCGCCGCGTGTCGTCCACCGCGAAGCCCAGCGCCTGGAGGATGCGCACCGCCTCGCCGCGCGGCGGCGCACGCGCCGATCACGCGCTCGACCCGCGTGAGGCGCAGCGCGATGCGGGGATGCGGGCGCGGCGCGGGATACACGTCGATCATGCCGCGGGCCACGGTGCCGCCGCCCAGATCGGCCATGAGCTACGCCGCGCGATCCAGCGCCGGGACGCATGCCCTCGATATCCGCGCCGCGCTCGAAGCGATAGGAGGCGTCGGTGGACAGCCCGAGCGCCCGCGACGTCCGCCGAATCGAGCCGGGATCGAAGTACGGCGCTCTCCAGCAACACCGCGCGTCGTGGCTCCGGCCGCACCTCGGTGTCCGCCCCGCCCATGACCCCGCCCATCCCCACCGGCCGCTCGGCGTCGCAGATCATCAGCATGTCCGGCGCCGAGCGCGCGCTCCCGCCCGTCCAGGGTGGTGATGCGCTCGCCGCGCCGCGCGCGGCGCACCACGATGCGGCCGCCCTCGAGGCGGTCCCGGTCGAACGCGTGCAGCGGCTGGCCCAGCTCCCACAGCACGTAGTTGGTCACGTCCACCACGTTGTTGATGGGCGCAGCCCCACCGCGCGCAGGCGCTGGGCCAGCCAGGGCGGCGAGGGCTTCGACGGTGAGGCCGGTGATCACGCGCGCCGCGTACCGCGGGCAGAGGTCGGGATCGGCGATCTCCACCGCGGCGCAGCGCGGCCGCCTCGGCGTCGCCTTCCTTCACCGTCACCTGCGGATAGCGGAAGGGCGCGCCGGTCAGCGCGGCGACTTCGCGCGCCACGCCCACGATGGAGAGCGCGTCGGGGCGGTTCGGCGTGATCTCGATCTCGAAGATGGTGTCGTCGAGGCCGAGATAGGTCGCCGAGATCCGCGCCCAGCGGCGCGTCGGCGGGCAGCGCGAGGATGCCGGCGCCGTCCTCGCCGATGCCCAGCTCCTTCTCGGAGCAGAGCATGCCCTCGGACCGCGAGCCGCGAATGGTGGCGGCGGCGATGGCGCCGCCCGCCGGGCAGAGTCGCGCCCGGCGGCGCCAACGCGGTGCGCAGCCCCGGCGCGGCGTTGGGCGCGCCGCAGACCACGCGAGAGCGTCGCGGTCCGGCAGCGCCACGCGGCAGAGCCGATTCACGTGCCCGGGACGCGCGCCGTCCAGCTCGCGCTCGATCGCCTCGATCTCGCCGACCACCACGCCGGACAGGCCCTCCACCACCGGGGCGAGCGCCTTCCACCGGCACCCCGGCATTGGTGAGGCGGTCGGCGAGCTCGGCGGGCGGGAGATCGGTGTCGACGTACTCGCGCAGCCAGCGATAGGAGATCTTCACCGCGCCCCCGGCTCGAACTGGCTGAGGAAGCGCAGGTCGTTCTCGAAGAAGAGGCGGATGTCGTCCACCTCGTGCTTGAGCATGGCGATGCGCTCCACGCCCATGCCGAAGGCCCAGCCGGTGACCTCTTCCGGATCGTAGCCGACGTTCCGCAGCACGTTGGGATGGACCATGCCCGAGCCGAGGATCTCGAGCCAGCCGCCCCCCTTGCAGAAGCGGCAGCCGTCGCCGCCGCACTTGAAGCACAGCACGTCCGCTTCCGCGGACGGCTCGGTGAACGGGAAGAAGGACGGGCGGAAGCGCAGGCGCGAGCGCGCGCCGAACATCTGCTTGGCGAAGAGCTCGAGCGTCGCCTTGAGATCGGCCATGGTGATGTGCCGGTCCACCGCGAGCCCCTCCACCTGGTGGAACATCGGCGAATGCGTCGCGTCGGTGAGGTCGCGGCGATAGACCTTGCCGGGGGAGATCGTGCGCGCGGGCGGGCGCCGGGCCAGCATGGTGCGGATCTGCACCGGCGAGGTATGGGTCCGCAAGAGCGCGCCCCCCGCCACGTGGCAGCGTGTCCTGCATGTCGCGGGCGGGATGATCGTCGGGGAAGTTGAGCGCCCCGAAATTGTAATAGTCGCTCTCGACCTCCGGGCCCTCGGCCACCGAGAAGCCCAGCCCCTCGAAGATCTCGATGATCTCGTCCTGCACCCGCGTGAGCGGATGGATGGACCCGGGCGCGGCATAGCGTCCCGGCAGGGTCAGGTCCACCCGCTCGGCGGCGAGCGCGCGCCTCCGCTCTTCTTCCTTGAGCGACTCCACCCGCGCCTG
Source organism: uncultured Candidatus Rokubacteria bacterium (assembly GCA_963733725.1). Taxonomy (GTDB): domain Bacteria; phylum Methylomirabilota; class Methylomirabilia; order Rokubacteriales; family CSP1-6; genus DASRWT01. The sequence continues at coordinate 71,576 of CAVTFC010000015.1, read as the reverse complement.
GAGCGCGGCCTCCAGCTCGCCCTTGAGCTCATTGGCCTGCCCGCCCACGAGTGGGCGCTGCGCCGCCGGGAGCGCGCCCAGCGAGCGCAGAAGGGCGGTCAGCTCCCCCGAGCGCCCCAGGACGCGCACCCGGAACGACTCGAGGTCGGACGTGGACCGGGCCCCGGCGATATCCGCCAGGGCCCGGTCACGAATCTGCTGGACCCGAGGGTCCGGCGCCACGCTCAGGCGCGGCCTGCCGCTCGCGCCGTCTCCGCCAGCTTCGCGAAGGCGGTGGGATCGTGGACGGCCAGCTCGGCGAGGATCTTGCGGTCCAGGGCCACCCCCGCCTTCTTGAGGCCGTTCATGAACACCGAGTAGGACAGACCCAGCGTGCGGCAGGCCGCGTTGACGCGGATGATCCACAGCGCCCGCGCGCGCCGCTTCTTCTGCTTGCGCCCCTTGTAGGCGAAGACGCCCGCGCGCAGGACCGTCTCTGCCGCCGGGCGATACAGCCGTCGCCGGCCGCCCCAGTAGCCCTTCGCCTGCTTGAGAACCTTTTTCCTGCGCTGGCGGGTCTTGGGCCCGCCCTTTGCCCGTGGCATGGTGTGACTCCTCTCCTACAGGTAGGGAACCAGCGCCCGGAGGCGCGGGGCATCGGCCTTGCTGACGGGCGCGGGCCCGCGGAGCTTTCGCCGGCGCTTGGGGGACTTGGCCTCCAGCTTGTGGCGCTTCCAGCCCTGCCGCCGCATGAGCTTGCCGGTGCCCGTCACTTTGAGGCGCTTGCGCGCCGCCCGCTTCGTCTTGATCTTCGGCATCGCGACTCCTCAGTGTGCCTTCGGCGAAAGGATCATGCTCAGCATGCGTCCTTCCATCCGCGGATGGCTCTCCACCACCGCCAGGTCCGACATGATCTCCTGCATCCGGTTGAGCATCTTCCAGCCGAGCTCGGTGTGCGCCATCTCGCGTCCCTTGAAGCGCACCGTGACCTTGGCCTTGTTACCTTCCTCGATGAACCGCCGCACGTGCTTGGCCTTGAAGTCGAAGTCGTGGGTGTCCGTCTTCGGCCCCAGCTTGACTTCCTTGACCAGGATCACCGTCTGCTTCTTCCGCGCTTCCTTCTGCCGCCGCGCCTGCGTGTACTTGTACTTCCCGAAGTCCATGATCCGGCACACCGGCGGCACCGCCTCCGCCGCCACCTCCACCAGATCCATCTCCTTTTGCCGCGCCAGATCGAGGGCCTGCGCGATGGGCAGGATCCCCAGCTGTTCCCCGACGTCACTCACCACGCGGACTTCGCGGACCCGAATCCCCTCGTTGACGCGAATGTCTTTAGGCTGTATCGCGCGGCTCCTTGATGGCGGGGCTCAGGTGGTTTGCCCCACGTTGAGGGTGACGGAACGACTCCCGATCTCGGCGCGCAGGGCCTCCAGGACATGCTCCAGCGGCAGCGCGCCCAGATCCTGGCCCCCGCGCGCGCGCACGCTGGCGGTGCCGTTCTGCGCCTCGCGCTCGCCCACGACGAGCGTGTACGGGACCTTGCGCACCTGGGCGTCGCGGATGCGGTACCCGAGCTTCTCGTTGCGGTCATCCAGCTCGGCGCGGATGCGCGCCTGACGCAGGCGCGCGTGCACCTGCCGGCCGTACTCGGCGTGCTTCTCGCTGATGGGCAGCACGCGCGCCTGCACGGGGGCCAACCAGGTCGGGAACGCCCCCGCGAAGTGCTCGGTGAGGATGGCCACGAAGCGCTCGTAGGAGCCGAAGATGACCCGGTGGATCACCACCGGCCGCTTGGGCTGGCCGTCGGTGTCGATGAACTCGCACTGCATGCGCTCGGGCAGCATGGTGAGATCGACCTGGATGGTGGCGAGCTGCCACTGGCGGCCCAGCGCGTCCTCCACGTCGATGTCGATCTTGGGCCCGTAGAAAGCGGCGCCGCCCTTGTCGAGATCATAGGCGACCTCGTTCGTGCGCAGCGCCAGGTGCAAGGCGTCCTCGGCGGAATCCCACTGCTGCTCCGTCCCCAGCTTGTCGGCCGGGCGCGTGGCCAGCCGATACGAGGGCGGGAGCCCGAAGGTGCCGTACCACTCGCGCACGAGGTCGAGCAGATCCGTGATCTCCGCCTGGAGCTGCTCGGGCCGGCAGTAGATGTGGGCGTCGTCCTGGGTGAACTGGCGCACCCGCACCAGGCCGGACAGCGTGCCCGACCGCTCGTTGCGGTGGCAGCGACCCATCTCCGAGTAGCGGATGGGCAGATCGCGATAGGAGCGCAGCGCCCGCTTGTACACGTAGGAGGACTCGGGGCAGTTCATGGGCTTGAGGCTGAAGATCTCGCCCTCGACGTCCACCTTGAACATATTGTCCTGGTAGTAGTCCCAGTGCCCCGACTGCTCCCAGAGCTTCTTGTTGACGAGCAGCGGCGTCGCGATCTCCTGGTAACCGCGCATGTCCAGCGACTCGCGGGCGATAGCGCTCGAGCTCGCGCACGAGGACCATCCCGCCCGGCAGCCAGAACGGCGCGCCGGGAGCGACGTCGTAGAAGTCGAAGAGGTCCATCTCGCGCCCGAGCTTGCGGTGGTCGCGCTTCTTCGCCTCGTCGAGCCGCCACAGGTGCTTGTCCAGCTCCTCCTGGGTGAGCCAGGCCGTTCCGTAGATGCGCTGGAGCATCGGGTTCTTCTCGTCCCCGCGCCAGTAGGCGCCCGAGGAGGAGAGGAGCTTGAAGGCCTTGATCACGCCGGTGGACGCCACGTGCGGCCCGCGGCAGAGGTCGAGGAAGTCGCCCTGCTTGTAGACGGACACCGTGGGCACGTCCAGCCCGCGCAGGATCTCGACCTTGAACGGCTCCCCGTGCTCCTCGAACCAGCGGATGGCCTGCTCCCGCGGCCAGTCTTCCCGGGTCGAAGGGGAGGTCTTTTTTCACGATCTCGCGCATCCGCGCTTCGATCTTCTCGAGCTCTTCCGGCGTGAAGGGCGTGGCCTTGGCGAAGTCGTAGTAGAAGCCATCCTCGATGGCGGGGCCGATGGCCACGCGCACCTCGGGGAAGAGCTGCTTCACCGCCTGCGCCATCACGTGTGAGGTGGAGTGGCGGAGCGTGGGCAGGGGCTCGGGGACGCAGTCGAACTCCCCGGCCAGCTTCAGATGTCGATCTTCTTCGGACTCGGCCATCGATTCCTCAGGTTAAGAACAAAAAAGCATCACAGGGACGCCGCCCGGTGATGCTCCCTCCCGCATTGCTCGCGTCTACGGCGCTGCCTCGCGTTGGGCACCCCTGGCTCAACAAGATCGAGTGGTAGGCTCGGGCGGTATCGAACCGCCGACCTCTACCGTGTCAAGGTAGCGCTCTCCCACTGAGCTACGAGCCTGTCTCTCCCCAAAAAGCATTGCCATGCTACAGGATACGCGACAAGGCTGTCAAGGGAGCCGGCCCCGTTCCACCGCCCCGAGGACCGACTCGATGAGGCCCGGACCTTCCTCGGCGCTCACCACGACCCGGCCCGCCGCCAGCATCGCATACCCGTCCCCGCCCCGGGACAGGAAGTCGGGCACGGCGACGCGATAGGCGCGCCCCGGATCCAGCGGCCGCCCCTGGACCTCCACCGCCCCCGACCCGCGCCCCGGGCGGCCGCCCCGCGTCCACGGCGTACCGGAGCCCGGCGGTCTGAAGAAAGCGACCGGCCGGCTGGGGCAGGGCGCTCACCGAGTGCTCGAGCGCGGCCCGGATGGCGCTCCCCGGGATTTCCAGGAGCACCCCCGTGTTCGCGAAGGGCAGGAGCGTCCGGATGTCTCGCCGTGTGACGGGCCCCGAGGGATAGATTCGGTTGGCGCGGAGGCCGCCGCTATTGAGCAGTCCCACCTCGGCGTCCAGGCGCTCGCGCATCACCTCGGCGACGAAGCGGCCCAGCGGCACTTCCGTCCGTCGCACCACCCCGTCGCGCGCCTCGAGCGGCGCGGCGGCGACGAAGGCGGGGCGGTCCAGCTCCTGCTCGGTCAGCGCCGCGTAGCGCTCGACGAGCCGCCGGACGTCGGGCGCCTCGGCGACCCGCGCCGTCACGGGGATGAGCCGGTGCCGCCGCGCGAGCACGGCGCCGCACGCCAGCTCGAACTCCACCTGCCCCACGTTCATGGCGTCTGACGCCCGCTTTCAGGATGAGGGTGCCGCCCTGCTCGACCACCACCGGGTCATGCTCGTGGCCGCCGAGGATGGCGTGGAGCGGGACCGCATCGGCGAGGGCGCGGTCCCCGCCCAGCTCGAGATGGGTGAGAGCGATGCGCAGATCCACCGGGCCCATCGCCTCGAAGGCGGCGCGCGCCGCCGGCCGCGGCACCTCGATGGAGACCTCGGGACCGGGATTGGAGGTGTGCTGGGTCTCGGGCAAGGTGAGCCCGACCATGCCCACCCGCACCGCGCCGAAGTCGCGCGCGAGCCAGGGCCAGGCGCCGCCGAAGGGCCGGCGAGTCTGCCGGTCCAGCACATTGGCGGAGAGCCAGAGAAATCGCGACTCGCGCATCCGCTCGCGCAGGACGGCGGGCCCCCAGTCGAACTCGTGATTGCCGAAGGTGGCCACGTCCAGCTCGAGGAGGTTCCAGGCCTCGATCATCTGGCGCCCGCGGAAGAGCGTGGAGAGGAGCGACGGCGAGAGCGTGTCGCCGGCCAGCACGAAGAGCGTGTTCGGCTGCTCGCGCCGGAGGCCGCGTACCAGCGTGGCCACGCGCGCCAGGCCGCCCGCCCCGTCGGCGCGCGGCTCGAGGAGGTACACGTCGTTGACGAGCAGGAGCTGCACCCGCGTGGGCGCCTGCTCGCAGCGCGGCGCGCCCGCGCAGCCGGCGCCGCAGGACGAGCGCCAGCGCCAGCAGCGCGAGTCGGCGGGTCGTCACACGGACTAGCGGGTGAACTGCTTGACGAGCGAGTTTTCGATGATCTGGTAGACGAAGTTGCCGTTGATGGCCAGGACCTGCTTGGCGAGATTGTCCGGGACGGGCGGGAAGGGCTGAGCGAGCTTGATCGCGTTCACGGCGTACTCGTCGAGGATCTCGACGCCGGACGAGCGGCGGACCTCGAGATAGGCCAGGCGGCCGTCCTTGGCGATATGGAATTCGATGAGCAGCGCTCCGCCGATGCCCCGATCCCCCGCCTCGCGCGGATAAGTCCACTTCGACTGGATGCGCTCGCGGAGGATCTTGAAGTAGTCCTGGTATTTCGGATCGGGGGTGTCCAGCGGGACCGGCTCGCCTTCGACGCCGCCGCGGCCGCTCTGCAGTCCCCCACCCCCTCCCGGCGGCCGGCGCAGCATGGCCGCGGGGAGGTCGATGCCCGAGCTGCTCTTCGCGGTGAGCGGACCGGGCGAGGCGGGCGCCGACGGCGGGCTCGCGGGCCGGGTCGCCTCCGCGGGCTCGCGCGGCATCGCGGGCGCGGCCGGCTGCGGCGTCGGCGCGGGGGCCGCCTGGGGCGTGGGCTCCGGCTCGCGGGGCGCCGGAGGGGGCGGCTCAGGGGCCTTGGCCACCTGCTGGGGCGGGGCCGGCACGGGCGCCCTGGGCTCGGGCTTCGGGGCACGCGGGGGGCAGGCGGCGCGACGTGGCGCCTCCGCCATTCTCACCTTTGGCTCAGCGGCCTTGGGGGCCGGGGCTTCGGCGGCTCGGGCGCCTCGGGGCCGACCGGCCGGGACGGATTGCCCCGCGGGGCCTTTTCCTCGGGCTTGTCGGGGGTGATGTCGACGAAGATCGGCTCACCCTTCTTCGCCTCGCGCGGGGTGCCCCAGAGCCCGCCGAACATGACGGCCAGGAGCAGGAGCAGGTGGAAGAGCGCCGAGCACACTCCCGCGATCAGGAGCGCCCGCGACCTCCGCCGTCTTGCCCGCCAAGTCCGCATGACATTTCGATTATGCCATGCGATTCCTCCGGGACCGCCCGGACCTAGAGGGCGCGCCCCACCGCCTCCGCCACGGGCCGGAGCTCCCGCATGAGCTGGGCGAACTTCGAGGGCTTGAGCGACTGCGGCCCGTCGGACAGCGCCTCCTCCGGCCGCGGGTGCACCTCGATGATCAGGCCGTCGGCGCCGCAGGCGACCGCCGCCTTGGCCATGGGCGCCACCAGGTCCCAGTGCCCGGTCCCGTGCGACGGGTCCACGACCACGGGCAGGTGCGAGAGCTTCTTGAGCACCGGCACCGCGTTGAGGTCGAGCGTGAAGCGCGTGGACGTCTCGAAGGTGCGGATGCCGCGCTCGCAGAGGATCACGTTGCGGGTTGCCCGCGGCCAGGATGTACTCCGCGGAGAGGAGGAACTCCTGGATGCTGGTGGCCATGCCGCGCTTGAGCAGCACGGGCTTGCCCAGCTCGCCCACCCGGCGCGAGCAGGGTGAAGTTCTGGATGTTGCGCGCGCCGATCTGCAGGATGTCCGAGTACTCGGCGACGAGCTCGGCGCTCTCCGTCTCGAGCACCTCGGTGACGACGGGGAGCCCGGTGCGCTTGCGCGCCTCCGCGAGGTACCTGAGCCCCTGCTCCTTGAGCCCCTGGAACGCATAGGGCGAGGTGCGCGGCTTGTACGCGCCGCCCCGCAGGATGCGCGCGCCCGCGGCCTTCACCGCGTCGGCCACCTCCAGCACCTGGCCCTCGGACTCCACCGAGCAGGGCCCCGCCATCACCACGATGGGCTTGGCGCCGATGACCACGTCGTTCACCCGCACCAGGCTGGGCTCCGTCGCGGATCTCGCGGCTCGCCAGCTTGAAGGGCTGCTGGATCGGCATCACCGACTCCACCGTCTCCATGGCCTCGAGGATGCGCAGATCTTGCTGGCCGCGCTCCTCCCCCACCGCCCCGATCACGGTCTTGAACTCCCCGCGGATCTGATGCGGGCGGTAGCCCATCTCCTCGATGCGCCGGCACACCGCTTCGATCTCTGCTTCCGAGATCCCCGACTTGAGCACGATGATCATCGCTGCCTCCGCCTCGCTTGTTGACCGGCCCGTTGGGAAAAAAAAAAACGCCGCGGGCGGTGCCGGCCGCGGCGTTGGGCTCGGATCGATCGCCACGGGCCGGCGTTCCGTCCGCCCGTGGCTCCCGGATGTCAGCTCAGGGGGAGCCAGTAGGCGGACCGGGGAAAGTAAAAATAGTGGCGCCAGCCCTGCGCTCCACCATTCCCCGTCCGATTCACTGGCGATTCCTCCTGGACCACATGCTCTGGAAGTCCTGCGCTAAAGTGCCCGCGAGCATACGGCGGGGCGGCGAGGCCTGTCAAGCCCCTAGGACTCCACGCGCCCCTCGGGAAGTTCACTACTTTCCGAGGGGTTTTCGTTTGCCCTCTTGGCTGGCGTGGGGCAGAATTGGGCCCATTTTGGGTGCTGGCGGGCACAGTCGGCTATAAGGTCGCCGCAAGCCTTTGGGTCTATGAAGGCAATGGTCGGAGTTGAGACCCCGCATTGGCTTCCACCCTCAATAGCAAAACTGAGCCATCCTTTCGCGGAGGCCGCCAATGGAAACGCTAATCGGGCTGGCGTTCCTCGTGTACTTCATCGGGGCGATCATCGTGTTCTTCTGGATCGGCAACAAGCACGTCGAATCTTCCGAGGGCAAGCCTGGCGGTTTTCTGGGCGCCTTCATCACCGCCATCCCGTGGGCGCTTATTTGGCCGATCGCCCTGGTCTTCTTGTTCGCGATGGCTGAGAAGAGAAAGAAGTAGACGCTCCGGTAGAGCGCACCCGGCCGCGCGGGCACGCGACCGAGGGCCTTGGCCAATCAACCCTAACCGGCGAGGAGAGAATCAATGGCCACCGCTACGGTAGCACGCTCCCGCCCGCGCCCGCGCCGGGCGACGTGATCCCCGACGCCCGCGAGCATCACCGCCAGCGTAAGCGAGCTGCTGGAGACCGCCCGGCTCGAGGCGCAGGCCGGCCCGGTGGACGAGGCCCAACTGGAGCGCCTCATTTTCCGCGCCGCCGCCCCCATCGCCCACAGCGTGAGGCAGCTGACCGACGCACAGCGCGGCGCGCTGCTCCCGAATATCGTCCGCGTGATGCTGGCGGCGTTCCTGGAAGAGCAGGCGCGGTGAGAAGCTTCACTTCGTCCGCTCGAACTCCCACGCCGCGAAGCACCGCGAATGGACGTGATGCTTCTCGACGCCGGGCGCGCTGACGTCATGCGTGAAGTCGATCTGGATTTCCAGCTGGTCCTTCGTGACAGGGAGATCGCAGACCGAGCAGGGAGCGCCGAGACCCCGGGTCCCCAAGGTGCGATCCGGCGGCCGCACCGGCAATTTCCCACGGCGGATCGCTACGCGCGCCTGTTCTCGAAGCCCTGGCTCGTCAGGCATCTGGTTTCATGATGACTTGCGCGGTGCCCCGCCGACGCTGCGCGGAAGGGACGTCCAGCAGGTTGGGTGTACCCGGAGATCGCCGAGAAACAGGCTCGTGTCGGGAGTCGGGATGGGCGGACCGCGGCCTAGACCTCAAAGTGTTCCAAAGTGAACACCCTTTAGGGATTCGAAAGCAAGGAGTCTTTGCGGCTAGGACTCAGGCGCAATAGGGAGGAGCCGCGATGATCGGGGCTACCAGTCCTAGGGGCCAACTCGAAGGGCTTGGGGAGGGGTCGTGACCCCGCTACTTCTCCAGGTCGGTCGGGTAATCGAAAGTTTCGTTACACACGGGACAGTGCCCTCTATTGGGCATGGCTTCCGTCGCACCCGCCGCGGAAATGAGCGTCAGGCCCCCGCACTCGCATTCCAAGGTGGCGATGTTGGCCGGTTTGTCCAGCTTGATCAGCTTCATTTTCATACGCGCCTCAGCCTGACTTCCGCGGGGCCCCGCCGGCGCTGTGCGGAAATGGCGAGGCCCAGCATTCTAGGTGCGCTGCTCGCCGACAAATGGGCAGGTGTAGGGCTTCAGGAGGGGGAGTTCACAGACCGGGCAAATCGGATTCCCGTGGCGGTCGATCCGGTTCGTCAAGGGTGGCCTCCGAGTCCGAAAAGGTGTTCCAAAGTGAACACCCTACGGGCTCGAAAGCAAGGACGCCTTGCAGCTGGGACAACGGGCGCAATAGGGAGGAGCCGCGATGATCGCGGCTACCAGTCCTAGGGGGTCAGCTCGTGGGACTGTGACGTTCAGCCGGCGAGGAAGTAGCCGAGGACGGCCATGGCGGCGACCGCGAGCCAGCGGATGATCGTCAGTCCTAGTTCTAGTCGGAGCATCGTCAGTTCTACTGATGACCCTACTCGCGCTGCTCACCGAGCGCCAGAGCGATTGAAGAAAGTTGACGAGCTTCTTCAAATACAGAAATGCGGAACACTCTGCGCGTATGGGCTACGCCTCGCGGGCCCGCTTCAGCGCCCGCTCGATTGCGGGCACGGTCTTCGGCGCGTGAACCAGCGCGACCGCGCGCAGGGCGAGTCCATCCGTCAGAAAGCCCGTGAAGAGGTGGGCGCGCTTCTTCCCGCCTTGCACGGCGGCAATCAGGCGGGCCGATACCCGCGTCTGCCGCTTGGCCTCTTTCAAGAGCACGAAGTAGTCGGCCTCGAGCAGCTCGACCTGGAAGGGCGGGGTCTTGGTCGTGGCCATCGTGCCGCCGATGACAGCACGCCGCCTATAGCTCGTCAACCCACCGACCACGAATAGGGGAGGGAAACTAATGGGCTCCGTCTACAAGCACGGCCGCGTCTACTGGATCAAGTACTACGCGCAGGGGAACCCCATTCGGGAGAATACGCGCACGGACAGCCACGAGGCCGCACGCACCATCCTGAAGGAGCGCGAAGGCCGCGTCGGGCGCGGAGAGCCGGTGCTCCTTCGCGTGGACAAGGTGACTTACGACCAGGCGCGGGACGATCTCCAGCAACACTATGCGACGACTGGCGAGCGCGTGCCCAAGGAGGCCAACCGCCGGCTGGCCCACCTGGACCCGTTCTTCGGCGGCCGGCGGCTGAACACGATCACCGGGCCGACGTCACCGCCTACGTCGCCATGCGGCAGGCCGCGGGGGCCGCGAACGGCACCATCAACCGCGAGCTCGGCGTCTTGAGCAAGCTGCTGCGCGTGGCGTTCACGAACAACAAGCTCATCCGACGGCCCGCGCTGTCCTTCCTCAAGGAAGCCGCCCCCCGGCAGGGCTTCTTTGAGCAGGAGCAATTCGAGGCGGTGCGCCGCCGGCTCCCCGACGACCTCCGCGTGGTGGTCACCATCGCCCACACCTACGGCTGGCGCGTCCCGAGCGAAGTGCTCACGCTCGACCGCCGGCAACTCGACCTCGACGCGGGGACGCTGCGCCTGGACCCCGGCACGACGAAGAACGACGACGGGCGCATTGTGTATCTCACCCCGGAGCTCAAGGCCTTGCTGGCGGCGCAGGTCGCCCGCGTAGAGGGGCTCCAGCGCCGGCGCGGCACGGTCATCCCCGCGCTCTTCCCGCACCTGACGGGCGTGCACGCGGGCCGGCGCATCCGAAACTTCCGCAAGGCCTGGACCCACCGCGTGCAAGGCGGTCGGGGTGGCGGGACGGACGCGGCACGATCTCCGGCGCACCGCCGTCCGCAACCTCGAGCGGAGTGGCGTGCCGCGCTCGTGGGCCATGAAGATGACGGGCCACCGGACGGAGAACGTCTACCGGCGGTACGCCATTGTGTCCGACGCCGATCTCCAGGAAGCGACACGGCGCCTCGTGGGCACAAATCCGGACACAATCGAGGGGGTTGGGTCCGGCTCGGCCCGGCGTGCGCGAAGCAAATAAGGGGGTTAGGCGGCAGGAAATCCCCCAGCGCCCAGGCCTGTCAAGCCCCGGTGCTGGAGCCGGCCCCGGTGTCGGAGCCCCCCCCGGCGTCCCCTTTGGTCCGCTGACGGACCCACGCCACGATGCGATGCCGGTAGTAGTAGAGCGGCAGGGCCACCGCGAGGGCGATGACCCCGATGAGCACCGCCTGGATGTACTGGCCGTGCGCAGTATGGGCACCCTGCGCGGAGAGGATCCAGGTGCCGGGGATGCGGCCCAGCCCCGACACCAGGGCGAACACCCAGAGCGGCATCGGACTGATGCCGAAGAGATAGCAGACGACGTCCTTGGGCAGCCCGGGGATGAGATAGACGATGAAGCAGAGGATGGCGCCCTCCGCCTCCACGATGAAGCCCATCCGCTCCCAGGTCGCCTTGCTCACCAGGTTGCGGACGAAGTGGGCCCCGAGCCAGCGGCCGATGGCGAAGGCGAACACCGAGCCCAGCGTCAGCCCGATGGTCGAGTAGATGAAGCCGCCCCACACCCCGAAGAGATAGCCGCCCAGGAACCCGGTGGCCTCGCCGGGAATCGGGGAGACCACCACCTGCAGCGCCTGGAGCACGACGAAGAAGACGGGCGCGAGGATGCCCCATTCGCTGAGCCGCTGCTTGAGCAGCCGCTTGTCCTGGTAGAGGCGGACGAGGGTCTGGAAGCCGGAGGCGTCGGAGAGGACGAACCAGGCGACGAACCCCACGAAGAGGGCGCCGCCTCCCACGACAATCGCCCAGCGGTACCGCGCGATCAGGTCGCGCATCGCCTCGTGACGGACCCGAGCCTCGCGCGCAGCGGCCTCACGGCGCGGTGGGAACCGGGGCGGGATCCATCCGTCCAAACCACGCATAGCGCGGCCACCAGCGGGGCAGCACCGGCTGCCGCGCGGCCAGCCGCGTGAACGCCGCGAACCAGCGGGTGGGCGCATGCGCGGCGAAGACCTGCGCCAGCCACAGCACCCGGTAGGCGTGGCGATAGCCCTCGACCCGGCCGCGATATGCCTCCAGCGCCGCGGAGAGGTCGAGGCCGCCGTCGATGACCCGCTGCACGAGCTTGCCGCACTCGCCGCCGAAGTAGAGCGCGGGCCGGATTCCCTCGGCGGTGAACGGCATGCACTGCCCGCCCGCGTCACCCACCGCGAAGAGGCGCCCCACCGTGGGCCGCAGCAGGCGGTTGGGGAAGTAGGTGCCGTGATAGGTGGTGGGCGCGGCGCCAACATCGGCGAGAAAGCGCTCCAGGGCGGGCTTGAGCTTGGAGGCGCCGGCATAGGAGCCGAGCCCGATCAGGCTCTCGCCGCCGACGGGGAAGATCCAGCCGAGCCCGCGGCGGATGAGGCGCTTGTCCAGCCAGAAGGAGAGACCCTCGTCGGCGAGCCGCGCGCGCGTCTCGAGCCCGAAGGAGTAGCCTCGTCCCGCGGGCGGCCCCGTGCGGCCGTGCACGAGCGCGCCCCGCCAGCCCGAGGCGTCGATCACGATGGGCGCGCGGAAGCGGCCCTCGGCGGTCACCACCGCGCCCTCCTCGAACCCTGTCACCGACGCGCGCAGGAAGCGCGCGCGGCACTGCGCGAGCAGCCCCTGGCAGAAGCGCCGGTAGTCGAACGTACAGAAGGGCACCTTGGAGAGATCGTAGGTGACGCTGCCCAGGGGCGTGCGGACGGTGAGCCGGTCATGAACCTGCAGCACGCTCTCCGCCACGCCGAGGGATTCGGGCACCCAGAGCGGGGTGCCGCAGGCGGAGTTCTGGACGGCGCCGACTTCGTTGCGATCCAGGAGGAGCACGTCGCCCCGGAGCTGGCGGGCCACGCCGAGCCCCGCGAAGCTGGCCCCGACCACGATGGCGTCGAATTCCCTCACGGGCATCAGTGCGCGGCCCTCCGAAGGGGAGGGCGCACACGGATACTGGGACATGGGAAAAGAAATGTCAAACGAGGGGTCCGCGGGCCCCATTGACCCGCTCCGCGGGCGGGGCTAGGCTTGCCGGACGGAGGCGCACACGAGGAGGAATCACCCATGCGGACCATGAACGGGACGGACGTGCGGGCGCGGGCCAACCGCTGGCTGGCCGAGAGCGGCGGCAACGTGCAGGTGCTGGCCACCATCCTCGGCGAGTTCGGGCACCTCCAGGAGGTCGCCTTCACCGCCGCGAAGGAGATGGAGCGGCTGCGCGCCTCGATGGAGGCCGCGGAGGCCGAGACCCGGCGGCTGCGCGAGGGCGTGGCCCGCATGCGCGGTGAGAATGCCCGCTGCATGAAGGAGCGTGAGGACATCGCCGCCGCCCTGTCCCAGTTCATGGGCGAGGTGCTCAACAAGCTGCGCGGGCGACCGGAGTGGAGCGCGGCCTCGATCCCGCCGCCCAAGCCCTGAGCCCTACTTGAGGGCGTAGGAAGACAGCTCACCGTTCTGCGCGCCCTGCCGGTTGGATTCGAACTTCACCGGGTACTTGGCGCTGGGGGCGAACCACACCACGTCGGTGAAGCGGAAGGCCGTGCCGCCCGACGAGCCGCTCCAGGTCCGCTCCATCTTGTATGCCTTGAAGGTCCCCGCCTTGATCTTCACCTCTTCCAGCGCGCTCACCACCACCGCCACGTCATAGCGGTCGGGCTTGCCGCCCACCAGGCCTTCGGCGGAGAACTTCCAGGCCTTCTTCACCTCCAGCGGGAACTCGTAGAACTTCCAGGCCGGGCCCAGCGGCAAGAAGCCGAGCTTGGCCGCCTCCACCGGCTTGTCGCCCGCATCGGTGACCTTCCGGATGGCGAGGTTCTTGTCGTAGTAGACATTGCAGGTGGTGCACGAGCGGAGCGAGCCCGTCATGACGGGCCCCCCATCGTCGAGCTTCACCACCTTGATCTGCCGCCCGTCCGTGAAGGCCCAGCTATCGCCCACCGCGAAGCGCGGGGCCGGCGAGGACTGAGCGGCGGCGGGGCCGGCGCTGACGAGGAGGGCGATCAGCAACAACGAAGGCGTGAGCCGACTCAGCATCGGGACCTCCCGGCTCCGCCTTGAGAGGGCGGGGCGGCCAAGGGTATGATGGTGGACATGAGCGAGCAGGCGCGCTCGAGGCGCGTGCTGGGCGCGGTGGCGATCGTCCTCGTCGTGCTCCTGGCCTTTGCCGCCGGCGTGGCGACGGAGCGGATGCGCTTCGACGCGCAGCGCGGCGACCTGCTCGAGCGCTGGGATTCGGCGCTCAAGGCCCACCAGAAGCAGATCATGCAATCCGAGAAGGATAGCCGCTAGCGCCCCTCACCGCGGCGCTCCCAGCGCGCGGCCCAGCAGGAGCCCCAGCGCGCACGCCCCCAGGCAGAGCCCCGTGGTCAGGAGCACGTTCAGAGCCACGGCGGTGGCCCCGCGCTCGGCGAGGCGAATGGTCTCGTAGGAAAACGCCGAGTACGTCGTGAACCCGCCCATGACGCCCACCGCGAGGACGAGCCGCACCGTTTCCGGGATCGCCGTCGTCGAGAGCGCCAGCTCCTGGATCACTCCGATGAGGAAGGAGCCCACCACGTTGACGATCAGCGTGCCGTACGGGAACTCCACGCCGAGCCAGCGGGCCGCCGCGATCCCTACCCCGTAGCGGGCCGCCGTGCCGCAGGCCCCGCCGAGGCAGATGAGGAGCAGGCGCACGCGGGCGGGCTCAGAGCCCGGGCGGGCGGCGCTCGCGCCACGGCGCTTCCGCCTCGAAGGCGGCGGACGCCGCGAGCACCGCGCGATCGGCGTGGCGCCGGCCCACGATCTGCAGCCCCACCGGCAGGCCCGCGGCGGTGAAGCCGGCGGGCACGCTCGCCGCCGGCTGGCCGGTGAGATTGAACGGGAACGTGAAGGGCGTCCAGCCCAGCGGCGAGACGGGCTGGCCCCCGATCTCGCGGATCGGGGCGGCGTCGAGAGGGAACGCCGCCACCGCGAGGGTCGGCGTGATGAGAAGGTCGAAGCGCGCGAGGAAGCGGTGCACCTCGGTCCAGAGCTCGCGCCGGCGGAGCATGGCGCGGAGATACTGCTCCGCGGTGACGCGCTCGCCCATGCGCAGGAGCTCGACGAAGGACGGGTCGAGCAGCCGCTCGCTCTCCGTGAGGCGCTCGCGGTGGGCGGCGAAGGCCTCCGCGCTCGCCAGGGTGCGGAAGATCTCCTCGGGGTCGTCCCAAGTGGGCATGACGACTTCCACGTGGCCGCCGAGGGATTCGAAGCGGATGGCCGCCTCCGCGCAGAGGTCCGCCACCTCGGGATCCACGCGGCCGTGGCCGAGATCCGCGGACCACGCCACCGAGAGCCCGGCGATGCCCGCGTCGCAGGCCTCGAGAAAGGACCCGCCGCCGTCGGCGGGCAGCGAGTGGCGATCGCGGTCGTCGGGGCCGGCGAGCGCATCCAGCATGAGCGCGGCGTCGCGCACGGTGCGGGTCATGGGGCCGGTATGGGCGAGGGTCTCCCAGCCCGGCAGGCCTGGCCCCGTGGGCACGCGCCCGAAGGACGGCTTGAGGCCGTAGATCCCGCAGAAGGACGCCGGAATGCGGATGGACCCGCCGCCGTCGGTCCCCACCGCCAGGGGCCCGAGGCCTGCCGCCACCGCCGCGCCGGCGCCGCCGCTGGAGCCGCCCGCGGTGAGCGCGGGATTCCACGGATTGCGGGTCGGGCCGAACAGCGGATTGTCGGTGACGCCCTTGTGCCCGAACTCCGGCGTATTGGTCTTGCCCACGATGATGGCGCCGGCGCCGCGGAGGCGCTCCACCGCCACCGCGTCTTCCTCGGGCACGTGGTCGGCGAAGAGGCGCGAGCCCGCGGTGGTGCGCATCCGCCGGGTGAAGAGGAGGTCCTTGATGGAGACGGGCACGCCGTGGAGCGGCCCGAGCTGCTCGCCGGTCAGCACCCCGATCTCCGCCGCGTTGGCGAGATCGCTCGCCTCTTCGGCGGCCACGGTGCAGTAGGCGTTGAGCTGGGGATTGAGAGCGTCGATCCGCGCCAGGAGCGCCGACATCACCTCGACGGGCGACACCTCCTTGCCGCGGATGAGGCGCGCGAGGTCGAGGGCGGATAGCCAGCCGAGATCGTCTCGCACGAGTGGCATTGTAACATCGGGAGCGAGGAGGCTTCATGGACCGCGCGCACGTGGAGCGGATGGCGCAGGCGCTGGCCCGGCCCGAGATCCTCGCCCACGATCCCGCCGGTCTCACCGCGCTCCGCCGCGCGCTCGAGAGCGGCGACCCACCGCTCGGCGCGGGCCGGCGCGGCGCCCTCGTGGGCTATGCCGCCGGCGGGCCGCGCCGCCGCCTCGTGGAGCTCGATCGCCGGGGGCACCTGATCGCCGCCTATCGCTGGCGCGAGGATGGCGGGCTGGCCTGGGCGAAGTGCCTCAGCGCCGCCGGCGACTGGATCGGCGTGGAGCCGGGCGCGGGTGCGCCGCGCGCCTGGGGGCGCTCCGACGCGGTGTGTCGCCTCGCCCCCGACGCGCCCTGGGAGCCGCGCGAGCCCATCACCGTCTTCGAGGCGGTCGACTGGGCGCGCCTCGAGCATATCCCGCCGCTCGCGGAGCCGGCGCGGCTGCCCGCACAGGCGGGCAGCGCGGTGCTCGACCTCCTCGCCGGCCTCATGAAGGATCAGGGCCTGGCGCGCGTGCGCTATCGCGGCCCCTATCCCAGCGAAACTCTCTTCACCGCGCTGCTCGAGTGCTTCCGCCACGATCCCGCCGAGCCCGCGCCCCTCGCGCGGTTTCTCGACGGCGGCGATCTCGACTGGCTCCCCGCCCCCCACGAGCGCCACTGGGTGGCGGCGGGCGTCTGCGCGCAGACGCGCGAGGACCTGGACAAGGTCGTCGCGAATGGGCTCGCCTTCTATCGGACGAACTGGCAGGCGGTCACGCGGCGCGAGCCGCGCGTCATCCGCCCCGTGGGCGAGCGGCGCATCTGCTCGCTGTGGGCGTTGGGCCGCTCCCTCGAGGACCGGCTCGTCCTCTCACCCGCAGGCGAGGTGCTGGAGGCCCCCGCGCCCCGCGAGGATCCGCGCGGGCCCGCGCCGTTCAAGCCCCTGTGGACCGCCGCGCTGGCCGCGCTCATCGCGCATGAGAGCGCGTCCGCCCTGCACTCGAGCATCGGCGACGCGGTGGCCGCGCTCGCGCTCGAATGGGGCGCGGTGCCGGGCGACCTGCTCCAGGTCGACGGCGCGCGCACGCGTGTGAGCCGGCGGCTGCTGGACGCGGGGCTCGAGTGGATACGCGAGGCGCCGCCCGGCCCGGAGCGCGGCGGGCGGGCGGGAACGCTGGCGCTGGAAGTAGCGCGGCTCCTCGGACCGGAGGTCCGGCGGCGCGCGCAGGCGCGGCTGGAAGCCTTGCCGCCGGACGCGCAGCAGCGCGCGTGGGAGGCGGCAGCATCCGCCGATCCGCGTCCGCTGGGAGAGTCGGTGGGCCGGCTCCTTACGTTGCTGGCGAGCGGAAGCGGCTAGTCGCGCGCGGGCGCGAACGCGGCCAGCCAGCGGCGCGTGCGCCGCGCGCCCGGTCCCGGCTGCGCCAGATCGCGGCGGAGCCGGCCGAGATCGGCGGGCGTGTCCACGTCGTACCAGGCGGGCAGGAGATGCTCGCGGAGCCCGAGCCCGCGGCTCCGGGCGCGCGTCGCCTCCAGCACTCCGCCGGTGCTCCACGCGATACCCTCGAACAGGGCGGGCGCCGGGCGCGTGAGCCCGATGAGATAGTAGCCGCCGTCCTCGGCCGGTCCCAGCACCACGTCGGCGGCCCCGTCCCCGAGCGCCCGCGCGGCCTCCGCGAGATACGCGGGAGGCAGGGTGGGCAGGTCGCTGCCGATCAGCAGCGCCGCCCCGTGCCCGTCGGCCAGCAGCCGCGCGACGAGATGCGCCATGCGCACGCCGAGATCCCCGCCCCGCTGCGCGAGGAGGCGCATGCCCGGCGGCGCCAGCGCCGCCATGGCGCGCACCGCCCGCGGCGGGCTATAGGCGAGCACGGGCGTCAGGCCGGGCTGCGCGGCCGCCGCCTCCAGCCCGTCGAGGAGGAAGCAGCGGTAGAGGAGAGTGGCGGGCGCGACACCGAGCGCGGCGTGGAGCCGCGACTTCACCAGCTCCGACCCCGGCGCGCGCGCCATGATGGCCAGCGCGGGCGGACGGGTCATGCGATTGCAGCCGGGACGGCCGCCGCGATTGCGGCCGCGCTCAGGCGGTGTGGACGAAGAACCAGACGTTGAGGCCGACGAAGCCGGCGATGGAGACGGTGGACAGCACCACGTAGCCCACGAAGACCGCCTCCTCGCGGCTCAGGTGGCCGCCGGCCTTCAGACGACTCCAGAGCCCGTCCTTCACGAAGGCGATGGACTCGCTCTTCAGCCGCGGCAGGCCCAGCCAGTCCACCAGGACGTGATAGCCATCCATCTCGAGGAAGCAGAACGGGTAGAGGCTGAAGAACAGGGACTGCGACTGGAGGATGGCCGAGGCGACCAGGAACGACTTGAGCAGGCCGGGGCCGGACTGGCTGGCCAGGTAGATGTAGAGGCTGCCCAGAAAGAGGTGGACCAGCGGCCCCGAGATGCCCGCCACCAGGCGGGCGCGCCGGCTGCCCATGAAGACGTCGGTGACGTCGGCGTAGAAGGTGGGCAGGAAGCCGTGGAGCATGGTGAAGCCGAACTCCTTCACCCGGCGCCCGTAGTGCACCAGGGCCAGCGCATGGAGCATCTGGTGGCTGATGAGGGTGAGGAAGAAGAAGACCTTCACCAGCAGCAGCGCGATCACCGGATGCTCGCCGAAGCCCGCGTAGAGATCGCTGCTGTCGTGCCAGATCTCCCGCGCGCCCTTGACGCCGAGCACCGTCACCAGGGCCAGCAGCAGGAGCCCCAGGGGCGAGAAGATGAGGAAGGCCCCGTAACGGTAGACGCGGGTGAAGGCGTCGTGGGCGCTCCGGCTGCCCACGGTGAGCTTTTCCAGCGCCTTCAGCGTGGCCTCGGCGGCGCGGGCGGCGGGATTCTTCCGATTGCGCGCGAGCATCTCGCGCAGGCGGGAGATCGGGCGCATGGTGAGGAGCTCGGCGCGCTGGAGCTTGTCGATGAGGGTGTGGATGATGTCGAAGTCGAAGGCGCCGAACTTCAGGACGTAGGCCACCCCCAGCTCCTCCACCGAGGTGCGCCCGTTCATCTGGTTCCAGAGGAAGCTCTCGGGCTCGGAGAGCTCGATGTACTTCTCGGTGAGCCGGTTCTTCACCACATAGGTGGTGCTGCGGCGCACGTTCGAGCGCAGCGCCGCCACCTCGTACTGGCTCTCGGCGATACGCTGGGGCCGCGCCTGGCGGTAGGCGAGGCTCGACTCCACCTTGGTGACCTGGAAGTCGTCGCCCGCCTCGGAGCGGACGAGCAGCTCGATCTTGGCCCGCGCCGGCTTCCTGGTGTCGATGGTGCTCAATGGCCGCCCGACGTCGGGCGATCGACGTTGAGCCCGGTGGCCTCGAGCCCCCAGCGGGTGACCTCGGCCACCAGGTCCGAGGAGTCGCGCAGCCGCTTGATGAAGACCTGGACGAGCTGGGTGAAGAAGGCGGTGGCCGCGCGCGGATTCTGCTCGATGAGCTCGTCGAGGTTGGCGCGGTCGAGCCAGTACAGCACGGTGTCCGTCTCCGCCTGGATGGTGGCGGAGCGCGGCTGGCCGTCGAAGAGGCTCATCTCGCCGAAGAAGTCGCCCGGGCTCAGCCGCGCCAGCACCTGCTCGACCCGGCCCGCCACGTGCTTGGACACGATCACGGTGCCGGTGTGGATGAAGAAGAGCTCGGTGCCGGCATCGCCTTCGCGGAACAGCGCCTCGCCGCGGCGGAGGCGGCGCTCCTCGAGGCGCGACCAGATGGCTTCGCGCTCATTGTCGGCGATGTCCCGGAACAGGATCACCTGTCGCAGGAAATTGAGGTCAGCCGACTTCGCCACGGGAAGGGTTTCCGGGGGTGGGAGTCGCGGGGGTGGCGAGCGCTCAGGTCGCCCAGCGCTTCATCAAGATGGACTGGAACGCCTGCGCTCGCTCGGCCGCGCTGCCGCTTCCGGACCGGGCCACCGCCTGCATGAGGGCACTCCGCTCCTCGGGGTCCAGATCGAAGCCGGCGAGCACCGTTTCCGGATCGCGGACGAGCTCGGAGAGGAACTCCTTCTCGATCATCGCGCGCCCGATCAGCTCCCGGATACCCGGCCGGCCCATGTCGCCCCCGATAACTGCCCGACTTTCTTGATCGTCTGCATCGCGTCCGACACATCGAGTTTAGCACTGACGTGCGCCCCTTGAAAGGGGCATACCGGCTTGGGGTAATATGAGGCGCTCAGGAGGCCCCCATGCCCGAATCCATCCCCGCGACTCTCATCATCGAAACCCTCAAAGACACCTTCCGCGACGCGCGGGCGGCCCTGGCCAAGGAGAACACGGAGCCTCCGCGTCACGACCACCTCGGCTGGATCCTCAGCGTGCCGGACACCCACCAGAAGACGGTGCTGGCCGCGCTCGACAAGGAGGAAGCCATCCGGGTGGTGACCTGCGCCACCGAGGACGAGGCCACCGCCGTCGGCGCCGGGCTCTACATGGGCGGCGAGCCGGTAGTCCTGATGATCCAGCACGCGGGGCTCTACGCCTCGGTTAACACGCTGCGGGGCGTGGCGATGGACGGCAAGATCCCCATGTTCTACATGGTGGGCCTGCTGAGCCGGGAGAAGGACAAGGACCCGCGCGAGTCGCGCCACTCCATGGTGCGCTTCGCCGAACCGCTGCTCGACACCTTCGGCGTCCCGCACGCGCGACTGGAAGGGCCGAACGACGTGCACCTCATCCCGGAGTACTACCGGCTGAGCCGGTCGCGCCGCGGCCCCGCGGTGGTGCTGGTGGGCCTGGAAACCTCCTGATGGCCGACGAAACCGATGAAGCCCGAGGACGTGCTTCAGGTCATTGCCGCCGCGCGCGGCGACGCCATCTGCGTGCCGACCATGACCACCTCGCCGGCGTGGCGGACCATCGCCCCCGACGATCTCTCCGTGGGCTGCGTGGGCTTCATGGGCGGCGCATCCTCCATGGGGCTCGGGCTCGCCCTCGCCCGGCCGGACCGCCGCGTGATCGTGCTCGACGGCGACGGCTCGCTCCTCATGCAGCTCGGCTCCCTTGCCACCAATGCCGGCGCCGCCCCGCGGAACTTCGTGCACCTGCTCTTCAAGAACGGCGTCTACCACACCTCCGGCGCCCAGGGCATTCCCGGCGGGATCAGCGTGGACTTCGTGCTGATGGCGAAGGGGGCGGGCTACCGGCAGGCGCTGACCATCGACACCCTCGACGAGCTTCAAGCGCCGGCTGCCCGAGCTGCTCAAGGCGGAGGGGCCGGTCTTCGTCGAGCTGCACACGGGGCTCGCCGAGCAGACGCCGATGACGGCGCGCGGCGGGGTCCCCTTCCCCGAGCAGGTGGAGAACCTGCGCGTCCGGCTCGTCCGCCCCCGCAAGGCCGGCTAGACGACGGGGCGCGCCGCCGGCCCGTCTCATCGCCCTCGGCGGGCGCGCGACCTAGGTCTGGGCGCGCGCCCGCTCGGCCATGAGGGCGGCGGTGGCCCGGGCCAGCGGATCGGCGGTGGCTTCCAGGCCGCGGATGGCCCCCGCCCGATCCTCGGCCGGACGGTTCTGGCTGAGCTTGGCCTTGCCCTCGAGCCGCTCGATGGGCAGCTCGAAGGCGACGATGGCCCGGATCATCCCCGTCACGTAGTCCTCCGCCAGCGAGTCGAAGCGCCACGGCTCCGCGCGTCCGGCCTCGTAAGTCGCGACCATGCGGGCGAGCAGCGCCGTGACGCGCGCCGGCTCCTCGATCAGGACCGGACGCCCCGTGGCATGCACCGCCACGTAGTTCCAGGTGGGCACGCTGGGGTGATTCGCATACCAGCCCGGCGAGACATAAGCATGGGGCCCCTGGAACACGGCCAAGGTGGGGCGCCCCTCGGCGAGCAGGCGGGCGTGGGGGTTGGCGCGCGCGAGGTGGCCGACAATGGTGCCCTGGGTCCCGCGGTCGGCGTCGAGCAGCAGCGGCAGATGGGTCGCGAAGGGCAACCCGTCCCCTCCGGTGGTGACGAGGAGCGCGAAGCTCTCGCGCGCCATCAGGGCATGGCACCAGCCGAGGTCGGCGGGATCGAAGTGCTTGGGCACGTACATGGGAAGGCTCCGGCGGGGCTTGGGTGAGAGTCAGCTCGCGAGATAGCGGCTCGGCGGGGCGCCGAGCGCGCGCTTGAACATGGCGGCGAAGGCCGAGGGCGACTCGTAGCCGAGGTCCAGGCCGATGCGCGTCACCGGCTCGCCGGCGGCCAGCCGGGCCAGCGCGGCGAGGAGACGCGCCTGCTGGCGCCACGCGGCGAAGGTGAGCCCGGTCTCGCGGAGGAAGAGCCGGGCGAGCGTGCGCCCCGAGCCGCCCGCCTCGCGGCCCCAGTCCTCCAGCGTGCGCGTGGAGCCGGGGTCCGCGCCGAGCGCGCGGCAGATGCGGGCCAGGCGCTCGTCGCGCGGCATGGGGAGGTCGAGGCCGAGGGTGGGGAGCGCCGCGATCTCGTCCAGGATGAGGGTCATCAGCCGGCCGGTCGCCCCGCGCTCGTCGTAGAGCACGGGCAAGGCGCAGGCGCGCAGGATGAGCTCGCGCAGCAGGGCCGAGACGGCGATGACGCGCACGCGCGCGGGCATGCGGGCCGCCGCGTCCGACCGGACGTAGAGCGTGCGCATGGCCACCGCGCCCGGCAACCGGATCTCATGCACGGTGCCCGCCGGCATCCACACCGCGCGCTGCGGGGGCACCGCCCAGCTCCCCTCGTCGGTGCTCACCAGCATCACGCCGGCGGCCGCGAAGATGAGCTGGGCCCGCGCGTGGAGGTGCCGCGCGATGTGCTGGCCGGCGGCGAAGTCCTTGGCCATGGCCGCCACCGGGCGGGCCACCTGCTGATAGTCCGCGGGATCGGTGGATCTGGCCCGCGGGAGGGTTTGTCCTGATCTCGGCATTTCTTGTCTTTCTACAGTGAGTGAGACAGGAGGGCAAGAGGGTACAGTAGGGGCCAGCCAAGGGAGGCTCCGGATGCCGCGACTCAGCGCGACCTCGCTACTGCTCAATGCCGGCCACGCCACCGACCACCTGTTCCTGCTCATCTTCGCCACCGCGGTGGGCGCCATCGCCGCCGAATGGGGCATGGCATGGCAGGACCTGATGCCCTATACCGTGGGGGCCTTCGTCATGTTCGGGCTGGGCTCCCTGCCCGCCGGCCGGCTGGGTGATCTCTGGGGCCGCCGCGTGATGATGGTCATCTTCTTCGCCGGCATGGGCGCGTCGGGACTCCTGATCGCGCTGGCGCCGGGGGTGTGGCCGCTGGCCGCCGCGCTCACCCTCATGGGCATCTTCGCGTCCATCTATCACCCGGTGGGCATCCCGATGATCGTGCAGGGCGCGAAGAATCCGGGCTTCACCATCGGCGTGAACGGGCTGGCGGGCAATCTCGGCATCGCCATCGCCGCCATCCTGACCGGCTTTCTCGTGAAGCACTTCGGCTGGCGCGCCGCCTTCGCGGTGCCCGCGCTCTTCGCGCTGGTCTGCGCCGCGCTCTTCGCGCTGCTGGCGCCGCGCGAGGAGGCCCCGCCCGCCAAGCGGCCGAAGAAGGCGCTGGACCTGCCCCCGTCGGTGATGGTGCGCGCCTTCGCGGTGATGACGCTGGCCGCCATCTCGGGCAGCCTGATCTTCAACTTCACCACCAATGGCAATGGGCAGCTCCTCGGCGAGCGCCTGCGGGGCGTGGTGGACGACCCGGCCACGCTGGGCATCCTGCTGGCGGTGGTCTACACGGTGGCGTCGCTGGCCCAGCTCGTGGTGGGCAAGCTGCTCGACCGCTTTCCGCTCAAGCGCATCTGGCTCCCGGTGTCGGCGGCGCAGATCCCCCTCTTCCTGCTCGCCTCGAATGCCACCGGCTGGCCGCTGTACCTGCTGGTGATGTGCGTGATGGTCTTCGTCTTCGGCGCCATCCCCTTCATCGATGCGCTCATCGTCCAGTACGTGGACGATCGCCTGCGCTCGCGGGTGACGGGGACGCGGCTGGCGGTGTCCTTCGGGGTGAGCTCCCTGGCGGTATATCTCCTGGGGCCGACGGTCAAGGCCGCCGGGTTCTCGACCCTGCTCCTCGTGCTGGCGGGGCTTGCCGCGCTGACCACCATCTTCATCTCGATGCTGCCCGGCCGTCTGACCTCCGCGCCGGCGCGCGCCGCGACGGCTCCCCTGAGCGCCACCAGCCGCGTCGCCGGCTAGTCAGGCGCCGGCGCTCCGCGCCGGTTCTCCGCGCCCGCGTGGGCCAGGAGCCCGCGCGCGATCTCGGCGCGCCGTTCCACCAGGGCGTCGGCGTCCTCGATCGCGCATCGCGTATAGTAGGCGCGGTGAAAGTGCACCTGACGCGGATCACCGTCGAGTGGGCCCACTGTGACGCCGCCGGCATCGTCTTCTACCCGTACTTCTACTTCTGGTTCGACGGCGGCACCGAGCGGCTCTTCAAGGCCAACCGCCTCTCCTACCCCGAGCTGCGCCGCGACTTCGGCGTGGAGGGCATGCCGCTGCTGGAGACGGGCGCCCGCTACGCGAACGCCTGCCGGCTCGGCGACGAGCTCGAGATGCGAAGCTGGGTGGAGGAGTGGTCCGGCCGCACGTTTCTCGTCAAGCACCGGCTCACCCATTCTGACGGTCGCCCCGCGCTGGAAGGCTTCGAGCGCCGGGCCTGGGTGGTCCCCGACCCCGCCTCGCCCAAGGGTCTCCGCGCCATCGCGGTCGCCCCCGAGGCCATCGCCCGCTTCGTGGACTGATGACGCGACGCCTCGTGGCCGCGGCCTCGGTCGCGCTGGCCGCCGCGGCCCTCGTCTTCGGCCTCTGGCGCGCGCTCGGCGCGGCGTGGCTCGCCGACGACAGCTTCATCTCCTTCCGCTATGCCGAGCAGCTCGTGGGCGGCCATGGCCTCGTCTACAACCTGGGCGAGCGCGTCGAGGGCTATACCAATCTCCTCTGGACCCTCCTCGTCGCCGCCGCGCTGCGGCTCGGAATTCCACCGGAGATGTCCGCCACCGCGCTCGGCCTGGCGTGCTGGCTGGCGCTGGTGGGAATCCTCGGGTGGCGGAGCTGGCGCCGCGACCACCACGGCTCTTTCTTCCCGCTCGCGGCCATGCTGGTGCTCCTGATGGAGGATTTTCAGACCTGGGCCACCGGCGGCCTCGAGACCAGCCTGTTCACGCTGCTCGTCGTGGCCGGGCTGCTCCTCGCCGACCCGGCCGCGTGCCCGGCCGCGCCACCTGGTGCTCGCGGGCGTCATCCTCGTGGCGGCGGTGGCCACGCGGCCCGACGGCGTCATCTTCGCGGCAGTGGCGGTGGTGGGCGCCTGGCTCGTCAACCCGCCACCTGTATCCGCGCGAGCGACTCAACCTCATCGCCACGCTGGTGATTCCGCTGGCCGCGGGCGGCGCCGCGTTGGCCACCTTCAAGCTCCTCTACTATGGCGATCTCTTCCCCACCGCGTTCTACTCGAAGTCCGCGCTCGATCCCTACTACACGCAGGGCCTCTACTACGTCTACCTCTTCTTCCAGAAGAACTGGTTCCTCCTGCCCCTGGTCCTGACCGCGATCGCCCTGGCCATCGCGGGGCGCGGGCGGCCGCGGCCGGTCCTGACGCGCCGCCACGCGGGGCTGCTGGCCGCCTTTCTGGTCTTCACGGCCTATGTCGCGCATACCGGCGGCGACTTCATGTTCGCGCGCCGGTTGATTCCCGCGCTGCCGCTGCTCTTCGTCGTGATCGAGGACCGGCTGGTCTCGCGGGCCGGCTGGCCCGTGCGGGCGGCGGTGGCTGCCCTCGTGGCGCTGGGCCTCGCGCTGCCGTACCCGATCTACCTCACGCCCACCGAGCGGCTCCGGGGCATCGCGAACGAGCCCGCGTACTACACGCCGCCCCTGGTCGAGCTGCGGCGCGCGCAGGGGGAGATCGCGGGACGCGTGCTCGGCGCCGCGCCGGTGCGGGCGATGTACGAGGGGGGCATGTGCATGTTCGGCTACTACAGCGGCCTCCCTTACCTGGCGGAGATGACCGGGCTCACCCAGTACTCGCTCGCCAAGGCGCCGCTGGAGGCGCGCGGGCACGTCGGGCACGAGAAGGTCGCGAGCCCGCAGTGGATGACGGATCACGGGATTCACTTCGTCTTCGCCCAGGCGCCACCGGATCCCCGCGCGGGGGCGCGCGTGGACGAGATCGTGTTCGGCGGCATCCTCAAGGCGCGCATCTGGACCTATGTGGACGCCATCATGGATCCGCTGCGGGGCCGCCCCGACGTACGCTTCGTGCCCATCGAGGGCACGCTCCGCGAAGCGCAGCGGCACATCGAGACCGCCTCGCCGGAGGAAGCGCGGCGCATCTACGAGGTGCTCCAGCGCTACTACTTCCGGACCGCCGGCCCCGAGAAGAAGCCGCTGGCGGACGCGATCCTGAAACGAGTGGAGGCGCGCCGGGCCCGCTAGGCGGGGCCGCGCTCAGCGGCGATACGGCCGCACGCAGCGGGCCGGATCGGCCTCCGCGAGCGCGGGATGCGGGACACCCGTGTGGATGAGATCGGCCACCAGCTTGCCGGCCATCGGCCCGCGCCCGAATCCCGAGGAGGCAAGCCCCCCCACGATGTAGAGCTGCTCGTGGCCGGGCAGGCGGCCGATCAAGGGCTTCCCGTCGAGGGGAAAGGGCATGATCCCCGCCCAGGTGCGGGCGACGGGAATGTCGCGGAGGAACGGCAACACCTCGGCGGCATGCCCGCGGTTCACCGCGATGCCGCCCGCGTCGGGCGTCTTGGCGAAACCCACGAGCTGGCGGTCCCCGCCGAAGATGATCGCCCCCTCGCGCGTCTGGCGTCCGTACAGATGCCGGATCAGCCGCGTGTTTCCCCGGTGGGTGAGAAACGGCGGCGTGACGTCGTCGCCGCCCGGCGCCCGCTGCCAGTGCATGATGGATTCCGACGAGCCGATGACATGATCGACCCGGACGGGGAGCGGCGCCGTCGCCCACATCTGCCCGCGCACCGCCACGATGGGAATGTCGAGCCCGAGCCTGAGGCCCAGCTCCGCGCACCATGGACCGGCGGCGAGCACCAGCGCGTCGGCGGCCAGCGTCTCTTCGTCCGTTTCAACCCGCCAGCTTGCGCCGTCGCGGAGGAGGCCCCGCACCTCGCGTCCCGTGAGCACCTGGGCGCCCCGCCGCGTCGCGGCCTCGGCGAAGGCCCGCGTGGCCTTCACCGGATCCGCCTGCGCGCGATCCGGATAGTGCACGTAGCCGGGCAGGGCCGGATTCAGCTCCGGCTCGAGCTTCCGCGCCGCCTCCGCGTCGAGCAGCTCGGCCGAATGCCCCTTGGCGGTGAGGTCACGCACCCGGTCGCGCGCCCACGCGAGCTGCGACTCGGTGTGAATGGCCTGGAGATAGCCCGACTGCCGGAGCTCGATGTCGAGCTCCTCGTCCCGCTGAAGAGCCTGAAAGAGCTCGAGGCTGCCGGTGGTCAGGTGCACCTGGAGATCCGGCGCCCGCCCCCAGCCGGTGGCGTCGATGGACCCCGCGTTGACCCCGGACGCCTCACCGGCCAGCTCCCCGCGCTCGACGAGGGTAACGCGATGACCGTGGCGCGCGAGCTGACAGGCCGTCGCGACGCCGGCGATGCCGCCGCCGATCACGATGATCACTGATTCGCTCTTGGAAAATGGCTCATGTCGATGGTCGAGAGTGTAGCAGAGCACCGGCCGACGCTTGACGCGGCCACCGGCCCCGGCGCAGGATCGCGGCCGGAGGGATCCGCCCCATGAAGCTCGGCATCTATCTGAACGCGCAGCATCCGGCCGGCGATGACCCCGCGCGCCGCTTCGCGGAGACGCTCGAGCAGGCGCGACTGATCCGCGAGCTCGGCTTCGACTCGATCTGGGGCGGCGAGCACCACGTCACGCCCGGCTTCCACTACTTCCCTCTCCTGCCGTTGCTCCAGCGGCTCACCGCCGAGACCGAGGGCATGGCGATGGGGACCAATCTGGTGCTGCTGCCGCTCCACAACCCGGTGGAGATCGCCGAGATCGGCGCCTTCCTGGACGTGATCACCGGCGGGCGCTTCATGTTGGGCGTGGGGCTCGGCTATCGCACCGAGGAGTTCGCCGTCTTCGGCGTGCCGATGGCGGAGCGCGTGAGCCGGCTCACCGAGGGCATCGAGATCATCCGGCGGCTGTGGACCGAGGAGACGGTGACGCACAAGGGGCGCCACTGGCAATTCGACGGCATCGGC
Organism: uncultured Candidatus Rokubacteria bacterium; assembly: GCA_963733725.1. GTDB lineage: Bacteria > Methylomirabilota > Methylomirabilia > Rokubacteriales > CSP1-6 > DASRWT01. Next base: position 43,594 of record CAVTFC010000015.1, on the reverse strand, counting down.
ATTCACCCGCGCCCGCTCCAGCAGCCGCGCCCGCCCATCCTGGTGGGCTCCCAGGTGGCGGCGGGCATCGCGCGCGCGGCGCGCATCGCCGACGGCTGGCTGGTGGTGCCCATGCCCACGGTGGACGAGTTCGCCGCGCAGGCGTCGGCCTTCGCGGCGGCGCGCGCGGCGGCGGGCCTGCCCGCGAGCCCGCATATCTGCCGGATCCTCGAGGTCTCGTGCGCGGCGGACGAGGACGCGGCCATCCGCCGAGCGGCGCCGTACCTCCTCGAAAAGTACGCGGCCTATTTCGCCTGGGGCATTCCCGGTATCTCACTCGAGCCCGGCGCGCCGCCGGAGGCCCAGCTCCGACGCCTCGCCGCGAACCGCTTCGCCGTCGGCTCGCCCGCGCAGGTGGTGGAGGCGCTGGTGCGCCAGCATCGCGCCGGCCTCACGCATGCCACCATGCGGGTGAGCTGGCCCGGCATGCCGCAGAAAGAGGTGCTGGCGGGCATCGAGCGCCTGGGGCGCGACGTGCTGCCCGAGGTCAGACGCCGTACCGCGGCCGGCCGCGCATGACCGCCGCGCCCCTCGTCTACGTCTCGCGGCGGCTCGGGCGCGCGGCGGACATCAGCCGGCTCCTGGAGCAGGGCGGCTGCGCGATCCGGCTAGGCCCGCCGGTGGCGGAGCCGAAGGTGGCCACGCGCTTCACCGCGGATGAGATTGCCCGCCACTTCCGCGACGTGGACGCCCTCGTAGTCGGCTCCGGCGAGCTGATCTCGCCCGAAGTCCTCGCGGGCGCGCCGCGCGTGAACACCGTGTGCTGCTACTACATCGGCACCGAGGCCATCGACCTCGATGCCTGCACCGCCGCCGGCGTGATCGTGGGCTACGGCGCGGTACCGGACAATTATCTGGGTGTGGCCGAGGCCATCGTGATGCTGAGCACCGCGCTCCTCAAGGAAGTCCCCGCCAAGCACGCGGCCATGCGCGGGGGCGGCTGGGGCGTGGCGGATGCGGGCCGGATGGTGGCCGGCTCCACCATCGGGATGATCGGCCTGGGCAATGTGGGCCGCGCCCTGGCGCGCCGGCTCGCGGGCTGGGACTGCCGCCTGCTCTGCTTTGACCCTTACGTGAAGCCGGCCGACGTCGCGGCGCAGGGCGTGACGCTCGTGGATCTCGATACCCTGCTCCGCTCGTCCGACATCGTCTCCGTCCAGGCCTCGCTCACGGCGGAGACGCATCACCTGGTCGGCGCGCGGGAGCTCGCCCTCATGCGCCCGGACGCGTATCTCGTGAACACCGCACGCGGCCCGCTCGTGGACGAGGCGGCGCTGCGTCGCGCGCTCGACGACGGCCGCATCGCGGGAGCGGGGCTGGACGTGTGGGAGGAGGAGCCGACACCGGCGGGCAATCCCCTACGCGCGCACCCGCGGGTGATCGCCACCGGGCACAATATCGGCCATCCCCAGACCCTCTACGACCGGATGGTCGAGGCGGCGGTGGAGAATGTCCTGCGCGCGCTGCGCGGCGAACCACCGCTCTACGTGCGAAACCCCGCGGCCTTGCCCGCCTGGCGGCAGCGCCTGGCCGCCCTCGCCGGCGCGCCGCGCTCGTAGTTCTTCGGCCAGCTCGACCTCGAACCCCAGGGGCGGGCTCGGCCCTCACTCGGACCTGTATCCATGTTTCTCGGTGAGGCACTGGGTCATCCGCTGATCGTCGCCAGGGCCAGCCGTGAACGTGAACCGCCCGTCCTCGTAGATCTCGACGACGTTCGCGGAGGCCGCCGTGCGCTGGCAATCCCTGAACGCGGCCTCGGCGCGCTGCTGCGCTGGGTTCGGCTCCGGGCTGGCGCACCCAGAGAAGCCGAGTACCAGGGAGAGACAGACCACGGTCGATCGCATCATCGCATCCGCCCTCCTTCGCCCTCGGGCATAGCCGGGAGGCTAGCACGCCCTCTCCACTTCTGGCATCATATCGAGGCCTATGATGCGATCGTCCCCGACCGCCACCGCTCGATACCTGGCGCTGATCGTTGCGCTCTCCCTGTCCTCCGGCTGCGCGCAGACCGTCCCCCTCACCACGGCCAGCCCCGAAGCCGCGGCCCTGGTGGGGCGCTGGACCGGTTCCTGGCGCAGCGGCGCGGTCTCCAGCAGATTCACCCTGCAGATCAACCGGGGCACCGGCGATCAGCTGACCGCGACGGCCGCGTGGTACGGCTTGCCCACCGTCCGGCGCGAGTTCGCCGCCACCCTCGCCAATGACCAGTTGATCCTCGGCGATCCGAAGACCGAGGGCCTGGCGCTGACCGCGCAGCGCCGCGGCGTGGGCGGCTTCTCGCTGAGCACGGTGCTGGGCAAGCGTCCGGATCTGGTCGGGCCCTACGCGCTGTTCGTCGACGGCCGGCTCCTCGAAGGCACTGTCGACGTGTCGAAAGACGACTAGCTCAGGTCGGGCAATACCGGGCGGCGGTCGCGGCCTCGCCGACGGCACCGCAGAGCTCCCGTGAAGGCGCACACGTGAGCGCGCCGCGTTAGTCGGGCGTAGCCGGGCGCGAGGCGTTCTGCCCGCTCCTGCCGCGTTCTGCCCGTTCGTCCGACGACCCTACCATCGCGCCCCGGTAGGCTCGCTGAGCGGCGGCGGCCGAGAGGAGGATATACTTCACGGACGAGAAACGAATGCAATCACGAGAAGAACGGTGCGCAGAGTACGAGAGGTTCAAGAAGATCGACGGCGCGTTTCGCGCGGGGGACCTCGCCGCGCTGCGGGCGGCGGTCGATGATCCGGAAAGCGTGCCCAATGGCGCCATGCCGCTGACCATCGGGCCGTGCCTCGAGTACGCGATCTACCACAGCCCGCTGCCCTTCATCCGCACCCTGCTCGAGTTCGGCGCCGATCCCAATCCCGATCACCACATCGGATTTCCTCCATTGATCGCGGCACTGTCCTGTAGCGGATCCCAGCCCGGTTCTCCCGCGAGGTCGGACGTCGCCGAGATCATCAAGCTGCTGCTCTCGTTCGGAGCCGATCCTAATCAGCGCGGAATCAACGACTACACGGCCCTGCACATGGCGGCGGGCGAGCGGAACTTGCCGGCGGTCGAGCTGCTACTCGAGGCGGGGGCGGACCCGCGGCTTCGCACACGGATCGACTCCGGCGAATCACCGCGCGAGATCGCCGAGCAGCTCGGCCTTCACGAGATGTCCCGGCTGCTGGCCGCGCGGGAGGCGCGGCTGGACGGGCGACCGTAGGTCGGGGCCGGCGTGGAGAAAGCCTGGGAAGGCGCGGTCATCCGGGGCGACGTCGAGACGGCGCGGCAGCTGCTGCGCTCCGGCGTCGACGTCAACGCCCGGGATCGTCACGGGCAGACCGCTCTGATGCTGGCCGCCCACCGCGGGTACCGCGAGATGGTCGAGGCACTCGTCGAGGGCGGAGCCGATCTGAACCTGACCGCCAAGTACAACCTCAGCGCCCTCATGCTCGCGGTCACGGCGGGCCACGTCGGCGTCGCCCGACTGCTGGTCCGCGCCGGGGCAGATCTGCGTGTCAGGGGCAGCGGGGCGCCCGGCTTCGCGGGGAAGACCGCCCACGATCTGGCCGTCGCCCGTAGCATGGAAGACCTGTACGCGGAGCTATTGCCCGGCGAGAGCGCTTGACCGCGACCGGCGGGCTTCCTACGATGCCTCCATGACGACCCAGAGCCCCTACGCCTTCCGTCTCCGGCCCGGCGGGTCCCTGCAGGAGTACGAGGTAGTCGCGCAGCGCGTACCCATCTTCGTCTGAGGGAGGTGCTCGGTGGCCCGGGGGTCACCGAAGACGATCTCAGGGGAAAGAACGCCCAGTTCGTGAACCCGAAGGTCTTCGCGGAGAAGGTGGCGGCGGCCGACAAAGTCGTGTCGCCCTAACTCACAGGAGGACACTCCATGACACAGATGGCGACAGTAGCGGCGATCGTGCTCGCGCTCGTCACGTTCATGCCGACGGTCGGGAGCCCCCAGGCCCACGGCGACCACGTGATGGTGATGCCCGCGGATCTCAAGTGGGCCGACGTGCCCTCCCTGCCGCCCGGCGCGAAGGTCGCCGTGATCGAGGGCCCGATGAACGAGGCCAAACCCTTCATGATGCGCCTGCGGCTCCCTGCCGACTACCAGATCCCAGCGCACTTCCACACCGCGATCGAGCACGTCACCGTGATCAGCGGTACCTTCAACATGGGCACCGGCGACAAGCTCGACACCAAGGCGACGCAGGCGCTGGGACCGGGCGGCGTGGCGATCATGCAGCCGGGCACCCGGCACTTCGCGTGGACCAAGGAGGAGACCGTCGTCCAGGTCCACGGCGTGGGGCCGTGGACGGTCACCTACGTCAACCCGGCGGACGACCCGCGCAAGAAGTAGGAGACGGAAGCGCCGGGCGGCCGCGCTCTCCGGTCGCCCGGCGCGCCGCCCCCTCAGCGGAGCATCCAGGGCACCCCCCACAGCGCTAACGAGGCCGGCGTAGCGATCCAGAGCATGACGCGCTGCTGGCGCCCCCCAGCGCCTTGACGGTACGCGAAGTAGTGCCCGACCGCGAGGGAGGCGATCGACACGGGAATCAGGACGATCTGCAGCTCCGCCATCCAGGCGGCGAGCGCTCCGCTCGCCACGCCCAGCACCCCGAGCGCGGCGGTCAGTAGCGCGGCCGGTCAGAGAACCCAGAGGAACGCAGAGGCCGCCGACAGCCCGCTTGACCATCCCACCTTTCGATCATTCAGCATGTGCGGTTCCTTTCTTGGCCCACGTGTCAGCGTCCGGGATTCGCCCACCGGGGGTGGGCCGGGCTATGCCGCGAAAGAGGTACGAGCCCACCCGGGGTCCCGCAACGTAGCCCCGGTGCACCTCCAAGGTTTCGAACCCACCTGATCGCAAGAGCCGGTCGATCGGTCGGTTCCAGTGGCAGCCGCCCGCCACCCTCCGCCAGATCGGTGTGAGCCGATCTTGCCATCGGACAACTGCCGGATCCGGCGAGCGCCCATGCTCGACGAAGATCAACCGGCCCTGGGGCCGTAGCACACGGCGCACCTCCTTGAGAGCCGCCACGGGATCGGGGATCGTGCAGAGCGTCCAGGTTGTGACGACGTCGTCCACCGACCCGTCCGCAAGCGGAATGGCCTCTGCCGGCTGGCAGAGGAACTCCACTGGGAAGGCTGCGCCCTTCGCCCGCGAACGGGCCATCCGGAGCAGCTCCTCCGAGGGGTCCAGCCCGTAGAGCTTCCGCACCTCTCGGCTGTAGATTGGAAGGTTGAGTCCGGTGCCCACCCCAACCTCGAGGACCACACCGCTCGCCAGGGGTACCCAGCGCGCCCGCTCGGGGCGGAGCGTCCGATTCCGCATGGCGAGCTCGGTGAGCGTCGGCAAGAGATACGTGCTGTAGAGACCCATCAGCCGCCTCCTGAATGCACGACCAGCTCTCCGTCGATTGGATGCGGCTTTCCCCCGTGCACGCCCACCGGGAGCAGGCGCCCGATCATCCCCTTGAACACACGGCCGTCCCGGCTGAAAAGCAGGTACACGGGCGAGACGAAGAGCCGGAGCAGGGCACTCGAGGGTGACATCTTGACCACCGCGGCGCCTTGGGCGGTCGCCGGGTGTTCCTTTGTCAGCGCGAGATGGAACTCGAACGACCGGAGCTGGTCCAGCACCGCGTAACGAACCGTGAGCTCGTGGCCCGCCCGAAGCTTGTCCCAGTGTCGTTGCGCCCAGGGGATCACAGTGGGTCCGACGGTCACCCGATCGTCGAACGGCTCGCGGCGCTCACGAGCCGTTCCATTCACGACCTGTCGATAGAGCAGCTCGCCGCCTCGTCGCTCCACACTCGCGACCTCGCCGATCGTGGGACGAGTGTAGCGATAGCTTCTGAACACATCTCCGTCCCACAGCACTTCGTCCTCGGCCGCGACGGTTCCTTCGAGGGTTCGGTACGCCGAGCGCCAATGCCCGGTGGTCAGGTCGCGCTCGAGCTCCCACGTGAACAGGACGCTTCCAACTCGAGCGTCGGGCGCGTAGACACGACCCGAGAGCGTGTCGGCACGGGCAAGGCCGGACGCGCCGAGAGGGACGAGCAGTAGCAGGATCGCGGCCACGGAGGCCAGGACACGGAGCGGGGCAGGTCGTAGAAGCCAGCTGCTCATGCGGGCACCTCTTGGCCCAAGGCTGCGACCAGCATCTGCACCACGGTGTCCTGCGCGACTCGCGGGTCGACCGGCTGCGGAGACGGATCCCAGTGGCGATGCACGGCCCAGAAGACCAGCGTCTCAATGATGAGCCGGGCGGCCACGATCGGGTCCGGGACCGGGCGCAACCACCCGGCCCGGATGCCCCGCTCGAGGTACTGGGTCAGCAGGACCAGCAGCGCCTCGCGCCCCTGCGTGAACCAGAGCTTCGCGAGCGCCGGGTATTCGACCGCGCAGCGGTCGACGAGCTTGATGCCGGTCCTGTTCCGCGCCATGGCCGCGTAAAGCTCACCCAGGATCCTGGTCAGCTCGGTCGCATCCCCGGCGCCTCCGTCCCGGCAGAGTGCGGCCAGGAGCGTCGGGCTCGCCGGCTGCTCGGCGAGCCGGTGCTTGACCCACTGAAGAGTCCGGCCGCGGGCGGGCGTGCGGACCGGCAGACTTGGCGGCAGCGCGATCGGGCGCGGCGCGTCAGCGGAGCGGAGCACCGTGTCGAAGAGGGCGTCCTTGCTTTCCACGTAGAGGTAGACCGTACCCTTCGCCAAGCCCATCGCTTCGGCGATGTCACTCATCTGGGTGCGTCGATACCCCTGGGCAATGAAGACACCCGTCGCAGCGTCAATGAGATCCTGGAAGCGCGAATCGGGGATCCGGCGTGGCACGGACCCGATTTATACATGACCGACCTGGTCAGTCAATATAATTCTTCAACCCCTCTTTTCACCGGCTCCGACAGCACCGACGTGCGCGACTCGCTCGGCTCACCTCGGTTCGCCCCCGGATGCGTGACTGGGCGGCGGTAGGATGGCGGCATGAACCTCAGCCGGCGCGGTCCCGGGCTGGCGCTGGCCGCGGCGGCGTTGTTTGGTCTCAGCGCACCAGCGGCGAAGCTGCTGACCGGCACGGTCGATCCGTGGCTGCTTGCTGGCCTGCTCTATCTCGGCTCGGGCGTCGGGCTTGGCCTTTATCGGTTGGCCCAGCGGCTCGTCGGACACGTGGGGTCAGACGCGCCGCTAAGCCGGCAGGATCTCCCGTGGCTCGGCGGAGCCATCGCTGCCGGCGGCATCATTGGCCCCGTGCTGCTCATGTACGGCCTCGCCGCCAGTACGGCTGTGCAGACGTCGCTCCTACTGAACCTTGAGGGTGTCTTCACCGCTCTGCTAGCCTGGTCATTCTTCCGCGAGAGCTTCGATGCGCGGATCGCCATCGGCATGGCGGCCATCGCTGGCGGAGCCGCTGTCCTGTCGTGGGAGCCCGCGGAGCTGCTCGCGCTGGACGGCTCGGCCCTGCTCGTCACGGGAGCCTGCGTGGCTTGGGCCATCGACAACAATCTGACCCGCAAGGCGTCGGGCGGTGACCCGCTGCAGATCGCCGCCCTCAAAGGCGTCGTGGCCGGGTCGATCAACGTCCTGCTGGCCGTCATCCAGCAGGCTCCCTGGCCAGCCTTTTCCGCAATCCTCGGCGCGGGCGTCGTCGGCTTCCTGGGCTACGGCACGAGCCTCGTCTTCTTCGTCCTCGCCCTCCGGCTCCTAGGCAGCGCTCGGACGGGCGCGTACTTCTCGACCGCTCCCTTCGTAGGAGCGATCGCAGGCGCGCTTGCGCTCCATGAGCAACTGACCTGGCAGACCCTCGTAGCCGGCGGCCTCATGGCGGCCGGCGTGTGGCTTCACCTGACGGAGCGGCACGACCACGAGCACGACCACGCGGCGATCGAGCATTCGCACGCACATGTCCACGACGAGCATCACCGGCACGCCCACGACCCGGGAACTCCGCCCGGAGAGCCACACAGCCACCTCCACGTGCATGGGCCACTCCGTCATCGGCACCCGCACTTCCCGGACCTGCACCACCGGCACCCTCATTGATTGGCACACCCCGGCTTCACGACCACTCATCCGTTGCCCGTCCTGGCGGCCCGGTCAGCCACGATGGTCTTCAACGAATCCTGTTCCAACGTGAGCACATGCTTGGCCACGACCCGGTAGGTCCACTGGTTTGGTGCGGTCTCGCGGTTGAATTGCTCGTCGGTCAGCCCGATGAGTGAGCCGATCAGCCGCGCCCGCTCGGCGAGCCACTCGGCCACGAGGCGTTGCATCGGCGATGCCGTGATCCGGGCCTCGTAGCGGCCCTCGAGAATCTGCGCGGTGTGGATCTTCTCGTGATCGATATCGTTCGTGATGAGGGTCCAAACGTCTTTGCCTTGCGCGCACGCGTGCGAGGACGGCGCGGCGAGCTCCCCGTCGGACGCCTCGATCAGGGTGTCCATCGTCGCCATCGTCTGCTCCATCAGCTCACGGATCGCAGCGCGGACAGTTGCGGCCATAGACGCCTCCTGTGGAAGAGTGAGCGCTTCTCGAGCGTGTAGATCGAGGGGTGTTCATCGCCTGGCCGGCGCTTTTCCGGACGATCCCGCGGGTCGACCCGAACCGCCGGCGCCTTCGAGGAGGTCCATGAAGGCCCGCGCGCTCGCCCCTAGGGTTCGGGCCTCGTTATGGATCACGTGGAAGTGGCGTCGGATGCGATGACCCCGGAGCCGGAGCGCGGACAGGTGACCCGCTCGGAGCTCGCTACCAATCGCGTGCAACGACACGAACGCGATGCCCAGGCCCGCCATCACCGCCTGCTTGATCGCCTCGGTGTGGCCGAGCTCCATCGTCGATCCGATTCGGGCTCTGACATGCTGCAGCGCTCGCTCGGTGACCTGACGCGTCGCCGAGCCTTCCTCGCGGATCAGGAGCCGTTCGGCGCCGAGCAGGTCGGCCGCGATCTCCCGGCGGCGACTCCAGCGATGCCCGGGCGGCACGATGAGGACCAGCTCATCGGGCATGCCCTTGGCGAGGCACTCCTCGCCCGGACGAACCCCATGTCCCCCGACCACGCCGAGATCGAGCTCGTTGGCGCGGATCTGTTCCTCGATGTGCGCTGAATTGGCGATCCGTACCCGCAGGGAGATCCCGGGATACCGCTCCTGGAACCGAGCGGCGAGGTGCGGGAGCACGTAGATCCCGGGGGTCGTACTGGCGCCGATCACCAGCGAGCCGCGCTTCAGTCCCCCGAGCTCGGCGACGGTCTCCCGTGCGCTCGCAAGGGTCGCGAAGACACGTCGCGCGTGGTCCTCGAGGATTCGTCCCGCTTCGGTGAGGGCGATGCGCCGGCCGAGCCGGTCGAAGAGGCGGGCGCCCAGCTCCCGCTCGAGCTCCGCCACGTGCTGCGAGAGGGCCGGTTGGCTGAGGTGCAGAACCTCGGCGGCCGCCCGGAAGCTCCCGGCGCGCGCCACCGCGAGGAACACCTCGAACTGTCGGAGGGTGACCTGCATAACCCTGGCCTTATGGGACAGATCACAACATGCGATTGGAGCTTATTCAAGCGTGCTCCTAGCCTTGAGGCGTGGATCCCGTTGCGCCACGAACCCACGGTCCGGGTCGCCGTCTTCGCCGCGGCATTCGCCCTGATCGCGACCGGCGAGATCCTGGCCCCGCGGCGCCCCCTCACCGTCTCCCGCCGGACTCGATGGCCCGGTAACCTGGCGATCGTTCTTCTCAACACCCTTCTCGTGCGCGCCCTCCTCCCCGTGACCGCCGTGAGTATGGCCATCCTGGCGGAGAATCAGGGTTGGGGACTCTTCCACACGCCCGGACCACTCCCCGCCTGGCTCGTCATCGTCGCCACCGTCGTCCTGCTGGATCTTTCCATCTACCTCCAGCACGTCCTCTTTCATGCGGTGCCGATCCTCTGGCGGCTGCATCGGATGCATCATGCCGACCTCGACGTGGACGTGACAACCGGCGCGCGGTTCCACCCCATCGAGATCGTGCTTTCGATGCTCGTCAAGTTCGGGGTGATCGCTGCGCTCGGGGCTCCCCCGCTCGGCGTCCTCGTGTTCGAGCTCCTTCTCAGCACCGGCTCCCTGTTCAACCACGGAAACGTTCGCCTTCCGCTTCGCGCCGATCGCATCCTCCGCTGGATCATCGTGACCCCCGACATGCATCGAGTCCACCACTCCGTGGACCCGGAGGAGACCAACCGCAACTTCGGGTTCACGCTCTCCTGGTGGGATCGGATCTGCGGAACCTACCGGGCCCAGCCGGCCGCGGGCCATGCCGGCATGTCGCTGGGCATCGCCCAGTTGCGGGACCCGAGCGAGCTCCGCCTCGACCGCCTCCTGCTCCAGCCCATGAGGACACCTTAGCGAGATGCTTCGTAGCTCTCCCGGATGTCGGTCTCGGTCACTGGATACGCCGGCACGACATCGCCGTCCGGGTTGCGGCGGACCACCCCGATCTCGAGTGCCCGCTCCTCCGCCCTCAACGTGGCGTCTCTCGACCACCCACGCCTCACGGGTAGACGCGAGAACTTGCCATACTGAACGAGCGATTCCAGCCAGGCCAGCTCATCGGTTCCAAGCCGCTCTCTCGCGGACCGGAGAAGCTCGTCGGAGGCCAATCTCCATCTGGCGTAATGCGAAGCGGCCCGGTATCGCGGCGTTCGCATAGTGTCGAAAACGCCTGACATACCTTCGAAGAATCGCACCGCGCGTCGTGATCCTCCCCACGCCGGATCCCGCCCCGTCCACCATCGCGTGCTCTCGGTCGTGGAACACGGCGAGGAACGATCCGTCCACGACGTAGAACTTGTGCCGGATCAGATCCCGCTCGAGAACCATGACGTCGATCCCATGTTCCTCGATATCGCGCTTGACGATCCTCAGCCCATGGTCGATGACTTCGTCGAGATCCACCACCCGGCGGTAGGTCACTCCGACTCCGAGCCGGTCGCTCACGGTCGCCCAGAATGACGCCACCTGCGGCAGGCGAGGAGACCTGCTGACCGCCAGGATGGTCTGCCGAGCCTGTCCCATGACCTCGCAGATCAACTGGGCGAACTCGTCCGCCGTCGCCGCGTCCCACTCTTGGTGGGCAAGCGCCGCCGCGTACGGGCGATAGAGCCGGCCGGCGAGCGCCGCGATCTCATCATAGGCGCCCGCCCGCGCGGTGTCCCCAGCCCCCACCGCGTCGGTGGTGCGCCATAGCAGCTCCGAGCTCAGGGCCCGCCAGGCGAGATTCGGACTGATCGCATAGTACTGACGGCGGCGCAATCTCCGATACACGCTGCCGAGAAGACCGCGTTTCTGCAACTGCCGCAGCACACCGTCGACCTCGGTCGACACTCCGCTCAGGATCGACACGATCGCTCGCTTCGGAATCGGACCGCACGTCAACACGACCCCATAGATTTGGGTTGCGGCCCGATCGAATCCGAGCTCGAGCATCAGCTGAAACAGCCGCACGCGTTCGTCCACCCGGCGCCGCCTTTCGCCCTGAGCATATTACGAACGCTTCGAGCGCGGCTCGCCGCCCTTTGCCCAGAGCGCGGCCGCGGTGAGCGTGCCGATCACGCCCGCAACGCCCCCCGCTGCGAAGCCCACGGCATACCCATGCTGCGTGATGATTGGCCCCACTCCAAACGACCCGAGCGCGAAACCCAGGTAGAGGGACGTGCTGTACCCGCCCATGACGAGCCCTCTCGTCGCCGGCGTCGCTGCGGATGCCAGGGCTACGCCGACGGCGACGAACGCGACGCCGCTGGCCGCTCCGAAGACGGCGACCAGCAGGAGCAAGGCCATCTGGCCGCCGACTTGGGGCAGAATCATGGTCGCCAGGGATGCTAGCAGGACGCCGATGCTCGCGCACGGCACGGGCCGCCCGGTGCGGTCCACGAGCCAGCCCCCCGGCAAGCGCGCCAACGTGTTGGCGAGGCCGAGAACGAGGAAGACCAGACCAATGGCGGCGGGCGTGAGCCCTCGGTCCTGGCCGAGGAGAGGAAAGAAGCTGAAGACGACGCCCTGAATGAGGAGGCCGCTGACGGACAGGATCCACCCGGCCCAGACGGCGGCATTGCCCCTGATGTCGGTGAACGTTGCGCCGGACTCGGGGGGCGGAAGGCCGGCGGGGCGGATGGGGAGGACCAGACCAACGATCAGAGCGACGGCGACGCCCACGGCGCTCGCAACGAAGGCGGTACGGTAGCCCCACCATTCGGCGGCGAGACCCCCCAGGTATGGCCCGACTCCGATCGCCCCGTAGTGCGCCGTTGAGTACCATGCGAAAGCGTATCCAGCCCGGCCGGGAGCCGCCGCGTCGCCCACCAGGGAGAGGGCACTCGGTGTGAACGCCGCCACTCCGAGCCCCGCGAGACCATAGATCGCCATCAGCGCGAGCGGATCGTCAGCCAGAGGGAGGAGCAGCGAGGTCCCGATGCTGACGAGCATCCCTCCCAGCAGGAAACGGCGTCGCCCCCAGACGTCCGAGGCACGGCCGAAGGGGATCGAGCCGACCGCCGCCACCAGCATGTGCGCACCGAGGATCAGCCCGACGCCGGTGGCGGAGGCCCCCTGGGCGACGGCGTAGAGGGGCAGGATCGGACCCCGCATCTGCGCCGCGGCGTAGTGGAGGAACGTGAGCAGGCAGACAACGAGCAGGACACTCGGGGTCTTCGACGCCAAGGCAAGGTCCCCCTGTCGACAGCTCTGAGGGACCTTACAGCCGCGGGCCTGGAAGCCCACGAACCCGTGGATCGAGTGACGATCCACATCATTCCCTAACGTCGCCCTCGACGATAGTCTTCCTCCAGACCTTCGTCAAGTTCGCGGGAATCGACGCCCGTGGGAGAGATATAGGGGGTCAGATCTTCGTGAATGTCACGGGGATGGGGCCGCGGACGGGGCCAGCGCCGCCGCAGGGCGTTCATGTTACCGTGGTCCTTGAATCTGAGAATGGCGTTCGATTAGACTTCCGCCCGAGCGACCCCGCACCCCGCGCGAGGAGGGCCTTGTGATGGCATCGATGCTCCGGCCGGACGGCATGAGCCGTCGCGGCTTCCTCAGGATCACCGCCATCGGGACAGCCACGACGGTCCTTGGCATAGCCCCCGCCGGCCACCTCGCGCACGCCGCCGCCCTGTCAAAGGCGCAGCGAGACAAGCTGACGCCGGACGAGATCATCGCGCACATGAAGAAGGGAAATGAGCGCTTCCGCCTCGGACAGGAGTCCCCCCACGACTATCTCGCGCAGCAGAAGGCCAGCGCCGCGGGTCAATATCCCGCAGCGGTCATCCTGAGCTGCATCGACTCCCGCGCGCCCGCCGAGACGATCATGGATCTGGGCATCGGCGACTGTTTCAATGCGCGGGTGGCCGGCAACATTTCCAACGACGACATCGTCGGGAGTATGGAGTTTGCATGCAAATTGGCCGGCGCAAAGGTCGTGCTGGTGATGGGGCACACGGCGTGCGGCGCGATCAAGGGCGCGATCGACAACGCGCAGCTCGGAAAGCTCACCGGGTTGCTCGCAAAGATCCGCCCCGCCGTACAGGCAACCCAGTCTCAGGGCGAACGCTCGGCCAAGAACTACGGCTTCGTCGATGCGGTGGCGCGCAAGAATGTCGAGCTGACCATTGCCGACATACGGCGGCGCAGCGCCGTGCTGGCCGAGATGGAGGCCTCGGGCGCGGTCAAGATGGTCGGCGCGATGTACAGTGTCGAAACGGGGGTCGTCGACTTCTTTCGTTGATGCTGCTTCACGGCACCACCGCAAAGAACAAGAATACCGAGAAGACAACCAAATGGACGATGCCCTGAAGCACGGTCGTCCGGCCGGTGCCCAACGTGATCACGCCGAGAAGCACCGTTAGCGCCAGCAGGACTTGATCCTTCCCCTCCAAGCCGAGCTCGACGGGCTGCCGAAGCACGATCGACGCAGCGGCAACCGCCGGGATCGTCAGCCCAATGGTCGCGAGTGCCGATCCCAACGCCAAGTTCAGGCTGATCTGCAATCGATTACCCCAGGCCGCCCGGAGGGCCGCCAGAGTTTCGGGCATCAACACCAACGCGGCAATGATGATCCCCACCACGGCCTTCGGCACCTCGAGGCGGGCCACCCCGAGTTCCACGGCGGGAGTCAAGCCCTTGGCCAGACCAACGATGGCAACGAGCGAGACGAGAAGAAGACCGGCGCTCAGAACCGCAGTCCGGCCGGCCGGCGGAGGGGCGTGCGCCTCCTGGTCGTCAGTCTGGATCGGCAGGAAGTAGTCGCGGTGCCGTACGGTCTGGACGAAGACGAACGAACCGTAGAGCACCAGCGACACAAGTCCGGCGAAGACGAGCTGTGACGTGCTGAACACCGGGCCGAGCTGTCTTGACACGAAGTTTGGAAGAACCAGCGTGAGACTGGTGAGCGTGACCAGCACGGCCAGCGCGGCGCTCGCTCCCTGTACCTGAAACCCCTGCTCGCGATGACGGGCGCCGCCCAAGAGCAGACACGCGCCGACGATGCCATTGCACACGATCATCACGGCGGCGAACACCGTGTCGCGCGCCAGCCCTGCGCTCTTGTCTGGAGCGGCAATCATGACCGAGACGATCAGTGCCGTCTCGATCACTGTCACGGCCAAGGCGAGGACAAGGGTGCCGAACGGCTCGCCGAGGCGGTGCGCAATCACCTCCGCGTGGTACACGGCCGCGAATACGGTGGTCAGCAGGGCGACTCCGGCCGCCACCGAGATGAATCCCCCACTGCCGAGCAGCGACACCATGAACAGGACCAGCCAGGCGAAGGCCGGCCACGTCCACGTCCACCACGGCATCCGCGGCACGATCATGCCCGTGTCCTCATCTCGGATTCGTTAGTCTCGCGGTGGGGAGGGCGGGTCTCCCGGCCTCTGGAGCTGGGAGCCAACCAGACGGGCGATCATCACCGCCACGTAGAGCTGGCCCCCGACCGCCTCGAGCACCGCGACCCCGCGTGCCACGTCACTCTTGGGCACGACGTCACCGTAGCCGAGCGTCGCCAAAGTCACGAAACTGAAGTAGATCGCGGTGGGCAGAGAGAATTCGGCCCCGGTATCGCCGGCGCCGACCTCGCCGAACGAGCCGGGCCAGACGTTCTCGATCGTCCAGTGCAGGACGCCGAAGCACAAGCCGGCAAGGAGATAGGCGCTCAGGGCCGCGTAGACATGCTCGGCATCGACCTCCCGGCTGCCCATCGCGAACCGTATCGTGCTGACCGCCGCGAGCAGGGCGATACCGCTGCCGATCGCCAGCGCACCCATCGCGAGCCCCTCGCCGACGGCCGAGGTGGGGGCGGCGCGCACCGCCACCGCGACCGCGGCAAGGAGCATGAGAAACAGCCGCCAGCGCTGGCCGGGGACACCGAGCAGCGCGGCCAGCAGGCTGAACACGAGGAGGATCTGGAGCAGGGTGGTGCTGAAGTGCAGGGCCGCGAGCAGCGGAGCCGCGCCGAGTGTGAGGAGGAGCGTGTAGAAGAGGATGCCGTAGCGGCGGGAACCGTAGGTGCTCGCCAGCCACCCGGGTTCGCGCGGCCCCGGTTTCACGGCGCGACGATCGGCAACCAGTACACCGACCCGGCGATGACGAGGTAGACCGCGATCAGCTGGATGCCCTTGAACCAGGTTGCCCGCCCGTCACCCGCGGTCGTCACCACTATGAGGGTGCCGAGGAGGAGGGTGCCGATTTCGAGCCGGCTGAACGCGAGACCCAGCGGGGCGGGGGCGATCATGCTGCTCAGGAGCACCAGCACGGGCGTGACGAAGAGGGCAATCTGGATCGAGCTGCCCATGGCGATCCCGACGGCGAGGTCCGGCTGGTTCCGGCGCGCCATCGCGATCGCGGAGCCACTCTCGGCCGCTCCCCCGATGACGGCGAGGAGGATCATCCCGAGAAAGACGGGTGACATCCCGAGCGCGTGGCCCGTCGCCTCGGCGGCGCCCACCAGGATCTCGCTCATCCAGGCCGCGCCCGCGGACGCGGCGAGAAGTGTGCCGACGCCGCGCGCCGCGCTCCATCGCGGACCGCCGTGCCCGGCGTGGTCGGCCGCTTTGCGCGCGGTGAAGAACTCCGGATGCGTCCCCACCATGTACACGAGGTAGCAGATGTACGTGGCGAGTAGTACCAGCGAGGTCCCGAGATCGAGCGGCCGCGCCGCGGCCGGCGCCGCCGTGCCCAGGAAGCGATGGAACGCCGCCGGCACCGCCAGGGTGACCACCGCGAGCATCAGCATGCTCCCGTAGGCCCGGGCGCCGGCCGGATTGTACTCCATGACGTGATGGCGCCGGCCGCCCAGGAGGAACGCCACGCCCAGCGCCAGCAGCACGTTCGCCAGGATCGCGCCGACGAGCGATGCGCGCACCATCTCCAGGAGGCCGGCCCGCAGAGCCACGACGCAGATGATGAGCTCGGGCAGGTTGCCGAAGGTGGCGTTGAGCAGCCCACCGACGGCGGGCCCAGCATGCTCGGCCACCTGCTCGGTGCTGTGGACGATCAGTGCGGCGAGGGGAACGATGGCCAGCGCCGCGACGAGGAAGACCAGGGGCGCGGGCGCGGCAGCCCATTCGAGGGCGACCGTGACCGGGATCAGCGCCAGCAGCCAGCTCACCGGACCCTCTGCCGATATTGCTCCTGCTCCTCCACCGACAAGATGCCGTCCCCCTCGGGGTCGGCAGCCTCGAAACCCCTGAAGAGTGCGTTCACGCATTCCTCCGTTTGCGCCGCCGCCCGCCGTTTATCGCGCTGGTCGAGCATGTTACCCCGCCTGTGCGCCAGGAGCCCGCCGAATGTATCGCGTCGCACCGGCCCGGATGGCGAGACCGTCGTCCACCCACTCCGCGGCGCGCGCGTCGATCCGCCGACCGAGCGGCCGCGTTTGATCCATGACGTTGCCGGCGCTGACTGCGTACAGGGAGGTGATCGGCAGTCCGGCCGAACGCAGCGCCCTCGCCGTCCAGGTATTGCACGTCTTCAGCAGGGAGTATTTCTCGCGAGCCGCGTAGAAGCGGCTGTTCGCGTACTGGCCCCGGCGTAGAACCATCGTCCGGCCCGAATTGTCCTTCGCGTAGGCGTCCCCGAAGAAGGCGGCGAGCCGCTGGAACCCGCGATCGGAGACGAGGATCTCGACGATCTCGCGCTGATGGAAGAACTGCGGGACGGGACCGTCGAATCCGACCACGTGCAGAACGCCCGGGGAGGGCCAGAGCACTGCCTTCAGCGCCAGCCCCGGTGTGCCTTCTGGGGCCATATAGAACTCCCTGGCGCCCCAGCCAACCTCCAGGTATTCGGAGTCCGCGAGGTCAGCATGTTCGGGCCAGACGCCTTCAGGAATGTGCTCTCGCCTGACTGCGATGCCGGTGTGCCATCCGTGATTGATGACATATATCGGCTTGACCAGCTCAGCCGGCGCGGGCGGATAGAGCCCCTCGATGGATTTGGCGCAGCCCGCCGCCGCGGCGCTGAACACCATCAGCCCGACGAGGGCAACCGCCGCCTGGAGGGCGTTCGTGTTGTCCAATACTCTCACCAGGATGGTGGGTGAGGCCGGCACGTTCCGGAGAAGCGCATGTCGGGGCTACCGCCGGGTCCTGGTCCGCTTGCTCAACGCTTGACGCCGAGGTACCCGAGGATGATCTCGGCCACCGTGGCGCACCGCCCCGCAACGTCGCCCTTCGCGCCCATCTCCCGCTGGAAGATCGCCGCGAACGTGTACTGATTGGTGACATTGAAGATACCCAGCGCGGCGATCGCCTTGTGGACCTCGATGGCGTCGATACTGCCCCGGAAGCAGCCTTCGCGCTGGCCGCGCTCGAGCACACGCTTGAGCGTGTCGATGATGGGGCGATTGAGCGAGCGCATCACGGGAGACTTCTTCAGGTGACGGCCTCGCGTCTGGTTCTCAGCCGCCACCAGGCGCACGAAGCCCTCGTGCTCCAGGTAATAGGTGTAGGTGAACTCGACGATACGGCGGATCGCGTCTACCGGCATCAGATGGTCGAGCTCGAGGCGACCCTCCGCCTCCCGGATGTCGGCGTAGACGTGCTCCAGGACCGCGAGGTAGACCTTCTCTTTCCCGCCGAAGTAGTAGTTGATGAGGGCGCGGGTGGTATGGGTGCGGGCCGCGATCGCGTCCATGCTCGCGCCCTTGAACCCGCGCGCGGCGAACTCCTCGAGGGCGGCGGTCAGGATGCGGGCCCGGTTCGCCTCGGGCGCCTTGGGCTTGCGCATGGCCTTGGTCACGCTCCGAGGATAGACGATCCTTGCCGTGAATTGACGGCTCTGTTAAATTGGCTCCCCGAGAAGGCAGCCCGCGCGTCTGGGAGGCGCTATATGAGCCGTAACCATTCCGCCGAGGCGATACCCGAGCCGTTGAACCCCCTGGGTGTCGATGGCATCGAGTTCATCGAGTACGCCACCTCGCAGCCGCAGGCCTTCGGAGCGCTGCTCCAGCAGATTGGCTTCGCCGCGGTGGCCCGCCACCGTTCGCGCGAGGTCGTGCTCTACCGCCAGGGTGCGATGAACGTGATCGTGAACTCGCACGGGGCGATGCCCGCTTCGCCGACCCTCGGGGCCGTGGCCCTGCGCGTCCGCGACGCCGGACATGCGTATCGCCGCTCGCTCGAGATCGGCGCCTGGGAGATCGAGCCCCACGCCGCGGCGATGGAGCTCAACATCCCCGGCATCCACGGCGTCGGCGACAGCCTCGTCTACTTCGTCGATCGCTACCGAGATTTCTCCATCTACGACGTCGACTTCGTGCCGCTCGCCGCGACCGAAGCGAAGCCGCCCGCGCTGGCCGGCCTGCACTGGTTCGGCGTGGTGCAGGCGATCCTCAGCGGGCGCACGCGTGACTGGGTGGACTTCTACGAAAGCCTCTTCGGGTTCTCGGTGCTGCCGCAGGGAACGTACTTCGGGGTGCTGCCGAACGGTACGCTGCTCGAGAGCCCCTGCCACAAGTTCTACCTGCAGCTCATCGAGCCGCCGCCAGGGTCCGACGCCGGCCATCGGGACGAGGGCCTGGTCCGGGTGGGCCTCGGCACGCGCGATGTGCCGGCGGCGGTGCGCGCGCTTGCCGAGCGCGGCATCGTGTTCGTCGATCGCGGCGCCGTGCAGCCGAGCGACAAGGGCGCACTCACGCAGGTGTATCTCGGCAGCGTCACCTTCGAGCTCGTGGTCAGTCATCGATGAACATCGACGACTTCGGGATGGACACGATCACGCTGGCCGGTCCGCTCGAAGCCAAGCTGCGCGCCATTCGCGGGGCCGGCTTCACGCAGGTGATGCTGAACGCGGGAGACATCGTGGGCCATCCTGGCGGCGAGGACGCCGCGGTGAGCGCGGTCCGCGACAGCGGCCTGCGGGTGACGGGATTCCAGGTGCTGCGGGACTTCGAGGGGCTCTCGGGCCACCTGCACGCCTACAAGGTCGACGTGGCGAAGGCCATGCTGGCGATGTGCCGCGCCCTCGGCTCGAGCGTGCTCCTCGCGTGCTCGTCCACCTCCGCGCATGCGACGGGGGAGAGGGCGGCGCTGGTCCGGGATTTGCGGAAGCTGGCGCTGCTCGCGGTCCCCTTTGGCATCCGCATCGCTTACGAGGCGCTCTCCTGGGGACGCCACGTGAACCTGCCCGCGCAGGCGTGGGACATCGTGCGAGAGGCCGACCGCTCGAACCTGGGCGTCTGCATCGATTCCTATCACGTGCTTGCCCACGGCGTCGAGGTGGGGGCCGAGATCGATCCGCGCAAAGTGTTCCTGGTGCAGCTCTCCGACTTTCTCTGGCAGGAGACCCGCTCGCCCGAGGACAGGATGGAGACAGCGCGACATTACCGCGTCTTTCCGGGCGAGGGCGTGCATAGCCCCGAGGTCAGCGCGCTCGTCCGCGCGCTGGACGACCGGGGCTACCGGGGCGATTACAGCTTCGAAGTCTTCAACGACGACTACAAGCAGCTGCCGCTGCCGATGGTCGCGGCGCGCGCCCGGCGGTCGGTGAAGTGGATCACCGGCCTCGTGTCCCGCAGGAGCCTGCCGGCGCGGCGGGTTTCGGACGCCGCGGGGCGGTGAGCGCCCCGGCGCCGCCGTCAGCAGAGCGTGGAGCGCCGGGGTCAGGCGTGGCCGCGGATCCCATGCTCCCGCGTAGCTCGACGTTGAGAGTGAGACCCCGGCCGTTGTTGCGGACCGCCCAGATGCGGAGAGTTGACGCGCCTGCAAATGGTGGTGACCCCGGCGGGATTCGCAGGAGTTAGCACGGTAGAACTACATGGGGCTATCCGGGTCGCCTGGATACCAAAGGCCTTCGACCAGACGATCAAACCCGCCATCGAGTGGTACGACCAGCACTTGAAGTAGCGCACGCGCGGACAACGGCCCGGCAACCCCGCCCGGAGTCTGCCAGGATCTGCGCCACTCGACGGGGGTGATATGGGCCATTCGCTTCGTGCGCTGCGGAGAAATGCGCGGCGTTCTGCACCTCGCTCGCACTGATCGCTCCTGGCCGTGGCCGCGATGGCACCCATCGGTTGGATGGGCTACGCCTGTCGGCCAACGTCGAGCAGAGCACGACGGCCCGGGTTCGCGGCATCCGGCCGGCGCTGCCGCTGAGCTTCGAAGCCAACCTGGGGCAGACCGATCCGCACGTGCAGTTTCTCCCCAGGGGGTCCCGGTTTTGCCTTGTTTCTCACCTCGACCGAGGCGGTCACCTCGGCCCACGGGCGGGCGGTTGTTCGGTGCAGCTCGTGGGCGTCCGTGGCCAGCCACACGCCAGAGGCGTGCAGGAACTCCCGGGCCGAAGCTCCTACTTCGTCGGAGCGACGTCCGATAGTGCCTCGAAGTGACAAGTTTCCCTCAGGATGAATCAGCTGCCGTCGGCTCCTGGGGCGGCCAGCGTCCGGGGCTGGCACCTTCTGTCACGGGGACGGGGCCACGGACGGGGCCACTGCCGCCGGAGGGCGCTCATGTTACCTATCCTCTTCCTTGACTCCGTGGGGCTTCCCGGCTAAGGTCGGCCCGGCCGTCCCAACCGGCACCGCGCAAGCTGATCCAGCTCCCCGACTGGAGGGTTCGCCCAGCATGAAGTGTCCCCGGTGCCAGCAGGACAACCCGGCCCACGCCAAGTTCTGCCTCGGCTGCGGAGCCCGGCTTGCGCTCGCCTGTGGCTCCTGTGCCGCGGAGTTGCCCGGGGGCGCCCGCTTCTGCCTCCAGTGCGGCCAGCCGGTGGCCGCTGGCACCGCTGCCCCGATTCGCTCGCCCTCCCCCGAGACGTACACCCCCAAGCATCTGGCCGAGAAAATCCTCACCTCCAAGGCAGCCCTGGAGGGCGAGCGCAAGCAGGTCACCGTCCTCTTCGCCGACCTCAAGGGCTCGATGGAGCTGCTCGCCGACCGCGACCCAGAGGAGGCGCGAAAACTCCTCGACCCCGTGCTCGAGCGGATGATGGAGGCGGTCCACCGCTATGAGGGGACCGTCAACCAGGTGATGGGCGACGGCATCATGGCGCTCTTCGGCGCTCCCGTGGCGCACGAGGATCATGCAGTCCGCGCATGTTACGCGGCGCTCCGGATGCAGGAGCTGGTGAAGAGCTACGCGGAGGAAATGCGCCGATCGCACGGGCTGACCGTCCGCATCCGCGTCGGACTGAACTCGGGCGAAGTCGTCGTCCGCGCCATCGGCAACGACTTGCACATGGACTACACCGCCGTCGGGCAGACCACTCACCTTGCCGCGCGCATGGAGCAGCTCGCCGATCCCGGGAGCATTCTCGTAAGCTCGGCGACGCTCGAGCTGGCCGGCGGCTACGTGGAGGTGCGATCGCTCGGGCTCGTGCCGGTCAAGGGCCTCTCGGACCCGGTGGAGGTCTATGAGCTCACCGGAGCCGGGACGGCGCGCTCCCGCCTCCAGGCGACCGCCGCCCGGGGCCTCACGCCCTTTGTCGGACGCGATCCGGAGCTCGAGCATCTCATTCGCGCGCAGGAGCAGGCGCGCGCTGGCCAGGGCCAGCTCGTGGCGATCGTGGGCGAGGCAGGCGTGGGCAAGTCCCGGCTCTATCACGAATTCACGCACTCTCACCGCGTCCAGGGCTGGCTCGTCCTCCAAGCCAGCGCGTTTTCACACGGCAAGACCATCAGCTATCTGCCTGTCATCGACCTCCTGAAGACGTACTGCAAGCTGGAGGATCGCGACGACCACCGCGCCCTCCGGGAAAAGATCACCGGCAAGCTCTTCACGCTGGACGAATCCCTGAAGCCGCTCTTGCCGGCGTTCTTCGGTCTCCTGGACGTGCCGGTCGATGACCCGCAGTGGCAGGCGCTCGACCCGGCCCAGCGGCGTCACCAAACGCTCGACGCCAACAAGCGTCTACTGCTCCGGGAAGCGCAGGCCCAGCCGGTGATCGTCATCTTCGAGGACCTTCACTGGATCGACACCGAGACCCAGGCGCTGCTCGACAGCCTCGTGGCGAGTCTGCCCGCCGCGCGCCTGTTGATGCTCGTCAACTATCGTCCCGAGTACCAGCACACTTGGGGTAGCAAGACCTACTACACGCAGCTCCGGCTCGATGCGTTGCCCGTCGAAAGCGCGGGCGAGCTGCTCGAAGGTCTCCTGGGTGGCGATCCCGCCCTGGCTCCGCTCAAGTCGCTCCTCGCCGCGAGGACGTCGGGCAATCCCCTGTTCCTCGAGGAAAGCGTCAGAACCCTGGTCGAGACCCGGGCGCTGGCCGGCGCGCGCGGGGCCTACCGGCTCGTCCAGCCCGTCGAAGCGATCCAGGTGCCCGCGACCGTCCAATCGATCCTGGCCTCGCGCATCGATCGCCTGCCTCTCGACGAGAAGCGCCTCCTCCAGTCGGCCGCAGTGATCGGGAAGGACGTCCCGTTCGCTCTCCTCCAGGGGATCGGCGGCCTGCCGGAGGAGGACCTGCGCCGGGGGCTCGCCCATCTCCAGGCCGCCGAGTTCCTGTACGAAACGAGCCTCTTCCCCGATCTTGAGTACACGTTCAAGCACGCCCTCACCCACGACGTGGCGTACGGAAGCCTCCTTCACGACAGGCGGCGAGAGCTGCACGCCAAGGTCGTGGTGACCATCGAGGGGCTCTACGCCGACCGCCTCACGGAGCAGATCGAGCGGCTCGCCCATCACGTGTTCAAGGGCGAGACGTGGGATAAGGCGGTCGGCTATCTCCGTCAGGCCGGAGCCAAGGCGTTCGCGCGCTCGGCCAACCGGGAGGCCGTGGCGTATCTCGAGCAAGCCCTCACCGCGCTGACGCATCTTCCCGAAACCCGCGAGGCACTGGAGCAAGCCTTCGATCTCCGCCTCGACATTCGGAGCTCCTTGTTCCCGCTTGGGGAGCTCGACGCGATGCTGACCACCTTGCGTGATGCCGAGCGCCTGGCCGGAGCGCTCGGCGATGCGCGGCGGGGGGCGTGGGTGTCGGTGTATATGAGCCAATACTCTTGGGTGAAAGGACACTTGCCCGAGGCGCGGGCGTTCGGCGAGCAGGCCGGCGCTATCGCCGCGACGCTCGGGGACTCTTCGCTTCTAGCGGTGGCGAACTACTATGCCGGCGCGGCATGCTTCGCCTCGACCGACTACCGGGACGCCGAGGGCTTTCTCCGGAAAGCGATCCACTCCCTCGACGGCGAGCAGAGTCACGAGCGCTTCGGCATGGCCGGATATCCTGCCGTCATGGCCCGGTGGTTGCTGGTGTCCTCGCTTGCCGAGCATGGAGAATTCTCGGAGGGCTTGGTCCATGGCCAGGAAGGGCTCCGAATCGCCGAAGAGGTGCGTCATCCATACAGCCTGATCCTCATGTGCTGGGGTCTCGCTCTGCTCTACACCCTCAAGGGTGAGTTGAGCCACGCCGGAGTGCACCTCGAGCGTGCGCTCGCCCTCTGCCGCGACTGGACTGTTCCGGTCTTGTCACCGGTGACTACGGGATTCTTGGGCTACGTGCACGTGCTGTCAGGGCGGGCTGCGGAAGGTCTCCCGTTGCTGGCGCAAGGGAAGAAGGACGCGGAGTCCAGCGGGCTGGCGCTCTACCATTCGCGGCTGACTGTGTGGATGACTGAAGCGCTCTTGCGGGCCGACCGGCTCGAGGACGCCCGCGCGCAGGGCGAGCGCGCCCTGGCGCTCACGCAAGAGCGCGGTGAACGCGGCCTCGGGGCATGGGCCCTCTACCTTCTCGGCGAGGTCGCGTCCCGTGGCGAGCCGCTCGATGGCGAGATTGCCGAAAGCCACTACCGTCAGGCCCTTGCGGTGGCCGACGAACTCGGCCTGCGTCCGCTCGGCGCTCGCTGCCACCACGGCCTCGGCACGCTCTACTGTCGCGTGGACAAGCGGCAGGAGGCGCAGAAGCACCTCGCGGCCGCGGCGACCATGTTCCGCCAGATGGACGTGAGGCTCGGACTGGAGCAGGTCGAGGCGGAGCAGGCGGCGCTGAGCTGAATCAGCGGGCGAGCGACTCTGCCGGGCACCGGGCCTCAATCGGACTCCTGCAACCGCCGCGTCCATGCGGCGAGCGCGTCCACTGGCTTCCCGTCCTTGACTGCCTTGTCCGACCGAGTCTTCCTCGACAGGATCTCTCCCGTCGACGTCTGCGCGTGGATCGGGGAGACGCGCGCAGACTGCCACAACTTCGCGAGAAACGCTGGAAGGTACGGGAAAGGCGTGGTGACCCCGGCGGGATTCGCAGGGGTTTGCAGCGTGGAACTACAGGGAGTTATCCGCGTTTCCTAGGCCGTACGAAGGTCGCGCAATGAACCGTACCCGAGGAGAGACCGCCCATCAGGCGGGTCCCCTCGAAGCGACCTTCGTTGGCGTAGATCTAGTCAGGTAGCAAGGGCGTGTTTGCGTGCGCAGTGACCAGTGTTCACGGCGCCCCTCCTGCTGCTCCTGCCGGCGGCTTGAATTCCCTCTCCAGCCTGCGACGCTCGTACTCGGAATACTCCTTGCTGCCGCCGACATAGACACAGTGGCAATTGTCGGGATCTGCGTACATGTACACGACGTTGCCGTCCTTGGTTCGGCTCACGAGCCGATGCGGCGGTATCGACCGAAGATCCTCCTGCAGCTCAGTGGTATCCGCGGGGCGCATGTGAAACCCCGCCGCCACGAGCATCCGCTCCGTATCTTGTTGGATCACCGCGCATGCCGCACCGAGGAGCATCGGTACGGCGAGGAGCAGGGCTTCGGGCAAGAGCGTGAGGTGCTGTTGCAACTTGCCCTTGACCGGACTTGCTGTTCCCGGCCGGTTCGAGATCGTCAAGCAGTTCTATCTCCTCGGTAGTCGGAGTGAGCGACCCATCGTACACGACCGAGAGCTGACGCTTTCCCATCTGACTCCAGCTAGTCCGTTGGCTCTTGTCACACCAATCGGTGTGGAGCCGATGAAGGCTGAGCCATTGGTCTCTTTCTCTCGAGTTCCACGCGGCCATCGTTGAGACGAGGATAGTACGGCCGGACATCGGTGCCCGTCGCGTTTCACCCTGCCCTCCATCCTGCTCGACGCGACGAGCAGAAATATCCGGGTCGATTCGTCTCGGAGTCTGTAAAAGGTTCCCTGTCTGAACCTCCACGTCCGAGCGCGATCAGATCTTTCGTAGACTTTCGATCGGTACCGCGTACTGGCACACCAGTTGCTTGCGACGGTCACATGAGACGGTTCGCAGCGTGCACGCCCATATCGCTCGCGCTCGTTTTTCTCGTCGGGTCGGCGGCCATCGCGGCGCCGAGTGAGCAACAGCGGATCGTCCCGGGAGGTGGTGCCGCCCCGAAGACCGTCAGCCGCGGCGTGCCGGGTGATGACGCTTCGCAAAGGCGGCATGTGATCGGCGACGACTCCGCGGTCGGCCCGGGGCACCCGACGGTTACCGCGTTGCGGTCTCGCTTGCCCGTGCGTGGTCCGATCACCTCCGATTTCGGGCCGCGCCGCGCGTTTGGGCGCTTTCACAGCGGCATCGACATCGGCGCAAAGCCCGAAACGCCTTGCCGGATAGCTGCGGCGGGCACGGTCGTCTTTGCCGGCTGGCAAAATGGGTACGGCAAGACGATCATCGTCGAACATGGGGATCGGATTCACACCCTTTATGGCCATCTCTCGAGGCTCGTGGTGAGTCGCGGACAACGGGTCAAGCAAGGTGCCGTGGTCGGCTTGACCGGAACCACTGGGCGCGCGTCAGGGCCGCATCTACACTACGAGATCCTCGTGAACGGGCGACCCGTCGATCCTGGTCCCTACCTGGCCGCCGCGCCCGGTGTCCACCGCGCGTCGGCGCGTTCCGGCCACACGACGACCGCGTCCCGATCGTCCGTCGGCGATTCCGAAGAGTCCCTGATCTTCTGAGGAGGCCATGCACCACCCTCGACGATGCCCGCACGGGAGGACGGGCCATGATCATGCGAATCACGTGGGGGAAGCTCCGGCCCGGCTCATGGAACGAGTTCGAGCGCACGTACAACGCCACGGTGGCCGTCAAGGGCCGCACCGTCAAGGGACTCCGCGGGCGGTGGCTCCTGCAGGACGCGGCCAACAAGGACACCGGCTTCGCCGTCAGCTGTGCCGTCGGCTCTTGCGGCGTTCCGCGTCCGAGTCTGGGCGGTTAGGTCACGGGGACGGGGGCCACGCGTGGGGTGCCCGCCGCCGGAGGGCGTTGATGTTGCCTATCCTCAAGGAGGGTGGCGCTGGGCGCGCTCGGGTTCCTCTAGCTTTCCAGCCCGTGGGCTCAGGTGTCGCTGCCCCCGAGGCCAAAGGGGGGCCTTGACGGTGCGCCCGGCGCGAAGCAGTATCGGTCGAAGTCAGAACGCGTCGAGGAAGGAACGCGGGGTGATCACTCTCGCCCGGGGGCATGCCGCAGCCCGCCAGGGTTCCCTGGCCCGGCCGCCCGAGTTTGCGCAGCGCAGATCGCCGAGGTCACGGGCACAACGAGTGCAGCCAGTTGCCCCGATGGTCTCCATCTACCGCGCCATCCTTGCGGCGCTCTTCGCGATCGGCTTGACCATCCCGATAGCGGCTCCCCGCGTCACTGCTGCCCCGAAGGACGATTCGACGGTCAGACTGGCGCCGAGCGATACCAGCGACACGCACGGACACGTCCTTATCGCCAAAGGCGGCGGGGGTGGCGGAGGCGGCGGCGGGGGTGGCGGAGGCGGTGGCGGGGGTGGCGGAGGCGGCGGCGGGGGTGGCGGAGGCGGTGGCGGGGGTGGCGGCGGCGGTGGCGGTGGCTCGGGCGGTGGCGGTGGCTCGGGCGGTGGCGGTGGCTCGGGCGGTGGCGGTGGCTCGGGCGGGCGGTGGCGGCTCGGGCGGCGGCGGTGGCTCGGGCGGCGGTGGCGGCTCGGGCGGCGGCGGTGGCTCGGCGGCGGTGGTGGCTCGGGCAGCGGTGGTGGCTCGGGCGGCGGCGGTGCCTCGGGTGGTGGCAGTGGTGCGGGGGGCAGCAGCGCCGGCAGTGGCGGTGGCTCCGGCGCGGACGGGGGCTCGGGTAGTGCGGGCGGGTCCGGCAGTGGCGGTGGCTCTGGCGCTAGTAGCGGCGCCGCCGGTAGCTCGGGCCCGGCGCCGGGGAGTGCCGGAGGCGGTGGTGCGGGTGCCGGTGCGCCCGGCGGCGGTAATGACGGCGCGACGGCGACAGGAGGAGACGGCGTTACCTCCCCTGCGGCCGGTGCTCTGGCGGCATGGAAGACATTACTGAGCCAGGCCCAGGCGGACCTCGCGACAGGCAACTTCCGCCAGGCTCAAAGCGGGGCCGAGATGTTGCTCCGCGGCGGTGTGCCGGAGGCTGTGCGGTCAGCGGCTCTCCTCGTCGCCGCCGACGCCGCGTATGGAATGCGTTCGTACGGCCAGGCCGCCGCTCGCTACCGGGAATTTCTGTCGAGGCACGAAGAGGCACCGGAAACCCCTGGCGCCGCCATGGCACTGGGTTGGGCAGAGTTTCGGCTTGGTGATCGCGCCCGCGCCCGACGATCGTGGACCGGGGTCGCCGACAAGTTTCCGGCCGATGCTCGCGCTCCCCTCGCGTGCGTGCTCGCCGCGGAGGTGGCAAGCCAGGGGGGCGACACGGTGGCGGCTCACGCCCTGTTCCACCGGCTCATCGCGCAGTATCCATCGACGCTGCACGCTGGGATCGCGAGATTGAGCAGATCCGTTCTCGCGCTCCGCCGAGACCACGAGGATGAAGCGGTGCGCGAGCTCGACGTGCTGGTTCAGTCGAGCGAGCCTCTGGTCATCGACGCGCATGCGAGACTGAGCGCGGCGCTCGCGGTGCCGGGAGCCGAAGGGGGTCTGGACGAACCGCCGCGTAATGCGTCGTGGGGCCACGGCGCTGGCGGAGGCGTCCGGGCGAGTGGTACCGAGCCTCTCGAGTCGTTCACCACCCGCTTGCTGGGGCAAGAACGCGAGCGCACCCCGTACCTGCTTCACGGCTTCGTGCTGCTCGCAGCAGCGAACCACGGCTGGTCCGACGTGAGCGTGGACGCGCTGGCTGGCCGGCTCGTCGATGACTTTCCCTCCTATCCAGCGGCTCCCGTGCTTCTGGCCCGGGTGGCCGCAGCGTCGGCTTCCACCGGACAATGGCCGATCGCACGCCGGGCCTATGAAAAGCTGGTCGCGCGTTACCCCGGTACGCCGATGGGTCGGAGAGAGCAGGTGGAGTTCGCCGAGGCCCTGTTCCGAACGGGCGCGACGGTTCAGGCTCGTGCCCAGCTCGAGCAGGCGGCGGCTGCTGGCGGCGACGCCGCACCGCGCGCGTTGCTCCTGCTCGCCCAGATGGACGAGACGGGCGGCCGCCGCCGGGAGGCGCTCGCCGCCTACGACCGGGTGCTCCGGGACTATCCTCGCATCGAGC
This sequence comes from uncultured Candidatus Rokubacteria bacterium, assembly GCA_963733725.1. Taxonomy (GTDB): domain Bacteria; phylum Methylomirabilota; class Methylomirabilia; order Rokubacteriales; family CSP1-6; genus DASRWT01. The sequence goes on along the minus strand of CAVTFC010000015.1, from coordinate 14,746 downwards.
GATCAACGCAGAGCCTGCTCTCGCACGCTCGGCTTCTCGAGGACTTCGGGGAAGTGGACCGGATGCCACCCCTCCTGCTACGGGTGGTCGCCCAGACCGATGGCGAGGTTGCGGCGGAGGCTGCGTACCGCCTCGGTCGAATCTTGAACGCCGAGGGACTGCACGCGGCCGCGGTCGAGTGGTACATGACGGCAGCATATGTCGCAGAAGGCTCGAGATGGGCGCGGCTGGCGCTGCTCGGCGCCGGCAGTTCCCTGACCGCTCTGCGCGTGTTGAACGAGGCCGTGGCCGTTTACCGAAAGCTCCTACCTGCGAACGGTCTCGCGCGAACCCAAGACCGGGAGACGAGCGCCGAGGCGGCGTACCGCGTCGCAGAGATACTCCGCGGCGCGGGTCAACATGAAGACGCGCTCGACATGTATTTGACCTCGGCGTACCTGACCCCGGGCTCACCGGCCGAGCCCCGCGCATTGGTGGGCGCGGTGCAGTGCCTGGTCGCGCGCGGCGACCGCCTCTCTGCGGAAGCGATCTACCGCCGCCTCCTGCAATCGAGCACCACCGAACCGGAGTTCCTGGCGACAGCGCGCCAGGCGCTTCGTGGCTCCGGTGGTGCGGCTCGCGACAGGAGCGGCATGACCGAATCTGCGCTACCCAAGAGCGCGCGTTGATGTTGGCCTGTGACAGCGGCTCCTGGGGCGGCTGGCGTCCGAGTCTGGCCGATTATGTCACGGGGCCGGGGACGACGAGTGGGGTGACCGCCCGCCGGAGGGCGTTGATGTTGGCTATCCTCTGTGGCGTGCGCACTCCCGAGGCAGGATGGGGATGACCTGGGCGGACTATTGGAATGCCCTGGTGGAGAACCACGCCCTTCCGGTAGCCGGTCTCGTGCTGCTCATCGTTGGTGCCACGTTCCGGTGGTTCGAGCCATTGAACCGATTTATCGAGCTTGCCACGTCATGGATGCCGCTTGGCAAGGTTGAGAGGGCACCCCCCGCAATCGTGACGCGCGCGTACGCGGCGAGCCTTCGCGCGGCCGGTGACGAAGCGGCGGCCCGCCGTGCGGAAGAGAGGGCGGAGGATTACCAGCGGCGCTTGATCCGCTACGGGCGGGCCATGATGGTCATGGGCGTCGTTCTCTTCCTTCTGAGCGTCTTGCTGCTATGAGTGCGTGACTACCATCACTGCCCGTCCAGCCGACCGTGGCGTAGCCCTGGCCACCTCCCCACGGCCTGCCAATCGAGGCGGGCGAGAGCCTGGGCGAGCTGCTCAGCCGGGCGGAAAAGCTCTGGCGGGACAAACAGGTGCATGGTCCGGTAGTGGGTTAACGCCGGACAGCCCGGTGTGAGGCTCACGGACGGGCTGCGCCTAGCTCCACTGTGCCTACTCCACTCCTTCTCCCAGTCGCCGACTACGTCGTAGCCCGCCCCCGCCGAGCCTAACCCCGAGCGGCCCGGGGTCCCAGACCTTCCCTTTTGCGTATCTACGGAGAAGGAGTACAATAGCACCTATAGATGGTTACGACTCTTCGGCGGCTGCGAAAGAAGCGGGGCCTCACGCAACAGGCGCTTGCCATGAAGGCGGGACTCTCCCTCCTCCACGTCTGGCGCCTGGAGACCGGGATACACGACCCGCGGTTGAGCACCCTGCGGAAGCTGGCCAAGGCCCTCGGCGTGCCGGTGACGGAGTTGGTGAAGTGAACCCCTACCGCAGAGGAGCGCACGCATGATCGCCGCGATCTACGCCAGGAAGTCCACCGAGCAGAACGGCGTCGCCGACGAGGCGAAGTCGGTCACCCGGCAGGTCGAGCACGCAACCGAGTACGCCCGTGCGAAGGGCTGGACCGTGGACCCGCGCCACGTCTACGTGGACGACGCCGTGAGCGGCGCGGAATGGAAACACCGCCCGGGGTTCAATGCGCTCCTGGCCGCGCTCGACCCGCGCCCGCCGTTCGACGTCCTCGTCGTGTCCGAGCTGTCGCGCATCGGGCGCGACACCGTGCGGGTGCCCTATGTCGTGCAGCAGATCGAAGAGGCGGGCGTCGAAATCCACGGCTACCTCTCCGGCCAGGCCATCAGCGTCGAGGGCGAGCTGGCCGAAATGCAGACGATGCTGCACTCGCTCGCCGCGAGCTTCGAGCGCCGCCGGGCCCGGCAGCGCACGTACGACGCCATGCTCCGCAAGGCGCGCGGCGGGCACGTCACCGGCAACAGGTGCTTCGGCTACGACAACGTCGTGATGTCCTCGCCCGAGGGCCACCGGCTCCACGTGGAGCGGAAGGTCAACGAGGCCGAGGGGGCGGTCATCCGCCGCATCTACGAGCTATGCGCCTCGGGACTGGGCCTCACGCGCATCGCCAAGAAGCTGAACGCGGAGCGCGTGCCGCCGCCACGGAACCACACCACCGGGTGGGCGCCCACGGCCATCCGCGAAATCCTCCACCGGCCGCTCTATCGGGGCGAGATTGTCTGGGGCAAGGGGCAGAAAGCCATGCGCGGGGGCGCGAAGGTGATCAAGCGGCGCCCGGAGTCGGAGTGGCTGCGTATCGACGCCCCTGCCCTCCGGATCGTGTCCGCCGAGCTGGCCCGTGCGGCCGAGGCGCGGATGGCGGCCACCCGCACCGTGTTCGCGCGCGTGCCGAACGGGCGCCTCGTCAGCCACCCCTCGCGGCTCGACCTCGTCTCGCCCTACCTGCTCGCGGGTTTGGCCTACTGCACCACGTGCAATGGGGCGCTGATCGTGCAGACCCGGGACTTCAAGCGGGAGCGACGGCACCTGTACGGTTGCAGCTACCACCAGAAGCGCGGGCAGGACGTCTGCGGGAACAACGTGCAGATTCCGCACGCGCTCCTCGACGGCGCCGTGCTCGGGGCGCTCGCCAAGGCATTCGACGCCAAGATGATCGAGCGGGCCATCGAGGAGGGTCTGGCGCGGTACCGGAGTCGGCACGCGGAGCAGCAGGACCGGCGCCCGGCGCTGGAGCGGGAGCTGGCGAAGGTCGACAAGGAGATTATCCACCTGGGCGAGGCGGTCAAGCGCGGGCGGGCGACCGACGCGCTCCTGGGCCTGCTGGAGACCGCCTCGAACCGGCGAAAGGGCGTGGCCCGCGAGCTGGCCGCGCTCGACGGCACCACCCGGCTCGCCGCTCTGGACGGGAAGCGGCTGAGCGCCGTGCTACGCGCCGGGGCCGCGGACGTGGAGGCGCTGCTCGGCAAGAGCGTGCCCCAGGCGCGCCAGATGCTCCGCAAGGTGCTCGTGGGGCGGCTGCCCTGCGAGGGCTTCGTCGAAGGCGGGAGGCGGGGCTATCGGTTCACTGGGCTTGGGACTTACGGGCGGTTGGTGACCGGCGAGGCCACCCTGGTTACTAGCGATGGTGACCCCGGCGGGATTCGCAGGAGTTAGCACGGTAGAACTACATGGGGTTATCCGGGTCGCCTAGATACCGAAGCCTCAGCGCGATGGGCAGTATCGGTCATGGCGCGAAGTTCGTTTCCCAGCTCGTAGGGGTTGCGGGGGCTGGATATGCAGAATGCTACACGCAACCGGACACTTTCTGGATTGACCTGGTTCGGTAGCTACCTAGTCTCGAAGCTGGGTCTTCACTGCCTGGCACTAGCCGCCTAGATCCTGGCGACCCGTAGTCCCTTGGACACAGTAGCCTCCTCTCGACCGGTAGGGAGGTCCGGTCAGCACGCTAGAACGGCCCGCGCTGCGCCAGCAGCCCCCGGAGGAGGTCGGCCTGGCCGATGTGCTCGTAGTTGTGGGTGAACGGGAGGTACATGAGAAAGCGGCCTCGGGTCATCCCGGCCCACAACTCTTGGATACGTGAGACGTGCGGGCCGGAAAGCATCCCCTCGTCGACGATGGCACGCTCGAACTCTTTCGGGCTGATCACGGTGTCCAGGGCGCCGGGCGCCAACGCGCTCATGACCGAAGCGGTCCGCTCCCCCACCGCCGCCCAGTAGGCCGGAAGGGCACCCAGGTCGATCGTCTCGCAGAGCTGGTCGACCTCGGCCATGGTCATGCCCTCACCGATATCGCGTCGCGCGACCTTGAGCCGCCTGGCCCAGGCGTCGTCGAGAACCTGCGGGCCAGCCGCGACCAGCAGGTTCACGGAAGCGTCCTCCGACCGAGCGATGTGCCAGAGGAGCCACGCCAGGGGATTGGCGGCGGGATGGACGTGTCCCCGGACCTGCCCGTCGGTTAGCCCTTCCGTCAGTCCATCGACCCGCGTGTGCATGAGGCCGTGCCGCGCGAGGAACATCTGGGTCACATCCATGAGTTGTCCCCCTTGGGTGACGGCCTCATCCACCTGCCACCCCACCAAAAACGATCGGTTTGCCTAATCAAGACCCCTAGCAGGAGGCCGCCTGGCAGGGACCGCTACCACCGCGGCGAGGATAGGGTTTGCGATACCCCTGGTTGCCGGAGAACTCAGCCCATCTGCTCGAGTGCCGCCTCAGCGTTATCCAGCCAGAAGCCCATGGCCATCTCGCGATACATGGTCACGGCCGTCGTCAGCCACTCTCCGGCCGCTCCGCGATCGCCGAGGCGGCCATAAAGCTTGCCAAGTCCAAGGGAGCAGTGGGCTACCTCGGGACGCATCGACAGTTCCTTCGCAAGCTCGATGAGTCGGCCCCAGTCCACGAGCGCCTCCTCACTCGGCGGCCCTTTCCCTTGGAGGGCGAGTGCCTCGGCCCGCAGGCGCCCGAGGGGTACATGGTAGGCCCGCGCGTTGTCCAACGTCGCGAGCGCGAGCCCCCGCACCGCTGCCGCCTCCGCTTCCTCGAGGCGGCCTGCTGCTAGATATGCTCCGGCGGGTATGACCCCGTACCGGCTCAGGATCTTCATCTGCGGGCCGAGAGGATCGCTGATCTCGAGCCCCCGCGCCAGTGCCCTCAGGCCGTCATCGCACTGGCCTAGCAAGAGGTGGGCGAGTGCCAGCCCCAGGGAGTTCCCACTCCTGACCTTCCCGCTGGCCAGCCCGCGCTCGAAGGCCGCTGCCGCGGCTTCGATTTGACCCTGCAGCAGGAGGACGTAGCCCGCGTGCACTCCCGCGAGCCCCTGAGTCGGCGAGTGACGCAGGTCGCTCGCGATCCGCTGGGCTTCGCCCGCCGCAGCGACGGCGTGGCCGAAGTCGCCGAGAGCCGCGTACGCCTCGGCCTCCCAGGCCCGGATGTTCGCCCGGATCGGGAGCACCAGCCCGGCCGCTTCCGCGTCAGCCGGCGCTGCGGTGAACAGGGCCACGCCGGCGTCGAACTCCTGGATGGCGTGATGGAAGCGCCCACGCGCGAGGGAGGCGGCGCCCACGAGGAATTGTGCATAGCTGCGCGTCCGGAGGTCATCGGGAGCCGCCAGCCCGACCGCTTCCCCCGCCCGCTCGATCGCGTCCTCCAGGTTGTCGGGCCCCGACCACAGGTTCCACAGACCCTGAGCCTGTCTCACGCGAACTTGAGCCAGCCGCTCGCGGTCATTGAGCGTCCGGGCCAGCGCCTCGGCCTGGTCCATCAACTGCCTGTACCCCTCGAGCTCTCCACTCTCGGTACGCGCGGTGCCGAGCTCGAGATAGGCATCGAGCTTGAGTGTCAGGTCGGCATCCTCTCCCTGTTGGTCCAGGGCGCGGATCGCGGCCTCGTAGAAGCCGACGCCGCTCGGGTATCGCGCTTGGGCGATGGCCCGCCGACCGGCGAGATGGAGATACTGCGCGGCGCGACCCCATTCCTCGCCCTTCAAGGCGTGGTGGGCCAGCCGCTCGGTGTCCAGCGAGAGCCGGCTGCTGCCCGCGTGTTCCATGGCGGCCAGGACTCGAGCGTGCAGGGCGCGTCGCCGGTCGTGCAGCAGGCTCCCGTATGTCACCTCGTGGGTCAGCGCGTGCTTGAACGTGTGCTCCAGGTCCGGGAAGAGCTGCGTCTCGTAAAGGAAGTCCGTCTCCTGCAGGTGCGCCAGCCCCCGTCGCAGCGTCTCCTCCGGCTGCTCCGCGATCGCCGCCAGGAGCGCGTACGGCACGTCCTTGCCGATCACCGAGGCCGCCTGGAGGAGCTGCTTCTCCTCCGGCGGGAGCCGGTCGATCCGCGCCGCCAGGACCGTCTGCACCGTCGCCGGCACCTGCAGCGCCCCCACCGGCCGCGTAAGTCGGTATGCTCCCCGCTCCCCCGCCAATGCCCCCGTCTCCACCAAGGTCCGCACCGTCTCCTCGAGGAAGAACGGATTGCCCCGCTTCACCAGCATCTGCGTCAACGGCGCCAGCCCGGGGTCCGGGCCGAGGAGCGTCGCCAGCAGCTCCGCTGCGCTCTCGGCGTGCAGGCTGTCGAGCCGGATCTGCGAGTAGGCCGTCTTGCTCCCCCAGCGGTGCTTGTACTCGGGCCGGTAGTTCACGAGGAGCAGGAGGCGCACCGAGCCCAGGCTCTCCACGAGGGTGTCGAGCAGGGCCTGGGTCTCGCCATCGACCCAGTGCAGGTCCTCGAAGACCACCAGCAGCGGCTGCACCTGACTCTCCCGCAGCAGCAGACGCTTGACGGCGTCGAGCGTGCGCTGGCGGCGCTCGGCCGGGTCGAGGTTCTGCCAGGCCGCGTCCTCGACCGGCACGTCGAGGAGCGCCAGCAGCGGGGGCAGCAGGGGCTCGAGCGCGCGGTCCAGGCCCAGCACCCGCCCCAGCACCTTGGCGCGCATCTCCCGGTGGTCGTCCCGGTCGCCGATCTTGAAGTAGCTCTTGAGCAGGTCGATCACGGGCAGGTAGCTGGTGGCCTTGCCGTAGGAGACGGAGGAGGCCTCCAGGATCAGCCAGTCTTGCACCCGATGGGAGTGGGTGAACTCGTAGACCAGCCGCGACTTGCCCACGCCGGCCTCGCCGACGATCGCGACCACCTGGCCCCGACCGGCGCCGGCTTGGCCGAGCACCAGGCGCAGGTGCTCGACCTCGGCGTCGCGGCCGACGAAGCGGGTGAGGCCCCGGAGGGCCGCGGCCTGCAGGCGCGTCCGCGCCGTCCCCGCCCCTGTCAACTCGTAGACCTCCACGGGCTCGGCGAGCCCTTTCACTGGCACGGGACCGAGCGACTTCACCTGGACGTAGCCCTCGGCCAGCGCCAGCGTATCGGGGGTGATGACGATCGCGCCGGGATCGGCGAGCTGCTCCATCCGCGCGGCCAGGTGCGTCGTCTGGCCGACGGCGGTGTAGTCCATGTGGAGGTCGCTACCAATGGTGCGCACGACAACCTCGCCCGAGTTGAGCCCGACGCGGATCTTGACGACAGCCCCGTGCGAGCGTCGCACCGCTTCCGCATACGTCTTCACGCTCTCCTGCATCCGGAGCGCGGCGTAGCACGCGCGCACGACGTGATCTTCATGGGCGAGGGGCGCGCCGAACAGCGCCATGATGCCGTCGCCCATCACCTGGTTCACCGTGCCCTCGTAATGGTGCACGGCCTCCATCATGCGTTCGAGGACGGGGTCGAGGATTTTCCTGGCATCTTCCGGGTCTCGGTCGGCCAAGAGCTCCATGGACCCCTTCAAGTCAGCAAAGAGGACCGTGACCTGCTTGCGCTCGCCCTCCAGAGCGCTCTTGGATGTGAGGATCTTCTCGGCGAGATGCTTGGGGGTGTAGGACTCGGGGGAGGTGAAGCGGCTGGGCTCAGGCGCGAGCGCAGCCCCGCAAGAACGGCAGAACTTCTTGCCCGGCGTGGCGGGGGTGCCACAGCTCGGGCAGGCCGCCTCAAGCCGGGCGCCACAGTCCTCGCAGAAGCGTGCGCCCGCGTCGTTCTCAACCTGGCACCGGGGACACTGCATGCCGTGTCACCCTTTGGCGAGCCGGGCCAGGAAAGGTCGGACAGGTGCCGCGAGCTTAGTCTGTGGGGAGAGACACGTCAAGGACAGTCAGCAACCGCCACTGTCCATGTCGAAGCGGCTCGGGCGTGCGATCTGTCTCAGCTCCATCATCGCCCGTCTACTGGGAATACGGGCCGGGCAGGTGGGGGCCGGGGTCCGGAACCTGGTGATGCCGGCAACGGGCTGGTCATGTTGACCCTATCTCGCTGGCGCTCAACTATTTCCGGCCGACCCGCCCTCGAGCCGGCAACTTGCTGGCTCGCGCGCGCGTCGTCAACGCCAGGCGATTGTTTGTTTTCGTGGAGATCGAGATCGAGGATCCCAACGGCCGGAAGGTTGCTCACGGAACCAGCCATTGCGAGGTCCGGGAGGTCGGAACTCGTCCCCGCCCCCGCCGCCCCATTCTTTCTTTTGACCTCTTGAGAGGTTACGCTGTCTTCTTCAGTTTCGTTTTCTTGGCGATTTTCGGTACATTCAGTACAACTGAGATCGGAGGGAGGCTAGGATGCAACCACAGGATGTCACTCGAGTGCTTAGCGATCCGCTGGCACAAGAGCTAATGCAATCCAGTATTCCGGCGCGGTTGGCATACCTCGGACCCGACGGATTTCCGCGCGCGATCCCGATTGGCTTCCACTGGAACGGTAGTCAGTTTGTGCTTTGTACGGTTCCGCACGCGCCCAAAGTTTCGGCACTGAAAACAAATCCGAAGGTGGCATTCACCGTTGATACGAACGCTTTCCCGCCGCATGTTCTGCTCGTGCGAGGTACTGCCGCCATCGATATAGTGGATGGCGTACCGCCCGAATACCTCGCTGCATCCAGAAAGGGTGTCGGACCCGACCAGTGGGATGCTTTTGAGGCGCAGGTGCGCGCGATGTACAAGCAGATGGCTCGTATTAAGATCACGCCGCTTTGGGCCAAGTTGTTGGACTTTCAGACGCGCTTTCCAACTCCAATCGAGAAGTTGATCCGCCGGGCGAGCTAACGAACTGGACTCGCAAGCGGGTTCCAGCATCGCAAGGGTAGTGGCACCCGCCAGCACCTGAGTGGCGCCTTGTGGAGCCCGCGCCCATCCCCTATCCTGCCCCCTCAGAGCAACGGTGGGTCAGTCGGCCGCCTCCCTGCATGAGGTACATGGAGACATCGGTGTGATCGTCGACGAAGCCGTTCGAGGGCACGTACCGCCTCCCTGGTTCTGGGCGTTGCCCGGAATCGACCGCATCCGGGCGTTCGAGCAGTCTCAGCTGCCCTCTCCCCCCATCGCCCGTCTACTGGGAATACGGGCGGGCCATGTGGGGCCAGGGTCTGGAACCTGGGTGATGCCGGCAACGGGGTGGTCGTCGATCACCACGGGAGAGCTCGAGGTCTCGATGCTCGCCGAAACAGCGGTCACCGGAGTGGCGGTGACCACACTCACACCCGGCCTGGATGTTGAACCGGTCTCGCTGGCGCTCAACTATTTCCGGCCGACCCGCCCACAGGCCGGCAACTTGCTGGCTCGCGCGCGCGTCGTCAACGCCAGCCGATTGTTTGTGTTCGTGGAGCTCGAGGTCGAGGATCCTCAGGGGCGGAAGGTTGCGCACGGAACCAGCCATTGCGAGGTCCGGCAGGTGGAACCGTCCCCGCCACCGCCGCCTTCAGAGCTTCGTCGGGTGGATGAAGCGTCCTACCCGACACCCGACCCCTATCTGCGCGCCGTCCGGAGCAGGCTCGCTCCACCGGAGAAGCTCGACGAGCAAGGTGGCTTGGCCTTCCTGCAGGCGTACCTGCAAGGCCGATTCCTCACCCCGTTCTCGGAGTTGACCGGATGCCGGATCGAGGCGATCGACGAACACCAAGGGGCGGTGACCATGGCCATGACCATGCCCGCCACCGAGTGGCTCTGCCGGTTCTCTCGCTGCGTGGCGCCCGGCGCCATCGCAGCGCTGGCCAACTTCGCCTCGCGCACCTCCGGCTTGCTGCTCGTGCAGCCCGGCCAGTCGTTTGCCGGCCTTGCTCACTCGACATCCTTCTTCCGGGCGGTCCCGGCCGACGGCAGACTCCTGCGTGCCGAGGCGAAGGGCATGATCCGTGGTCGAGGGCTCGCCATCGCCGACATCGACGTGTACGACGCGGATGGCAAGCTGGCCGCGTCCGCCCACGGCATCGCGCAGCTCATCGACTCTTCGAAGCGTCAAAAACAGACGGTGAGCGAGGTGAAGCGCATTCTCGCCACGCTGCTCTTCACCGACATCGTCGGGTCCACCGAGCATGCCCGGCGTCTGGGCGATGCCGGCTGGCGGGCTGTGCTCTCGCAGCATCACCATGCCGTGCGTGCCGAGATCGCGCGGTACGAAGGCATCGAGGTCGACACGGCTGGCGACGGGTTCTTTGTCCGCTTCGAATCCCCGGCGCGCGCGCTCGAATGTGCCCGGGCAGCACGAGAGGCCGTGAAGCGTCTCGGTATCGACATCCGGGCCGGTATACGCACTGGCGAATGCGAGCTGCAAGGGCGCACGCTGACGGGGATGGCGGTGCACGTCGCCGCGCGAATCCAGGGACTCGCCGGCCCCGGGGACATCCTGGTGTCCAGCACGGTGAAGGACATCGTTGTGGGATCGGACGCGCGCTTTGAGGATCGCGGGCAGCACTCGCTGAAGGGTATGCCTGGAGAGTGGCGACTCTTCTCGCTCGTCGACTAGACTCTTCTGACCCGGCCATCGAGTATTCCGGAGATTCGCCACCGCCAACGCGACCCATGCACGAGGAGATCGACCCATGTCTCAGAACAAACCAACGGTGTACGAATTCATTCCCAAGCTGGGGCAACTCCGCGACGACGTGCTGTTCGGCGACGTATGGGAGCATCCCGACCTCAGCAAGCGTGACCGTAGTCTGATCACCGTGGCCATGCTGGCTGCGCTCTACCGGACCGACGAGATGCGGGGCCACATGCAGAGGGCACTCGACAATGGGGTAACGGAGACCGAGTTGAAGGGGCTGATCACCCACGTGGCGTTCTATGCTGGCTGGCCCTGCGCGGTCAACGCTGGCCGTATCGCCATCGATGTGTTCGGACCGAAATAGCGCTGGTTCCTTTTCGAAGTTCAGGCCTAGGACCATCGGCCGCGTTGAACCTGTCGCCGTTTGCTGGCCCAAGCGGCCCCACCCTTTCCCGTCGCACACCCACACCTCCTGTCCGTCTCGCTCTCCTCCGTCCGCCGGTCAGTATCGTCCGCCGGTCAGTATCGTCCGCCAAGCTTGCGGTGGTCCCAGCTGACCACCTTCTCCGGAACGATCTTGAGCACCACGCGCTTCGGCGCGCTGGCCAGCGCTCCGGCTGGACCGGCGACGCACTCGCTTGTGCCCCCGCCCGCGCCTCGAACGCCGCCCTGACGCTGGTTTCGTCCTCGAGGACCTCGCAGCGCCCCCGGATCATCACGCCCCGCAGTTCGGCGTACTCGTCGCCGGCCTCGATCATCAACGCCACCTTGGGATTCCGGCGGATGTTGACGACCTTCTGCGCCTTCCCGTACGAGGTCATGTAGAATGCGCCGTCCCGCGCGAAGTAGTTCATGGCCACGACATGGGGGAAGCCGTCCTTGTCGATGGTGGCCAGGGCGGCCTTCTTGCGTTCCCGGAGGAACGCGGCCTGCTCGTCGGGGCTCAGCCGGATCTGCTGTCGTCGGTCGGCCGCCATTCGTGCCCGTCTCCTCTCACGCGTGCAATCAGCCCGCGCCGCTGTCAATCTTATCCAGTAACGGGCAGGTATCTCGCCAGGAAGCGCTTGGCCTCGTCGAAGCTCTGCTTCGCCGCATCCTCGGCATAGCCGGGGTGGGTGCGCACGGCAAAGCCGTGGCGGGCGGGCGTAGAACACGAAGGCGCAGACCTTGCCGAGGGCCCGCATCCGTGCCTCCATCCGACGCATTTCCGCCATGGGCGCCCGCTCGTCCTCCGTACCGTGCAGCACCAGCATGGGGACGTTCACGCCCCCGGCGAGATCATGGGCTCGGCGCCTGGCTGAGCTCCCGCCGGCCGGAAGGCGAAGCCGTGGAAGACGACGATCACGCGGATCTCCGCGTGCGCTCGGGCTGCCATGAGCGCGTGCACCCCACCGCGACAAAAGCCGAGGACGGCCAGTCTCTTGAGATCAGCCGGTCCGACCGAACCCAGGAAGGACATTGCTCCCTGCAGATCGGCGTACACGGGCTCATCCGCCGGGTCGGCCCCGCGAACCTTCCAGCCGTGTACCAGGGCCACATAGCCCCACTCGGCGAGGCGCCGGGCAATCTCCGTGTACCCGTCGTCCGGTCCAGCCACGCCCCGGAGAATCAACACGACCGGATGGGGCCCGTCGCGGTCCGGGATGGCCAGGTACGACGGGACGCGCGTCGCCCCGTCTCCGCTCGTGAACGTCACCGACTCCAGCCGCACGGTCATGACCGACCTCCCGCCTCCGTGATGCACAGGGGGTTACGCCCGCGCAGCCAACGCATGCTGCGCGCGGCACGTCCGGACCGTTGTACGGCGGACTAGGCCGCGAATGCAATCTCGACATTCTCAAGGTTCGCGACGAGCAAGAGGGTGGCCGGCCAGGTCAGGCTCGGCCCCGCTTGAGTTCCGCGTCCGCGTGCTGTCTGACAGCGTCCCGGCCGATCTCGTCGTCACCCGGAACGTGCGATCCGCCGCTCGCGCGATTGCCCCCTGCGCGCGCACGCTCGACGGCGGGCCGGCTGGCACGCGTTCTCGCCCCCAATTCCTGGGTGAAGTCTGGGTAAGCGAAAGGGGTCAGCGGCTCTTGCGTCCGCTAACCCCTCGTCTTCAATCGTTGCGGGGGCTGGATATGCAGAATGCCACACGGATCCCTCCAGGCTCTGGATCGATCTGATTTCATAGGCGCTTCGGTTATCCCGGAACCCTGTGGGCTCTCCGTCCTTGACCCCTGCCGGTCGGCAGACTACTCTCGTCCCACCTGGTCCGATCGTTCCTGGCCCGGCTACCTGGGAGGCTCATGAACGCCTTCGGTCGACGTTCCAGAGGGCCGAGGTCCGTCCCTCCGACTTCGGTGATCTCTTGATGACCCTTGGCGACCATGTGTGCGTCCTCATGCCGATAGGTCCCGAAATGGGCCGGTCACAGGGGAGGACTTGCAATGCTGCCGAACTGATCGTCACAGCACTATCGTGCTCACCACTGCACTGGGAGCGAATGCACAGGAGATGTTCCGCGTCACCCTCCTGGGCACCGGAAATCCACAGCTTCGTCCCGACAGATTCGGACCCGGCACGTTGGTCGAAGCAGGCGATCAGAAGCTCCTGTTTGATGCAGGTCGAGGCGTGCCGATCAGGCTCACCCAGATTGGGGTCCCGCTGGCGCGGTTGGATGCGCTGTTTATTACTCACTACCATTCCGATCACGTGAACGGCATCCCTGATCTGTGGCTCACAGCCTGGTTGCCGGCAGGCGGGGCGCGAACACAGCCGTTCCGCGTGATCGGGCCAACTGGCGCGAAAGAACTCATGGCCAATCTTGAACGTGCGTATGCGGCTGACGTGCGCATTCGCATTGCAGATCAAAAGCTACCTGCAGAGGGAGCGGCTGTCACTGTAGAAGAGTTTTCAACAGATGGCGTCGTGTATGAGCGAAATGGCGTTCGTGTGACAGCTTTTGAAGTGGATCACGGCTCTGAGATCAAGCCTGCTTACGGCTACCGTATCGATTACAGAGGACGATCCGTCCTGATTTCTGGCGACACGCGCTTCAGTGAGAATCTGATTCGTAATGGAAAAGGCGTGGACCTACTGGTGCATGCGATTGCGGCTTCGAAACCTGAGCTGCTGCAAAATATAGCTATCCGCCGCATTCTTGACCACCACACGATGCCTTCGGAAGCGGCGACCGTCTTCAACCGAACGCAGCCGAAACTGGCCGTCTATACACATTTCACTCAGCAGGGGACGCGGACCATTCCGGAGCCTACGGTCGAGGAGATCTTGGCTGAAACACGGAAGACGTATTCTGGACCGCTACAAGCCGGTGAGGATCTAATGAGTTTCGATCTCACTGATGCTGACGCGAAAATCAATCCACCGCCGCGGTGATCAAGGGCTACTCCGTCGGCTGCTCGATGCCCAGGAGGAACCGTGGTCTGGGCCGAACGCCAATCGGCCCAGACCGCATGCTCGCCTGACGACTTCGACACCCGATCTGCAGGAGTTCACAAGGAGGAACGGATCATGATGCTGCCAACATCAGCCGTCGTCGCCGCAATCGTCGTCGCCACCGGTCTACTGGTCAGCTGCAGCACGGCTCCCGCCACCACTACGGAGAGAGACGAACTGTCCCAGAAGGCGACGGCCGAGCGGCGGGTGGTACAAGCTCGATCCCGGAATCGAGGCGCTCGCCAAGAAGAGTCATGGGTTCGCTTTCTTTCCAGAGATCGGCAAGGGCGGTCTGGTCGTCGGCGGGGCCTATGGCCAGGAGGAAGTGGTCTGCAGCAGGGTCAGCACATCGGCTATGCGGATATGACCCAGGGGTCAATCAGGCTCGGCGGGAGGCCAAACCTACAGCGAGCTCATCAGTGTTCGAGAACAAGGCGACCCTGGAGCGCTTCAAAGCGAATCAGCTCGACTTCGAGACGACGCCTGCACGACGGTGACTGCAAGCAGCCGCGTGAACACCCGTTCATCGACGGGGTGGCGGTGTTCATCCGGCCACGGCTCACGGCGTCACCGCCATGGCGGCGTCCCTGGCCGTCGGCCGGACGCGTCGTCGGCGAAGTGATCGCTACGCCGTAACCGTCGAGCGTCGCGGTGGGGGGTCGGGCGATGAAGGCTGAGCGGCGCTCGTGTGCCGATGCGATGCGCCGGAGGTTGAGCGCGGCGGCGGTGCTCACCGCCGCGATGCTGCTGGCGTTCGGCTGCGCCGGCCGCGGCGGGCCGGACTT